>CALUZC010000067.1 GCA_944325215.1 uncultured Mucispirillum sp. | reverse complement strand
CTATTTATTCTTTTCTTGATTACTTCATTTTTTTCTGCATGAAAAAATGCATTATATAGATTTCTCTTTATTTTACTATGTGCATTTAAATCATTATATGGAATACTGTCATCTATTTTTAAATCATTTAGCTGAAAAAACCTATTGATTATCTCTGTACTATTTTCATATTTAAGAAACATCTTCTTATAAAGCTTATATTCATCTTTGTCTAATACATATTTATATTGTTCTAGATGTTTAAAAAAATCAGGCTTATAGAGTTTAAATAACTCTATTTTATTATATTTATTTAATGCATAAGCCAAGATGATATATAATTCAAAGTATGTATTGGCACTATCTTTATCAACACTACTTTCACCAGGTGGGTATACAGGTGCTGAAAATTTATGTGCAAATTGTGATATCGAATTATACTGTTTATTTGCTAGCTTACTGTTTATAAGTATAAAAGATAATTCTTTATATGGTCCATAATCATCATGTTCAGAAGTAGGAAAATCATCCAAAATAATTGTATTAAGTTCATCAGCTATTTTTTCACTATTGCTTAAATTATCATTAAAACAACTTTTCAATGCTTTAACATATAAATCTATTATTCGGATTGTATCATGACAATAATTTTCTACAGCAGGGTCGCAATATCTTTCTAATAGAGGTTTTGCTTCTTTAAGCTGATTCTCATAAATATGGTTAATATCTTTATCATAAGCATAAATACTTATTGGAAAAAATAAAAAATATATAATTATATAGAAATACTTATACATAGATACTACCCCCCCCCTATAAATTATTAAAATATTCATCTAAAGTTTCTTTAAATTGTCATACCAGCATCATTATATTAAATTTGAACAATATTTTCAATAAATTCAGAAAAAATATCATAAAAATTATATGGCACTACTTTATTTTTATAATCTTTAATCAATTTCTTTTTATTTTTTTTAAGCATTTTACTTACATAAGCATACTGGGTATTAATTACTTCTTCTGGCTGATTACTAACCACCATATAAAAAAGATATAATGTATTAAAACGCAATTCCAAATAAATATCTTCATCAAAATATTCTACATCAGACAACAGCTGTTTTTTTTCATCTACAAGATTTTTACTTAATTTATGTAAATATATATAATACAATCGTTCTGGATTATTAAAATTATTTAACTCTGTTGATATTTTTATACTATTTATTCTTTTCTTGATTACTTCATTTTTTTCTGCATGAAAAAATGCATTATATAGATTTCTCTTTATTTTACTTTGTGCATTCAAATCATTATATGGAATACTGTCATCTATTTGTAAATCATTTAGCTGAAAAAATCTATTAATTATCTCTGTACTATTTTCATATTTAAGAAACAGCTTCTTATACAGATTATATTTATCTTTGTCTAATACTTGTTTATATAGTTCTATATCTTTTGAAAAATCAGGCTTATAGATTTTAAATAACTCTATTTTATTATATTTATTTAATGCATAAGCCAAGATTATATATAATTCAAAGTATGTATTGGTTCTATCTTTATCAAACTTATTTTCACCTTGTAAATATTGTGAATAACTTTTTAATTGTGATAGAACATTATCCTCTTTATTTGCTAGCTTACTGTTTATAAGTATAAAAGATAATTCTTTATATGGTTCGTAATCATCCAATTCAGCACTAGGAAAATTATCCATAATAATTGTATTAAGTTCATCAGCTATTTTTTCACTATTGCTTAACTTATCATTAAAACAACTTTTCAATGCTTTAACATATAAATCTATTATTCGGATTTTATCATGGCAGTAATTTTTTACAGCAGGGTCGCAATATCTTTCTAATCTAGGTTTTGCTTCTTTAAGCAGATTCTCATAAATATGGTTAATATCCTTATCATAAGCATAAATACTTATTGGAAAAAATAAAAAATATATAATTATATAGAAATACTTATACATAGATATCCCCTCTATAATTTATTAAAATATTCATCTAAAGTTTCTTTTAAACAATCTAAACAAGAATTAATATATGTATTATCATAATTATTTTCAATCATTTTTTTCCTTTCAGCCTCGTTTGATAGAAATCCAAATTCTATAAGAAATGATGGCACAACCGTTTTTTTGATAACTAAAAATTTTTTTGATTCATAAGGTTTCAATTTTATCTTAAAGTCAGCGTTTGTAGATGATAAGCTATCTAATTTCTTATAATAGGAATCCAGTATATTTTTTGTAATTGCAGCACATTCATGTTTATCATAATAAAAGCATTTAAAACCAAAAGCACTTAAATCTTCAGCAGCATTTAAATGCAATGAAATAAATACAATATACTCTTTAATATTCGGTAAACATCCATAATTATTCTGCATTAAACTAAGTTCATTTTTAGAGCATTTGGCTCTATTATCTAATTCTACATACTTATTTTTATCAATTCTTGTTAGTTTAACATTATATTTATCTTTTAGTATATTTTCTAATTTGCGTGATAAAATGTATGTTCCGTCAGATTCTTTTATGTTATTATAATATGCACCAGGGTCCTTACCACCATGCCCTGCATCTATTATAACTACGGGTTTTATATTTTGGTATAACTCTTTAGTGCCTAATAAAGCATGAGTTATTCCATAACGATTATATAATGCAGGACTTTTTATATAAGCAAAGATATATAATTTTGCTGGTGCATCTTTATTTTCAAGTTTCTTTTTACTACTGTCACTTAATATATCTTCTGGTTTAAATGCAATTTCTTCTCCTGTTTGTGATATTGGTTCTGAAACTTTACTTATTATTACTCTACCTCTATACTCACTATCTGTCAATACTGCATAACACCATTTAATATGGCTGCTGTCTTTTACATTTTTAGTAACTGCTTTTACTTTATATTCGGTTGACATAAAATCAGCCTGTTCTGGTAAATTATTACAGCTTGGGCTTACTTGTTCCACGCCAACTACTAGACCTTGTGGAATTTCTTGACTGGTGATTTTTGCTGTCACTTCAACCTGTTTTGCCTCCCTATCTGCATGATTTATTAAACACATATCATGTGATAAAAAGTTAGCTAAACGTAAACTACATAAATCCTCATAATAAAAACCAAACACACATTTGGTATTATATGCCATATTTGTTGTCATGTTTAATCTAAAACTGGCTGATGCAACATCTCCTTGTAATTCTATAAATGTATCTATTACTTCACCAGTTTCAACATTAAATAAATAATATTTTGTTTTATCAATACAACTAAAATCAAGCATATTTAATGCTAAAAAATTAACCTTAACATCTATTTCTCCTGATTGAGATACTGCTTTCTGGTCTGGATTTACAGATTCTTGGTTAGATAATATTATACCACAATGTTTATTTGCTGGAATATAATTTAATAATGTTACCGTTGTTGTCTTATCATATGTTAATATTATTTTATTTTCATTCAATATATATTCCACTTCTAATTTATCATTATCTTTATGCTTATAAAAATAGCTTGATTCTTCTTTTTCAAATATGTATTCTCCTGATATATTAACTGCATTTACTTCTGCAGTCTTCGTATACAGCATTATTCTGAAATTTGTTTCTGTTAAGTTTTCTACTGTTAAAGTATGACTTCTGTCCTTTAGCACATAAAAAGTGATACATACATTATCATAAGATGATAATATATCATAAAATCTTTGATGTTGATTGTCTTCCATAATACTTATAATTAATATTTCAACTTTATCTTCCTCTTTCTTTGCTTCTAGCCTAGATTGTAAAGAATTACGAAATTTTTTGTCATTACTATTTTTTGTTACAAATATTTCATCTAATTTATAATCTACATCAACTATTCCCTTACTGAATTTTTCATTCATGTAAATCAAAAATGGATTAAGAATATTTTTATGGCTTGCAAAATCTAGCACACCCTGTTTATAATCTTCTTGATTTATTGTGCTATTATTCGGCAATAAGCCCAAAACATCACTTATTTTTGTAGTTGTATTATAGAAAAATATATATTCATCTGATATTGATAATTGTATTATTTTATAAGTTTCTGCTACACTATCTACATGTTGACAATGAGAATGAATTTCCATAAATTCTAAATAAGAATACCCTGTACCATATCCATTTAATGGTTGATTACTTGTGTGCACAATAAGCATTTCTATATTTAAATAATTAAATATATCTAGTGCACTATTAAATAAATTTATTTTACCTTTTTCATCTTTTTCTACAAGTTCAAACAAGGCTGCTTCATGTATTCTACGCTTCACAAATAATACATATTGATTATCACGTGTGACTGATACTAAATCTATATAATAACGGATACCAAACCATGTTAAAAATCTACTGTTATTTGTGCTTATTGCATTAGCAAAATATTCCCTAGGATCTTTATAATTATCAAATTTTTTAGTCAGTTGATAATAATTGCCTAAAAAAGCTAATACTAATTTTGAATATCGTGCAAATGATGATGGAAATATACTCTTTGAATGACCTGTTGTTAATGATTCTATCAAATCATTATAAATTGGAATAGAAATCACAGAGAAAATTTCGACTGCTTCTTCTTTAGTTAATGTAAAATCAAATGCACTTAGCTTATTATCTTTATATTTTGCCCCATTTAAAGTATTAATTGTATCTGATATTGCTTTATTTACAGATAATTCAAGTAACAATGCTCTACGATGAGCTAGCAGTTCATCACTTACTTCATTTGCCGTTGTCTGTCTATTTTGAGTTAATATTTGTTGATTGTTTGTGCTAGAACTAGAACTGTTAGCAAAACTATGCTTTAATTCTTCAATAGTAACTAGCTGGTTATTTATGTTTGGGATTTGTTTATCATTAGCTTCAATCTTATACTCGTTTTTAACATTACTAATACATGTTGCTATAGCACTAGAAATATCATTAATTGCATCAAGCATATCTATATCATTTAAAAAGCTATTAAAATCATCATTGCTATTGTCTATATCTGATATGGGTTTAAAAGCACCTAATTTAAATGCACAAATATATTTTATTTTATCTATCTCTTCTACATTAAAACCTATACCTAAAGTAATCACTCCCTGTGTATCTGCATACATATGAGAATCAAATACACCATCAACATTTATTTCTCCATGCATTATTAAACTATATTTTAAATCATTAAATGATTTGATATCTAAATCTACATTATTCATAATAATCACCTACAATATGAATTTATGTGCATCAAACACATCATTTGAAATGTAGTGCATTTCCTATACAAATATGCATATGCCTTATTTAAAAGTTCATATTCGTTCTTACCATACCCCATATTAGCTGACCATGCATAATTCATATATCTATACATATGAAAAGCATGAGTTCTTGAGAAAAAATTATGAGATGCATAAAATTTATTTCCCGTCTCTTGTTCATATTCTTTATATGTATATAAATCTCCACCATCTGGCATTCCTGCTCTATAACCCTTGTATGGAGGGCATAAATTTAAAGCACATTCTATAAAATTATATTTATATAATTCTAATTGACCTTTATTATTTGCCTGTGCTCGCTTAACTTCTCTTACGGTTAACTCATATGCTTCATCATATCCTATACCTTGAGATAGTTGTGCATTTTCAAAAGCTACACCTGAATATGTAGTTTTATTATAATATTCATTATATTTACTTTTAACTAATAAACTGTTGTCTGCAGTTAAAAGTGGTTTTTTACACACTAATTTAATAATTTTATCATCTGCTTCCTTATATACATCTTTTAATGTTGCATATAATGCACTAAATTGGTATTCTTCATATTTAAAATCAGCCTGATTAATCTTAAAGAAATTTTTACTATTATTACCAAGTTCTAAAAAAACAGAAGCTATCATTGTCAACAAACCATCATATATCAAATCATACAAACTAAAATATTCAAATTTATCATATTGCATAACTGTTTCATAATCAAAAGCACTATAAACCATAAGTTTATTAGAACCTTTCACGTTGAAAGATTGACCACCTATTTTTTTTATTTGATTACATACATAATATAAGTCATATTTCCTGTATTGATGAGAATCTAAAAAACGTAATTCTTTTACATGATTACCGTATATATCAAAAGGATATAAACTATCGTATATGAATTGAGATAACATTTTTTGAAATCCATCTATATTTGAATATTTTTCATGAAAAAAATTATACTGTTTATCTAGCTCATACAACTTATTAAACATCCAAAACGCAACAATTAATTGAATATATGGATATCGTTTTACTGTATCAGATAAAGGATTTTTTTCTTTTGAAATATAATACTTAACTTCTTCAATTAACTGCCCAGGAATTTTGATTCCAAATGCCATATATTTATCAAAAGTATCAGGGTATAAAAATTCCACAATATCACTTTCACGTAATGGAATATAGCTTTCAATGACACTTAAATAAGCATCGCGAGTTGTCTTAAATTTAGATAAATCTACTGGCTCATTCATCATAATAACACCTTTATTTTTTAATGTTTAATTTACCTTTATCTATTGTAAGTCCATTCTTATCAAACTTAACTTCCATTTTATCTAATTTAAAAATAATACTGCTTCCGTCCGATATTATGCTTGCTTCCTTTCCTATAATTATTTCGAATTTATCGGTAACATTTAAGCTTAATAATTTTGATGAGTTAACTGTTAGTTCATCACATCGTATATCTGATGATAGTGATTTTAATGACATATGTTTACTTGCGTTTATAGACGTATTACTATTAGAGTATATATCCATATCGGTTTCAGATGTTAAACTGTAATGACTATTGGAACTTATATTTATACCCGCCTCACTTGATATATCTATACTACCTAAAACATGATCTTCTATGTTACCTCTTACTTTTCTTTCAACTTCACCAATAACATTGATTATATTATCACCTTCTATTTCTACAATTTTATCACCATTAATAAATTCTTTATTATCTCCTGCTACACGTAGTGTATTTTCTGCCCCTACATTTAAAGTGTTTGATAACCCCACTGCTGTATCTTTACTTAAGGCTACTACCGTTAAGTATTCCCCACCTACATTTACATCTTTTAATCCTGCTATATTTTGAATATGAGCTTGTAATATATTTTCTGTATGACTGCCTGTAACACTGCTTGTTTTATTATTTAAGATAGTCTGGTTATAATCATGCTGAACTAATTCTTCATAATCTTTTTCTGCTTTTAAATACACCTGCTCTCTGCCTGGCATATTACTCATGGTTAATTCGTTTCTTCCCTGCTCTCCCTTTCCTACCGTCTTAGATGTTAATGATGTCTTATGCTTATTAGATTTGATATCACTTTGAATTAATGATGGGTTTTCCTGATTATATAAACTGCCTGTGATTATTGGCTTATCTGGGTCACCATCTATAAAGCTTATTACTACTTCATCTCCAACCCTTGGAACTGCTATAAAACCAGAATGATTGCTGGATACTGGGCTTGCATATCTTAAATAACAGCTGTGAGTATAGCTGTATTTACCACTAAATACTTCCTCATCATATCTGCCCTGAACTACACTA
>CALUZC010000066.1 GCA_944325215.1 uncultured Mucispirillum sp. | reverse complement strand
AACGCTCTACTACTTTTGATTCTACCACCCTGAACTTAAAATTTTCTATATCATTACCTGTAAATATTAATTCAGATTTAGGCGCTAATAATTCCATATTTTTCACCACTTTAATTTATTACTTGCTTGTCGTTAATGGCTTTTCCTGTTGAACCTGAAGCTGTAAGGGGACTCCGTTATCTGTTAATATCATAGTAACATTATCTTCCAGCACTACCTTCTCACCGTTTACTTCTATTAATTCACTTAATGCATTGGGTGGGATTTGCATGATTTTAGTGCAGGGCTTAGGAATTCCTGCTATATTATGACTACAGCCTACTATTACTGCATTCTTTAAATCACTTTCTGTTATTACTCCACCACCTGATATCTCCAGCTCCTTACCCTTAATTGATTGAAGCTGAACTACTCCCTGATGGGAACATACTAATTTATCACTTGATAATAAAGGCTTCATTGATTTACCCTTAATGTATAGTATCAAGATTATTAAATAATACTATTTCATAACCTTGATACATTGTAGTATTTATTATTTCTTATGCATTTCTCCAGTCATCACTGCCACTTGTGCCGCTTGCTACATGCTCCCATACTATCTTACGATAGTTTAAGCTTACTTGAAACTGTTCTGTCTTTTCACTGTTGCCTGCTTCTTGGGCATTTGGCATTAATAAGGATATATCTGTTATTACTGCATCTTCAAATACTGTGGAAAAGAAATGCTCCTGACCACCACCGGTTGAGGTCCTGTACCATTTTACTTCCACATTGTTTAGCTTTTCACCTTTAGTTAATGCATTATACAATAATGGTACTGATTTATTTAATGAACATGTAAATACAAATGGTTTATGAACCCTTTGACCACTTGGCTGACCGCTTTGGGGGTCCGTTGGTACTGTTACTACATGAGATACTTCCTGTGCCATTATCTCATCTTCATGGCCTGCCTGATACCTGTTGCCTATACTGTCCTCTGTTGATGCTCCGCTGGTGATTAATCCTTGTGTGGCTCCCTCTATCTTAATGTATACTGGTGAACTCATCACGCACCTCCTATATTTGATAATATAAATATTAATATAATATCATTTACTTTGTCAATATACATGTAAATTATTTTTTATACTAAAATAAATTATGAAAATGACTGCAAAACTATAATATATAAAGTCTGTATATTGCAGGTTAGAAAAATCAGTGTATAAGTTATAATGAGTTTATTAATCATGTAGAAAACTCAAGGGGAACTAATTAAAAAAGTTCCCCAAGAATTTCCCCAAACTTTTGAAAAGAATATATACAATTATGTGTTATTTTATACACTTATAACTATGTATATTCGTATATATTTAGTATTTAATGAATATTCACAATATTCTGCCTTACATATATTTAGTAAAAAAATTAATAAGACTATTACATATGCATATTTTAACATAATACTCCACCCCATTTTTTATATACCATAAAAATGCATCTTATACAATAACATTATCTTAACTTGTATAATTTAATCACTTAAATATGATGCTATGTTTTACTCTGCAGGAATTGGGATACTAAAAGCATAGTAACTGCCATATTGTTTTTCATTATCAATATCTACTAAATCTAAAGATGATAATGGAAACAAATTTAATTGCATTGCTAATAATACATCATACATATTATCATGTTTGCTTAATATATCTTTAATTGTAATCTGATTATTATTATGGCCCATACCCTTTCCTTGAGAGATGTTAATAAAGTTTATTTATTTCCAAGCCTGCTTGATTTTACAGGCTTGGAAAAGCTAGTGTATATATAAATATAAAATCTCTATGGTAATGCCATACATGTAGTTACACGAGTAGTTTTTGTAGCAGGGTTATATGTCATTAATATTTGATTATCACCACCATCCTGCCATGTAGACATATATATCTGATTAGGTGATACTGGATCTACTACAACTGTTCCAGAAATTTTTTCACTATCATATTCTGTTTCTTTAGATGGTATTTGTGCAGGTATACCATAATACTCTGCCTTGGCTTTAAATACTGCTTGTAATGATTGGGTTCGATATTCATCCGTACTAGAACCACCATATGAGTCAAATATATCAATTACACCGTTATTTTCTTCTGTACGTCCATTAGGTGTACCATCTGGCTTCAAACACCACATCTCTTTGTGATAGTGCAGTTCTTCTGCATAAAGATTCGTTGATAAAAATACCAGCATAATTAAAAATAAAATAGATTGTTTCATAAAATATCTCCTTTATATTATATTAGGCTTACTTAATGTAGCCTGATTTTTTTGATGCCTCATACCCCTGTTTTAAAATTTCTAAAGGGTTAATAATATCTTTTCTTCTTCTATAATCTAGGTTAAATGTTTCAGTATTATCATTTTTTGGTTTATAACCTCTAGGAGTGCTTAATAGATACTTATTTAAATCTTTTAATTTTATAACATCTATATTATTTACATTCATATCAAATACTTCAAAATGCAACATACGCATTTGACTAGAAAATGAACCTATTTTCTCAGCATAAAAGTCTAACTCCATTATACTACCACTATCTTTAATTAATACTCCTGTTTCACCAAGTTTTTCTCCTTGTGTTACCATATCTCCTTTTTTAAAAGTAATAGATGCAGGTACTAATTCGCCATATCTTACTATATAAGGTTTACCATTTATTTCATGATATATTGTAATATGGTTAGTTTGATTATAAAATAAATCTGTATCTAATACTTCACCATCAGCTATCGCAACAACTTCTCCAGATGTTGATTCTCCTGTATACAAATCTATTCCACCATGTTTTCTTCCACCTGATCTACCAGAACCAAACATTGTCTGAACTAAACCTTCTGTTTCTTCTTTATCCCATGCATAGAGTGAATATTTACTATTATTTCTACTATTTACAGGCTCCATCTTTAATGGAAATATACATTCACTTTTATATGATACATTCAATTTTATCGGCACTTTACCATATGTTGTATATATGTTACCATTATTATAATTATTTGTAATCTTATCACTTAAATCACTACAAAAAGTATTTATAGCAGAAGATAAATCTATACCACAATTATCTTCATAATCTGTTCCGCCATGTATTAAATATGAAGTTCTATTACCAAACCAACCAAAATTCTCTTTTGTTTCTGCCTTACGATTATTTATTGATTGATTAAAACTATCTTCATTATTAAACAGTAATTCAGATGATTTATATATCTCTATATATCTCTCTCCTAATTTATCTTGATATTTTGAAGGCTCACCTACTATTATTTCATTTGACTGAGTACCTGTATTGTCTGTAGATGAAGATTTTGATGGCTCATCAACCAATATATAATACTCCCCCTCTGGTATTTTAGTTGTATTTTTATCATCATAGTAATAATATTTTCCATTATAATCTTGTGCAAGAGTTTTACACGCTGAAACTCCGGGATATGCAACTTTTTTTATACTATCCTCATCATCTATTAAATTCAAGTTATTTTTTTCCTCTGCTTGTGTTACATTATCTTCCTCATTTGCTACAGTATTTAGTGTTTGATTATTTTCTGTATTCACTGACTTTGCAGGTATTTCTTTTCTTTTTGCTACCTTACCACTTCTTGCGTCATATCCATCCAATTCCAGTCCATTTTCATATATCTTCAATGTTTCTCCATCAAATATTAACGTTATTGGTTGATCTATATACCATACCTTACTTATAGATGATTCTATTGTACGTGTATATGGAAAAAAATGAATATGTTTACCAAACCATGCTTCTTGATAATATATAGTTACAACTCTGCCATATAAAGGTAATGGATACACAGGTATTTTATCATCATCTGATTTTAAATTTATTGTATTAGTAGAAATATTATTTTGTTCATTCTCTTTTAAAGTATCTTTTTGCTTCTCTAATGGAACTTTAATGGTATTTGATTCTAATGTATAACACGCAGTATATACTACACTGTTTTTATAATCATCTTCAATATTTAAGCTTATGTTACTATTATTAGCAGAATCTGATACAGCATACACCCAATGTGTAATTGTATTTTCATCATCTGGATAATACTTATGAAGTACTTCTAATTCTACTTTATTAATTATTTTGTTATTAGTATCATTTTCATAATGCATATTTACTGATACCACATAAGTATCACCACTTGATTGTGCTTGCCTTCCTAAAATTACATAATGTTTAATATTCATTTTATTTATATAATTTATTGTTATATTTTCTTTATCTTTAATTAGTTTGGGTGATACAGAAAAAGGAAAAATTATTACAGAATGACCAGATTTTAAAAGATTTTCTTGTGACCATAAATCTCTTTCTATAGCCAATGTTAAACCACTAATGATATCATTCTCATGTTGTTTTTCTATAATTTGAATATTACCTTGGTTAATAAGTTGCTTAACATCTTTATTATCATATCTATTTTGATTACATTCAATATAACCCCATCTAATACATTCGTCTATGGAAATATTATCTACATTAATACCAAAGTTCCTAGTGGTAGTAGAAATTTTAATTTTATTTCTATATCTACTTTGAAGACTTACTGAAACTATATCTATTATTAATGGCAAATCACTTATATTTAAAACAATATCTTTTTCATAAAATTTATTCATAACATGCTTATAAGTTAACTGGATAGTATCATTACATATAGACTTACCAGTATGAGCATTTAGTAAATTTTGTTCAGAAGCTGAAAAATGACAACATAGGTTACTTGTTATACTTTTTTTGTGATATAAAAACTCCAATAAAATACCATCTTTACTATCTTTGATAACACCCTCTATCATTTCTGATGTTTTAGGTATATACATATAATATGAATATGCTGTTAAATCGTATGGTAACATATCCTTTCTATCTTTTATTTTCGCTTTAAGATGAATTTTTATAGCATCTTTTTGAGATATTGTACTTATTTGATTACTAACATTCATAGCTCCTGTAGTCATTGTAATAGATGCTAGTGTATATACCTCACTATTATTATCACTTTTTGTTGATGCTTTATTATTTATATTTGTAGTATAATCTGTGTCATTAGATATGTTTTTTAAGTAATTAAGAAACTCAAAAGTTTTATCTTTATAATATATTGTAAAGAGTTTTAGCGTTGGATCGTACTCACCATTAATAACATTATTAAATTTACTATCACATTTACATTCATATTTTAGTTCAACAGTATCAATATTTCCTGGTGTAAATGTGCCATAAAGAGGTATAACTGTATCTTGTTCAATATCATACCACATAAATTTAATATTTCTGCCATCCATATCTTTACAATCAATTATATATCTATTAATATTTGAATAATCATATAATAAAATAAAATAATTACCTACTTTGTCTTTTTCCTCCATATATCTAAATCTTAATCTTATATTTTTATGCATATTAACAAGTAACAAAACATTTCTGTTTGTTGGTATTTTATGTTTGTAAAGTCTTACTCCTCGCCAAAAATCATATGTATTAGGATTATCTGTTGCAAAAATATTAGTTAATAAAAACTCTTGCTTTACTTGATTGTTATCTTCTCCTGTGGTTTTAGTATCTTGATTTTCTGATATACATCCATTATTAGAAGACACATGAAAAATTTTTTTTATAATATAATTTTTAAATAATTCTAAAATATTATTAAATGTTGATAATTCTACAATAAAATTTTCATTATGATTAGGAAATATTATTTTATTCATTACTATATTGGTTGAATTTGATATCAAATGATATTTATCATTTATAAAACTTGTATATTTATCTACATCATGCTCTTTTATATATTCATAAAATGTCTTATATTTACCTGACTTTAGAATAGGTTCACATGTAAAATTTAAATAACTAAAAATATCTATACAAGATATAAAGTTTCCATAACTACAACCTCTAGACTTATAAATATCAATATTAACAATTCCGTAAAACAAAGCATCTACTACTCTATAAAATTTTTCTTTATCTGATATTGATTGATTTTTTAAAATGTTATTAGTATGGTATCTTATACCAACCCATGTTACAAATCTACTTTTTACTTTTAATATATCATACAAAAAATTTATATAATTACTATCGTGTATAAGTTCTGATGGAAAATTATATAACATAGATAATAAAAAATAAAAATCTTTATTTTTAACAATACGCTTTAACTCACTTATATACTTACCATAGTCACATCGATATATTTTATTTTTTTCTGATTTGGGAGATTTAAACATAAATTTTTTTAAAACTACATTATTAAAAATTTCACATAACATATCATATATAATTTCTATGTCATTATCAGAAATAAAATTTATTCCTTTACTTTTATTAAATAATGCTACAAATTGCTTATCAGGAAAATCATGAAAACAAGAAAAATTTGATGAAGGTTCAAAATTATAGATTCTATACAAATCACAAATTTGTTGTTTATACTTTACTTCTAATCCCTGTTCTGTAAGCATAGACTCATACTCATTAGATAGATAATATTCAAAAATATTATATTTTTTATGTATTTTTGTTTTATTATTAGGTACTATTAAAAATTTACCATCATCAGATTGGTAGACATATTCTTTATAAAACATTGATACAAAATAACTTTTATGCGAATCATTATCTTGAAACAATTTTACGCTCATACCACACCTATTTTTTAATACTTAGCTTACCTTGGCTTAAAGTAAGCCCTTGGCTATCTAACATTAATTCTACATCACCTACTTTTAATGTCATACTATTACCATCTGATATTATACTGGCATTATCTCCAATATTTATTGTTAAATCTGATTTTGAGTTAATTATAAACTCATCTGCTTCTACTACACCAAAAGTATTTATTTCCATATTCATAGAATCTGAAACTAAGCTGGTATGCTCGCCCGATGTTAATGTTACATTTAACTTACTATATAAATCCATATCCTGCTCGCAGGTTACATCATAATGACTTTCTGTTGATACATTTATTCCACCAACACATGTTTGGTCTATACTACCGTTAACGTTTTCTTCTATATTTCTTCTTATATTGGTTATTCTATCACCAAAATAATTTTCTTTTATATCGCCATCTACTTCTACTACTTTATCACCATTAATAAATTCCTTATTATCCCCTGCTACACGCAGTGTATTTTCTGCACCCACATTTAAAGTGTTTGATAACCCTACTGCTGTATCTTTACTTAAGGCTACTACTGTTAAGTATTCCCCACCTACATTTACATCTTTTAAACCTGCTCATCTTTTCCTACCGTCTTAGATGTTAATGGTGTCTTATGCTTATCATCGCTAAAAATAAGAGATATAACGAGAGCAATAACTATAAGAAACAATAAATATTCCCCTTGTAGTTTAGCATAGATTAGAAAAATAAAAGCAAATAAATATTGCTTATAATAAATAAATATGTAATTTATTAAAAAAATTAAAATTAACTTATTATTTAAACATCCCTTACAAGTCATGTAAACAATTAATACTGGCATTATTGATAAAAATAAATATAAAAACATTGTTTTTTTACCAATAAAATATGATAATATTATTGTATAAATTGATGATAATATTATTACTGAATATACTACACCTGTAGGAATTTTAAGTGAATTTGCAAAGTCACTAGAAAATACATAGATATTAAAATATAATAAAAATAAAATGTGTATTATCTTGTATATATTATTAATGGACTGAAGCAATTTATTTGATTTATAAGCATATCTTACATGTAAATATAAAAACATAGGAAAAAGTAGTGATATGATATCATATAAATTATATCTAAAACAAAGAATCATAAAAAATATTATAATTATAAATTTTTGACTAATAATTATGGATATTTCATCTTCTTGTGTAGTTAATATACTTATTACCTTTTGGCTATGGTTATCCTTTATATAAAAATAAAAAACTGCAATAATTGTAAATAGTAAATACAACGGGCATAAAATATACAATTTCTCTTCATCACTATATAACGGGGTTGGAAATACAAACATAACAAGTAAAATGCAAACCATTGGTATTATATAACTAGTATCTTGTATTTTATTAATTATTTTTTTCATTTACTACTCCTATTAATTTGGAAATTTAAATTAATGCCAATCTCTTAATATATCTTTACATTTTTTTGTCTTCATATCCCCACCAGTCCAGTCAAAAAATATCGGAAAAAGAAATGTTACATGAGAGCCTCTTGCAGGATAAGTTATCATGCACTTATCACTATTGTTCCATAAATATAGATGTGGTGTTGCACTTGGTAAAAATGAATGCACTGGTTTTATAAGATAAACTAATACAATAGTAAGTGCCATTGTTAAAACAATTGATTTTATATAATTTGTGTAATAAGGCATCATAAAACCTAGCATGAATATTATAAACCAATAGTAGTTTGGTCCAGGTGCTACAAATGTTACCATAAAGCAAATACTTATACTTGAAATTAAATATATAAAACTCCTTTCTAGTTTTAATTTAAGACAAATTAAAAATATTACTATTAATAAAAAATATACATATAACACTATAAAATAAATGCTGCTTAAATTGAAAGATATAAAATCTAATTCTGGTGGTAAAAAAATATTTAACACAAAAAACAATAAAAATATAATATTTAGATATTTATATAAATAAATGTACCTTATATGTATTTTATATTGTGAAGGCATATTGATAAGGGTTAAATATAATAATGCTGGAAGAAAATACATACCTATTACATACAATTGTATAGGCCATAGTAGCATATATAATATAAATATGGATAATATTTTTTTATTATCAACTACAAGTAACTCATTATCTTCTGTTTGAGTTAATTTAAATAAATATAGCTTATCTACTATTTTTTTACTATGGTTATCCTTTATATAAAAATACAATATAAATATAATTGTAAACGGTAAAAAAAGCTGTGGCAGAAAATATATTATCATATCCCACTTTTTCATTAAGTCTGGAAACATGTATCTGTCTGATACCATATCCCCCTTGTTCATTAAGTCTGGAAACATATATCTGCCTAATACCATAATAAATAATATAAAAGCCATTGATATTAAATAATATTTATCTGGTATTTTATTGATTAATTTTTTCATATACTCTCCCACCAATTAATTACTAGCATATTTGTTTAAATAATAATATAAATACCTGATTTTATCAATATTAATCAAACATTTGTATTTTGTTTACTTTTATCAGCCTCTAAATATAATAAAAGGAATGAGATAAGATAAAATAAAATCAATATTAACATATATAAAAAAGATATAAGACATTATAAAAGCCAAAATAATATATTTATAATAAATTAATATATAATTTAGTAGAAAAATACATATATAAAAATATACTTCACCAATACTAATATTAATGAATATAAATATTGCTGGGATTATTGATAAAATAATATATAATAACATTGTTTTTTTACTTATATAGTATGATAATACTATCATATAAAGTATTGATATCACAATTAATATTAATATAATCTCATAACTAATTTTAGAATAAAAACTCTCATAACTTATTATATTTCGATAAATCAAAAAAAGAAGATGAATTATTTTATATATATTATTAAGATGCTGGATAAATTTATTTGATTTATAAGCATATTTTACATGTAAATATAAAAACATAGGAAAAAGTAATAGAAACATATAACCATGGTGCAATAAATGGTGCAATAAAAAGCCTATAATAAATAATATTATAAACAAATATTTTTTATTACTTTTTATAGATATATCATCTTCTTTTACTGTTAAAAAATCAACTACTGCTTGGCTATGGTTATCTTTTATGTAAAAATAAAGCACTGCTATAACTGTATATGATAATAACAGAGATGGAAAAAACCAGGCAAGTTCCAATGTATTAAAAATATTATGTAAAAATGATTGGGGAGGTAAATAAAATTTCACTTTCTGAGTATCACTAAAATTTGTTGTAAAAAATGTGCAGAATACCATTATTAATAATATCAAAATTATTGATATTAAATAATATCTATCTGGTATTTTATTGATTAATTTTTTCATATACTCTCCCGCCAATTAATTACTAGTATATTTGTTTAAATAATAATATAAATACATGATTTTATCAATATTAATCAAACATTTGTATCTTGTTTACTTTTATCAGCTTCTAAATACAGAATAAGGAATAAGATAAGATAAAATAAAATCAATATTAGCATATATAAAAAAGATATAAAACATTATAAAAACCAAAATAATATATTTATAATAAATTAATATATAATTTAGTAGAAAAATACATATACACAAATATACTCCCCAAATACCAATATTAATGAATATAAATATTACTGGGATTATTGATAGAATAATATATAATAACATTGTTTTTTCACTTATATAGTATGATAATATTATCATATAAAGTATTGATATCACTATTGATATTAATATAATCTCAAAACTTATTTTAGAATAAAAACTCTCATAACTAATTATATTTAGATAAATCAAAAAAAGAAGATGAATTATTTTATATATATTATTAAGATGCTGGATAAATTTATTTGATTTATAAGCA
>CALUZC010000065.1 GCA_944325215.1 uncultured Mucispirillum sp. | reverse complement strand
TCACGTTTTTTCTGCTCTTTTTCTAGTCTATACTTAGCTTCCTCACTTTTTACCTCTAGTTTTATACCTAAGCTGCTGTCTAATATTGAATAATTACGGATTATTAAAGTGTTATTGCCTATATATACTCTTAATAACTGGCTTTCACTATCTTTATCACCAATTAAATAATATATGGGTTTACTGCTGTCTAACTCATCATTATTTAATTCTCCAAACCATAATGGCTCATTCTCATTTTCTGATGCACCTTGTAATAAGCACCCTAAAAAAAATATTTTAATTTGTTTCTCTTTTAAATCTAATTTATATTGTGAGACTAATCTACTAATATTAATTAAACTTCCATTTTTACAAAATATATCTATATTATCACCGTGAATATGAATTATTTCTGAAAAACTTGGAAAAAAACCTGAAATATAATTATAAAAAATAACTCTATTATTCTTTACAATTATATCTGCTGATAAATTCTTTAAATTATATCCATACATACTCCTATATAACTGTTTTCGAGCATAAATATAATCTTCTTTTAATAGATACTTATATGTATAAAATATGTCTATAAAAGTACTTCTCTTTCCTTTTAGAGACATATATTTTGATTTAGTTAAAACATCATTATTTTCATCTTTTAACAAATAGTAATATTCAAAATTATATAAAGCCTTATATAAAGAAAATGATGAACAAGTATCTATATCATTTATATCATCATAAGTTAAAAACTTTATAAACATTATACTACTCCACATTAAAATTTTTTACTACTTCATCTCATACATTTTAAATTAGTATATATACATAGGTAAATATTGGAAAATATCTTCCAGATATAGCCTATCATTATAATATAGCAAGCCATTAGCTTTCAAATTTGCTTCATTCTCAGCTTTGACTTTATTTTGATGATTTGTATACTCCAAATTCTTCCTAAGCATATAAGGATAACTAAAAACAGGAATTTCATATTCTTCAAAAAAGTTTATAGTATTTTTTGATATATAAGGATTTAAATAATGATCAGCTGCTAGAAAAATTCCTGCAACAACTAGTGCTTTTTTACTAACTTGTCGTGCTATAGTAGTTATCATCTCATCTATAACAACATAACCAACTGTACCCTTTAATCCAAACCTAAACACTATATCTTCTATTCCTTCTTCATAAAAATGAATAAATAACTCTAAAACGCTACCTTCTTGTTTATATGTAGTATATCCATCGTATATCTTAAATATCTTATCAAAACCTTGAACCAACACTTTTACTTCTTTTTTCGTGTCAATATTCATAGTATCTGCTGTTTCCACTGTTTTATTAGCAAAATCAACCACCTGTTGTATATCGTTTTTTAAATCTTGAACAATTATTTTTCTATCTGTATTATTACTAACTTGAGTAGCATCAAGCTTAGTTAAATCAACATAAGGATAAGAATTGCCAATAAAAAAATAACCTAATTCACTATAATCCACATTCATTAGTTATCTTCCTCACATTAGTATTTATATGAGAATAAAGTTCATCAACATTTTCATAAAACATATTTTTTTTAGTATTGTCTAATTTATCCATAGGAACTTTATTTTTATATAATGTTACTATTTGTTCAGCTGGAGTATATATATATTTATCAAGATAATAGTCATTATTATTACAACCATTATATGTCATTACTAAATAACATAATGCAATTGAGTCAGTGGTAATAAAATTATATCCTATGAGAGCAAACATAGGAATTGAAATATGATCATATATTTTATCTATAAACTTTAATGTCAGCTCTGTAAAATTCTCAATATCTTCTATTGGATAATATTTGAGCATTTCTGAATATTTTTGCTTATCTTTATTTTCAGCCATAACTGCAAATATATAAATATATTGTGCAAACATTTTACTTCTAATACCTGTAAGATATGAATCTAATAAACCTAACTTATCAAATACAAAAACTACAAAATCACTTGTAATATAATAATCGGTTACATCTAACATATATTGCTTATAATTATTGTTTTCTATATCTTCAAGAACTTTATCAACAAAATCCATAGTCAAAACTTTATTATCATTCATATAAACATCCTCAATATTATAAGACTCTATTGCTAATAATATTGGCTTATAATTTACTATGATAAAAAGCATTATTAAAAATAAAGGTATTAATAACAATAATAAAAATAATTTCTTACTCACTTTTAATTTCCCCACCTTTTACTACCAGGCCTTTAGAATCAATTAATACTTCCACGCCACCTGCTTTCATTGTTATATTGCTTGTTGATAGAGTAACAGCGGTATCACCTACCGTAATGGTTGTAGAATTTTCCGCATTAACTGCTACATCACTTTTAGATATAACAGATACACTTTCTGATTCTATACTACTTGATTTCTCACTTATTAATGAAACAGTTTCTTTCACTATTGTAGATAGATTTTTGTTTACTGTTAAACTATATTCGCCTTCTGTAATAAGTGTAGTGTCCTTATTTACCTGCTCTACTAAACTTCCCTTTATTATAGTTTTACTTTCTCCATCTATATTTAAAGTTTTATCCTTTTGGATAGTCTCTTTTAACTCTCCACCTATTTCTATCTGTTTATTACCACCTACGCTTTCGCTGCTGTTTTCTGCTATCCTTAATTTATTACTTGCCCCCACATTTAAAGTATTAGATAACCCTACTGCTGTATCTTTACTTAAGGCTACTACTGTTAAGTATTCTCCACCTACATTTACATCTTTTAAACCTGCTATATTTTGAATATGGGCTTGTAATATATTTTCATTATGTGTGCCTGTTACACTGCTTGTTTTATTATTTAAAATAGTCTGGTTATAATCATGCTGAACTAATTCTTCATAATCTTTTTCTGCTTTTAAATACACCTGCTCTCTGCCTGGCATATTACTCATGGTTAATTCGTTTCTTCCCTGCTCGCCCTTTCCTACCGTCTTTGATGTTAATGATGTCTTATGCTTATTAGATTTTATATCACTTTGAATTAATGATGGGTTTTCCTGATTATATAAACTGCCTGTTATTATTGGCTTATCTGGGTCACCATCTATAAAGCTTATTACTACTTCATCTCCAACCCTTGGAACTGCTATAAAACC
>CALUZC010000064.1 GCA_944325215.1 uncultured Mucispirillum sp. | reverse complement strand
TCCAACTGGCAAGACGAAATATTAACTATAGATAAAGAACAAACAATAACATTAAAAGCTTTTATAGTATCTAATATAAGTGAAGAAGGAATAAGAGAACCTAATGGGCGATATTTTTTAAATAATAGTGATAAAGAAGAAGATATTTCATGTATTAAATGGGCATTTAAAATAACTACAAATACCAAGGGTTTTAAAATAGATACACAAGCCACACCATTACAAGTAATATCAGCATCAATAACATTGAATAATGAAACAAAACAGGATACTACTAAATTTAATACAATAGAGCAAATTAATACTAATAATATATATAAATTAATGAAATCAGGTAAGGAAGTGACAGGGCATACAATAGATTTTAGATTATCTGATATTTTCACTGAAAATCTAATAAAGGAATCATCTTTATATAAGTATTATATAGTATTTTTTGCTTATGAATTTGAAGAAGATAAGAATATTGTAGTTGAATATGATAGTTCAGAAGATAATTTACCTTTAAAACAGTTAAAAATAGTGACCAACAAGTATTCTATGGTATTTGATGGATATAATTTAGAGTTATATGAAAATGGAAAATATATAAAAAATTTTGAAGCAAAATTAATGCTTGATGGTAAAAACATTGATCATGATAGTTTTCCATTTATGCCACTAAGTGAACAAAAGTATATTGGTTTAGATGATTTGTATATCTGTAAGCTATCAGCATTCAATAAAGTTAATTATGTAACAAATCAAGTTACTGACATAGCACATAAAATAATGGATAGTGTTAAAAATAACAAGATATCTGATAATGCTACAACTAATAATATGCCACTAGACAATGCTACATCTAATAGTATTGTTTTAGATAATGCTACAACTATTAATACAACAAACAATAACCTTAATAATGCGAATTACAGTCAAGATAATGATTTTTTAATTACTCATTATATGCGAACATATATGAATATGTTATCACTTAGTGAACCACAATATAATACAGAAAAAAATAGTACTAAAAAAAATACTGATACAGGTAGTAACACTAAAATAAGTATTAATTATATAATAGATGAAAAAATATTGCATGACAAGAATATAATTTTACAAAATCTACATCAAACAAATTCAAGCAATGATAACGGTTATACAAAAATAAAAAATGATATGATTAAACTAAATAATTCAATTTTACTATCATCAAATAATTTTAAGAGCCTTATATCAATGGTAAATTCTCAAAGTGATATTTTAGTAAAATTTATTTATCAGCCAAAGTATGTAATAGAAGTAACAAGATATAAAGAAGTATATAATAGTAATAAGAGTATCCAAAATATGAAAGAACGTTATGGCGCAACATATGGTGTATTTGCTGTATATGTATATTATAATGGTGAAAAGTTTTTATTAGATAGTGTAATTGATGCATATAATGGTGAACAAAAGAATAACAAAGATAAGGTTATAGATAAAGATAATATAATTAGTACTCATATTGAAACTATAAATAGTTTTGTAAATAACCATAAAAATCATCACTCTATAAAAACTGATATGTATAAAAAGAATTTACAAAATAAAGCAAATTATGGTAACCTAATGTATGGAGGCTATACAATGGAGCCAGCAGGTCCAGATAACATAACAGAAGAAGTTAAGCGCAGAATATCTGAAGGGCATTATAAGGGAATATATCATAAATATAGTAGAAAACCTTACAAATGTAATACAATGAACTTATATAGTGATATGGTAAGGTATAAAAGGTATATCTTAGTTCACGCAGGTGGTCAAAATATAGCTTTTACAACTGGTTGTATTCTTGTCTCTACTGAGTCATATGAAACAGGAAATATATATAATAGTA
Source organism: uncultured Mucispirillum sp. (assembly GCA_944325215.1). GTDB lineage: Bacteria > Chrysiogenota > Deferribacteres > Deferribacterales > Mucispirillaceae > Mucispirillum. The sequence goes on along the minus strand of CALUZC010000064.1, from coordinate 1,606 downwards.
AGGATTTAAATGATGATAAAGATTATAACACATCTACAATGAAAATATTAAAACGATTGGATAACTTATATAAAGCACTTTATAAAAAAACACTCGGAGCTGATAATGATATATCATCATGTATATCATTAGTTATCAGAAACCAGATGAATAGGGGGTAAAACATGGCTAGCTATTATAAAGAATATAAAGGATATTATGTTTTACAATTAGAAGATCCAAACTATAATGTTAGATTATCAAAAAGATATAATGGGTTATCAACTGTTATTCTATATTTGCCAGATGAGCAACAGAATGTAGAAGATGTAGAAGTAGAAGATGTATATGAAAGAAGAACAGAAACATATAATATTAATCATAAATCAATGAAAGTAAGGGGTATTTTAAGGATAACAAGGGATTTAACTCTTAAGCATAATAATGATCAAGTTCATATGATGTTATTTTTAGATAAGAGAACCCCTAGTGAATATTTATATCCAGTAAATACATCTAAAGACAATGGATATATAGAAAAAAATAATAACAATGGTGTTTTAACAACCACATGGTATATACGCAGTCCTTTTGAAAATGATAAAAGTAATCAAAGATTATTGAAATCTTTATTATCTGAAGAAGAATATAATTCATTTATGAGTAAAAGATTTTCCTGCACCTATGTGGCAGTAGAGTGTGAATTATCTGATTTTATGATTACAGGAATGTATGGGGAAAGTCCTGATCTAACATCACAAGAATTTTATTCTGATAAATATTCAGTAGGCAATGATATTTCAATTAAGGCAGAGTATTTTAGGGGAACCAGAATATTAACTGCTGAGGACAGTTATTTATTTGATAATGTAGTCGGAGTATCAACCTATAAACATACTTTAATGAAAAATTATAAAGTAGTAGACAGGCATAGTGTATCAATATATTTAAGTAAAACATATGATGAAGATTATTTTTATTCATCATATGCTAAAAATGGAGTTATAGCATTACCATGTTCTAATGATGAATATATAAATGTAAGAGATAAAATAGGTAATGATAGTGAAGTAATTCTTCAAATTCAAAGTGTTCTTGCAACATGTGATTTACCGGTGTATAATAGAAGTGAAGATATAACAGAAACTTATAATGAGAAAGAAGAATTTGCTGTGAAATTGGCATCTGAAGATACTATAGAAACGCAGTTAAAATTATTGAAATATAAAATTTATCCAATATTTGTTCATGATATACTAGAAGGAGATTGGTGTAAAGTAACAATATATAAATCTCAATATATGTATAATTTTACTGGTTTTGCTGATGCATCATTGATCCAAGCAGGTAATCTGGAAGATATTAATAACCTTCGTAAAAAAATAGTATATTCACCAGAAGAAGTTTATTTAATGGATGGCTATATTCATGCGTCGCAGTTACACCCAATATCAGTAATTAGAGTAAAAGATACCATATAACTTTTGTAAAATATAAAGTAATTAAATCCACCTTTTATACATATATGGCAATAATAAATTTTGGTAAATTATTTCCAACTTATTATTGTCATAATTATAATACAATAATAAAATAGTTGACTAAATTATAGATGTATGAAACACTA
>CALUZC010000063.1 GCA_944325215.1 uncultured Mucispirillum sp. | reverse complement strand
TAGCTTATAATAACACACGTGGCAGAAGTATAGAAGAACGCCCATTTGAGTTAACAGAGCGAATATATGGTAACTGGTTTAGGATATCAGTAGTAGGTAAGCAAGGCAGTAAAGCAGCATTACTTGTGCTTACAGAACGATTATCACGCTTTGAGATAATAATAAAATTAAAGGATAGAACTCAAAAAAGTGTAATATCAGCACTTGACAAGCTGGAAAAAGAATATAAAGATAAATTCAGCTTAATATTTAAAAGTATAACAGTAGATAATGGTGTTGAATTTTTAGATATGGCAGGTTTAGAAAAATCTGTCTATAATAAAGTATCTAAACGAACTACAATATACTATGCTCACCCTTATTGTTCCCTGAGAAAGGGGCAGCAATGAAAATAATAATAAACTTATTAGAAAATTTATTAAAAAGAAAGCTGATATAAAAAATTTTTCAGTTGCTTATATTAAAAAAATACAAGACTGGATTAATAATTATCCTAGAAAATTATTTAATTATAAATCGGCTAATGATATTTTTTACGAGAACTTTAATGACTGCTTAATTTGTTGCAATCGTTTTTAGAATTTACCCTATCATAATATATACTAAATATTTCCTTGACATTCCCCCCATTCAAGATATAGTATTTATACTTAATTTTAAGGGGGAAAATATATGAAAAGATTATTATTTAGTATTTTATTTATTTTGTATTCTTTTATAGTATATGCACAAGATAATTCCACAGCAACAAAAGAAGAATCTTTTAGCGATAAATTGAACAAAGAACTAGAAGATATAGATAAACTTAATTATAAAGATTACCCTATGACAGTGGGTTTGTATGGTGGAGCTTATTTTCCAACAGACTATAGAGATGTGCTGGGAATAGGTGGTAATGTAGGTATAAGATATAAATTTAATTTCAATAAATTTTTAGCACTTTCTGCTGATTTAGGTTATACATATAGTTCTGGTAGTAGTAAAAACAGCACAAATACAGTTACATGGAATGGCACTTCCCATATGTTTGATATAAGGTTAATGGGGATATTTCAATATGAAACAAAAAAAGGTGAATCAGGTTTTGTGCCTTGGATTGGCACAGGGGCAGTTATATCATTTGCATCAACAAAAGAAAAAGTAGAAGAACGATATGTATCTACAGGTAACGTTTACAGGTATACTAATGACTTTTCAGGTGCAGGGATTGGATATATTGTTGCTTTAGGTTTTAGATACAACTTTAAAAAAGTATATACTGGTTTAAATTTTGATTATACTCTAGTATATCCTGGGTTTTATGATGTATCAGGCATTAGATTAAATGCAGAACTTGGTTACAGGTTTTAATATATTATACCCTGCTTTTAAATAAAGCAGGGTTTTTTTATTATCCATATTTTATATAAGTTTCATATTGCATTTATTTAATTCATCACTTAATCTAATAATATAATCTTATACAGGAAATTTATGAAAAGGCTTATTCTTTTAACGGTGGTCATAATGCTGCTAAATTTAAATAATTTATCTGCAAAACAGGATAATATTAAAAACGGAGTAGAAAAAACATACTACCCAAACGGTGTGTTATGGCTTGAACTAACTTATAAAAATGGAAAATTAGAAGGCATACAAAAATCATACTTTGAAAATGGTAACATTCAAACAGAAGATGAATACAAAAATCATAAACGTAACGGACAGTATAAAGGCTATTCTAGTAACGGCAATTTATATGTAGAATATACATTTATTGATGATAAAAAAAATGGTCCTTTTGCTCTATACTATAAATCTGGCAAATTAAAAGAAAAAGGAACTTATAAAGATGATGTAGTTCATGGAAAGGTGAGTTTTTTTGAAGAAGATGGCACATTATCTATGGAAGTAGAATTTAAAAATGGAAACCCAGTTTCAGCAATGTGGGGAGATGGTAGAAAATGGACTAAAAAAGAACTTATGACTTGGTGGAAGAAAGGGTTATAAGTAAAGTGTAATTTATAACTTAATATCTTAATTTTTACTCTTTTTCTTCAATTTCTTTTATAAATTCTTGTAGTGATATACCAAGCCCAAATGATAATTTTTCAAGCACCTGCAATGTGGGAGAAGATGGATTTTTACTCTCTAATTTTTGCAGATATTTATAATCAATACCCGAACGCTCAGCCAACTGCTCTTGAGTCATACCCTTACTTTTTCTAATCAGTTTTAAAGTTTTGGAAAATTTAATGTTAATATCCATAAGGATATATATTCTTATAATTATAAATAATTAACACCGTTTATATACGGTGTTATTAGATATAATTGTGTGGTATATGGTATATTAAAATAAAAGTTGTAAGAAATTGACATTTAGGAGAATAAAATGAAAAAAGTTATAATGGCTGTTTTTTTAGTTTTTATGTTATTTGGCTGTGCAGATGATAAAAATCAATCATTACAAAATCCTTCAGATAATAATAGCATTGGAGATAATAATACATCTAACCAAGATGAGTATTTTAAAGCTATTATAAATACTCTATCAAATATTCCTGTAAGTGATAATGTATCGCAATGGGGTTTTGAACCCTTTGATGAAACTAACTATTTACATGTTTTTATGGCAGATAAATTAGGTAGACCTACAATAAATTCCAACAAGATTGTATATATTTATAGTGATTATAGCTCTAATGTATACTCACAATATTATTATTTTATCATATATGAAAATAATACTTCTGATGCATCTAAGCTACACAAAATGGTATTTGATTTACCATATTATATGTCAATGAGTAGTATGGAACATGCTATTATTGATTATTATACAAAATTTATAAAAACAGAACCATATAAAAATATATATGAAGAAACCATATATATAAAGAAAAATTAGATTATTTAATAAGTTATATTGAGTTTAAAATTGTTAATATGAGAATATTAAATGCTTGGAATATGGTAACGATAAAAAAACATATTAAATATGCTCTTGTTGATTTTGATGATACTGTAATTTATACAAGTTATGCAAACTTTCTTGTATTTTATAGTTATAAAAGTTTTCTATAAATATAGAAATATTGAAGAGGGAGAAAATGAAAAAAATTATTACTATAAACCATAGGCTTACTATTAATAATGATGTAGAAATCATGTTTATAGTAAAAAATGATAAAGTCCTTTATATTAATCATTATGCAAATTCTTTGTTTAAAGAAGATGGTGATGGTGATTTTTTACTTAATGGAAGAATAGTCAAAATTGTTTACAAAAGACTATTTAGTTCCGTTGCAGTTTTTGTTGCTTTTAGTGAACAAGAATCTTATCGTCTTTTTACTCTGAATATTGAACGCGATAAAAGATTACATTATATTGCAACGGAAATTATAAATTATATTGAAAGCAATAGAATTAATAAAAAACTAAATTTAGAATTAGGTGTTTATTTTACATGTTATTCTGCCTATAAGCTTTATAAAAAAAATAAAAAATTTTATATGGTAAATAATAGTAGGAATGATGCCTATATTATTGGAGATGGAATATATAAAAATAGTTCAAATATTGATCCTTTAGTAAATGAATTCTTCTATGATATAAATAACAACCATAATAATGAAAATACACCTGAAATATTTACCAATACAAACTCTATTTTTGATGATACATCTACCCATATCCAAAAATATGGTCTTGAAAATATTGCATTAACATATGCAATGATAGTTGATAGTAAATTTTCAAATGACCTAAAATTAAGATTAAAACAAATGGTGCAGTTTATACGAGAAGATGCTGATGCTGCAAGATTAACTAATATTAATGAAATAAGGAATTTTGGATTAGAAATATTTGACACAGAAGACGATTATATTAATGCTCTAAATGATAAACTTAAATTTGGTATTAATGATGATGGTGGTCCACAGGAAACAATTACATTTGTTATTTTTCCATTATTAAGATATGACCATAAATTAGCAGTCTTATTACGAGCCTGTGAAAAAAAGTCTGTAAATTCAGTTTTCTATGATTATATTTTTACATATCCTGCTCTATGAATACCAAAATAAAGTTATTTAGTCAAGAGCAGGAATTTATTTTTCACATTTCTATATTCTATTCAGGCAACCGTCCTTCATACATAATGCTTAATTC
>CALUZC010000062.1 GCA_944325215.1 uncultured Mucispirillum sp. | reverse complement strand
TCCTTTCATATTTTTTTAGTATATCATAGAAAACTTAAGTTTGCACTATTTACAGACTTTTTTTCACAGGCTCTATAATTTTAAATCTGTCCAAAAATTTGGGTTCGCCTCATTTATGGCAGCCTTTTATATTAATTATTTTTAAGTTTTATTTTTCTATGGTATTCTTGTAAAGAATAAACTTCAAACCTTCCAAAATCGGCTTTTTCTTTAAGACCATCAACTGCTGCTATAATACCTGATAATGTTGAAGTCATAGGGACTCCTTTTAATAATGCAATAGAGCGTGTTTTAATTTCGTCTGTAATTGCATCTTCCCCATCTTCCCTAGTCATAATTATCCACTGTATTTTATTATCATTTAATAAGTCTACTAAGTTTGGACGGCCTTTAGATATTTTAAATATTGCATTAGATTTAATATTATGGTTATAAAGCATGGTAGAAGTGCCTTCTGTAGCATAAATATTAAATCCAAGTTCTGCTAAATCTTTTAAATAAGGAACGGCACGTTCTTTATCTCTATTATTTAATGATACAAATATATTACCATTTTCCGGCAGTTTACCACCTGAAGCGATTTGAGATTTTAGGTATGCTAATCCTTTACTTGTATCCATACCCATAACTTCCCCAGTAGAATGCATTTCTGGGCTTAAAAATATATCTGCTCCAATAAATTTTGAAAATGGAAATACAGCTTCTTTAACTGTTGTATATGGTGGAATAACTTCTTCAGTATATCCAATTTCTTTTAATGTTTCGCCAAGCATACATCTAACAGCATGTTTTACAAGGGGCACACCAATAGATTTACTTACAAAAGGCGCAGTTCTTGATGCTCTAGGGTTTGCTTCAATTATATAAACTTCATTATTATGAACTGCATATTGAATATTCATAAGCCCACATACATTTAATTCTTTTGCTAAAGCATATGTATGGTTTCTAATAGTATCAAGCACATCTTTACTTAATGTCATAGTTGGGATAACAGCAGCAGAATCACCAGAATGTATACCAGCAGGTTCTACGTGTTCCATAATCCCACCTATTACAGTCATACTGCCATCTGATATACAATCCACATCAACTTCTGTTGCATCATTTAAGAATTTATCTATTAATATTGGGTTATCATCAGAAAGTTGCACTGCATATTTAATATATTTTTCCAATGTTTCTTTAGTATATGCAATAACCATACCTCTGCCACCAAGGACAAAAGATGGTCTTACAAGCACAGGATACCCTATTTTTTCTGCTATCTGCATAGCTTCCTGTTCTTTATATGCGATACCGCTTTCTGGCTGCTTAATATTAAGCTTATTCACAAGTTTTTGGAATCTATCTCTATCTTCTGCATATTCGATGCTTTCAGGTGTAGTTCCAATAATTTTTACACCATTTTGTTCAAGCTGTCTTGCAAGGTTTAATGGAGTTTGGCCACCAAACTGGACAATTGCCCCAACGCACTGTTCTCTTTCATAAATATGCAGCACATCTTCAATAGTTAATGGTTCAAAATAGAGTTTATCGCTAATATCATAATCAGTAGATACAGTTTCTGGGTTAGAGTTTACCATAATGCATTCATACCCTGCAGCTTTTAATGCAAAAGATGCATGCACACAGCAGTAATCAAATTCTATTCCCTGACCAATTCTATTAGGACCACCACCTAATACCATAATTGATTTTTTATTATTATCAATTCTTGCTGGCTCAGAATATTCACTGTATGATGAATAATAGTAAGGTGTTTTTGCATAAAATTCACCTGCACAAGTATCAACAGCAGCATAGCTTGGGTTTACACCAATAGATTTTCTTTTTTCACGGACACTATCTTCTGATGTATTAAGTAAGAAAGCTATTTGTTTATCTGAAAAACCAAACTCTTTTGCTTGAATAAATGCTTCTTTATCATTTGCAAGATTATCCAATGATTTATAGCTGGATATTTCATCTTCAAAAGCAGTAATCTCATGTAAATGACGGAGGAAATATTTATCTATTCTTGAATATTTATATACTTCATCAACAGAGTATCCTCTTTTAAATGCGGCACGTAGTGCAAAAACTCTATCTGCTTTAGGCACTTGCAGGGCAATATTTAATTCTTCATTTGTCATTTTTTCATATGTTTCATCTTTACCATCAGCACCAAAACCACTTCTACCAATTTCAAGAGAACGGAGTGCTTTTTGGAAAGATTGTTTAAATGTTTTACCAATCGCCATAGCTTCGCCAACAGATTTCATTTGAGTTCCCAATGTTGAGTCTGCTTTTTGGAATTTTTCAAATGTAAATCGTGGTATTTTTGTAACAATATAATCGAGTGCTGGTTCAAAGCATGCAGGTGTTTCACCTGTAATATCATTTATTAATTCATCTAAAGTATAACCAACAGCTAAAAGTGCAGCAATTTTTGCAATAGGAAATCCTGTTGCTTTTGAAGCAAGAGCAGATGAACGGGAAACACGAGGGTTCATCTCAATAATTATTCTTCTGCCATCTACTGGATTTACTGCCCATTGCACATTAGAACCACCAGTTTCAACACCAATTGCTTCCATAACTCTTAAGCTGTCATCTCTCATTGACTGGTATTCCCTGTCTGTTAAAGTTTGTATAGGTGCAACAGTAATAGAATCACCAGTATGCACACCCATTGGGTCGAAGTTTTCAATGGAGCATACAATTACAGCGTTATTTTTCTTATCGCGCATTACTTCCATTTCATATTCTTTCCAGCCAAGAAGTGATTCTTCAATTAATACTTCGCTATTTCTACTTTCAAAAAGACCACGCGATACTATTTGATGAAATTCTTCTTTATTATTGGCAATACCACCACCTGTTCCACCTAAAGTAAAGCCTGGGCGTATAATTAACGGCCATGTTCCAATTGCTTCAGCAACTGCGACTGCTTCCTGCATAGTGTGAGCAGAGCCAGAACGCGGCAGGTCAAGCCCTATTTCTTTCATAGTCTTTTTAAATAGCTGCCTGTCCTCTGCTTTATTGATACTTTTAACAGTAGCACCAATCATCTCAACGCCATATCTTCTTAAAATACCTTTATCGGCAAGTTCTACAGCTAAATTTAAAGCTGTCTGCCCACCTAAAGTAGGAAGCACAGCATCAGGTCTTTCACGTCTAATTATTTCTTGTAATATATCTACAGATAATGGTTCTATATATGTTCTATCAGCAAATTCAGGGTCTGTCATAATAGTAGCAGGGTTTGAATTAACAAGCACTATTTCAAATCCTTCATTTTTAAGTGCTTTACAAGCCTGCACACCAGAATAATCAAACTCGCAGCCTTGACCTATTACAATAGGGCCTGCACCAATTATCATTATTTTCTTTATATCATTACGCTTTGGCATATTAACGCTCCATCATTTTTTTAAATATTTCAAAAAGATAAAGTGAATCATTAGGTCCCGGTGCTGCTTCTGGGTGATACTGCACACTGAAAAAAGGCTCTGTTTTATGCCTGATGCCTTCTAATGTATTATCATTCATATTTATATGAGTAACTTCTAAGCAGGACGGTATATTATCCATAGATAGTGCAAAGTTATGGTTTTGAGAAGTAATTTCTACTTGGTCATTAAGCAGATTTTTTACAGGGTGATTTAAACCATGATGCCCAAATTTTAATCTATAGCATGAGCAGCCTGCAGATATTCCCATAATCTGATGCCCTAAGCAGATACCCATTAAAGGTTTTTTACCTGTAAAATATTTTGCTGCTTCTATTGCATAAGTAAGTGAAGATGGGTCTGCTGGTCCATTTGATAAAAATACGCCATCAACATTCATTTCCATTACTTTTTTATGGTCATATCCAGCAGGCACAACAGTTACCTGCATATCATGAGCTGCTAAACTTCTTAAGATATTATATTTAACGCCAAAATCATAAGCTACTACTTTATATTTACCAGTTTCATTCCATTTAAATACTTCGCCTGCTGTAACTTTTTTAGCATAGTCTTGATTATCAAGCCCTTCCCAAGCTTTTGCTTTTTCTACTGCTTCATCATAAGAAATATTTTCATCTGAGCAGTGAAGATAACCTTTTAATGAGCCCTGCTCTCTTATCATTAATGTAAGACGCCTTACATCAATACCTGCAATAGCTGGAATATTATTTTTTCTTAACATATCTTGTAAACTTATTTGAGATGAATAATTTGATGGTTCATTAATATCACAAACAATTAAACCATTTAAAAAAAGTGAACGTGATTCTAAATAATTTAAATCAATACCATAGTTACCTATTTCAGGTGCGGTTAATGATACAAACTGCCCAGCATAAGATGGGTCACTAATAATTCCTTCATAGCCGCTCATACCTGTATTAAAAACAGTTTCTCCAAGCTTATCCACTTTTGCTCCGAAAGAATATCCTTTAAATATTTCTCCATTTTCAAGAGCAAGAAAAGCAGATTTTTTACGTTTTTCTTTCCAGCTGTAATCCATTGTTTACTCCATATTATTCTATCCTAAATTAATTTTAGGCAAAACTTCAGTATATTATAGATAAGCATTATATTTGTCAATATAATATTTTAGACTTTAAAAAATATGTAAAATCTAAAAACGATTGCGAAAAATGATATAAATAAAAAAGTGGTTGTTAAATCTCTTTAAATAAAATAATATT
>CALUZC010000061.1 GCA_944325215.1 uncultured Mucispirillum sp. | reverse complement strand
TAAGATTTTATCATCTACTGGCATAGCCAGTAGTTTTTTGTTTCGCTATGCTCAACTCTCTAAAGAGTTAATAAAAATCCACAAAGGGACGCGCCCTTCGTGGATTTTGTAAATTGGAGTTTGTATGATTTTATACTGTTTTGTTATCTTCCCAGTATGACATATCCATTTCGTTTTCTACTTTAGCTACAACACAAGTACCGCATAAGTCACCAACAATATTCATAGAAGTTCTACCCATATCTAATAGAGCATCAATACCTAATATCATAGCATATGCAAGTTTTACATTACCTTGAGTAACATCTAAACCAACAGAGTTAAGAACCATAATAAGCATAATTGCACCAGCTCCTGGAACACCTGCTGTACCAATAGAAGCAAGCACTGCTGTAATAATAATTGTCATCTGTTGAGTACCAGTTAAAGGAATACCTACCGCATTTGCAATAAAAAATGCACACACACCAAGGTAAATTGTTGTGCCGTCCATGTTAATAGTAGCACCTAGTGGTAATGTAAAGGAATATACACCTTTAGATATACCCATTTTTCTTTCTGCTGTATCCATAGAAACAGGAAGTGTGCCGCCTGAAGAACGAGTAACAAATGCTGTAAGCCATGGCTCATATACTTTTTTAATGAATAATAAAGGTGATATTTTGAATATTGAACATATTACTACATATACCACAAACATTTGGAAAAGTAAACCAATATAAACTGCAACTGTTACGTGTAATAATGGTCCAAAAGCTTCTGCACCCTGCTTAGCAAATACTTGGAAGATTAAGAAAAATACACCTATTGGAGCATACATCATAACCCAGCCAACTACTTTAAATATTACTTGTGCACAGCCATCAAAAAACTTATAAACACTATCGGCACTTTCTTTTATTTTTGCATCCTGATTATCCCTAGCATAAGCTAATGCAATACCAAAGAAAATAGAGAAGAAAATAATTGGAAGTACATCGCCTTTTGCAATAGATTCAAAAGGGTTTGTTGGAACAATTGCAAGTAATGTCTCAACCAATGATGGTGCTTCTTTTGCCTGAATTTCTTGAGTTGTTTCTTTTAATGTAACGCCTTCACCCGGCTGCATAATATTACCTACAGCAAGCCCTACAATAATTGCTAAAAATGAAGTAAGCATATAGAAAACTATGATTTTAACGCCTACTTTACCCAGTCTGGCAGGAGATATGCTTGCTACACCAGAAATAAGAGTAAAGATAATAACAGGTGTAACTATCATTTTTAAAAGCCTAATAAATAAATCACCTAATGGGGCAGCTACCAGTAATGCATAGCGTTTAGAGGCATGTTCCTCTGGTATAAATGCAAATATAGCACCTATAATACCACCAAGTATAAGCCCTATTAAAATAGCCCATAGAAGTCTTTTACGATTGTGTTCAGCCATTATGACCTCCTTGCAATAATATTTATATTATCTTATTTTATATAAATAAAATATTATTCTAACTAAAGAATAAACTATTTTAACTAACTAATCAAGTAAAAATTTAACATGATATTAATTTTTTTCAAATATATACTAAATAACTGATACTAAAAAGTATTATCTAAATAAAAATTCTAATCATTGAAAGATAGATTTATAAAATTAATACAAAAAACACATGTTTATAAAAAGATATTTTTAGTATTTTATAACATTGTTATTATTAAAAATATATTCAAGTATTATATTTTTTTTGATTTATATTATTTTTTATTTGACATTATGCCATTATATTGATAAAAAAATATTCTATTTATATTTTTCACTCTTTAGTAAAAGGGTGTTTGATGGCTCGTCGGGGGCTATGCAATGGTTTTGCGGCGAACCCCGCCAGGTTCGGAAGAAAGCAACGGTAGTCGTTTAAGCTGTGTGCCGTAGTTTCTCTGACGGGTCTTCATTCTTACAATTATTTTATTAGGGTTAAATTATGTTAAGTTCAATTCGTAATAATCGTAAAGCATTATCTATTGTTCTGTGGCTTGTTATTATTGCCTTTGTTGCCACTATATTTGTTGTTTGGGGTGTTGGTGAAAAAACATCATCTGCTATATATGCAGTAAAAGTTGGTGACCATGTAATTACAGAAAGCGAATTTATTATGCAAAATAGAATGGCTGAAGATGAACTTCGCAGGTTTGGTGGACAGGTGGATAATCTTTCATCTTATGTTTTACAATCTATGATAGAGAAAAAAGTATTATTAATGGAAGCTGATAAACTAAATATTCCTATTACCAATGCAGAAATAATTTCGTATATTAATTCACTACCTGCTTTTCAGATTAATGGAGTTTTTAATATGCAGCAGTATGAAGCAGTGCTGGCAAGTAACAGGATTACACCTGCTGCTTTTGAAGCTAATGCAAAAGATGAATTAAAAATTATGAAAATTCGTGGTCTTATATACCAGAGCCAGTCTGTTGTTAGCCCAAAAGAAATAGAAAATGAATACAATTACAGATATTCCACTATAAACCTTGACTATGCTGCTATACCACTGAATACTTTTGAAAGTAAAGTTAATGCAGCACCAACAGATGCTGAACTTCAAGCTTATTATGATATTATAAAAGAAGCATACAGAGTGCCTGCTGAAATAAAAGTTAAATACGCAGCCTTTAGTAAAGATAAGTTTTTAGCAAACTATGAAGTAGATGATGAAGTAGCATTAAACTACTACAATAACAATAAAAATCTTTTTAGCCAAAAAGAAGGTGCTGAAGTAAGTATGCTTTTAATTCCTGCTGCAGCTGGTGATAACGAAAGTGATAAAGCAGCACTTGATAAAATTAATAAAGCATATGCTGATTTACAAGCTGGTAAAGCTTTTGCTGAAGTTGCAAATACTTATAAAGAAAACGATCTTACAAATGTTGATGGTTATGTTGGTGTAGTAGAAAAAGGTTCCATGCAGTTTGATTTAGATAACCTTATTTTTACTACAAAAGAAAATACATATTCAAATGTTACAAAAACTTCAAGTGGTTATGCCATTGTATTTGTTCATAAACTAATACCTGCAAAAGATTATACATTTGAAGAAAAGAAAGAAGATATTAAAAATGAAATCAAAAAAGATGCTGGTGCAGATGCATTTAATACATACACATTAAACCATTATACAAAAATACTTGATAATGTAAATATTTCAGAACTTGTTAAAAAAGAACCTGAATTTGCAGCATTTGTTATAACAGATGATAATTATACAAAAGAAACTGATGCTTTCTTTTTACCACAAATAAAAGAAAACCTGTTTATGCTTGATAAAGGTGGTGTAAGCCAAAGAATAGATAGTGATAATATTACTTATATATTTGAAATAGAAGATAAAAAGCCATCATATATACCAGAATTATCACAGGTAAAACAACAGCTTTTAATTGATTACAAAGTAGATAATATTACCAAAACTGGTATAAAAACATTGGAAAGTGATATTGCAGGCAATGGGTTTGAAAAAACAGCAGCAAATTATAATGCTGAAATTAAAAAACTTTCCTTTGAAAGAACAAATGCTGATTTAGAAAGTTTATTTAGAAGTGATGAAGCATTAATTCAAATGATACAAAATACTAAAAGTGGCAGCGTATTGCCTAAGCCATACCTGCTTGATGAAAACTTTTATATATTTAAAGTATCATCTATTACACCTGCTGATTTAAGTAAACTTGATGAACATAAAGGAACAATAGAAAACTTTATTTCATCTATTAAAGGCGAAGCAGCAATTGCAGGCTTTGTAAGTAAAGCATTAGAAAAAGTAGAAGTTAAATACAACAAAGACTTCTTAAGCAGAAATAGAATTAATATTCAACAATAAATTTAAGCTCCCTTAAGGGAGCTTTTTTACACCTTATATATTAAACTATAATTTAGTTGCAGTATATAAATAAATATATTAAACAATATAAATTGCAGTAAATAAAACTATAATATTCTTTATATCATATATCCTAAACTAAATAATATAAATTAACATTAAAGTTTTGTTATATATTTACTATTTTATTAAAATAATTTTAATATTTATTTATTATTTAAGGTTTTATAAAACTATTCTTAAAATAAATTATATTAAATAATACTAATAATTTTTTTAAAAAAGTTATAATAATCAAAAAATTATTATTTATTTTTTATATAAGTTACTATCTTCTTATTTTACTTAATTTAAATATTGATAATTTAAACCTTTATAGAGCACGTATTAAAAATAAATTATATTAGATATTTTTAATAATTTTTTAAATCATATTATAATAATCAATTAATATTTATTGATACATAAGTTGCTATTTGTATGTTATTTTTGACAGATATTATTTAATATATATAGGAAGATTATCAGATTTAATATAAATGTATATGAAGAAAGTTTATATAAAATAAAAAACCCACCATAAAAGGTGGGTTAGTAATGCCCGAGGCCGGAATCGAACCGGCATGGGTGAATTGCCCGAGGGATTTTAAGACACCATAGAGTATATCACTTTAAAGGCTTTTTTATACCTTGATTATCATATATTATATTTTGGGCAATATGTTATGGAAAAATCATAGTTCACATCCTTTATTTTCTTGACAACTTAAATAAAGCATAGTTTATTAATTGCGTCAAGCTCTTTTTTGCTATCATTTGCTAAATATTTTTGTGTCATCAAAAGTGAGCTATGACCAAGCATATTTGAAATAGTTACAATATTCACATTATTATATAGTAATGTAGTTGCAAATGTTCGCCTTAAATCGTGAAATCTAAAATTTTCTATACCTGCTTTATTACAGGCTGTTTTAAAACTACCAAGTATATATTTTGATTTAAAAATATAACTGTCTGTATTATATTTCATATAGCCATTTAATTCATTCATCAAATCTTGATGTAAATATATAAGTTGCTCTTTACCTGATTTCGTTTCGTTTCCGTCAAGCT
>CALUZC010000060.1 GCA_944325215.1 uncultured Mucispirillum sp. | reverse complement strand
TATAGATAAAGCGTCAGTGCTGTGGGATTATTTCTCAGGTTTAAAGAAAGGTAGCGAACATGATGACCCAAAAGATAAATTTTATATCATAGAAGGTATAAGGCTTTATAATAATACAAACAGTATTACTGCAGAACAATTATTAAAGATTGCTGTAAAACCAGTAATAAACTATAAAAATCTTACAGATGAGGAATACGAATGAATACAACAATAGAGCCCCAAAAAACAAAATACAGTATCATAAAAAAAATAATATATTTTATTCTAAATTTAGTTTTATCATTTGATATATTATACTCGGTACTTATAATTTTCTATTTTCGAGATGTGTCTGCAGTATCTCATCATCTTAATGTAATTGTTATGTCAATATATCACTATATATTTGGTGTATAAATGAAAAAATTATTAGTATTTCAATTAGTTATATTTGTATTTGTTAATTTTTTGTATCAATTCACATTTCCGCGTGGTGCTGTATTATACGAAAGGATAGTTCCATTTAATTGGACATTGCGTTTAGCACCAACATTACAAGAAGATGATGCACTGCAAATGGTAAAAATAATACAAGATATTAATGCAGAAAAAGAAAAAGGATTAGATTATAAAAGTTTTTTTTGTTATAAAGTTAAGGATAGAGAATATTCCAAATGTAGGTTTTCAATGAACAATAGACGCATATCATATATTTATCGTGACATAAACCAATGTGAATATGGCTATTATGAGATAACATATAACCCAACCAATAATCATGCATTATGTATAGCTGTAGAAAATTTAGACGAAAGATGGGATGTTAAACAACCAAAAACATTTTATTATGCTCCTTGGGGTGCAAAGGTTATAAAAAAATAAACTTTTTTGTAAGTTTATGTATATTTAATTGTATAAGATACATTTTTTTGGTATATAAAAAATGGGGTGGAGTATTATGATAAAATATGCATATGTAATAGTCTTATTAATTTTCTTACCAAATATATGTAAGGCAGACTATTGTGAATATAAAGAGCTGCCACCACTAAAAAAATATTCATCAGTAGCAGAAGAACATAATTTATTTGAAAAGGGTTTAGATTATTGTATAGAGTTAGAGATACCTGATGAGTCCTCTTTTTACAGTGAAAATATTGAATACTGTGCCAATCCGTTTACATATGAAAAACCATTTAATGAGCTAAAGAATTATATTGATAAAGCATATCCAAATCACTCAAGTGATAGTTATATGGATAGGGTAGTAAATTATTATAAAATTACACGAACACCAGCATATGTGGAAGAAATTATTAATATAATTTTTAAATATAGATTACACCCAACAATGCCATATAGAATATTAGCCAACCACAAACAATCTAAATATTATAATTATTTAAAAGAAAAACTTTATAGTTACTATAGGATAAATATTACAGATGATTATGAATGGGTAAAAAATAGTGGTATGACATATGAACACATAGATGACAAAAAATTACAACAATTAAAGCAATATTCATCAGAAATATTATTAATGAAACAGCTTATATTTGCTTTATGTATTGATAAAGGTAACCCACATATTATTTTTTTTAATCCAGCAACAAAATCATTACCCAAAGTAGATGATAAAATATTACAAGCGGTATATAAATATGCTGATACTAACTCAATATTTTTTGAAGAATATCCAAAAAATGAGAAGCATTTCACTAATTTTTATATTATAGGATATTGTAATGATTTAGTTGGTTCCTCTCAAGTTAATGAATATATTTTTAGTACACTTGATAATATAACTAAATAAAGTGGTAAACAATTTAAGTGATTTTATATGTAATCAAACAGCTAATAGCAAATGTTTAGATTATGCATGGATAAATAAAAATACAAGAGATAGTAAGAAGATAGAAAAAATATATACTATAAACATGGGAGATATAGATAATCTTGCTAAATTAATAGATTCACAAGATAGAAAAACTATTTCCGGACCAATTTTTTTAGATAAACAGGATAGCGATGAAGATTGATACAAAAATTATACTGTTTGAAAAAATAGAAACTTTAATAATACTATTATTTGTTACAATTATAGTAACTAGTTTTATGCTACTATTATTTTTTAATATTTTCTATTTATCTGATTCTATCAGAATGGGTATTTTTTCTTTTATTTGTATTATTTTTATAGTCGGTTATGCATTCGTTTCTGCTGCTATTGAAGGAAGAATAGAATACTATAAAGAGGAGCAATTAAGATTATGCCAATATGGTACTAATAAAAAATATGAATCATACCTATTCTCTGATATTAATGTTTATCCAGAAGTATCTTGTTTTAAAATTGCAGGTTTTGCAAGATACAACTCTATCACCATAACAGATAAATTTTTAGATACAGGTATCAATATTGTAAATATAATAAAAAAATATATTCCAGAAGCAAATGAGAAGTTATTATCTAATATTTTATCATACATTAATAAAAACTATACAAAGCGTATGAATAAAGATAATCACAGCATTATGTTAGATGTTGGCACAAAATATGGCAGAATGCAGGTAAAGTTTGAAAATGAAGCTACTGTATTGTTTTTCACAGTAAGCCAGATTTATGGTTATGGAAATATAGAAAGAACTTATGAAATGCAGCAGGTGTATGAGATAATCACTAATAATAATGAACTATTGCATGAAATAAAAGAATTGAACCTGTCATCAATATTTTTATATGAAGTTCCGCTTCCCTGGGACCCGGATTACATAGAAGTAGAAGATGAAGAAAGTGATGAATTATATAAACTAAAATATTACTCAATAGAAGAAGTGTTTAATACAATAGCTAATCCAAAATATGCAGGCTGGAAAGAATATGTATTAAATTTCTTTACTGAATTTGATAAATTAAGCTATGAGAAAGCAGAAAAGTTTTTAAAATTAACAAGTTATCCTGTACCAGAAGAATGGCATGATATGTTAATGAATAAAAAATATTTAAAATATATAGAAAAATATAAATAAATTTCATAACGATAAGTTATATTATATGCTAACTAACAGCACATGAGAAATATTTGAAAGCAAAGCAAGTAATGGCAAGGCATCATTTAGTTTTGTTCTAACAGAAGCCCGCAGTAACTAGAAAGTATTGTTTTTATTTAATAAGGCAGATTTATTTTGTAAAAACTCAGCAAATAGCTAATGTTTAGTTTATATATATATAAAAAAGGAATGTAAATGAAAAACATAGGTTTAATATTTAGTAAGGTTATTCATAAAATTAAATTCAATTTTAAAAATATACTTATAGTTTATGTTATAATATTTTTTTTGTGGAACTTACCTACATTTATTTCTAAATTAAACATAAATAAAGCATATGTTCTTCTTAATACAATTGGTTTTGTTCTTATTGCCGTATTCTGTGTATGTATTATTATTTTAATTATTTTTAAAATGTCAGATAAAATAACATATTTTATAAAACAAATAAAAATATATGGCATAAGTTTTAAACCATATAAATCATACCTATATTCTGATATTGATACTTACCCAGAAGTAACTTGTTTTAAAATCGCAGGTTTTTCAAGATATAATACTATTACTATAACAGATAAATTTTTAGATACAGGTATAAATATTGTAAATATAATAAAAACATATATTCCAGAAGCAAATGATAAGACTTTATCTAATATTTTATCATACATTAATAAAAACTATACAAAGCGTATAAATAAAGATAATACCAGCATTATGTTAGATATTGGCACAGAGCAAGGAAGAATACATGTAAAATTTGAAAATAAGAATACAACCTTGTTTCTAACAATAAGTCAAGTTTATGGTTATGGCAATATAGAAAGAACTTATGAAACACAGCAAGTATATGAATTAATAACTAATAATAATGAATTATTACATGCAGTAAAAGAATTGAATCTGTCATCAATATTTTTGTATGAAGTTCCGCTTCCATGGCAACCTGAGTATATAGAAATAAAAGATGATGATAGTGATGAACTATATAAACTAAAATATGATACGATAGAAGAAGTCTTTAGTAAAATAGATAATCCAGACTATGAAAGCTGGAAAGAGTATGTATTAAATTTCTTTAATGAATTTGATAAATTAAGTGATGAAAAAGCAAAAGAATTTTTAAAACTAACAGATTATGAAGTACCAGAATACTGGAAAGAAGTATTACTTAATAAAAAATATTTAGAATATCTTAAAAATACATAAATTATAGATAAAATAAAAAAAGTGATTATTGATACATTTGAAAAAATAAATTACATTATATAATGAGTGTTTAGTAAGTGGCAATTATCAGCTTTATTTCCAAGTATGGGCTTATCAAGGCGTTATCATCATGTATATGATGATAACGATATACCATATGATGCTTGGTCTAATATTCATTTTGGAACAATAGGTAAATATTGTGAATTTAGTGAAGGTGTGTTGTTAGGTGGTGCAGATTTAGCACAAAAGTGGTCTAATCGTTCTTTTGAACATGGTGATACTGTATGTGATCAAGTGGCTATAAAATTAGGTTTCTCTATATATGATGAATACATAAAAGGCATTTTAATAAATGCTTATAATATATTATCATATGTAGTTAATGATAATGTTTTTAAATATTATTTTCAAAAGGGGAAGTGTCCAGATGAATAAAATAAAAAAGTTTTTCCGAGCCTTATTATATTTTATCTTTATATTTAGTGGAATAACAGATTTATTTTATTTCATTTTTGCACTTCCTTTATTTATTTTAAACGATGGATTTATTGATTATATATTAGTACCATATATAATATTCTATAATTTTTTAATTGAAATATTCAGAGGGTATATATTATTATATTAGGTTAGAATGCATATGAAAAATAGAAAAAAAATAATATTCAATATTGTATTTTTTTTAATAGCATTTCCTCCAGCATTTGTAATATGGTTCTTATTAATATCTACAATATGCCAATGGAATATTGTTATTTCTCCACAGCTTTCTGAGAACACAGTATTAAGTCTGTCTGATAATTTATCTATTTTAGAAATAACAGGTAAATCAAATTTTAAAAATGATAAATTTTATTTAAAACTTTATGAGGGTAATGAAGGTTCTAAGTTACAAAATAAAGCTGTTGCCTATATTGCATATAAAGATATTTTTTCAGAGACTGTTGATTATTCTTCTATAAAATTTTACTATGATATAATAGATAATTGCACTAGGTATTATGAAATATCATATAATAAAGAGTCAAATAAAGCATTATGTATAGATGGAAAAATATCAAGAACAAACCCATTTAGTGCAAAAATAATATACAAATAATTATTATTTACATAGTAGCATATTTAAGTGATTAAATTATACAAGTTAAGATAATGTTATTGAATAAGATACATTTTTTGGGTATATAAAAAATG
>CALUZC010000059.1 GCA_944325215.1 uncultured Mucispirillum sp. | reverse complement strand
ACACATAATGAAAATATATTACAAGCCCATATTCAAAATATAGCAGGATTAAAAGATGTAAATGTAGGTGGAGAATACTTAACAGTAGTAGCCTTAAGTAAAGATACAGCAGTAGGGTTATCTAATACTTTAAATGTGGGTGCAAGTAATAAATTAAGGGTAGCAGAAAACAGCAGCGAAAGTGTAGGTGGAAATAAAGATGTAAATGTATCTGGAGATTATACAGTAAGTGTAGATGGAGAATACGAACGCATCATTAGTGGTAATTTAGATGATAGAGTTTTAGGAAGTATAGATATAACAAGTGAAGCAGGTATAAATATATCTAGTGATAGCCATGTTCATTTTGTAGCAGATAATGATGTGAATATATTATGTGGGCATAATACATATATATCCACTGAAGAAACTAACATATTATCAAGTAAATATATGACTATCTCATCATCTCAAGAGTTACATTTGTATTCAAAAAATGAATTGAAAATGACAAGTCGTTCCTTATCAATAGTAATTAATGATAATATTTCTTTTTCTATAGGGGATATTAAAATAGAAAGTGATGGTAGTAATTTGAGTTTTCAGGTTGGTTCTACTGTTATGTCAATATCTGACACGGAAGTAAAAATTAAGGGTAAATTAGTAATTGAGGAATAAATAAAGGTGAAATAATATGAATGATGATAATTTAAAACAACAAATATTAAAAATGAGTTTGAATTATGTATATAATAATTTTATGAACTTACTTCCTAATAATAGTCATAAAAATGTTTTTTGCGGTCTTAGTCATAAAGTTTTAGTCCCAGCATCTGAGTATAATAATGAAATCAATAAGTTATATTTATCTTCTTATATGAAATATAGAAAAGAATGTAAAGATATAAACCAATATTTTTCAAACAATCAATACAATGAAGAATATAATACAAAACGCATAAATAATTTTATAAATAATCTTATAAATGATGTGTTAAAATATTTGGAGACGCATAAAGATTATAGATTTAAAACCCATGAAGAATTTTGTTCAGAAATAGGAGCACATATTTCAGAAGAATTATTTAAAAAAAACTGTTATTCTGAGTTAGAATCTGATACTTATATAAATGATTTTATATCAACTTTATATAGCTTATTATTAGATAAAATAAATGTTAAAAAGTTTAATAATGTTATAAGTAATAATATAATAGATAATATACCATTATTTTTATTATTTTATAGTAATATAAGAATTTTTACAAAGTTTCAAGATACTATAACTTTTTTGGAAAAAAATAGTGGGAGTAGATTTTTAAAGTGGTTTTGTATAAGGTATTTTGTTAATTTAACATCAGTAGAAGATCACACTTCATCATATTATAAACAACATATTATGGAAACATTATTTTACAATATATTACCATATGATTTTACAACAAATAAAGATTTGGCAATGGTGGAAGCATTTGAAGATATATTTCAATATTTAAATTTTCCAAGTAATATTAATGTAGATAATTTATCAACCCAAAGTTATCATCAAATAATAACAGAAGTATGTAAATCAGTAGATGAAGTCATAATAAATAAAGAACAGAAAACTGACGAAACAAATTTTATTAATGATATTTATGATCCCAAAAATTTTATAGATAATGGATATTCTGAGTATATTGTAAGTGTAGATAAGTTACCATTAGAGGTTAAAGGTAAGTTTCTGTATAATATATTTTCTTATGGAACTAGTGAAGATATATTTAATGTGTTTATAGATTATATTACTGTGAATTATTTAAGTATGTTAAAAGATTATGATAATAATCCAATGACTTATAATTCCAATAATGTGTATGTATTTAATAAAATATCTAATACAAATAGCAATAAAAAGGCTTTCAGGGATATGTTATCATTAAAAATACAACAATATAGAGATAACAATGATTTATCTATTTATAATTTATTATTTTTTTACAAGGAATGTTCTAATATATTATATAGATTTGATGAAATATTATATAATTTTCCGTATACATCAATAACCATGCTGGTTCCATCCAATTCAAAAATTAAAATCGATGCCACATATTTATTTGCAGATAATTTTTATTTAGTAATATATGATACTTCAGAAAAACAATCTGAATATATTTCAGGTAAGTTTGATTTTAAAGAAAAAGATGAGAATGAAAAGCAAGTAATTTATAAATATGAATGTGATAATATTATTGGTTATTATAATCCAATGAGCAAAGAATTTACGTTAACATCTTCAGATAAAAAATATGATTATAATATAGTTTTATGTAATTTTGAACCATCTTTAAACCCATTAGGTATAGTTCTTGAAGAGCAAGAAGAACAAGAAAATAATAGCACTACCTCAGTAGGAACAGGTAAATATAATATAAAAATAATATTAGATTCTAAATTAAAAGTTTCTTTAGATAATCTTCCTTATTATATGCTAGTAAAAGAAACAGAGGAGCTTTATAAAGGTATTATTCAAGAAAAAGATGGAGAGTTGTCATGTGAATTTAATATAGATTTAGATTTTCCAGAACAAGTAGAATGTTATTCTTTATATTTTTCTTTTTTCAAAGACTTAGGTAATCAGAAAATTGATGAAATAAAGAAAAAGAGTCATGATTTTATTATATATAATAATAAAGAAACAACAAGGGAAGTGAAATTTCCAATTAATGAAGGTGATATATATGTAGATAGAATATTATCAATAGAGCATATAAATAGAAGAACTGATAAGAGCAGGTATTTATATAAACCATCAGATATATTATCACTAAAAGTAAATGCACTTTTAAATGTAAACAAGGCAGAAAATATTAGATGGTCATATCAGATTATCCCATTATATGGATATAATAAAGATAACAAAAAAATTTCAGCAAAAAATCTACCATATACAGGTCTACAAATAGATTTAGATATAAGTAAAGATATAACAGATAGTGATTATGTTAAACAATTACAAACTATTGAATGTATGCTTGTAGTATTTGCTTATTTTAAGAGTGCAGCATATCAAGTAGAAACAAAAGATCGTGTATTAATAACACATATAGCATTTCCAATATATCCAGCAATAATGCTTAAATATAAAAATAATTCACTCTTTTTATATAAATATGGCAGAAGAATAGATTTTGGTGACAAACAAGAACTATTAGTAAGCAAAGTATTTGACAGCAATGCATCAGAAATAGAGTCTGAGAAGTTATTTACTAATTCACCATACATTATATCGCTTGAAAATACTGTATTTGATACAGAATTTAAATTAAATATATTTAGTTCACCACAAACTAATTTATTAGGCAAAATTAAACTACAAGATAGTGCTGATATGAAGATATTGGAAAGCAGCTTGACAAACTTAAAAAATGAATTACAATCAAATACAGCATTATTTGTGTATAAAAGTAAATACCCAAAAATCACAAAAGAAATGCTGTTGCAGGTTTTTGAAAACATTCAAGGAGAAAAGAAGAATAAAATATTAGATGAGATAGTAAATGAGTTAAATAGAGTATATAATGGTCAGCCAATGTATGTGCATTACAAATTAGATACAAGATTAAGATTGGAACATTTTTTTGCACAATGTTCCGTAGAAGTTGGTGGATTATCGCTTAGAGAAGATTTATGGTATAATCCAGTTAAACTTCGTGAATTTAGTTATTTTAAAACTTCTCAAGGACTTAAGGATGCTTATCAATATGGTAATATTAAACAAGATTTTTTAAATAAAAGAAAAGCAGAAATAGAAGAAGAGTATAAAAATAAACCTAAAGATGAACTATTAGCCGATGAAGAATATGATTTAGTTCTTAAAACAAAGCCACATAAACCAGATATAGAATTTATAGCTAATCATATATATTATGATCCGTATAGAAAGGGAAAAAAATACGATTTAGGTAATACAGAGTTAGATGATGGATATAAATATATAGGTAGAGGACTAAAACAAACAACAGGTAAGTGGAATTATGCAGACTTAGAAAACTATATTAGTGCCAATATTGACAAGTTAGCACTAGAAGCAGGCTTTCAAATAGTAGACAAAAATAGTGGTGATGATTATAGTGAGAATAGGGAAAAGTTTGAAACAGATGGAAAGTTTGCACTTATAGCAGGTGCTTTTTTTTGGAATCATAAAAAAATATATGAGAAAGCAGATATGGGCTCAACAGATAAAGTGGTTAACTCTGTAACAGATATAGTTAATCTTGGAACAAAAAGTAGGCAAAAAAGAATAGATGCGTTTAGAAGAATACACAATAGTAATGTTTTTCAAAATTTTAAAAACTAATAAAAAGGAGTGCACTTATGAAAATAGTATATTCTATATTATTAATCTTATTTGTATCAACTAATTTTTCTTATAGTGAAGAAAGTATAGATACGGCAGATTTTAAAGAAGGATATGTTTATAAATATAAGATTATAGAATATTATAGCACTGATAATGTAAAAATAGAGTATGAAGGTAATTTTAAAGTAGATAATATTTCCCAATACCAAAATGAAAAACGCATTATGAATAATTATGAAAATAGAGATATTCGTAATTATATTTATAAATACAAAATTGGTAATAATATTTATACCGAAAAATGTGATACTGGATATATCTATAAATATAAAAATGGCAAATATATTTTAAGTAAAAACTTAAGAGAAGATGCAATAACAGCATTATTGGAAGGATATGATAAATACCGTGGAGATAATCATCTAGAAGATTATTTTGGTGTTGTAGAAGGTAATGAATTAAAGCCATCATTTAACTGTAATGCAAAAAACCTTACTCCATTAGAAAAGAAAATATGTAGTGAGAGTGATGTATCAAGAGCAGATAGAATATATAATGGATATTATAAATATGTATATAATAAGCTTGATAATGAAGATAGGAAAGAGTTGAAAAAAATTGCAGATGATATTCTTTCAAAGCGTAACTACTGCTGGAAGAAAACTCCAACAGGTGAATATGATGTAGTGGATATAGATAAAAATGATTATAATTTTCATGATATGAGAGATATGTCACCTTTAACTGATTGTTTTGATACAATCTATAATGAAGGATTTACAAGAATAACAGATTTTTTAATGAAACACGAAAATGGAAAAAATAAGCATATATTAGAAAATATGTATAAAAATTCACCAATTAAAATGATATATGCAAAAGATGGATATTCTTTAAATATTAAAAGTTACATGTTTATAAGAAAAACAGACAAAACACCTAAACATTATGAAGAAGTATATGAATTTTTAAGCTGTGGTTTTTCAGCATATGATATGACTGTAATGCTTGCATCTGGTGTTGTAGATATTTATGGTAATTTTTTAGTTAAATAGTGTAGTAATAATGAAAAAATTATGAAAAATATTATCAGATGAAGTAGTTAAGTAGATTGATTAATCTATTCCTTTATAGTAAAATTTATATATAACTATGAAGGAATAGAAAATATTTTATTTGGATAATCTTGATAAAATAACTACATATGCAAAAAATATAAGTAACTATCACCCAAGTTTTACTAATATAAATTATCAAAACGGCTTACAGTTTCAAGCTACATTAGATACCTTATCAAGCCATGTGGAAGCAGTGAAGAT
>CALUZC010000058.1 GCA_944325215.1 uncultured Mucispirillum sp. | reverse complement strand
TTAGGTATATTAAATAGTTGTGATTATAAAAGACAGGTAAGGAAAGTAAAAAGTAATGCAAGGATAGCTTATAATAATACCCGTGGCAGAAGTATAGAAGAACGTCCATTTGAGTTAACAGAGCGAATATATGGTAACTGGTTTAGGATATCAGTAGTAGGTAAGCAAGGCAGTAAAGCAGCATTACTTGTGCTTACAGAGAGAGTATCCCGTTTTGAAATAATAATTAAACTAAGGAATAAAACCCAGAAAAGTATAATAGCTGCATTAGATAAGCTGGAAAAAGAATATAAGGATAAATTCAGCTTAATCTTTAAGAGTATAACAGTAGATAACGGCAAGAGAATTTTTAGATATGGCAAGTTTAGAAAAATCTGTCTATAATAAAGTATCTAAACGAACTACAATATACTATGCTCACCCTTATTGTTCCCCGAGAAAGGGGTAGTAATGAGAATAATAATAAACTTATAGATGAGTTTATTAAAAAGAAAACTGATATTAAAAATTTTTCTAGTAGTTATATTAAAAAAATACAAGACTGGATTAATAATTATGTATGAAAATTATTTAATTAAAATTAAGCTAATGATATTTTTTATGAGAATTTAGACAACTGCTTAATTTGTTGCAATCGTTTTTAGATTTTACAATATATTTTTTTATTTAACTTTTTTCTTGACAAATAAAAATATATAATATATAAGAAATATCCCTATATTATTTAGGGTTATTTTATACAAAAGAATAGGACGCAGGAGATAGATACTTGTTTGCGGATTTAAATGAAAAGCTTTCAGGGGTTTTCAAACGATTAAAAGGTGAAACTCGTATTAGCGAAGCTAATATTGCAGATGCAGTTAAGCAGGTGCGTATGGCCTTACTGGAAGCTGATGTTAACTATAAAGTTGTGAAATCTTTTATTGCAGGAGTGCAGGAAGCAGCTCTTGGTGAATCCGTTATTAAAAGTGTATCACCTGCTCAGCAGTTCATTAAAATTGTTCATGATAATCTTGTGGATATTCTTGGTGGTAAAGATTATACACCATCACTTCCTTTAAAACCTATTCCACCTACCATTATAATGCTTTCAGGTTTACAGGGTTCTGGTAAAACTACAAGTACAGGTAAACTTGGCAGGTATTTTTCAAAAGATGGTAAAAATGTTTTATTAATTGCAGCAGATATTTATAGACCTGCAGCTATTGACCAGCTGGAAGTATTAGGTAAAAACTTAAATATAGATGTATATTCTGATAAAAAGTGTAAAGATGCTGTTAAAATTGCCCGTGATGGTCTAGAGTATGCAAAAAAAGCAGCAAAAGATATTGTAATTGTGGATACTGCAGGCAGGCTCCATATTGATGAAGAACTTATGAAAGAAGTGGAGAATGTGAAAAAAACAATTTCTCCAGATTATACATTTTTTGTGGCAGATGCTATGACAGGTCAAGATGCTGTTAATGCTGCTACAGAATTTAATAACCGTCTTGAAATCACTGGTGTTATATTAACTAAAACAGATGGTGATGCAAGAGGTGGTGCTGCACTTTCCATTCGTTATGCAACAGGCAAGCCTTTAATGTTTATTGGGACTGGTGAAAAACCAGAAGAGTTTGAACTTTTCCACCCAGATAGAATGGCTTCCCGTATACTTGGTATGGGTGATATTGTATCCCTTGTGGAAAAAGCTCAAGAAGTTATTGATATTGAAGAAGCTGAAGGTATGGCTTCTAAAATCAAAACTGGGCTTGATTATAATGATATTTTAAAGCAGTTTTCTATGATGAATAAAATGGGCTCACTAGAAAGTATATTAAAATTAATACCGGGCTTGCCAAAAATAAACAGCTCTGATATTGATGAGAAAAAATTGGAAAGAACGAAAGCTATAATATACAGCATGACTAAAAAAGAACGTGCAAAAATAGACCCATTAAACAGCAGCAGAAAAAAAAGAATAGCTAAAGGTGCTGGGGTTTCTGTTAATGAAGTTAATAAGTTAATAGACCAGCTTACAAATATGAATAAAATGATGAAGAAATTTGGCAAAAATATGGGTGGTAAAAAACCTGAAGTTAATATGAGAGATTTTGCTAAAATGATGAAAGGAATGAATTTTAAATAAAATAAAATAAAAATATATAGACTAAAAAAAGTCTAAAATTATTAGGAGGCATAAGTGGCAACAAAAATTAGACTAATGCGTATGGGTAGAAAAAAACGTCCTTTCTACCGTATAGTAGTTGCAGATTCAAGAACTAGGAGAGATGGTGCTTTTATAGAAATTATAGGCACATATAACCCACTTCCTGCTGAGGCAGAATTAAAAATTGATGAAGAAAAAGCATTAAAATGGCTTTCAGTAGGTGCAATCCCTACAGATACAGCTAAAAGTTTAATGACTAAACTTGGTATCATCAAAAAATTTACAGAAAATAAGGTTGCTGGTAAATAAGTATGAAAGAATTAGTTAGTTTTATTGTTAAATCAATAGTAGAATTCCCTGATAAAGTAACAATAGAAGAAGGGGAAAATGAAAAAGGTAAAGTATTAAAACTTACTGTTGCTGAAAGTGATTTAGGTAAAGTAATCGGCAAACAGGGAAGAACAGCAAAATCTATACGTTCTATTTTAGCTGCAGCTTCTGCTAGAAAAGGCGAACGCTACGGTTTAGAAATTGTAGAATAGTTTTGCAAGGTAATTTATGAAATTTATTTCCATAGGAAAAGTGCTAGGTGCATATACTTTAGATGGGCAGGTAAAAATAAAGCCTAATACAAGCCACCCAGAGCTTTTTTATCATATGGAATATTTACTGCTTACAAAAGATAATGAAGTTAAGCGTTCATTAAAAATTAATAGTATAAAAGACCACAACGGTCTATTTGTTGCATGTCTTGCAGGTATTAATAATGCAGATGAGGCAGCAAAGCTAAAGGGTATGAGTGTATCTATTACAGAAGATATGCTTCCTAAAGCAGAAGATGATGAAGTATACTGGTTTGAAATTGAAAATTATCCAGTATTAAATGAAGAAAAAAAAGAGCTTGGCAAATTAATTGATGTGATGGAAGCTGGCTCGTCAGATATTTTTCGTATTGCATTAAACGATGGTAGATACGCATTAATATCTAACAATAAAAACCATGTGCTTGAAATAAATACAAATGAAAAATTTGTAAAAATATCAGAACAGGGGCTTGTATATGAAGACTTATAATGTATTAACAATTTTCCCTGAGATGATAGAATCAGTTTTTAAGCAGGGTGTAGTAAGCAAGGCCGTTGAAAAGGGCATTGTTAGCATAAATCCAGTAAATATTAGGGATTATGCAGAAGGTCGCCACCTTATTACAGATGATTATCAGTATGGAGGTGGTGCAGGGCTTGTAATGAAGGTAGAGCCTATATATGAAGCTGTATCAGCACTAAAAGAAAAAGCCAATACTTTTGTGGTGCTTTTAGACCCGCGAGGTAAAAAGTTTGACCAAAAGATTGCAGAGCAAATGGCTAAAGATTATGATAACATAACATTTCTCTGCGGCAGATATGAAGGTGTTGATGAGCGTGTAAGAGAGCTTGTTGTTGATATGGAGCTTTCTCTTGGTGATTTTATACTTACTGGTGGTGAATTTGCTGCGATTACTGTAATAGATTCCATTGCCCGTTTAGTCCCGGGGGTATTGGGAGATGAAGCAAGTGCAGATGAGGAGTCATTTACTACTGGGATGCTTGAGTATCCTCACTATACACGCCCAGTTGAATATAAAGGTTTACGAGTGCCTGAAGTTTTAATGCAGGGAAACCACAGCCAAATAGAAAAATGGCGTATGGAAAAAGCTATAGAGATAACTCGTAAAAATAGACCAGATTTACTAAAAATAAGCCAGCTGGATATAGAAAGCAGAAAAAAAATATGTGCAGAACAAAAACGCGGCTTAAGTAAAAAGCTAAAGTTAAATGTAGCATTAATGCATTACCCAATGAAAGATAAGCAGGGTGATACAGTAGCAACTGCCATAACAAATTTAGATTTGCATGACATATCCCGCAGCTGTAGAACATACAGCGTAGAAAATTATTATGTTGTAACCCCAATAATAGCACAAAGGGAGATAGCTTCAAGGGTTATAAACCACTGGATAGATGGGTTTGGTTCAACATACAACCCAAACAGAATGGAAGCTTTTTCTCACACAATGCTTATGGATAGTTTAAGTGAGGCGATATTAGATATTGAAAAACGCCATAAGAAACGTCCATTAATTGTAGCAACAACAGCAAGACCTGACAGGGCTACAATTACAGCAAAACATTTAGGGGTAATCAGTGAAGAACAGCCAGTGCTTTTAATATTTGGAACAGGCTGGGGTTTTGCTGATGAAGTACTTGAAACAGCAGATTATATTGTAGAACCCATAGAAGGTGTTGGTGAATTTAACCACTTATCAGTTCGCAGTGCTGTTGCAATACTACTTGATAGAATAACAGAAATATAATATATTTCAGGAGGAATAAAATGAAAAACAAAATTATCGAGGCGGTTGAGTCAGAATATATGGCAAAAGAAGTGCCAACATTTCGCTCAGGCGATACAGTTCGCGTAAATTTCCGCATCGTAGAAGGTAACAAAGAGCGTGTTCAGCCATATGAAGGCGTTGTTATCAGAATGCACAGAGGTGGTGTAGGCACTACTTTTACTGTTCGTAAAGTTGTTGGTGATATTGGTGTAGAAAGAACTTTCCCTTTATATTCACCAAGAATAGACAGTATTGAGCTTAAAAGAACTGGTCGTGTTCGCAGGGCTAAACTTTTCTATCTCCGTGCATTACGTGGTAAAGCTACTCGTATTAGAGAAAGAAAAAAAGGTTTCTAATATTGTTATAAAAAATAAGGGAAGATTTTATGTTTTCTCTTGACAATATTAAATATATAATTTAGAAAAAATTTGAAAGAAAAATGAGGATTTATAAACTATGAAATCAACTTGGGCAAAGCCAGGCTCTTTTGAACAAAAATGGTATCTTTATGATGCTGAGAATGTTATATTAGGAAGGCTGGCATCTAAAATAGCTATGACTCTTATGGGTAAAAACAAACCTATCTATACACCATCTATAGATACGGGTGATTTTGTTGTTGTTGTTAATGCAGAAAAAATTGCTACAACAGGTAAATTTAAATCAAGAGACAAAAAATACTACTGGCACACAGGCTACCTTGGTGGTATTAAAGAAAGAAGTTATGCTGAGATGATGGACAGAAAACCAGAAGAAGTTTTACGTCTTGCTGTTGAAAGAATGCTTCCAAAAACTCGTCTTGGCCGTCAGATGATTAAAAAATTAAAAATTTATGCAGGCAGTGAGCACCCACATGCAGCTCAAAAACCTGAAAAAGTTGAATTATAGGGAGATGAAACATGGCTAACTATCATTATGGAACAGGTAGAAGAAAAACATCAGTTTCCCGTGTTTTCATTAAACCGGGTAAAGGCGATATTAAAATTAATAATAAAAGTTTAGAAGAATATTTTGAACGTATGACACTTCGTCAGATTGTTCTTCAGCCACTTACATTATTAAATCAGGAAGGTAAATTTGATTTATACATTACAGTAGCAGGTGGTGGTAAATCTGGCCAGGCTGGTGCTGTTCGTCATGGTCTTGCAAGAGCATTAGAACAATTTAACCCAGAATTTCGTCCTGAAATGAAAAAAGCTGGCTTTATGACAAGGGATTCTCGTATGGTTGAAAGAAAAAAATACGGGAAACCAAAAGCAAGAAAAAGCGACCAATACTCAAAACGTTAATCGTTACAGGTATTTGTCCTTATATTGTTTTTCCTTGCCCTGTATGTATTGTTATTCCTCTTGTAAATTATACAATGGGGCATGGGCAAAAAGTAAAAATATTAATGTTTATTACATATTAAATGCTGCGTATTTTTTATGCAGCATTTTTTGTTAACTCTTTAGAGAGTTGAGCATAGCGAAACAAAAAACTACTGGCTATGCCAGTAGATGATAAAATCTTATAGAAA
>CALUZC010000057.1 GCA_944325215.1 uncultured Mucispirillum sp. | reverse complement strand
CATGGGGTAATATGTCAGGATTAACTCTTATGGGTGGCATTTCTCTTGCACAAAATACAGCACAAAAAATATCCAGTATTATATCTGGTTCTGCCAATGCTGGTAAAAATGCAATAACTGGTTATAAAGATTATAATAAAAATAAAGAAATAGGAATAAAAAAGAAAGAAGCAGAAAACAGAGGGGAAGATACATCTTTAAACCCAATGTATAATAAACAAAAGAATGCATCTGGTAAAGCTTATTATAGTGGTAAAGCGATTGGTGCTGTATCTGATAAACTAAGTAATATATTTGGTAATTCAAATGAAATTGTGAATAATACTAATATTCAAAATAATGATAACAACAAATCAAAATAACCACTTAAGTGGTTATTTTTTTAAGTAAATTATAAATATAAAATTTTAGCAGCTAAAATTTTATATTTTAAAATGTTTTTTAATCTGCTCTAATAAATACTTGATTTCTTTTTTTATGCTTTCATTATCATTGATAATTTTATCAATCATTTTTTTATTAGGCTCTTCAAGCTCCATAATATACATTTTCAAAAGCCCTGTATTTTTACCAAGCAATCCAGCAAGCCGTCTAATATCATTTAATTTAACTTTGTCTAGATTAGAATGTATTTTGCTATCTGTGATTAATCGGCGGATATAATCTGACTGTGTAATATACCCGACTTTTTCAACTTTGCTTTTTAAAAGCTCCCTTTCTTCTTCTGATAATCGTAACTTAAACCACCTATCTTTTTTATTCATAATAAAAATATCCCCCTTTCGTTCTTTTCAAAAGAACCAAGATAAAACTAGAGCATTTATGCGAATTGTTTTCCGTGAATGTGCCCACATTCACACATCTTGCCTGTAAATTGCAACCGATAAAAGCTGATTATATATATTGTGCTACTGATATATACTGATAACAACTGAAATTATGTAATAATTATATAAATATTTATGAAAATTTTTGATTATTAACTTATATCAATAAATATATTCAGTTGGTATCTGTATATACTAGTAGGGAGTATAGATATGAAAAAAGAACAAAGTTTATATGACGAGCTAATTAATAAAAATAAATATAATATATTAAGAAGTTTTTTAGAAAAAAATAAAAATGATATATTAAAGGCTCTTAATGATAAAGTAAGATATATACATATATATGAAGTATTTATTGAAAGAACACAATTAGATATTGATTATAAATATTTTTGTCAATTTATTTCAGAATTTAAAAAGAAATACATTTATAACCTATCAGAAGCAGAATATAAAAAACAAATGCAGGCAATCAGTCAAGCAGGTATCACCACACAAGAGAAAAAAGTAGAGATAGAACAGCCTGAAATTTTAGCGGCTAAAATTTCAGAATCAGAGCAGAGACCACAACCAGCACAACCAAAAGAACAGGAAAAAGAAGAAAATAAAAAAGATGTTCCAGCGGATGAAAAGCCAAGTGGCAAAATTCCAAAATGGAAAGAAGCAGGGTTTAACTCTTCATATGAATATTTTAATTATATGAAAAGCAGACCATCAAGTGAAAAAATAACACAATCAGAAACAAATACAGAATATAATAATGGTTACAAATGGGAACCAAGTATAAAAAAATAAATATAGGAGATATAATATGTCTAACAATGAAAATGTAAAAACAAGAAAAAATTTTCACTTTGTCCTGCAGGGAAAGGGCGGGGTAGGAAAAACAACAGTAGCAACCTTTATTACACAGTATTTAAAAGACCATTTAAAACAGGATTATTTGGCAATAGATACCGACCAGGTAAACGCCAGTTTTGCCAGCTTTAAAGCCTTAAATGTAGAGCCTATAAGTGTTATGAATGAAGATAATAAAATAGTTGATAAAGGTTGGGAAGATTTAATTGATAAATTAATGAATTGCAATAAATCAAATATTATAATTGATAATGGGGCAAGCTCATTTGTGCCATTAACTACTTATATGTATGAATATGACACTATAGAAATGTTGACATCTGAATTTAACAATTATGTAGGTAATGTATTTTTTCATATAGTTTTGGCAGGCGGTGAAGGACTTTCGCACACACTGGCAGGACTTGATACTATATGTAAAAAATTTAATCACGAAAAAATGCAGATTGTTGTATGGTTAAACCAATTTTTAAGTAAAATAGAAAAAGACGGTAAAAGAATTGAAGATTTTAAAGAATATAAAGATAATCAAGAAAAAATATTTGCGGTAGTAAAAATTCCAACATATAAAGGCGATTTATTTAAAAAAGATTTATCAGATATGCTTGAAAACAATAAAACATTTACAGAAATAGTTGATGGAACATTTGCTAATATATTCACAAGAAGCCGTTGTTATAGAATGAGAAGAGAGCTTTTTGAAATATTAGATAACATCAATATTATTTTTGATGAAGAAGAATAAAAAAATTGAATTTATAACAATAAAAAAAATACAAAAAATATAAAAAAGCCTTGAAAAATAAGGGTTTTTATGATATAAATAATAATCAGCTGTAAAGCAATTTTACAGTTTGATGCTTGAAAATTTAATAGGAGGTGCGAATGGGTAAAAAAGAAAAAATAGCTCTTTTAACCAAAATACTTGAAACTGTTACCGCAGTCATCAAGCTATTAAAAGAGCTGTTATAACTCTTAAAAACCAAAGGGCTACAAGTTAGCCCTGCGGTTTATACCCATAATATAAAAGCATTCTTATTAATTGTCAAGCAAAACAAGCCCTGTATAGTAATTATATTATGCAGGGCTTTATTTTGCCCTGTCCGCTGTGTTTGCTGGCGGATAGTATAAAAGTATATATTTATATTCTATCTCTTTATACAGGCGGAAAATTTAAAAAATTCGGCGGTCAAAAATCTAGACTGCTGAAATTAATAATATTTATCTACTATTCTATATATTTTTTTAGATTATTTAAATTTTTAAAATTATCTACTATATAATTTAAAAAAACATCTACCAGCAAATAATCATATATGCAGTATTAAAAATAATTGTAACTATCATACATCATAAAACTTGAATAATTGCTATACTCTTTTTTTTTAATTTTAAAAATTCTTCCTTTTTTTTTCTTTGGCGTTATAAATAATATAATAATTATATAATACCTTTTTATTTATATATTCTTTATATAGAGTGTATTAGAAATTGTGAGTAGTGTATGAATTTTTGCGAACTGCTTATATAAAAAAACACCAAATAAAAAATTGATTTCTTTCTTTGGTGCTAGTTTTCTACACAATTTCTACATAATATACCGGGAATAAAATTTGTAATTTAAATTTTATTTATATACTGTAATTTTTGAGATTTTTATAAGTAGATATTATTATATTGCAGTGTGTGTTTTGGTTATGCTGGTTAAGCTGCTTGGCTTTGCATCAGCGGTTAAGTCTTAAAAATTAACTGCCTTAATTCCTGCTTTTTATCGGGCGGGAAGTGTTCCCGCAATTGCTGGATAGCTTGTTTATATTTTCTTGCAATTAGGCTTTCGCTTAATCCTAATTGTTCGCCTATTTCTTTAAAAGTTAAATTTTTGCCATTAAAGCCAATATAATGCTTAATTATATATATGTTTCTTTCATCAAGTATGGAAAATATATTGTTTAATGCTTGTTCACTATATTCAATGTCTGTCTGATTAGGCTCTTCATCTTTAATAAGAAAATTACTACATAATGGGTCAGTTGTATAATTATTTATAGTTTTTATATATGTTTCTTCATTATTTATAAAAACAGTATATATTTGATAATCTTTTTTTTCTAAATCTTGCTGTTGGTTGTTTTTTATATTATCCCTTTTTTGATACATATAATCTTGTAATCTATATAATATTTCACGTAATAGTATATTTTTATCGTATTTCTCACTATCTTCAAAATCGGTAATATTATATTTCTTTAATAACTTATAAGTTATATTTATGGCTTCTTGGTAGTAATCATCATAATCAATATAATTAACTCCTGTATGATTATCAAAATGTTTTTTCCTTAAAAAATTCTTATATATATTTATAAATTTATATGCTTCTTCCCAATAGACTTTATTTAATGCCTTATAGCTTTCATTGTTGAGTAAGTTATTTTTAAATTTATATAATAATCTTTTTGCTTTTCTTTTAGAAAGTTCTTTTGAAAGAGTTGATAATTTAGTATAATCTTCTTTTATTATACCAGGTTCAATATATCTTTCTAAATTTGCATTATTAACCAAATAAATAATTATATGTTTTAAAACATAATAATCAGCTTTACCATTTTCAAACATTTTTTTTACTATATTACGAAATTTTTTTAAGGTCATATTTGTATAACTATCAATATTATAATTACTACTACCTAGTTTATTTTTATATATATGATATGCCATTCTTTTTAAATATTCTTTATAGTATTCTGCCAGCTCATCTGTATATTTATTTATGTCATCAAGTGTATAATTATTTATTATTTTATCTACATTAATTATATATCTATTAATATTAGTATTATTTTCTATTTTTATATAACTATCTTCTTGTAATTGTTTTAATACCTGGCGAATTGAACTTTCAGAATTATTTACACCAAGCATTAATTTTAATTGATATATGGATATAGTTAGCTCATTTATTCCACTTAAAGCATATGTTCTAAATTTATTTATTATCATTGCCATTAAATAGTGGAACTCATAATTTAGGTCTTTACCTTCAATGATTCCTAGAATTTTATCATTTTCTTTTGGCGAAACAACTTTATCAATTACTTTATATAAATCTTGATTATATATAATCTTATTGTTCTTATATTTTTTTATTAAACCTAATTCAATTAGTTGTTCCAGTTTTATTCTAATTGTTTGCTTTGTTTTTTCATTTAAAGATAGCTTTTGAATATCATTCAATGTCATATATTCTTTTTTAGAGAATATCATTTGATTAAGTAATACTGATAATTCTAAATCATTAGTTAATTCAAGTAAATATTCACGGACGGGTATTTGTATAGAATTATATAAATCTACATTGTGAAAGCTGATTTGTTTTTGTCTTCTTTCAGTAGCTACCATAAAGCACCACCAAAAGATAAAAACGATAGATTGTTGTTTTGAATGCACCGCCTATTAAATAATAGGCGGTTAAAAAAATGCAACCAGCAACGGATGTGTTTATTTGATTTGTCAAGAAAAAAATAAAATTTGTTGCTGATTAATAACCTGATATTAATAGTAACCTATTAATAAGGTATAAAATGCCCGAGGCCGGAATCGAACCGGCACAGGTGAATTGCCCGAGGGATTTTAAGTCCCTTGCGTCTACCAATTCCGCCACCCGGGCGGGTATCTAACTCTTTAAGAGATACTTAATAAACATTATTTTACCTAATTTGTCAAGCACTTTTTTAAAAAAAATTAAATTAATTTTAAATATTATTTTCTATTGTATTTTCTCAAATAAACCAAGATTTACATCATCAAAAACCCACATAGATGAATTATTATCTATTGGCAGGCACATATAACCAATTAATTCACTAGCTTCAAAGTTAAAGTAAAAAATACCATTTTTATATGCCAAATTTTCTATATTATTTACACGCACTGTTGCTTTTTCATTTTCTGTAGCATATAATAAATCTGTATAATCTAAAAACTGCATTTTATCTTTATTAAGCTCATAATATACATTTTTCATATCATCTATACTTGTCCATTTTCCCCAGCAGTCATAACCTTTATCAGTTTTTACGTTAACACCAATTTGTGCCTGCACTTTATCATCTACTAATTTATATGAAATATCTTCTAAAATCTTCTTATCAAGTTCTTCACATGTATCATAAGCTGCCAAATCAAAAACAGGCTCTTCTTGATTATTAAACGTTTCTGAAAACGATGAATAGGCAATTCCACTAGCTAAATCAAATGATTTATTAATGTCATACTCTGGAAGCATTACATTAATAGTTTTTCCGTCCTGCATTTTTACATACATTATAGAGTTTTTATTATTTATTTTACCACTTAATTCATATGTGCCGCTATTATATGATACCTTTTCCATTACAAATATTAACATTGGATCATCTAATGATGATACATGAAAAGCAATAACATCTTTTTCCTGAGATGTATCCATTGCTGGAAAAAGGTGCTGATAACAATACCCATACAAAGGGTTGTATTCTAAAACAAAATACTGCTTGTTCCAAAAACCGATTTCTTCTAATGACTTTCTAGGATTAGATTCAGGAACAGTAATATTGGAAGTTTTGTTATCCACTTCATTGCTAATTTCTGTTGTCTTGTTTTTATCACAAGCTGATAAGAGCAGGGCAAATATCAATATAAATAAAACAATCTTTCTCATAATACCCCCTAGAAAACTTATCATAATATATTTTTTTTATTATCTCAATACATAATCATATATTTTGTATTATAAGGTAAATTCTAAAAACGATTGCAACAAATTAAGCAGTCGTTTAAGTTCTCGTAAAAAATATCCTTAGCCGATTTATA
>CALUZC010000056.1 GCA_944325215.1 uncultured Mucispirillum sp. | reverse complement strand
CAGCACCTTTAGATGCTGCAGGTGGTAGTGGCTTATAGCCAAAGAGCAAACTACCCGTTTAACGGGTAGTTATGATTGGGTAAAAAAGAACTAAAGTTGCCAGAACTTAAATAAGACAATTACAATCTTGTTTTAAAAATGGGTAACAATAGATAAAATCTACTAAAATACTTCACTTTTTATAATACCTAATTTTTTGCTAAAAGTTTGTTTTTACATTAAATTATTATGTAAAATCATATAACAACAAAAATAAAACACTATTTAATTTTTTTATATATTTTGTATTGCATAACATATCCTATTGTGATAAAATTTTAACTGCGAAATTATGGAAGAAGAATAGGAGGAAGTATGAAATTATCTCGTCGTAATTTTTTAAAAACTTCTGCTATTGGGCTTGCTGCATCTCAAGTTGCAGTGGGAAGCCCTTTAAAAGCAGAAGCTTCTGAGCCATTACCAGCAGATTATGGCTTTGAAAAGAAAGTTCATTTAAGCTGTAGAATGTGTGCTCAATTTTGCCCTATGGAAGCTCAAGTAAAAGATGGCAGGCTTGTAAGAATTGGTGCAAACCCTAATACAAGATACCCTGCAGTATGTGGTAGAGGGCGTGCTGCTATATCTGCACTTTATAATAATGACAGGATTAAAGCTCCATTAATAAGAGTTGGTGAACGTGGAAGTGGCGAATTTAGAACTGCCACATGGGAGGAAGCACTAAATATTGTTGGCTCTAAAATGAAAGAATTAAGAGATAAAGGGCTTGCACACACTATGGCTTACCTTCCTAGGTTTAATACTGCTCCTGGTCTTGATAATAAAATCATAGAAATGTTTGGCTGTAATAACTATGTAAGTTATGCAGATACATGTTATGCATCAGCTAATGAAATTGGTTTAGGTGCTGTTTTTGGTGGTGATAAAATACCTAGAGCCAGTGTTCCTGTTGTTATGGGAGATTATGAAAATGCTAAGGTGGCAGTTTTATTAAACAGAAACCCAGCAGGTGGATTAGTTGCATTCCCTTGGGGAGCAATGTTTGGTAGAGGAAGAAAAAACGGTCTTAAAACTTTTATTGTGGACCCTAGAAAACCACACGGAACAGGTGAAAGTGATGGTGTATGGCTGCCTGTTATCCCTGGAACTGACCCTGTGTTATTAATGGCATTAGCTAATGAAATCATTAATAATAAATATTATGATGAAGCATTTTTACGCAAATATACTAATGCTGAAATGCTTGTAAAAGTAGATGACGGTAACCCGTTTGAAATAATAAACCCATTTGAACAAACAGCAGATTATATGGTTTATGATGAGGCGGTAAATTCTACTGTTTTAAAATCACAATCTCAAAAAGCAGCTCTTTTTGGTAATTTTGAAGTAAATGGTGTTAAAGTAAAAACTGCTATGCAGGCACTTTTAGACAGCGTTAAAGATATGACAGCAGAAAAAGCAAAAGAAATATGCGGCATAGAGCCTGCTCAAATTAAAGAGTTAGCATCAGCATTAAATGCAGCAAAACCAGCCTGCTTTATTGAAAGAGGTTATAGAACTACAAGGTATTATAATTCTACAAAAGGCGTTCAGTTTGTTGCTATGATTAATGCTATGCTTGGTGTTTATGGTCAAAAAGGTGGTCTTATTTACCAAAGAAGTGTAAAACTTGGAAGCCCAATAAAAGCTGATAAACCAGAGGCTCAAAATATAGCTAAATATTATGCACAAAATGAAAAAGGTTTTGAACTTATTAATACTAAAGAGTGCAGAAGAATTTTAGCCCAAGCTATTATGGACGGCAGACCTTACCCTGTCAATATGCTTTTTATTAATGGGCAGAATTTAATTGGTGGTAGTGCTGGTGGTATTGATATTGCAAATTCATTATCAAAAGTGCCATTTATATTATCTATTACTCCATACTGGAACGAAACAGCTTTATTTTCTGATGTAATATTGCCAGATGCTACATTTATGGAAAGAGATGAGCCACTTGGAACAAGTTATAAAACATATTTTCCTGTTATATCTGTTAATGAAAAGGCAGTTGAACCTATGTTTGATACTAAAAATGGTTACTGGATAATGCTTGAACTTGCTAAAAGATTTATGAGCAGTGAAGAATATGCAGAAAAATTAGGTGCTTTTGAATCAGGTGGTATAGATTATATTATAGACCATCAGCTTGCAAATATTAATGGTATTACAGATGAAGAGAAAGCAACTATTACAAAAGGTGCTTTAAAAACACTTGGCGTATGGACTGGAAAAGATTCTTCGTATGGAGCTAAAAATAAACAGACAAATACAAATAAATTTGAAATTTATTCAACATTTATGTGTGAGTGGAATACAAAATTAAAAGCAGAAGGCAGAACTGACGATGCTTTATATTTTACCCCTGATTTTACATATGCAGAACCACACTGGAGAAAATATCTGCAGGAAAAAAATCAGGCAGATTTAGCAGGCGATGAATTTGTTGCTATTACTGGCTTTCATCCACTTAGCTCTTTTACTGGTGCACAAACAAGAAATAATATTGTGCTTAAAAATATTGGTGAAGGTTTAGATTATGATGCAGTATTTATAAACCAGTCTAAAGGGGAAGCTTTAGGGCTTAAAAGCGGCGATATTGTAGAAATCTTTAATGTGGAACGTCCTGATGCTGCAATGAAAACAAAAATAGTTCTAAGCCAGACTATTGAGCCACATACATTATTTTCTTTCTATGGTGTAGGTAACGGCTATTACACAAAACTTGGGGATAAATTAAGTATTGCAAGTAAAATTGGTTTTAACCCAAACCATATTAATAATTTTACTTTCTCCCCAGTGGACGGCACAGCACCATGCCATGATTTAATCGTAAAAATTAGGAGGGTTGGCTAATGAGTAATCAAGCAATGGCAGTATGTTATGACAGCCAGTCATGTATAAAATGTTATTCATGTGTTGTATCATGTTCTGTAGAAAATAGAACTAGAATGCAGCATAATGGAAGTAAAGATGTAATGATTTCATCTAATGAACCACTAAAACATTATAATTATTTAACTGTAAAAACAAGCCAGCAGGGTGTTTTTCCTAATGTGAAAAGTATTGCAGCATTAAAACACTGCTTCCACTGTGAAAATCCAAAATGTATGGATATATGCCCAACAAATGCTATTACAAAAGAAGAAACAGGAGCTGTTTTAATAAGTGAAAGGCTTTGTGTTGGCTGCCAAAGCTGTATAGATGCCTGCCCTTATGATGTGCCTGTATTTTCTAAAGAAACTGGCAAAACATATAAATGTGTGTTATGTAACGACAGATTACAGGCTGGGCTTAAAACTGCCTGCAGTGATGCATGCCCATCTGTTGCAATCTTTTCTGGCACAAGAGAGGAAGTAATAGCTGAAAGCAAAAAAAGAGCAGAGCATTATTCTAAAGTGTTTGGTAAAGAGTTTATTGTTTATGGTGCTGATAAAGTTAACAACCATGTGGGCACATTAGCTTACATGACAATAGCACCAAAAGAAGATAGAGATGCTTACCTGCTTCCTGAAAACCCTGTAAGTAAAACTTCTATTACAAGAGATGTAATGAAAGTGGCAGGTATTGCAGGTGTGGCAGCAGTTGGTGTTGGTATTGCAGCTCACGCTAGGCACTGGGTGAAAAATAAAGAAAATTCACCTTATAATCATCATGACTAATATAAGGAGCATAATATGAGTGAAAAAAGAGTTCAATTATTTACAAGTATGCAGGTATGGTATCACAAGCATATTATTCATTTTATGATGTTCTTTATAATAACAGGGCTGCCATTGGTATCTGATTATTTTTCATGGATTGCTTATATGGTAGGCATACCATTTTCTCTTGGTGCAGCTTCATCACTTACAAGTAGTGATGTGCTTGCAACTGGTGTGCAGATATGCAGAATAATACATAGAATATCTGCTGTTTTATGGCTTTTAATATCTATACCTTTTATATTAACAATGCTTCCTAAAATTGCAAAATGGGGCATTACGCCAAAATTAAGAAAAGGACAAGGTGTAATATCTTATATTAAAGAAGGCTTAGGGGATAATAAAAGGATTTATATTGACTGGCAGTATCCAAAATATATGGGTAAATACAGCTTTTTACAAATGGTTGCAGCATGGGCTGTTATAATAGTATGTATTGCTATGATAGCAAGTGGTATTGTGCTTTGGTTTAGACCATCATTTACTATTGAAACAGCAGCATTTATGAGAGCAGTTCATTTTATAGGGTTTGTAATTATAGGTTTATTTTTAATATTCCATATTTATTTTGCAATCCTTCCTGCAAACAGGGCAGGTTATAAAGCTATGTTTGGAGACGGCACAGATTCAGAAGAACATGCCAGGAAAAAACACCCAGGGCTTTTTAACCAATAATTTTTTAAAAAATAAAATATATATGCCTGATAGTGCAGATAAGCATTATCAGGCTTTTTTTATGATTATATCAATAATATTTTTATTATTAGAATATTATACTTATTTTAATTATGTAAATAGATATATTATTATTCCCAAATATATTAAATTTCGCTTGCAAAATCATATATAAAATATTAAAGTAGTCATTCAAATATATTTTTAAGGAAGGGTAAAGCCTTGGCTAGAGATTATTATGAAATATTAGGTGTGGAACGCACTGCAACAGAAGTTGAAATTAAAAAAGCATATAGAAAATTAGCATTACAATACCACCCTGATAAAAACCCAGATGATAAAGAGGCAGCAGAAAAATTTAGAGAGGCTGCTGAAGCCTATGATGTTTTATCAGACCCTGATAAGAAAAACCAGTATGATACATACGGCAGAGTGATGGACGACAGCATGGGTGGCTTTAGCTCCACAGGAAGTGTGTTTGATGATTTACTTGGCGATGTGTTTGGAGATTTTTTTGGCACTTCTTCTTCAAGGCGTTCAAGGAACAGACCTACTAAGGGGCAGTCTATTGAAATGTATCAGGAATTAACCTTTGAAGAAGCTATATTTGGTGTAGAAAAAGAAGTAAAGGTTAAAAAAAGTGAAAACTGTAAAAGGTG
Organism: uncultured Mucispirillum sp.; assembly: GCA_944325215.1. Classification (GTDB taxonomy): domain Bacteria; phylum Chrysiogenota; class Deferribacteres; order Deferribacterales; family Mucispirillaceae; genus Mucispirillum. The sequence goes on along the minus strand of CALUZC010000056.1, from coordinate 1,805 downwards.
TGATGGCACAGGTGCAGAGCCGGGTGGTATGAAAACATGTGAAAAATGTAACGGTCAGGGTGTATTTGTGCAGCGAAATGGTATATTTGCAGTGCAGACTACATGCCCAGCCTGTGGCGGCAGTGGTAAAGTTATAAAAGAGCCTTGCACAGAATGTCATGGAAAAGGAAAACATTCTATTGAAAAACAAATAAAAGTAAAAATCCCTGCTGGTATTGATGATGGTATGATTATGAGAGTAAGCGGGGAAGGTAATGCAGGAACAAATGGCGGCCCTTCTGGTGATTTACTGCTTCATATAAAAGTAAAAGACCATAAAATATTTAAAAGGGTAGATAACGACCTGCATTTTACACTGCCTATTACTGTTTTTGATGCTATACTTGGCAGAGAGTTTGAAATAGATTTAATAGACGGCACAAAAGAAGTAATAAAAGTAAAACCGGGCACACAGGTAGGTGAGCGTATTACTTTAAAAGGAAAAGGTGTGCCTTCTGTAAAAGGTTATAATGTGGGAAATCTTTATGTGGATTTAAATATATTAATACCTACTAACCTTTCAAAAGAGCAGAAAGAAATATTTGAAAAAATGCGTGAAGAATCAAAAGAAAGTGATATGTTTGGCTCAAAATTAAAAAGCATTTTAGAAAAATTTAAAGAGTTTATAAGCGGTAACAAATAAATATTGTAACTAAACTTCTATTTTGATAGAATAATATATGTGATGCAATTGAAAAACATGTAACTATAAAAATATGTTATTATAAGATGATTATTATAAAGCAATGAAAGTATGTATTTGCTATAATATTATTTCAAAAAATTCATATAATTAATATGAGGTGATATATGAGAAAATTTTTACTTGTTTTATCTGTTTTATTATTTGCAGTAAATGCGTATGCAGTAGATTTTGAAATGATTCCATGCAGTAGCAAAAAGCCTGGTAAAGTAGTTCAAAATGATAACTGTAAAGAGCTATATACTGCTGAAGAAGAAATATTATATGCAAAACTATGTGATTATAAAAATACATCATTAAAAGATGCTTATAATAGTGTAATGGAAAAATATGCCTGGGATATAAAAGATTACCCAAAAGATATTCCTTCAAAAGAGTATGATGCAAATGGAGCATTAATATCAACACCAGCTAAAAATAAAGTTAGTATAACATACTACGGTGAGGGATATTATTTTGAAGGTTTTTTAGTATATGATGAAAAAAATAAAGCTGTAAAAGCTACTATATGCCAGTCAACTAGTAATTAATATTAGGTGATATATGAGAAAATTTTTACTTATTTTATCCATTTCCTTATTTGCAGTAAATGCATATGCTGTGGAATTTGAAACATTATATTGTTATGATGGCAATATGGATGAAAATTTTTATCAAGCTGAAAAGGCAGGAGAATGTATCAGTTACATTCACAACGAAAGTGGTAATATTGGTGCAAAAATATGCACATATAAAGGAAGTTCTATTAATGATGTGTATAAAAAAGTAATGAAAGCAGAAACTTATGGTGCAAAATACCCAGAAAATATACCAACAAGTGATTATAATAAAAATGGTTTAGTAGTAAAATATATGGGTAAAAATAAAGTTAAAGTAACATATAACCAAGTAGAAGGTTATGCAGGTTTTGATTTTATAATAAACCATGATGCAAAAACAAAAGAGAATGCTGTAACAATATGCAATCAACAAGGATAATATATTAAGAGCCTGTGAAAAAAAGTCTGTAAATAGTGCAAACTTAAGTTTTCTATGATATACTAAAAAAATATGAAAGGAGCTT
>CALUZC010000055.1 GCA_944325215.1 uncultured Mucispirillum sp. | reverse complement strand
GTTTCCATCATCTCTTTGATGGTACCACCTAACAGGTCTTTTAAGGCTTCTTGAATATCATTAGCTGATTTAATATCGTATTCTGATAATAAATTCGCTATTATTTGACGCTTACCCTCCGTCATTACTACTTTGTGTACTGGTTTCTTTCTTCGTGACATACTTAAGCTCCTTTCATATTTTTTTAGTATATCATAGAAAACTTAAGTTTGCACTATTTACAGACTTTTTTTCACAGGCTCCTTATTACGAATACAAATTATTAAATTTTTAGCAATTTTTTATAATATATATCAAAAAATATATAAAGAATATAAACCTACTACATATATGGAATGTCTAAATATACTATTAACTAAATATAAGGAAGAAAACCATATTTTCATAAAAGGAGCACATATTTATAACTCATTAATTACAGAATATAACAATAAAGATTAAGGTATGAAATATTTATTCAACTATTAATTTGAATAAATAATTTTATTTCAAAAAAAGTAACAATAATGTTGAATATAAACCCTCATTTATACAGATTTATATGTTTAAAAGAAATAGAATGATATTTTAATCATTCAAAAGAATAGTTTTATAAAACTTTTACTGATAATTTAGCTGTATTTTTTGTAATATGGGTTATTGTGATAATCTTAAACCAAGTATTCTTTTTTGGGGCTTGCTTTAAATTCTACTGTATAAAAAATGCATTACTACATACAGCAGTTATTTCTGCTATAGTTACTTTTGTAATGTATAAATTTAAAAGCAGATAATCTTATAATTTAATTTTCGTTGACAAAACCCTATATATATTTATATTACATATAGGGAGAGTATGAAATGAAATCTATTGATATTGCCAATTTTTTTATTGATTATAATAATCACAGCATAGATAATACATTAACTAATCTTATTTTGCATAAATTTTTATATTTTGCTCAAGGTTACAGCCTTGCATTATACAATACCCCTTTGTTTGATGAAGATATTGAAGCATGGAAATATGGACCAGTTGTGCCAAGCGTATATCAAACTTATAAATATAATAAAAAAGAAAATATTTCTAAAATAAAAGGTAATTTTTCACTTGATAATTATGACAGTAAAACCATTGAACTTCTACTTGCTGTTATAAATGATTATGGCAAATATTCTTCCTCTGAATTAATAAATATTACTCATAAAAAAGGCTCTCCATGGGATATGGTATATAAAGAAAACGAAAATAATATTATTTCAAAAGAAAGTATTTTAAAATATTTTAAAAATAATAATTTAGCAAAAATTAATAATACAAATCTTGATAATATAGAATATATAAGCAAACGTGATAATACTTCAAAATTATTAGTATTGCCTGCTGACTACGATGATAAAGAAGATTACAGTATCTATTTAACAGGTATTGAAAAATAATGCAAAAATGGGAAGTATGGCTTGCAAAAGTTGCCTTTGAAGATAATCCAGCAGAAGCAAAATTGCGTCCAGTCTTAGTTATAGATAAAAAAGAAGCTTATATTATTTCATTTAAAATGACATCTCACAAGCCTAGAGAAAAATATTTTGGGGAATATTCTATACAATTTTTTAAAGAAGCAGGGCTTATAAAACCTACTGTGATTAGATTAAGTAAAAAATTATCTTTGCTGAAAGATGATTTCATAAAAAAATTGGGCAGACTTCACCCTTATGATATTAATGAAGTTATAAAAATTTTGAATAATTTATAATCCCCTATGATTTTAAGTGTATCAAGAAGAACAGATATTCCTGCATTTTATTCTAAATGGTTTATGAATAGACTGCATGATGGTTATTGCCTTGTGCGTAATCCATTTAATGCACGCCTTATATCTCATATACCTTTATCTCCAAATAATATTGATGCAATAGTTTTTTGGACTAAAAATTCTCTCCCCTTTCACAAATACTTAAAAGATATTGATAATATGGGCTATAAATATTATTTTCAATATACTATCACCCCATACAAAAAAGATATGGAAGAAAACTTATTAGATAAAAAAATAATCATAAATTCATTTCAAGAATTATCCACACTTATTGGCAAAGAAAAAGTTATACTTAGATATGACCCTATTATACTCACTAATAATTACACCATAGATTACCACATAAAAGCTTTTGAAAAACTATGCAACCACTTAAAAGATTATACAAATAAAATAATTATCAGTTTTCTTGATTATTATAATAATACATCTAAAAATATGCAGAGCCATAATGTTTTTAATATTACAACTGATGATATGTATAAATTAGCTGAAAAATTTTCATCTATTGCAAAAAGCCATAATATTATCCTTGAAAGCTGTGCTGAAAAAATAGATTTAGAAAAATATAATATAAACCACGGCAAATGTATTGATAATGAATTAATTGAAAAAATTACAGGTGCTAAAATAAAAGCACCAAAAGATAACCAGCGGGAAGCCTGTGGATGTATAAAATGTATCGATATTGGCGAATATAATTCCTGTATCCATAACTGCCTTTATTGCTATGCAAATATTAATAAAGATGGTGCCTATAAAAATTATAAACTACATAACCCACTTTCACCACTTTTAATAGGCGATGTTGATTATGAAAAAGATAAAATAGTAGAAAGAAATAAATTTGATATAAAAAGCTATAAACAAGAAACAAATATTGAAGATTTTATATAATTATTTTGAAGCAAGCATTGATTGGATTTTATTTAAAAGCTCCACTATTTCCATATTACCGTTGATTATTTCCACATAGCTTAACCACAAGATATATGATGTAACCCTTGCTTCAATATTTTGAGCAAGTGAAAAATACTCTTTCTGCCTGATAGCTGCAAGCTGTATAACCAAATCATTATCCATATTGTTACTTGCAACAATAGAACTTGATAATATTTTAGCAATACTCAATATACCTTTTTCTAAATGCTTTTCGGCCTTTCCAAGATTATTGGCAATAAAATTTCTTGCACGCTCATCATCACTTTCGCTTGTATAATCTGTCATATATGCAAAAGTAAAATGGCTTAGAAACATAAAAAATTCTGTAATAAATACATCCTTATTGTTTACAGGTTTACTATTAATATTGTTTTTTTCTGTAAATATTTTTTCATAAAGAATGATAAAATTATAAAACAGCGATATTATCTTCCCCATCCTTGCAAAGTCAAATTTGTAGTTTGAACCATGATTATAGTTTATAATACTTGGTTTGGAAGGGGTTTTCATCACCTTGTTTATAATAAGCTTATAACAATTTAATTTATCCGCTAAAGATAAATGGGGAATATATTTTAAATCTTTAAAATCACTGCTAGGAAATGTATCTTTAAGCTGTTTTATTAGGTTTTCTGATACAATAAGTGATTCATTAAATATTATATTTACACAGTTTGCCAGTGCCTTATGTTTTGATGGCTGTTTTTCATATTCTATATCAAATATTTCAAGCAGTGCTTTCATCATACTATGTGATATATCATAATCCCTATAACCTGATAAAATTGAAAGCATATTTTCATGAAGACTGTAATAAAGATAAACTGCTTCAATAGACTGTTTAAAAACTGGATAATTTCTTTTAAGCTCTGAGGAAAGACCTTTGATATTATAATTTGGCATAATCTCACTTCCTTATCCATTCATCAAAGCGTTTAGGAAGTTTGAAAACATAATTTCGCAGTTCTTCATCGTTAACAGGAATATCTGCCATTTTGCCAACTGCATCCACATGCTTTAAAGAACCAAATTGAAAATCTAAATCACTGCTAGTAATAAGGGTGCCACCCATCTTCTTAGCAATATTTTCATAAGATAATTCTTCTGGAAAATTAAACCGCCAATCACTCATAATTTACCACCCACTATCTTAATATTCTATTCTACATATATAATATTAAATATGTCAACCTTTTTTCTCTACAAATTATACACAATTTAAAATTATCATTGTTTCTTTTGTTCTTATATCTTTACATTTTAATATTTTAGTATTATTATTCTCTTTATATATTTTTTTAATGAGGATAAAAAAATGGGAAAAAATCTTTTTCAAAAAGTTTGGGAAAAACACGTTGTTTCCACTTTATCAAGTGGTCAGTCCCAGCTGTTTATAGACCTGCACTTACTGCATGAAGTTACAAGCCCTCAGGCTTTTGCTATGATTAGAGAACTTGGGTTAAAAGTTGCTCACCCAGAGCGTACTTTTGCAACTCATGACCATATTATTCCAACAGATAATACTGCACGCCCTTTCAAAGATTCTTTAGCTGAAGAAATGATGGCAGCTATTGAAAAAAATACTGCTGATTTTGGCATACAACTTTTTGGAGTTAAAAATAATAGATACGGCGTTATTCACATTGTAGGGCCAGAAGAAGGGCTTACTCAGCCGGGTATGACTGTTGCCTGTGGGGACAGCCACACTGCAACTCACGGTGCATTTGGTGCTATTGCTTTTGGTGTTGGTACATCGCAAGTGCGTGATATTCTTGCAACTCAAACTATGAGTATTGCTCCTTTTAAAGTGCGTAAAATTGAATTAAACGGCACTATGGGCAAAGGGGTTTACTCTAAAGATTTAATATTAACTGTTATTGCCCGCCTTGGTGTAAATGGTGGCTTAGGTTATGCTTACGAATTTGCAGGCTCTGCTGTTGATAACATGAGTATGGAAGCTAGAATGACAATATGTAATATGGCTATTGAAGGTGGTGCACGTGTTGGCTATATGAACCCAGATAACACTACTTTCGAATACTTAAAAGGCAAACCTTATGCTCCAAGTGGTGCTTCTTTTGAAAAGGCAGTAGAATACTGGAAAAGCATGGCAAGTGATAAAGATGCCAGCTATGATGATATTGTTAAATTTGACGTAAATGCTATTAAACCAATGGTTACATGGGGCATTACACCAGAAATGGCAATTGGTATTGATGAAAAAATACCTGAACCAAAAAATGATATTATGAAAGAAGCATTAGAGTATATGAAATTTAAAGCAGGCACACCTATTAAAGATACTAAAATCGATGTTGCTTTTATAGGCAGCTGCACAAACGGAAGAATTGAAGACTTTAGAATAGCAGCAGAAATATTAAAAGGTAAAAAAGTAGCAAAAGGTGTGAAAGCATTGGCTGTTCCAGGCTCTGTTATTGTTAAAGAGCAGGCAGAAAAAGAAGGGCTTCATGAAATATTTAAAGATGCTGGTTTTGAATGGAGAGAGCCAGGCTGTTCTATGTGCCTTGCTATGAACCCTGACAAACTTGTTGGCGACCAAATATCTGCCTCCACATCAAATAGAAACTTTAAAGGCAGACAAGGTTCTGCAACTGGTAGAACTATGCTTTTAAGCCCTGCAATGGTGGCTGCTGCTGCTGTAAATGGTGCTATTACTGATGTTAGAGATATGATGTAAGGAGATAAAAATGACTGGTAATATTAAAGAAATAAAAGGAAAAGCATTGCCAATGGTTGGCGATGATATAGATACAGATAGGATTATACCTGCAAGGTTTTTAAGATGTGTTACATTTGATGGGCTTGGTGAGCAGGCTTTTAGAGATGAACGTTTTGATGAGCAGGGTAACCCAACTAACCACCCAATGAATAATGAAGCATACAGTGGTGCTAAAATTATGATAAGTGGTAATAATTTTGGCTGTGGCTCATCAAGAGAACATGCTCCACAGGCTATTAAAAGAGCAGGCTATGAAGCTGTTATTGCTGAAAGTTTTGCTGAGATTTTTTATGGTAATTCATCAGTTTTAGGGCTTGTATGCATTACACTTCCTAAAAATGAAATTGCAGAGCTTGCTTCATATATTGAAAATAACCCGAATACTGAAGTAGTAATAGATATTGAAAAAGCAGAAATTAAAGCAGGGGATAAATCATATAAAGCTGGCATTAAACCAACATTACAAAAAAGCCTGCTTGATGGCACATATGATACTATCTATGAACTTATGAAAAATAAGGATAAAATAGAAGAATTAGATAAAAACCTGCCACCAAAATGCTTTAACTAATATAAATTTATGGAGGGAGATTTATGAAAAAAATAATATTTTCATTTATACTACTTTTTTCCTTTAATGCTTATGCTGAAATAAAAGACTGTAAATATAATCTAAAGCTTACTGAAAATAGTGATGTTATAGAATCGCTGTTAACTAATAAAAATTATTCATATAAAAATAATAGTGGTAAAATTTGTTTTACAGACGGAGATGATGGAACTTTAGCATTTTCTTTAAAAAATGGTAAACTTTCAGGTCCTATGGAATTTGAAATAACCAGTAATAGTAAACCAGCATTATATGTTTATGCTTCATCATATACTTTTATGGAACAGCTTGCCAATGTAAACTCTATGAACCCTAAAGATATGAAAAAAATGGATAAAATTATGGGGAAATTAGATATTATAATGGAGTTTTACCATGATAATGGCAATAAAGCATATATAATGGATATGAAAAAAGGCGATGGTTCAATAACCAGCTACCGTAGAGATGGTTCTATGGATAGTATTACTGCTGTAAAAAACTTTAAAGTTCATGGGGAAAGTGAAATATATGATGAAAAAGGCAAATTATATGCTGTCTTAAAATATAAAAATGATAAACTTGTTTCCGGCAAATGTGTTAATGAAAGAAAAAATGGCGCTGAATGGACTAAAGCTGAAATTTCTAACTATGAACAAGGGTTACAAGTAGACTGTAATTAATTGTAACTTATGAAAAAACTTTTTATTTTTATGCTTTTATATTCTTTTGCAAATGTTTCTTTTGCAGAAGAATATAAATGCGATTATACTGATAAAGAATTAAATACCAATCTATACAGGCTTTTGAAAAATAAGGAAGTTGATAATAAAAATGCAACTGGAGTTATTTGTATTACAAAAGATGAAGGACAAATGCGTTTTAACCTTGAAAATGGAAAGCTGGCATCTCCCATAGAAATTATAAAGTATAATAATGAAAAAAAGACTATTGCAAAAGTATATGCTTCAGACTACAACACATATTTTAAATATAACACTATTAGTGGTAACCCACTTCAAAATAAACATGCCTTAAAAGAAATAATTAATAGTATAGATTTTACACAAATCCTTTTTGACCCTGAAAATACTAATAATAAAATGCTAGAAATAGTTGTAAAAGATAAAAAAGGCACTGCCACATTTTATTATGAAAACAATATTGTAAACTATATTGTACCAATTACTGAAAACGGCATTTCAAATATTGGAAAATATTATAATGAAAATGGTAATTTTGTAGCCGATATAACTACAGAAAATGGTTATATTACAGAAATAAAATGTGCAGGTGGTAGAAAAATAAATCCTGCCAATATAGATAATGTAAGCCATATTCAATATCTATGTAAATAATGATAGAGCCTGTGAAAAAAAAGTAAATTCTAAAAACGATTGCGAAAAAAGTAGTAAATAAAAAAGTGGTTGTTAAATCTCTTTAAATAAAATAATATT
>CALUZC010000054.1 GCA_944325215.1 uncultured Mucispirillum sp. | reverse complement strand
TCTGGTATTCATAGAGCAGGATATGTAAAAATATAATCATAGAAAACTGAATTTACAGACTTTTTTTCACAGGCTCATTAAAGATAAATTTAGAAATATTATTAATGCTTTATACCATAATTTATTTGATTTATTAGATTATATATTCTTTTTACTTCCTTGTATAAATTAACTATATCTGATGAATTATCTATTATAAAATCAGCAAATTTAAGCCTTTCTTCATTACTTAACTGGTTATTTAATATATTTTGTGCTTGCTCATAAGTTATATTATCTCTTTTTATAAGCCTTTCAAGTTGTATATTTTTTTCAGCAGTAACTACAATTAGAGCATCGTAATGGGTAAAGCTGCCACTTTCTATCATCTTAGCAGCATGGGTTATTATAACAGCCTTATCATCTTTACCATAAATTTGAGAGCGGAGCTTTTTTTCATAATCAAATATAGCAGGGTGAACTATTTCTTCTAATACTTTTAATTTTTCTTTATTGGTAAAAACTATGCTGCCTAGTTTTTTTCGTATTATATTTTCATTTTCATCAATTATATCAAAACCAAAATACTCAACTATTTTTATGTATGCTGATTCACCTTTTTCCATAACTTTTCTGCTTATAACATCAGAATCTATGGTATAAAAACCAAGCTCATGAAAAATATCTGCAACTTTATTTTTGCCACAGGCGATACCACCAGTTAAGGCAATATTTTTTAGCATACTTACTCACCATATATTTCATGGATTATACTTATCTGCTCATCTTTATCAAGGGAAGATAAAAAGTAGCAAAAATAGTCTGCTTGAAAATCACGGCATACCTGTGGTCTATTTTCATAATCGCCACATTTGCCGTTTGGAAGCAGGTGTTTACAAGGCTCTCCTGCTTTTTTATTAAGGGAAGATATGCTGTAAGCTGTGCAGCATACTCCACACATATCACATTCTATTTTATCCATTACTTTCTCTAATACATTTATTTTCTAAAATGCCTAAATTTTCTATTTTTATAGTAATCACATCGTTATCAATTACAGGGACAGCACTTGATGGTGTGCCTGTTAAAATAACATCGCCTGGATTTAATGTCATAACATGGGATAAAAATGATACTTGAAAAAGCACATCATAAATCATAGAAGAAGTAAACCCATGCTGGCAGACATCATGATTTTTATATGTAGTAATTTCAAGATTTGATATATCTATTTCAGTATTAATATATGGTCCAAGTGGAGTAAAAGTATCATACCCTTTACCAATAGTAACATTTAAATCAGCACTACCCTGTGGTGCTGTAATATCGTTTGCAATAGTATAGCCTAATATATGGTTTAATACCTGGCTTTCAGGTATATTTTTGCATTTTTTACCAATTATCACAGCCATTTCGCCTTCAATTCTAACATCTTCCACCCCGTTTGGTAAAATAATATTATCATTTGCACCAATAATAGTTGTAGGTGGTTTAAAAAATACCTGTGGGCTGATTTCATGCCTTGAACCATTATAGTTTTTCCGAAAGCCTATAATTTTTGAAGGAAGAACAGGTGGAAGTATAGTAACTTCAGATAAGGGAATTATATCAGTAGTAAGTGAATAGTCATGGAAGATAGTGCCGTTAATACGCTTAATTTTATCACCATCTAGTATGCCACGGTATTCTGTTTTATCAATTTTATACCTAATGAATTTCATATATTCCCCCATTTTTTTATGATATAATCTTCTATATTATTACTTGTAAGCTCATTAATTGCAAGTAAAAAAGAAGTTTCTTCTAGTATTGTAGTAAATATTGGGGAAGGTTTAAAGCCTAATTTTTGAAGAAGAGCTCCATTTACAGCTTTAGTTTTAGAAAAATCAAGTGATTTATATGCTTTTATTAAATTATTAGCAAGTAAATTATCATTAAAATTAAATTCTATAAATAGAGAAATTTTTTCTATAAGCTTTGCATTTTTAAAAGCAAAAAAAGAAAGCTCTCTTGGATTATATTTTTTTAAATCTTCATAATCAATTTTAGAATAAAAGTTTATATTTTTTAATTCCTGAACCTGTAAGTTAAGGTTATTAATAAAATCCATATCTTTAGTCCAAATATATAAAAGCAGATGAAACTCTGATGTTTTTGTTTTTGCATTAATAAGTTTTTCGTTGTTAGTAAGGCTGTGATTTAGAAGTGGAGATAAAATATTATACTTTTCAAGTAAATTAAGAGCATAGGAAAGATTTTCCCCATTGAACATTTTTCTAAATTCTTCTAATATTCTTTCTTTTGCAGATGATTTAATAAGTTCTTTATTAATACAGGCATTATTAATGGTATCATCATCAATTATAAACCCTAAAGTAGAAGCAAAACGAAAGGCACGTATAATACGAAGTGGGTCATCAATAAAAGAATTATCTGTTACTATTTTAATTATTTTATTATTAATATCAGATATATCGCCAATTATTTCACCATCTAAAGAGCATGCAAGGTTATTAATAGTAAAATCTCTTTTTAAAACATCTTCATATATATTTTTGCCCCTAAGTTTAGAAATATCTATGACTAAATTATTTTTCATAATACGTATATTATCTTTAAAAGATATAGGAAATGATTTTATTTTTTTACCAAAAATTTTTGCAAACTTTATATAATCAATATTTTCTGCTGTCATATCAATATCAGAAATATTTTTATTTAATAAAATATCTCTCAGGCAGCCACCAACAAAATAAATTTTGCAGTTATATTCTTTCTGAATATCTTCTAAGATATTAATAAAGGGAATATTTTTTTTAAAAATCTCTTTTGAAATTATTGACATTTTTATGGCTCCCGTTATATATTAGAAAATGACTAATATAATAATAATATCAGACACACACACATCAAGCGTAGAAAAGCTTTCAGATAATCTTTTAAATAAGATTAAGAAAGCAGATATAGTTATCCATGCTGGCGATGCTGATACTCTTAACTTTATAGATGAGTTAGAAGATATCTGCAAGTGTTTATATGCAGTAAAAGGTAATTGTGATATTGGCTCCAAACTGCCTTTACAGTTAATTATAGATGTAGAAGGTATAAAAATAGGTATAAACCATGGCACAGGTAACTATAATAATGTAATAGACAGGCTTTATTACACTTTTAGTGAGGAAGATCCTGCCATAATAGTTTTTGGCCATACTCATGTGCCTGTAAATGAAGAGATAGAAGGTGTGTGGTTTTTAAATCCTGGCTCTACATCATTAAATAGAAGTTTAAAATACGGCACATATGCAGAGCTTGTAGTTGATAATACATCTTTTAAAGCAGAAATTTTAAATGCAGAATAATATAAATAATTAAGGTATAAAGATATAATGAAACAAAAATATTTAATAAGTGCAGCAGCGGTAATAATAGTAATGCAGGGCTGTAGTGCTTTTTCAGAAGTTGAAGTTAAACGATATGAAGACTACTTTCCAAGTGCAGCAACATCAAGTTATAAACCAGCAGAAAAAACAGAAGAATATGAAACATATAGTGCAGATGAATATGCTCAAGAGCCAGTATCTTATGCAAATAATAATGTAAGTGATAGTGGTAAATCATATTCTGATGATGGTTTTTTTCAAGAGGCGCCTGTAGAAGTAGATGAAGCAGTAAAATCCACAGGAAAATGTAAAGCAGTAGCTGCTCCCGGCCCTAAAAAAATAGGTAAACCTTATAAAATCAATGGTGTAACATATTACCCAATGGAAAGTGCTGATGGGTATAGTGAAATAGGTATTGCTTCATGGTATGGTCCTGGCTTTCATGGTAAATTAACAGCAAACGGTGAAAGATATAACCAAAAAGCTATGACAGCAGCCCATAAAACACTGCCACTTCCAACATTAGTAAAGGTAGAAAATTTAGAAAATGGAAAAAGCATTATAGTAAGGGTAAATGACAGAGGCCCATACTCAAAGGGCAGAATAATAGATTTAACAGAAGTAGGTGCAAGAAGGCTTGGTATGATAGATAAGGGCACAGCGAAAGTGAGAGTATCAGTTTTATCTGAAGATCCAGATTGTTATGTAAGCCATGGTGAAACTGTAAATATAGATAGTGGTAATTTTGCAGTTCAAATAGGTGCATTTTCAGTGGAAGATAATGCAAAAAGATTAGCTGAAAAATTTGGCAGCCGTGCAGTTATGTCAAAAGGTTATGCAAAAGGCACAGAATGGAATAGAGTGTGGGTAACAGGCTATTCATCAAAAGAGCAGGCAGAAAATGCAATCACTTCAGAATTAAGTGAGTATAGTGGTGCATTTGTTGTAAGATATAAATAAATTTAAGGATATAAACATGAAAGATGTAATAGAAAAGGCGTCAATATTAATAGAATCACTACCTTATATTAAAAAATTTGCTGGCAAAACATTTGTAATAAAATACGGTGGGCATGCTATGGAAAACGATGAGTTAAAATACAGTTTCGCTCAAGATATTACACTTTTAAAATATGTTGGCATAAACCCTGTAATAGTTCATGGTGGTGGACCACAGATTGGTTCTTTTTTAAAACGTCTTGATATCCAAAGTGAGTTTATTTCAGGTATGCGTATAACAGATACAGCTAGTATGGAAATAGTGGAGATGACATTAGCTGGGAAAATAAATAAAGAAATAGTAAGTATGATAAATAAGGCAGGTGGCAGTGCTGTTGGTTTTTCAGGCAGGGACGGAAATTTAATAAAGGCAAAAAAATTATACGTTGATGCAGCCGATGAAAAAGGTGTGCTACAGCGTATTGATATTGGTTTAGTAGGGGAAGTAGAAGCAGTTAATACGAAAATCATAGAAAATGTAATGGGAAGTTTTATCCCAGTTATAGCACCTGTTGGAATAAGTGAAAACTATGAGCCATATAATATAAATGCAGATTTAGCAGCAGGAAGTATTGCTTCAGCATTAAAGGCAGAAAAATTAATGCTTTTAACAGATGTGGACGGCGTAAAGGATAAGGAAGGAAAAAGAATTTCCACAATCCACCCAGAAGATGCAGAAGGCATGAAAAAAGACGGCACATTAACAGGCGGCATGATACCAAAAATAGACTGTGCAGTGGAAGCTATAAAAAATGGAGTAAGTAAAGCCCATATAATAGACGGCAGAATAAAACATTCTATACTGCTTGAAATATTTACAGATTCAGGTATAGGAACACAAGTGCTGCAATGATTATAAAAACTCCAAAATATTTTTTAGATGATATTGTGGCCCCTGCATGTGATAGTGATAAAGATATATTACAGGCATTTACAGATATACCAAGAGCATTATTTGTAGATGAAGGAATGAAACAAAAAGCATATGAAGATAAGGCACTGCCTATTGGTATGGGGCAGACTATATCTCAGGTTACTACAGTTGCTACAATGCTTAAAATGTTAGAGCTTAAAAAAAGTGATAATATATTAGAAATCGGTTCAGGCAGTGGATTTGTAACGGCTTTATTATCCCGCCTTACAAACCATGTATATGCCATAGAGCTTTTGCCAAAACTAATGGAGAAAGCACGCACCACTATAAAATCCCTTCGTATTACAAATGTAAGTTTAAAAGTTGATGATGGTGGCAAAGGCTGGAAAGAGCACGGCCCATACGATAAAATAATAGCATCAGCTGGGGCTAAAAAATTACCACAAAGTTTAATAGAGCAATTAAAAGAAGGTGGTATATTAGTGCTGCCATTAAATAATAACTTAATGAAATATAAAAAAGAGCAGGGACAACTAATTGAAGAAAAGGGAAAGCCCTGCCAGTTTGTAGATTTTGTAGGCAGTTAATGAAACTATTTTCTAAATTCCCAGCCATTATCTAAAGATTTATCTCCAATAAACCTTTCTTTAATAGTGAAATTATCAGAAATGATACTATCATTGTCAACATATTTTTTATGAGAAAGGCGTGCTAAATCAAGTATAGTATGGGTAACTCTATCTGCTTGATATGGTCTATTTAATGAATTTTTAGTTCTATTAACTACATTTACATAATTTTCCTTATATCTATCAGAAAACCAAATAAAAAAAGGTATTTCTACCATTGCAGGTACAAGATATGAATGACTGCGGGGTAAAATTTTATCTGGAAAAGTGTCATAAACATCTGTGCCATGGTCTGATAAAAATAAAAGAAAAGATTCTGAATTATCTTTTTTTAATAAATTTATAATCTCTTTCATAACGTAATCTGTGTATTCAATAGAATTATTGTATGTTGCAATATCTTTTTGTTTTGAAATACCACCTGTTAAATCAGCTATACCCAAATTATAATCAAAACTTCCAAACCCTTTTGGATATCTTGCTTCAAAAGGAGCATGGCTTCCCATAAAATGAAGTACAATAAATTTTTTATTAACATTTTCATCAAGTACTTCTTTAAATGGTTTGATTAATGCTCCATCATAATTAGCAGTTTCTAAAAACTGACCTGATATTTTATTTAAAAATACTGTTTTATCTGCACGATAAGCTATTGCAGAATAAAGGCTTTCATATGGACCTAAAAAATATTGGTTAGAAAGCCAGTAGGTTTTAAAGCCAGCATCTTGAAAAAATCTAATTAAATCACCAGCTTCATAGCCTTTTAATTTATTGTAGTTATCTGAAAAAGTAATCATTTTTTCAACAGAATCATTAGTATAAACATGGGGAGCATCTACATTATTAAATATATATAGTTCATGTTTAATAGAGTTTAAAAATGGAGTAGTATTTTTTTCATAGCCGTATATAGAAAAATGGATTTTATTTTGTGATTCATTTATTATAAAAACAAATGTTTGCTTGTTATCTGTGAGATAAGATGAAATATTATCAAATTTAATGGCTGTCTTATCTGCATTAAGTAAAATATCTTGAAACTCTTTTCTATGTTTATTTGTTACAACGTATGTATTATAGATTTTAGCTATGGCTATTTCCCTTTTAACCCATCTTTGATTATGAGTAAGGGCAATAATAACTATAACAGTCAAACATAAAACAGATAAAATAATTTTATTTGTAATTTTATAAGGCTTCATAAAAAATACAAGTACAAATGGTATTATAACTGAAACAAATGCAATAACCATTTTATAATCAAATACAACAGAAAAATATTCTTTTGTTTCCTGCATATTTGTATTCATAATGGTATTCATTATATCAAAATCAATTAATGTATTATAATACAGCAAATACCATATTATAACCATATTTAAAATACTAATAGGAATAGATATAATATACATAAATATTTTAAAAATTTTTTCATTTAAAATAGAAGAAAGCAATATAAAAGTAGAAAATAGTGCAATTATCGCAGGAGAAAGGTTTTTTAAGTGATTTTTTTCACTTAATGGATTCCCCCCCCCAACCAAGCAGTTATAGAATAAATATCAAGAAAGTATAGAGTATAAAGAAATAAAAGTATAAAAAAACTTTTTTCATAAAATATCTCCTATAAAGGTTGTTATGCTACCATAAAAAAGACACAAAATCAATTGCAAATTCCACTGCTTCACCCCCATTTTTTTTGCAACACCTTATGTCACCTTGATGCGGAGCCGAAGAGTCTATAATTTTTACTAGTTGGAACATTATAAGCGAATGCGAAAGTTAGTAAAATATTAATAGTTTTTATCCATATTTAGGAGCTAAAGTTATATTATCAC
>CALUZC010000053.1 GCA_944325215.1 uncultured Mucispirillum sp. | reverse complement strand
GCTCCTTTCATATTTTTTTAGTATATCATAGAAAACTTAAGTTTGCACTATTTACAGACTTTTTTTCACAGGCTCGTATTAATTACTTGCTCAGATATCAAATGAAGATTACAAGTATACACTAAACCAGATAATGTTCATATTCAACACCAATTATTATTTAATGATTATACATATTATCTTTGCTTTATATGATATAATCAGAAATAAATATTATATTAGAAGATATTTCCTTATTCAGTCAGCGAAAAAAGTCCTTCGAATCCCTTGTTTTACAAACAAGAGAGGTATTCGCCTTCCAAATCAATTTGTCCTAAATTGATTTGGAAGACCAGGCTTTTTTCTGTCGCAGACGTCCTGTCTGCTTATTCCAGCCACTTTTTCTGATTCCTCTTTATTCAGTCGGGAAAAAGTGTCCTCGTAAAATACACTCGCCTCGCTACTCGCTCGGCGAAAAAAGTCCTTCGAATCCCTCTGTAAATACAAAAAAAAGGACAGTTTACACTGCCCCTTTTTAGTATTTACGGAAAGAGAGGGATTCGAACCCTCGGTGAGTTGCCCCACACACGCTTTCCAGGCGTGCCCCTTAAACCAGACTCGGACACCTTTCCATTTCCAGTAACTTAAAAATTACCTTCTATACAAATTTTATATAAAAAGCAAGAATTATTTAAAAAAGATTAATTCACCGTTCTGTTCTTATAGATATACTCTTCAATTACTGCCACTATTGAAGAAAGACGTGAAAGATTTTTATTTAAATCAGTATAAACATCTGTATAATCTTGAATTTCTACCATAAATCCTATACGTGAAAATTCATCACCTAAGTATTCAAGCTCATCTATAACACTTTGTTCAAAACCACATCCACTGTCATATATTGCCTTAAATAAACTGTGAGCCTTATAAAGACATGCTAAAACATAGTCCATCTTTTCAATATCATTAAGATTATAAAATTCACTTTCGTTCATAATTTATTCACCTTAATATTAATTTACACCATCTAACATGTTTAAACCAACAGGCTGCCCAGAACGGTCTTTCTTCCTAATCTTTTCCTGTATAGATTTTTCCATAGCCATTTCAGCTTTTCTTCTTTCAGCCTGTAATTCTGCATACTTTCTTCTTCTTTCCTGCACTGCTTCAAAAGCTGCCATTTTACGCTCATAATTACGTAAATCTACCATTATTGCCATGTAAGCAGCAAAACCAAGAACAGCCATTAGTATATCTACTTTATCCATAAGACTTCACCTCACAATTATATTGCAACAGTATACAATCCTATTTAAGAATATCGGAAGAACTGAAATTAACTTAAATACTTTTTGTTACTGCTAATATAAATTATAAATAAATATTTATCAAGATATAAAAAACTATTGCAAACAAATGGAATATGGTAAATAATATATAAAATTATATAACTGGAGTAAATTATGAAAAAATATACTTTAATGTTAATATTTCTATTAGTTATTACAGCAGGGTGTAATGCACTAGGTATTAAAGAAAGCGACAATACTACTGCAGAGCCAAATATTACAGAAAATTCCAACAATTTTCTTGATGATAATCAGGTAAGTAATGGTAATCAGGTAGATTTTCATGCAGAACAAGTTGCAGCACTGCAAAAAGAAATAGATGAACTTGTTTCCACATTAAATACTAAAGATATGACTATTGTTGAACTTGAAAATAAAGTTGCTGAACTAACTACTAAAATAGAAGAACTTTCCGGGCAGGTTGCAAATACTCAGGCAGCTTATGATAATCTTCAAGGAACTATTAGTGCAAATAACCAATATAGAAATATTGCTATTATTGTTGCCCTTGTATCTATTTTATTAAATATTATACTTGTTTATATGCTTATTAAAGCAAAATCAAAATATGCTAGAGCTGCACTGCCGCCTGCTAAAAAAGATGAAGAAAAAATGCAAGATAATCAGAATAAAGATGAGCAGGCTAAATCAAATAAAAATGAAAACCATGCAGAAAATGTAGAAGCAAAAAGCACTGATGAGAATACTTTAATAACAAAAGATAAAAAAGAAGAAGTTAGTGGCGAAAACCAGCAAGCCGATACTCCAGTTGCTAAAAAACGTGGAAGACCAAAAAAAGATACATCTAACCAATAATAAAACAAACCCCCTGTATAACAAAGTTGCAGGGGGTTCATTTTAGGTTTGTATAATAAATATAGTGTTACTTATTTTATAAAACGTGTTACGAAAAAAGTCAATAGTAAAGGTGGAAAATGCTAAAAAAAATTTACGCAGTGGGGTTAGGACCTGGTGATTATGAAATGATGACCTTAAAAGCAAAAAGAGTGTTAGAAGAAAGTGATGTAATATTTTTACAGGGTGGCAAAATTTTTAACAGCCAGGAAGAAGTTATTGAAATATTAGATAAGATAGGCTGTGGAGAAAAAATAAAATTTCATGAATTTAGTGGAGAAAGCACAAACAGGTTTGAAAAATTAAATATTTTTATTAATGATATGGTATCATGTATAGATAAAGGTATGAAAGTAGCATATGTTACTATGGGAGATATGACTATTTATTCATCTTTTCCAGATATATACAGCATATTAAAAGAAAAAAATATAGAGCTTGAAGCAGTTACTGGCATACCATCATTTTTAGCACCTGCATCATTAACAGGTAACTCTATTGTAGATTTTCAAGATAAAGCTGCAATTATTCCATGTCCTGATAACCATGAAGAAATAAGTAATATCCTGCAGGTAGTTAAAACTGTTATTATTATGAAAATAAATGATAATGGTAAAGTTATAAAAGATTTTATAGCTAATAATAAACCATCACTGGCCATAGCAGTTTTTAATGCTTATAATAAAAATCAAAAAGTATATAACCTTCTTGAAGATATCCCATCAGATAACGAAGAATTTTTTATGTGTGTTGTAATGATAAAAAAATGATTGCAATTATTTTTATAATAAAATAAAAATTCATATAATTTCTTTTGCTTTTTTTATTTTAGCATAATATAATAACGGAAATTTTTTAGTAGTGGTGTGTAATGGACGGATATTTAGGTGTTTTATATCATATATTTATAAAAGACGAACGCTATATGCTTATTGTAAATGGGCTGTTGTTTACATTAAATGTTACATTTTTAGCTGCCTTAATTGGTATAATATTAGGTGTTATATTATCACTTATGACTATATCAGACTTTAAGCCATTTAAAAATGTTAAATCAGATAGATTATCATATTTAAGGGATTTTAATCCACTAACAAAACTAGCTTTAATTTATATAACTGTTATTCGTGGCACTCCTACAGTTGTTCAGCTTTTTATTTTATTTAATCTTGTATTTACTGGTGTTCTTGAAACATCTGTTTTTGTAATTGCTGTTATAGGGTTTGGGCTAAATTCTGCAGCATATGTGGCAGAAATTATTAGGGCTGGTATTCAAGGGCTTGATAAAGGACAAATGGAGGCAGCACGGGCACTGGGTATGTCATATGGGCTTTCAATGCGAGTTATAATTATTCCACAGGCTGTCAAAAAAATTATGCCTGCTTTAGTTAGTGAGTTTATTGTTCTGTTTAAAGAAACATCAGTTGTAGGTATGATAGGTGGTAACGACTTAACAAAAGCTGTAAGAGAGATTGCAGCTAATTCATTCAGAGCTGCAGAACCATGGATTTTAGCAGCATTAATATATTTATTGCTTACTACTTTATTTACATACTTTATGAGAAAGGTTGAAAAGAGGTTAAAAGAAAGTGATTAAGATTACGAATTTACATAAATATTTTGGCGAGCTGCATGTATTAAAAGGGATAGATTTAGAAGTTAAGCAGGGTGATGTTATTGCTATTATTGGACCATCTGGCAGTGGAAAATCTACCATGCTTCACTGTATTAACAGGCTTGAAGAACCAAGTAAAGGTCATATATTTATTGATAATGAAGATATTATGAACCCAGCTTGTGATATTAATACTGTTCGTCAAAAAGTTGGTATGGTATTCCAGCATTTTAACCTTTTCCCACATAAAAATGTTCTTGAAAATATTATACTTGCACCTACTCTTGTAAAGAAAATATCGAAAGAAGAATCATGCAATACAGCTTATGAACTGCTTGCAAAAGTAGGTCTTTCTGATAAAGCTTCAAGTTATCCTAATAAACTTTCAGGTGGTCAAAAGCAGAGGATAGCCATAGCACGAGCATTAGCCATGAAACCTGAAGTTATACTTTTTGATGAGCCAACCAGTGCATTAGATCCAGAAATGATTAAAGAAGTGCTTGATGTTATGAAAGATTTAGCAAAAGAAGGTATGACCATGCTTATTGTTACACATGAAATGGGATTTGCTAGAAATGTAGCAAACAGACTTATTTTTATGGATAATGGCCTAATAGTTGAAGATACTGAGCCAAATACTTTTTTTAATGCTCCAAAAAGTGACAGAGCGAAAGAATTTCTTGATAAAGTTTTAAATAAATAGTGTTTATAGGCATAATATATGAACTCACTTAAATATATAAAAAATTATTTTTCGATTAAATATGTATTTATAATTACTATAATAGTATTATTAATGTATACTTATATATATACTATAGGTAAATTTTCTGAACACAGTAGAAAGATAGGATATGAAAAAGTATCTGTTTTTTTGACAAAAGTTGAATATACCATTAAATCTTTTGATGCATTAGTTGAAAGAGAAATCCATTGGTTTGATAATAATATGGGCGATAATATATTCAACCAAAGAACATTAAGGTGGATTTCTGACTTTAATATATTAGCAACAAATACTTTAAAGGTAACAAGAAGTGTGTCCCATATTATTATTGGAGATAATATATTTTCAAGCAGTTTAGAGTTTGACAGTATTATTAAGGACAGTATCAATTCATCATGGTATAAAAAATTATTAGAAGATACGAATAAAACTATCAGATTTTCCCCTTTATTTTGTGATGATAAGGGGCAGTATTTTAGCACCATGTATAAGTTTATTAATGTAAATGGAAAGGACGTTGTAGTTGCTGTTACATTACCATTATATGATTTGGAAAAAGTTTGGTTTGATAGTGAAATACATGATTTTGAACAAATATATTACCTGGCAGACCAGTCATCAGGGGTTGTATTTAGTACATACGATTTAAAGGCTACAAGTATGTTTAAGGATAATCTTAATCTTCTCATAGATGAAATAGAAAATTCTAAAAATATTCATGGTGTATTATCTAAAGAATATTCAAATGGTATTACTTACAGTATTTTTTATATAAATAAATTAGATAATAATTTTATACCGATTGTTGTAATGCCAAAAGAATACATGCTTTCAACAATAATGCATAATATAGAGTTTTATATTTATGTAATACTTTTCTTTGTTTTAGTAGTAATTATTATGTATATAAATGATATTAAAAATAATATAAAATCAAAAAGATATAATGAATTTATAAGCATATTAGGTAATGCTAACTATGCAATATTTAGTATAAACATAAAAACAGATAAGTATGAAATAGTGAAAGGCTCAGAATATGCAATAAAATATGTGCCAAAATTTGGCGACTATACATATCTTCATAAAATGTTATGCACTATTGTAGAAAAGGGAACACAGGGTGATTTTGCTGACAGCTTCTCTCTAGAAAATATTAGAAAATTAGCAGAAAATGATAGAGTAGATTTTGGTGGAGATTTTCAAAGAATATTAGAAAATGGATATAAATGGGTTCAAATTAGGTTTTTATATGACAGTAAAGTAAACCCAGATTATGCAGTTTTAGCATTTAGAGATAGAGACAAAGAGAGAAAACGTGAATTAGAACAAATGGAGCTTTTGGAAAGTTCTATTTCAGCAATGAAAAAAGCAAATAAATCAAAGGTTACCTTTTATTCTGGGCTTTCCCACGATATGAGAACACCTTTAAATGCAATTATAGGGCTTACTGAATTATTAGAAGAAGATATTGATGATAAAAGTAAAGCTTTAGGTTATATGGAAAAAATTAAAGTATCAAGCCAGCAGCTTTTATCATTAATAGATAATTTTCTAGATTATGCAAAACAAGATTACCAAGATGATGATGGTGAGGATAATGTATGCTTCAAACTTCAAGAGTTTATAGATTCTAATTTAAGTATATATAAAATAGTCTCAGAAAAAGATAAAAAGAATTTTTCTATAACATATAATATTACTCATAATAAAATTAAAGGAAATGCAACAAAACTATACAGGATTATTAATAATATAATGAGTAATTGTTTTAAATATACGAAACAAGGTGATACAATAGAGTTAAAAGTAACTGAAATTGGAAATCAGGGAAGGCCAAAATATAAATTTGAATTTATTGATACTGGCATAGGTATGGACAAAGAATTTTTACAGACAATGTGCAGCCCATATAAACGAGAAAAAAGATTTGAAACAAAAGAAAGTGCAGGTGTAGGGCTTGGAATGGCCATAGTTGAAAATTATGTGCATTACTTAAATGGAGAAATTTTTATAGAAAGCCAGTTAAATAAAGGCACAAAAATTACAATTACTTTAGCATTTGATTTATCAAGCGAAGAAATTGAAGAAAATAAAGTAGAACAACAAGAAAAAGAAGATAATATTAAAGGGTTAAATATATTAATTGCCGAAGATAATGATGTAAATATGTATATAGTAACAGAGCTTTTAACAAGAAACGGGCATAAAATTATTAAAGCATATAATGGGCAGGAAGCTGTGGATATATTTAGCCAAGGTGAAGAAAATTCATTTGATATAATATTAATGGATATACAAATGCCTATTTTAAATGGTATTGAGGCAACAAAAAAAATACGAATGCTTGAACGGGAAGATGCAAAAAATATACCGATTGTTGCAGTTAGTGCTAATGTATATACAGAAGATGTGGCAGCATCAAATAATGCAGGTATGAATGCTCATTTATCAAAACCAATAAATTTTAATGAATTACAGAAAGTATTTAACAGCTTAATTAAAAAAAACAAATAAAATTGTAAAAAAATATTTGACAAACGTTTTAAAATATAGTAGTAAGAATGATTACTATTTTGATGTTTAAAAGTAAAAATAAACATAACTCTGGAGGCAATATGGCAATAACAAAGTATTCCCGCCAGCGTGAGCTTATTTATCAGACAGTAATGGAAAATCAAGTCCATCCTACCGCGGAGTTTGTTTACAATTACTTGAAGAAAGATAATCCACAGCTTAGCTTGGGAACGGTTTATAGAAATTTACAGCAGTTATCAGAAAATGGTATAATCAGTAGAGTTTCGATACCAGATCAACCTGACAGGTTTGATGGAATAACAACACCACATTACCATGCAGTATGCACTGAGTGTGGCAGTATAACAGATGTTTTTATGGAAAATATGGCTGATATAGACGGCCTTGTAGCTTCAAAGACAGGGCTTGATATAGTAGGTCATGAAATAGTATTTAAAATAATATGTCCCGTGTGCAAAAATAGGGATAATTAAGGAGTGATAATATGGAATTAAAAGGTTCTAAAACTGAAAAAAATCTTCAAGATGCATTTGCTGGAGAATCAATGGCTCGTAATAAATATACTTATTACGCAAGCAAAGCTAAAGCAGAAGGTTACAACCAAATTGCAGATATTTTTGAAGAAACTGCAAATAATGAAAAAGAACATGCTAAAATATGGTTCAAACTTCTTCACAATGGTCAAGTGCCTGCAACTGATGTAAACTTAAAAGATGCAGCAGATGGCGAACACTATGAATGGACTGATATGTATGCTGGTTTTGCTAAAACTGCAAAAGAAGAAGGTTTTGATAGAATTGCATACCTTTTCGAAGAAGTAGCTAAAATTGAAAAAGAACATGAAACAAGATATTTAAAACTTCTTGAAAACGTTAAAGAACAAAAAGTATTCAAAAAAGCAGAAAAAGTTGTATGGCAATGTGCTAACTGTGGTCACCTTCACTTTGGTGAAACTGCATTAGAAGTTTGCCCAGTATGCGAACATCCTAAAGCATTTTTTCAAATTAAAGCAGAAAACTATTAATTAAATTGCTTATCCAAACTTTTATAGTTTGGATAAGTTTTATTAACTCTTTAGAGAGTTGAGCATAGCGAAACAAAAAACTACTGGCTATGCCAGTAGATGATAAAATCTTAT
>CALUZC010000052.1 GCA_944325215.1 uncultured Mucispirillum sp. | reverse complement strand
CTCCTTTCATATTTTTTTAGTATATCATAGAAAACTTAAGTTTGCACTATTTACAGACTTTTTTTCACAGGCTCGCAGTATGTTTTATACATACTGCCTTTTTTTATGTAAGTTTTTAAATATTTTATATATAAATTCATATTATTGTATTTTAATATAAAAAAAGCCCCGTATTTGATGCGAACCCCATTTATTTGTCCAAAAATTTGGGTTCGCCTCACAAACGGAGCTGTTATATAATGTAAATGTTACAATCTTGCTTATTTAGGAAGAGTGTGGCATTTAGTACATGTCTTACCAGGAGTTTTGTTTGGTTTTGGTTGTTTATCATGACAAGACCAGCAAAATTTGTGTGCACCATTGTTAGCATTAGCACCTTTAATTTCACCTGGAACTTGGATTTTTGTAGCTCCTTGTGGTGAACTGTGACAGTTTTCACATTTATTATCTAATTTAGGAAGGTGAGTAGCATGGTTAAATAAAACACCTTTTTGTGTTGCTTTAACATTCCATGCTTCTTTCAAATTAATTTGCATTTTATCTGCAGGTGGTTGCAGAGCGTAAGATGATGCAGCAAATGTAAAAAGAACTGCCATAGTTAGTAAGATAACTTTTTTCATAATCAATCTCCTTTATTACACATTATAGTAATGTATACTACTTTCAATGTCGTATGTCAACTAAAGATTTAAATTTTTTTAAAATAAATTATTACAATTTAGTTAAAAATGTAATTATTATTATATTGTTATCTTAATTTTAATATTTCATTATTTGAAATATCAAATATATTAGAACTTTGGTTACGAATTTTGCCATATAGAAATAACTCTATAGATTTAAATTCTTTTATTATTATATCTAGGCTGTTAAGAAATGGCTGTCCACTTTCATTTACACTTGTAGCAGTTAATAAAATATTATTTTTTACAAGCATATCAGAAAGTATTTGTTTATTTGGTATTCTAACAGCAACTTTACCATTTTGTTTGTAAAGCTCATCTAAACTATCTTTTGCCTTTAAAATGAAAGTATTGAATTTATTATAATTTTCTTTTAAAAAATTATAATTATTGGAACTTAATGATGCAATATCAGCTATTTCTTCCATTTGTTCAATACTGCCTGCCAGTATTGGAAAAGGTTTATTTTGTGGCCTTTTTTTGATTTCAAAAATTTCTATATTTGCATGTTTAGATTGAATACTGGCACCAATACCATAAATAGTATCAGTAGGAAAAATTACAGGTTTATTTTCTTTAGTGGAAATATTGAAAATTTCCACTAAATTATTATAAGATTCTTTGAAAATAACCATTAACCAAGCATATCTTTTAAAGAAATATTATCTTTTTCTATTTTTTCAGCCATTTCTTTTCTATAAAGCTCTAGTTTTTCATATAGAACTTCATCTTTAAGTGCAATAATCTGGCACGCATAAAGAGCAGCATTTTTAGCACCAGCTTTACCTATAGCCATAGTTGCAACAGGTATACCACCAGGCATCTGAACAGATGAAAGAAGACTGTCAAGACCGCCTAAGGTAGTTGAAGCAATAGGAACAGCAATAACTGGAAGATTAGTTTTTGAAGCAACTACTCCCGCCAAGTGTGCAGCAGCACCAGCAAATGCAACAATTACAGATATACCTTTTGATTTAGCTGATTTTGTCCATTCAACAGTTTGTTCTGGTGTTCTATGAGCTGAAGATACTATTACATCACATTCAACACCAAAAGATTTTAAGGTGGATATACATTCTTTTACCACATCAAAATCAGATTTACTACCCATAATTATTCCAACTTTAGCCATTTTATTCTCCTAAATTTTTAAGACCTTTTTTACCAATATCTTTTCTATAAGCCATATCTTTAAATGTTATTTTAGATACACCGTCATAAGCTTTTTTAATAGATGATAATAAGTCTTTATCTACTGCAGTAATGCATAATACTCTGCCACCACTTGTTAAAATATTATTATTTTCTGTTTTTGTTCCTGCATGAAATACTTTGATATTTTCAAGTTTATTTGCTTCATCAATACCTGTTATTTCATATCCAGTTTTATATTCCTTAGGGTATCCACCAGAAATCATAATAACACATGTTGCAGTCATATTTTTATTTATAATATTAATACCTTTTAAGTTACCTTTAGCAGCTCCTAATAATGCATCTAAAAATCCACTTTCAATGCGTGATAGAACTACTTGACATTCAGGATCTCCAAATCTGGCATTAAATTCTACAACTTTAATACTTTCACCATTAATCATAAGTCCAGCATAAATTACGCCTTTATATACAATACCACGTTTTTTAAGCTCATTAATCATTGGTTTTGCTATTTCATTTGTAACTCTTGTAAGTTTTTCATCGTTACAAACTGGGGCAGGGGTATAAGCACCCATTCCACCAGTATTAGGACCTTCATCATTATCATAAACTCGTTTATGGTCTTGGCTTACTGAAAGTGGAATAACATTTTCCCCATCTGTAATAGCAAGATATGTTGCTTCTTCGCCTTCCATAAAATCTTCTATAACGATTGTAGAGTTAGCTTCACCAAAAATTTTATCAATAAATATTTCTTTTAAAGCATTTTCTGCTTCTTCAAGAGAAAGAGCAACTGTCACACCTTTACCAGCAGCAAGCCCATCAGCTTTAACAACTATTGGAGCACCTTTTTTTCTAATATAAGTAACAGCATCATCATAGTTATTAAACTTTTCATAATCAGCTGTAGCAATTCCTGCTTTTGTCATAACATCTTTTGCAAAAGCTTTAGATGCTTCCATTTGAGCTGCATCTTTATTAGGACCAAAAATTAATAAACCTTCTTTTTCAAATTCATCAACAATGCCCAGTGATAAAGGATCTTCTGGTCCTACAACTGTTAAATCAATATTATGTTCTTTAGCGAAACTAATTAAAGCTTTAATATCAGAAGCTTTCATATTGATATTTTCACATTTTTCTTCGCAGGCTGTTCCACCATTTCCTGGTGCAGCATATATTTTGTTAACTCTTTCATCTTGAGCTATTTTCCAAACTAATGCATGTTCTCTGCCACCAGAACCAATTACTAAAATTTTCATTTATATATCCTTACATAATATTATTAGTGTTTAAAGTGACGTATACCTGTAAATATCATAGCAATATTATGTTCATCAGCAGCTTTAATAACTTCTTCATCTCTTACAGAGCCACCAGGGGAAACAATTGCAGTAACGCCATATTCAGCAGCTGCATCTATATTGTCTCTAAATGGGAAGAATGCATCACTGCTCATAACAGCACCTTTCACAGCATCTTTTCCAAACGCCTGTTCTGCTTTAATATGGGCAATTTTCGTAGAGTCAATTCTACTCATTTGACCAGCACCAACACCAATTGCAGCAGTGCCTTTAGCATATACTATAGCATTTGATTTTACATGTTTTGCAACTTTCCATGCAAATTCTAATGATTTAATTTCTTCTTCAGTTGGTTTACGTTTAGTAGGGCATGGCAATGAAGCAAAATCATCAAAACTGTGTAAATCTCTATCCTGCAGCAGGTATCCACCAGTCACTTTTTTCACATCATATTCTACGCTTCTGCCATCAATTTGTTCCATAACCATAATACGAATACTTGGCTTTTTAGAAAGTATTTCAACAGCTTTTTCACTAAATGCAGGTGCTGCCACAACTTCTACAAATATTTCAGAAATTTTTAATGCAACATCTTCACCAACTTCTTTATTTAAAGCAAAAATACCACCGAATGCACTAACAGGATCGCATGCAAAAGCATTGTTATATGCTTCAAGTAAAGTTTCACCTTCAGCAACACCACATGGGTTATTATGTTTAATAATAACACAAGCTGGGCGTTTAAATTCTTTTAATAATTCTTCAGCAGAGTTTAAGTCAACAATGTTATTGTATGAAAGTTCTTTACCGTGTTTTTGTTCTGCATAACATACGCCAGTTTCACGCATTAACGGCTCTTTATAAAATGCAGAATCTTGATGAGGGTTTTCACCATAACGCATAGATTGAATAAGTCTGCCACCAACAGTAAATTCTTCTCTAAATCTAAGTTGAAATTTTCTTCCTAAATAGTTTGATATAATAGTATCGTATAAAGCAGTATGACCATATGCTTTTGCAGCTAATACTCTTCTTGTATCAATGCAAGTAGAACCTTGTTCTTTTAATTCCTGTAAAACTTTATTATAGTCATGTGGGTGAACAACAATAGTAACATAAGCATGGTTTTTAGCGGCACTTCTTACCATTGCAGGCCCACCAATATCAATATTTTCAATAATATCTTCCAAGCTGGAAGAAGGGTTTGAAGCAACTTTTTCAAAAGGGTATAAGTTAACAGCAACAATATCAATATTTTCTATATTCATTTCTTTTGCTGTTTTTTGGTGCTCATCATTATCTCTAATATTTAAGATACCACCGTGAACTTTTGGGTGCAGTGTTTTTACTCTGCCGTCAAATATTTCTGGAGAGCCTGTAAATTCTGAAACTTCCATCACTGGAATACCTGCATCTTTAATTGCTTTTGCTGTTCCACCTGTAGAAAGAAGTTTAATACCTAATTCATGTAATCCACGAGCAAATTCTACAATACCTGTTTTGTCTGATACGCTTAATAAAGCATAGTTTGGTTGATTTCGCATTTTTACCCTCATAATATTTATATTTAGAAGCACAATATAATATTATGAGATAAAATGCAATAACTATTGAAATCTTTTTTTGTATTTTTTTATCTTATTTGTTGTAAAATATTAGAAGGTAATTTTATTCAGTATTTCTATGGTTATTTCTTTTTTTACTAAAAAAAAGTAAATCTATAATTATTAATGATACACCAATTGTAATGCAGCTGTCTGCCACATTAAATGCAGGAAAATGGTATGTTTTATAGTAAAAATCAAGAAAATCTACCACTTTCCCAATAAATATTCTATCTAATAAATTACCAACAGCACCACTTAATATTAAAGCAAATCCTGCCACATTAACTTTTGATTTTTCATGGGCAAAAACATACAGAACAACTATAATTGCAATAATAGTAATACTTACAAAAAATAATTGTCTATAACTTTCATTCATATCATGCAAAAAGCTAAAGGCAGCTCCTGGGTTTAATACATATACAATATTAAAAAAACCATCAATTATAGGAACTACATCATATAATTCAAGATTTGTTTTAATTAAATTTTTTGTTATAATATCAATAATTAATGGTATTACCGTAAGAAATAAAAGATATTTTTTATTTCTTACAATGCCACCAGTTGTTGTTTTTAATAATTCTGTTATTTTCATTTAACTTAATGCCTCTGCACATCTTGCACAAACTTCTCTATGCTCTGTATTTTGACCCACTGTATTAGAATGAGTCCAACATCTAGCACATTTTGGTTCGTTACAAGGTGATACTTTTACTTTTATGCTGCCATCTTCAGAAGAATAAGCATCATTTAAGTCATCTGTTGTAACTGTAGCTTTGGATACAATAAACATTTTTTCAAGACCTTCATCAACAGATAAATCATTAATAAGTTTGTCATTAACAGACACAATCACTTCAGCATCAAGTGGGTGTCCAATAACTTTATTTGCTCTTGCAAGTTCCAAAGCTTTATTGACTTCTTTTCTTACAGTAGTAATAGTATTCCATTTGTTTTCAATTTTATAATCTTCTACTTTTGGGAAGAATTCTTCAAATACAAATTCTTTTCTATTATTCCATTTTGGTAAGTAGTCCCAAATCTCATCTGCTGTAAAGCTAAGCACAGGGTTTATTACAATTGCAATTTCTTTAATTAAAGTAAACATTGTAGTCTGTGCTGAACGCCTTTGGAATGAATGGCTTTTTGATGAGTATGCTCTGTCTTTAATAATATCAAGATAAAAAGATGATAAATCGTTAATACAGAAATTTAAAAACCCATGATAAAAGCCATGGAATTGATAAGTATTGTAAGCATCATAAATTTTTGCTTTCACCTGCTGCCATCTTGCAAGTATATTTTTATCAAGCTCCATAAGTTTATCGTATTCAAGCATATCTTTATCTGGTTCAAAATCATTTAAGTTACCAAGAATATATCTTGCAGTATTTCTTATTTTTCTATAACTTTCTGTAATTCTTTTAATAATATCATCAGAAATCCTAACATCTTCAGTATAATCTTCTGCTGCAACCCAAAGACGAAGTATCTCAGTGCCATATTTATTTATAATATCCATAGGTGCAATAGTATTGCCTAAAGATTTAGACATTTTCCTACCGTTACCATCAACAACAAAACCATGAGTTAAAACTTCATCAAATGGAGGAACACCACGAGTTGCCATACTTTCTAATATTGAGCTTTGGAACCAGCCTCTATGCTGGTCGCTTCCTTCTAAATACATATTTGCTCTATTATTAAGTTCTGGTCGTTTTTCGCAAACTGCAGCATGGCTGGTTCCTGAATCAAACCATACATCTAATATATCTTTCTCTTTTTTCAGGTGAGTAGAACCACATTTTGGGCATTTATTAATACCATTTAAGAAAAATGCTTCATCATGTTCAAACCAGGCATCAGCACCTTCCTTTTTAAATGCTTCAATTGTTTTTGCTTCTATTTCATCATTAAATATAATCTCATCACAATCTTGGCATGTAATAAAGGCAATAGGTACACCCCATAATCTTTGACGGGAAATACACCAGTCAGGTCTATTTTCTACCATGGACTGAATTCTATTTTGTCCCCATGAAGGTATCCATTTAACTTTATTTTTAATAGCATCAAGAGTTCTTTCTCTTAATCCATTTTCACTCATAGATATAAACCATTGTGGAGTAGCTCTAAATATAACAGGGCTTTTACATCTCCAGCAGTGTGGGTATGAGTGAGAAATATCATTTTGTGCAAGTAAAGAACCATGTTCTTCCATATAAGCAACTATTTCTTTATTTGCTTTATTTATATGCATACCATCAAATATGCCTACATTTCTAAGTATACCATTATCATCAACTGGGGAAAGAATATCCAATTTGTAACGCAGTCCAGTTTCATAGTCATCTTGACCGTGTCCTGGAGCAGTGTGAACTAAACCAGTACCAGCATCTAAAGTAACATAGTCAGCAGTAACTATCATAGAGTTTCTTTCATAAAACGGGTGGCGTGCATTAAGATATTCTAACTCTGCACCTTTTAAAACTTTTACTTCATCATAGCTTTCAATTTTAAAAGTTTTTACAAGCTGTTCAGTCATCTCTTTTGCAATTATAATATATTCATCAGTAGATAAATTTTTATTATCAGCATTATTTATTTTAAGAACAGAATATTCATATTCTGCATTAACGGCTATTGCCACGTTAGCAGGTAATGTCCAAGGTGTAGTAGTCCATATTACAGCAGAAACATTGCCATTTACAGCAATTTTATTTTTTGCTTCATCATCAAGTGGAAATTTAACATATACTGATATAGAAGTGTGGTCTGCATATTCAACTTCTGCTTCAGCAAGTGCTGTTACGCATGAGTGGCACCAGTATACAGGTTTAGAACCTTTATATACTTCACCTTTTTTATAACATTTATATAATTCTGCTAAAGTGGTAGCTTCATATTCAAAATCCATAGTAATATATGGTTTATCCCAAACACCAAAAACACCAAGTCTTTTAAAATCAGAACGTTGAATATCTATATATTTTCCAGCATAATTTCTACATACTTTGCGTATTTGAGATACTGTCATATTTTTTTTCTTTTCACCAAGTTCTTGGTCTACTTTTAATTCAATAGGTAAACCGTGACAGTCCCAGCCAGGAACATATGGCGAAGCAAACCCTTGTCCAGTTTTAATTTTGATAATAAAGTCTTTCAATATTTTATTTAGGGCAGTCCCTATATGAATATTACCATTAGCATAAGGAGGGCCATCATGAAGAATATAGCTAGGACAACCTTTACGTGATTCTTGAATTTTATCATATACTTTATTGTCTTCCCATTTTTTTAAACGGATAGGTTCTTGTTCAGCTAAATTTGCTTTCATAGGAAAGTCTGTTTTAGGTAAATTTAATGTATTTTTGTAGTCAGTCATTATTAACTCCTTAATGAAGTATATTCATATGAAGTAATCTTTTACCATTATATATTAATATAATCAAGGGTATTTTTTATATAATTAAAATTTTTTTAAAAAAGATAAAAAAATATGTTGACAAAGCTTAATTAGTTTGATAGATATATCTTCCCTTCATGATGAAGGTTTGTAAGTTAAGAGAATGAAGTGAAGTAAAAAAGTTTTGAATAACATAAAAAAATCTCTTGACAAACAAGATATAAAGTATTAATGTAATCTTCCCTTGCAAA
>CALUZC010000051.1 GCA_944325215.1 uncultured Mucispirillum sp. | reverse complement strand
TCTCTTTCACTTTCATCTTAGATTTCAATAAAATTTCTAATTTATGACACTCGGATGAAGTTAAGTGTTTATTTTTTGAATTTTTTAGTGTACTATTCATTAGTGGTTGTTATCTCCTTATTTATTTTTTGTGGCTAAAAAATATTATTTTATTTAAAGAGATTTCACAACCACTTTTTTATATCATTTTTTCGCAATAGTTTTTAGAATTTACCTATTTTTAACTGATTAATAACCATACTTCTTATAAAATTATTAATTTTTCAATATATAAAGTGTATGTTTTATTAAACAATGAAATTATTTATTATTAAATATATAGCCCTGCCATACTATAGAATATATACCTGAAAATAATAAAAGCTTGGGAAAACCCAAGCTTTTATTAATATAAAAAGATTTTTATTAAAAATAGAATTATCTTACATATGTTTATTTAATGCATCAACATATACGCCTTTTGGTTGCATACCAATAAACTGTTCAACAATTTTACCATCTTTTAAGATAATAACAGTTGGGATACTCATAATACCATAAGCTGCTGCTAATGCTTGGTTTTCGTCCACATTTACTTTGCCGATTTTAACTTTATCGCCCATTTCTTTGTGTAACTCTTCAATAGTTGGTCCTAATAATTTACAAGGTCCACACCAAGTTGCCCAAAAGTCAACAAGAACAGGTTTATCACTATTTATAACCTCTTCTTTAAAATTGTTATCATTAAATTCTAGTGCCATAAAAGCCTCCTTTTAATTAATACTAAATTTATCTTTTTTTTAAAAAAAGTCAATGGAAAATACAAACTTTTTTATGAACACAACCATTACAAATATCATTTCTAGAGTATTGACAATTACTTACAATACCTAATCTTGTTAAAGAAAAATCATATTTTGCAGGGTCCTCTTCATTTAAACTTTTAAAAAAATTAGTAACCTTAACAACAGCCTTTTTACCTTTTTCACTACTACTTATTATTCCTAAATTAGCAGACATTCTAAGTATATGGGTATCGGCTGGCATATAAAGGCTTTGTTTATTAAAACCCTCCCATAATCCAAAATCAATATCATCTTTTCTTACCATCCATCTTAAAAACATATATAGTCTCTTAGATGCTGATTTACCAGGGACTGGAAGTAAAAAATTAAGACCATTAGTAATTTTTTCAATATGCGAACGAAGTAAAATAATACCTTTATGGATACTTTCTACAGATAAAGCATCAGCCTTTTTAAAAAGATTAAATAGACTGCCATATTCCTCATATACATTTTTCATTAGTAACGAATAAACTGCAACATCTTCCTTTGTTTGAAATCTGTAATATAAGTTATTACTGGCTGCTGTATTTAATTGAAAAGGGTTACTACCTGCATATTCAAAATATTTATATAAAAATCCTTGTATAGCTTTCATATTACCATAAGCAAATGAAGCAGCAGTAAAAGCTACAAACTCTTGATTACCACTTATTTCATGAGGAAAACGTATAGGATCGCTTTGTATATAATCTGTATTATTATAATAAGAATATAAATATTCTAAAAACTTATAAACCTTAATTTTCTCTTGCTCTATCATCTTTTTCGACCTGAATTCGTCTAATATTTATTTCCTCTAAAGGCATATATTGTCTTAACAATTCTATTAAATTAAATCCACCAGCATTACCAGCTGATAATACAATTTTTCCACTTTCTTTATTATAATCTAATAAATAGGAATACACATTTATTTCCTTTAAATTTCCTTTTTTATCTTTCTTATAATAAAAAGCCTTACTATTAGAAAGCTGTTGAAAAAATATATTGTTTGTATGGTTATCAAGTAAATATGTAGAAATAAACTCTGTTCCTGTTTTTAATGTATTTATTTTCTTAATACTTTTTGCTTTTAAACCATTTGGTAAATATTTATTAAACAATTCTATAAACCTATTCATATCAATTGGAGCAGCTTCAAAACTCATTACTTCATTATCACCTGCCATACCAACAGGAAGTGGTATCCATGTATTTATTTTTGGATGTGGATTAAAACCTTGACTGTATGAAAGCACAACACCACTAACTAGTAAACTATGAATAAAAAGCCTGTTTAAATCTAATGCCGAAAAAAAGATTCCTGTATCATATTTTTCATATATAACTTCATACTGCTCATACATATTATTATCTTTTACTACATTAATATGTTCTTGAAGTTTAAACGATTTTTTAGGATAAAGACTTTTAAAATCACATACTCCACATGCAAAACATTCTCCATTACGGCAATCTTTTATAATCTCACCCTGCTCTGCTTTTTTTACTTCCTTTTCATAAAATTTATTACTTACTCCTGTTAATATATTATTCCATGGAAGTAATTCATCTGTATTATAGCTTTTTGAAGCTTTTGATTGTATATCTATCCCTATTTCACTACAGCATTCTATCCATTTATTGTAGTCAAAAAAATCGTCCCATGCATCAAGATAAAATCCTTTATCTACAACGTATTCTAATGATTTAGATACTTCCTCATCTCCTCTAGATAAAAAGGCTTCTAACAAGCTCATTCTAGTATCGTGGAATTTAAACTTAAATTTTCTTCTTCTAAGCTCATCTTTTAGCATATACATTCTACGTTCTAATTCCTGTTTATTAACCTGACCAAAACGTTGAAAAGGTGTATGTGGTTTTGGGACAAAATGAGAAACAGATACAGATATTTTAAAAGAACCCTTTTTTACCTGTTGAACAGCTTTTTTTATTTTTGAAGCAGTATCTGCTATTCCTAAAATATCCTCATCAGTTTCAAAAGGCAGTCCTATCATAAAGTAAAGCTTTACACCATTATACCCATTTTCTGCTGCCATAATACATGCTGAAAGAATATCGTCTTCTGTAATATTTTTATTTATAATATCTCTCATTCTTTGTGTTCCAGCTTCTGGTGCTATAGTAAAACCTGATTTTCTTACCTTAGATAGTTCCCGAAATAATGTATCAGATACACTGCTTGCCCTTAATGATGGTGTAGAAAGTGATACATTTCTTGATGATAAAATATTATTTAAATTTAAAATAAGTGGTTCAATCTGAGAAAAATCACCTGTTGACAAAGATAAAAGTGATGCCTCCTGATAACCTGTTTTATTGATTTGATTTATTACATCTTTTGTAATATTATCAGTATCTCTTTCCCTTACTGGTCTATATATCATACCAGCCTGACAAAACCTGCAGCCTGCTGTGCATCCTCGTGCAATCTCAACAGATACCCTGTCCTGTATTGCAGGAATTAATGGGACTACTGGAGAATAATCTATACTGCTTTTATTAAAATCCTTATATATATCACGCATTACTTTTTTCGTTTTATCAATTAATGGCACATATAAAAAAGGATATTCATTTAATTTTTTTAATATATCTATTTTTTTAGTATTTTTATCTTTTAATTCTTTAATATGTTCTAATACTTTTGGTAAATTAATATCACCTTCACCTATATAAAATACATCAATAAATGGTGTTAATGGTGCAGGGTTATACATACATGAGCCACCTGCCATTATTATTGGGTAATCTTCTTTTCTATCCACCGATTTGTATGGAATTTTAGAATATTTTAAAATAGATAAGATTGTAGTATAACTCATTTCATAGTGAACCGAGAAACCTAACACATCAAACTCATTTAATGGCTTTTTTGTTTCAAGACTTACAAATATATCATTACCAAAATATTCAAGGGCATCTTTCCATGGAGCAAAAAAACGCTGGCAAAATAACTTATCTGATTTATTAATGCGTTCATATAAAATTTTATACCCTACATGGCTTGAACCTATTTCATAAATATCTGGAAATATTAAACAAAAATCCAACAGATTATTATCTGTCTTAATAAATGAGTTAAGTTCACCACCTATATATCTTACAGGCTTTGAAACATTTAGAAGTTTTTTTAAATCCATATAAACAACTACTCCGTAATTGAATATCTTCTAAGTTGAACAGAATTAACCAATCCCATCATAGTAAAAAAAGAAAGAAGAGAAGTTCCACCATAACTTACAAAAGGCATTGGGATACCAACAATAGGCAAAATACCAACGGTCATACCAGAATTAACTATAAATTGAAAAAATACATAACAAGCTACACTAATTGCAATTAATTTACCCGAGGCTTCCTTACTTTTTATTGCTATATTTAATATTTTAAATATTAAAAATAAAAATAATAAAATAATAGTAGTTCCACCAATAAGTCCATGCTCTTCATTAAGAACGGCAAATATAAAATCTGTATGGCTTTCTGGTAAAAAACTTAAGTGAGCCTGTGTCCCACCTAAAAAACCTTTACCATTAATTCCACCACTGCCTACTGCCACTTTTGATTGTTCTGCATGGTATCCATCACCTTTTTTATCTTGAACAAGTCCTGCAAACACCAAAATCCTTGTCCTTTGGTAATCATGCATATTATGCCATGCTACAGGTAAAATAATCAAAACTGCCAATATGGCAATAATAAAAACATGACGTTTTATTCCTAAAACCAATAAGAGCATTCCCCACACTGCAACATAAGTAAGTGACGTTCCTAAATCTGGCTGTTCATATACAAGAAAAAAAGGTGGTATTAGCATCCATGATTTTTTAATTATTGTTAATAAATCAAGCTTCTTTCCATCAAAATCCATAAAAAGCCAGGCTAATGTTAATACCCAAATAATTTTAAATATTTCTGAAGGCTGCAACCTAAATGGACCAATACCTATCCATCTTTGTGCACCCATCTTAATATGCCCTAATACCAATACTATTAGTAACACCAAAAGACCTAGACCATAAATAATTGGAACTAAACGAACAAGTTTTCTATAATTAATATAACTCATAACAAAAAATGAAATTAAACCCAATAATAACCAAACAAGCTGTCTTTTGTAATAACTGTCTGTTTCTTGTGTATATGGATTATATCCTGCACTATAAATAGATATAACACCAATAAAAGCCAGCACTAACACAGTACCTAATAATACAAAATCAGTTTCTAACAAATATTTTTTAAATTTTGCAAACATAAATTATACCTTATACACAGTTTATTTATCAGGTGTAACATAACCCATTTCCAGCATTTTTTGCATAATTTGACCACCTAAAGGTGCAGCACTTGTTCCACCACTTCCACCATTTTCAGCTAATACTACAACAACATATTTAGGATCACGTGCAGGAAATACACCTGTAAACCATGCATTATCTCTATACTCTTCTGGAATCTCATTTTTTTTATATCGTTCTGTAACTTTTGCACTAACAACTTGAGCTGTTCCTGTTTTACCACCTATTTTCATTTCACGTACTGCAGCTCTTCTTGAGGTGCCACCACTTTTATATACTGCATCAATAAGTCCAGCCATTATATTATCTCTAATATCTTTACTAACTTCTATTTGATGTTTTAATTCTGGTTCAATTTCTACATATTCTCTTGTATCTTGTTTAAAAATTCCTTTAACAATTCTAGGTTTATAAATTTTACCACCGTTAAAAACCCCAGACATCATAACTCCAATTTGCAATGGTGTTGATGTCATATAGCCCTGCCCAATAGATGTATTTACAGTATCACCTGGATACCATATATCACCAATAGCAGCTTTTTTCCATTTTCTTGAAGGAAATACACCTGTTTTTTCATTTGGCAAATCAATACCAGTATATTCCCCTAAAGAAAATAATTTGGAATAATATTCTATTTTATCTATATCTAAGGCCAAGCCTAAATTATAAAAGTATATATCACATGACTGGGCAAGTGCTTCCTGCATATTAACATTGCCATGACCTGATCTTTTCCAACATCTATATGAAAAATACGAATTTAAGTGGAAGGTTCCAAGACATTTAAATGTAGTTTTAGGATCAACTGTTTTTTCTTCATATCCTGCCAATGCCATAATTACTTTATAAACAGAACCTGGTGAATACTGCCCTTCAATTGGTCTATTAACCAGTGGGCTGCGTTTATCCCTATGTATCCTTGCCCATTCTGTTTCATTTACATATGGTGTGAACATGTTAAGGTCATAACTTGGAGCAGAATATAAAGTTAATAAAGAGTTATCTGAAATATCAAGCACTACTATAGCACCTTTTTTACCTTCCATGAGCTCAGATACATATTTTTGTAATTCTGAATCTATTGTTAATATTAAATCATTACCAGCTATAGCAGGATCCTCATGAAGAACATTTAAAATTCTACCACGTGCATCGCGTTCAATTTCCATAGAACCAGATCTGCCACGTAGTTCTTCTTCATACTGAAGTTCTACACCCATAGTTCCAATATTGCTGCCACGCTTATATATTTTTTTATTTTTTGCTATATCTGCAGGTGTTGCTTCACTTACATAACCCAATATATGACTGAAAGCCAGACCATCAAAATATTTACGAACAGAATGGAGTTCAACACTTAATCCTACAAAATTGTCAGCATACTCTTCAAAATATGCAATATCAGCAAAATTTAAGCCACGACTTATTAATACAGAAGCAACATTATTATCATTATATGCTTTTTTAACTGCTTCCATATCAAAATCTACTATTTTATGAACTCTTGCAAGCATTCCATAAACATCATCATCATTTCGCCTTATATCTTCCTTATTTAATACAAGGTCAAAAGTTGGGGTGTTACTTACAAGTAAATTCATTTTTGAATCATATATAAAGCCCCGTTCTGCAACAATATCTCTTGTAGTAATTCGATTACGGTTTGCATCAACTGATAATTGTTCGTATTGAATAACTTGTAAAATAAATAAACGAGTAAATAATATTGATGCAAATATTACAAACAATACAAAAATAAAAACAATTCTTTTTTTATAATACCCTAACAGGTCATCTTTTAACGCTGCGAAAAGCACGATTAAACTCCATAATTGAATAACTTACAATAAATACAACAAAATCAGCTAAACATAATTTTAATATATATAATATGGATAATCCTATATTATATCCAAGAACAACTGCCAAAAATAAATTATATAATATAATAGAAAATATACTATATAACAGTATGGTTAATACTGACTTAGAATCAAATTTATACTCTGAAAACATCTTTATAATCGATAATAACAAGAAAAATAATACACTTAAACCAATATAAGATGAAATTATATAATCAGAATATAATCCAAAAATAATAGAATATGGAATATATGTTTTTTCATCTATTTTACTAGATATTAAAACATACAATATAACAGAAAAGTTTATCCCCGATAAAAAAACAAATACTGTTCGGGAAAAAATAAACCACAATGTTAATATTAATATAATAGATACATATCTATTTTTGATAATCTTTAGCAATGAATACATGTTCCAATTTATAATAATCTTCTGACTGTTCTATATATACTTTTTGAAACAAGCCAGTTTTATCTTTAATTATTTCAGAAACCTTACCTACCCTAATACCTTTAGGATAAAGCATACCCAAACCTGATGTAACAAAAACATCACCAACCCTTGCATCATCAAGCCTGTCATAATAATCAACATATAATCGTCCCTTACCATCACCACGCATGATACCTGCAACTCTAGTTCTACTGTTCATCACACTAACATTGGATGATATACTAAGTATAATATCTACTTCACTTGTTGTTGTATATACAGATGTAACCCTGCCTACTAACCCTTGAAAGCCTATAACAGGGTCATTTTTTTCTACTCCATCAAGACTACCTAAATCAATAGTGATTGTTTTCATGTAGCCATCACTTGCAGCAATTACATTTGCTGGTAATTGTCTGAAATTATATGTTCTATAAAACCTTGTTAAAGCATCTAATCTTTCACTTTGGCTTAATTTTTCTTCAAGCAAAGTATTTTCTAATGTTAAATTATCAATTATTTTTCTGTATTCATCATTTTGTTTTTTTACATCAATAAGATTAATATAGGAACTCCATATATTTCCAATTCCTGAAAAAAAACTACTAGTATAATATACTACAGGATTAACAATGTTACCAAGTAAACCCCTAAAAGGACCATATATATTAACATTCCTTGCCTGTAGTATCATTATAATTAAAATAACAAATACAACAAGAAATAATCTTTTCCATTTAAACATTTGTTATTCTACAGCAACTTTTCTAAGTAATTCAATATCATCAAGCACTTTACCAGAACCTAATACAACGGCTTTTAGTGGATCATCTGAAACAATAATTGGTAAACCAGTTTCATGAGAAAGACGTTTATCTAAATTTTTAAGTAATGCACCGCCACCTGTTAAAACAATACCTCTATCAACAATATCTGCAGAAAGCTCAGGTGGAGTCTGCTCTAATGCTATACGAACTGCATCAACAATTTTTGTAATAGATTCTTTCAATGCTTCTCTAATTTCAGAATCTGATATTTCAATAGTTTTAGGTATTCCAGTAACTAAATCTCTACCTTTGATTTCTGTTTTGATTTCATTTTCTAAAGGAAAAGCTGAACCTAATTTAATTTTTAAATCTTCAGCAGTAGCTGTTCCTATTAAGAGATTATACTGACGTTTAATATAATTCACTATATTATCGTCCATTTCATCACCACCAACTCTAACTGAGTTTGCATACACTATACCTGATAATGAAATAACTGCGACTTCAGTTGTTCCACCACCTATATCAACAACCATATTACCAGATGGTTCTTGAATAGGAAGACCTGCACCAATTGCTGCTGCCATAGGTTCCTCAATTAAATATACTTCCCTGGCACCTGCTTGTATTGCAGAATCTTTTACTGCTCTTTTTTCCACTTGTGTAACACCTGATGGAATACATATAACCATACGTGGACGAACTAATGCCCTACGATTATGAACTTTTAAAATAAAATACCTAATCATTTTTTCAGTTGTATCATAATCAGCAATAACACCATCTTTCATTGGACGAACTGCAATAATATTTGCTGGTGTTCTACCAAGCATATTTTTTGCTTCCTGACCAATTGCTAATATTTCTTTTGTACCACTGTTTATTGCAACAACAGAAGGTTCACTGGAAACTACACCACGACCTTTAACATATATAAGAGTATTTGCCGTTCCTAAGTCAACAGCTAAATCACTTGAAAACATATTATATATAGAACTCATTGCCATTACACAACCAC
The DNA here is from genome assembly GCA_944325215.1 of uncultured Mucispirillum sp. GTDB lineage: Bacteria > Chrysiogenota > Deferribacteres > Deferribacterales > Mucispirillaceae > Mucispirillum. The sequence goes on along the minus strand of CALUZC010000051.1, from coordinate 1,036 downwards.
CTCTCACCGATTTAATATTACAAACAAAATATGTATTAAAAATAATATACACTCAAACATATATTATATTTAATATATATTAAAAACTATAATAATAAAAAAAAATAGGAAAATCAATAAAAAATAATGCCGAAAGGGGGATTTGAACCCCCACAGGTTTTACCCCACAGGTACCTGAAACCTGCGTGTCTACCAGTTCCACCATTTCGGCCTATTCTATTTTAATTCACACCAACCATTACAGATGTGGATTTAATTACAGCACATGCTTCCTTACCTACTGACAAATCAAGTGATTTCACAGCGTCCATAGATATAGTTGCAGATATAATATTACCACCACCTATATCAATTTTCACAACAGCGTTAACTGCTCCCTCTTCAATTTCTTTTATAACACCTTGCAACTGATTTCGAGCACTTAACTTCATTGGATTCCTCCATAAACATTTTAACGGTGGATTTTACTATATAAAATTATAAAATGCAATATTTTTTATTATATTTTCGATTTTTTTGTAAAATCTAAAAACGATTGCAACAAATTAAGCAGTTGTCTAAATTCTCATAAAATATATCTTTAGCCGTTTTATAGTTAAATAATTTTCTAGGATAATTATTAATCCAATCCTGTATTTTCTTAATATAAGCAACTGAAAAGTTTTTAATATCAGTTTTCTTTTTAATAAATTTCCTTATAAGTTTATTATTATTTTCATTGCTGCCCCTTTCCCAAGAACAATAAGGGTGAGCATAGTATATTTTAGTTCGTTTAGATAATTTATCATACACTGATTTTTCTAAACTTTCCATATCTAAAAACTCTACACCATTATCTACTGTTATGCTCTTAAATATTAAGCTGAATTTATCTCTATATTCTTTTTCCAGCTTATCTAATGCAGCTATTATACTTTTCTGGGTTTTATCCCTTAGTTTAATTATTATTTCAAAGCGAGATACTCTCTCTGTAAGCACAAGTAATGCTGCTTTACTGCCTTGCTTACCTACTACTGTATCCATTTCCCAGTTACCA
>CALUZC010000050.1 GCA_944325215.1 uncultured Mucispirillum sp. | reverse complement strand
ATGGCTTGAGCCCTGTAAAATACAGAACTCAAACCGTATAATTTTAAATCTGTCCAAAAATTTGGGTTCGCCTCAATTAAGCCCTTTTTTTAATCACTTTTTTTATAGCTTAAAACTGCTAATATATTTAATCCAACAGCAAAAATAACCAAAATAATTAGCTGTGGGTATAGTTCGCTAATATTTGCACCTTGAAGGTAAATATTTCTAACAGCTTCTCCGTAATATTTTAATGGGTTAACAGCTGCAATAATTTGTGCCCATTCTGGCATATAAGCAACTGGCGAAAAAAGATTACTCATAAAAAATAAGAGCATTACAAAAAAATACATTACAAACATTGCCTGCTGCATAGAATAGGAATAGTTAGATATAATTAGCCCAAGCCCAGAAGAAACAAAAACATAGATTAAAGTAAAAATATAAAGGGCTAAAATACCACTTTTAGCTTCCAGATGATACATATATTTTGCAATAATAATACATATTGTAAATACTATAATCCCCATTATAAGATAAGGTATAAGCTTTGATAATATAAATATAAATTTATTTACAGGTGTAACATTAATCTGTTCCATAGTTCCTTTTTCTTTTTCACTTACAATATTTAAAGTTGGCAAAAAGCAGGTAATCATTGTTACAAGCATAACCATGATTGCAGGTATCATAAAGTTCTTATAATTTAATGTTGGGTTAAATTTATTTAGTGGTATAATATTTATAAGTGATGAGGTTGCTGTATAATTTAACTTTTCATTTAATTCCATGCTAAAATCATATATAATATTTGAAAGGTAGCTTGAACCAACACTGCCTTTGAAAATATCAACAGCATTAGCTGAAATTATAATATTTGCAGTTTGTTCTCTAACTATATTTTTTTCAAAATCTTTTTCAATTTCAAGTATTATATATGCTTTTCCTTTTTCCACCTGTTTTAAAGCATCATTATAATTATTACTGTAATCTGAAAGTATAAAATAGCCAGATGATACAATTTTATTAACGAGATTTTGGGAGTATATACTTTTATCATTATCAACTATGGCAATAGTAATATCATGAACTTCCCTGTTTGTAGCAAGTGGAAAAATAGTCATCATTACAAGTGGCATAATAAGTACCATTCTAGGCATAACAAGGTTTCGCATAAACTGTTTAAATTCTTTTTCCAGTAAAAATTTAAGCATAATCTCACCCTAACCTAACTTTAAATTTTTTCACACTTGCTAAAATTAAAAGAAAAAGCATAAAAGTAAGCACTATAATTTCTTTTCCTACATTTATAAGCCCTTGACCTTCCAGCATTATTTTTTTAACAGCAGTAAAATACCATGAAGCAGGCACAATATCTGCTATTACCTGTAAAAATTTTGGCATACTGTCTATTGGGAAAAGCATACCAGATAACAGCATTACAGGCATCATCATTCCCATACCAGAAATAAGCATGGCAGCAGCCTGGCTTGATACAAGGCTTGATATTAATATTCCAACAGATAAAGATAAAAATATAAATAAAAAGGATACAGCCATTAAAAGCATAAGGCTTCCTTTTATAGGAATATCAAGAAGCGATACAGCAAGCACAAGTATAGTTACAAGGTTAATGGTAGATATTATAAAGTATGGGACAATTTTAGATATAATAATATAAGCAGGCTTCATAGGTGAAACAAGTAAAAGCTCCATAGTTCCAAATTCTTTTTCGCGAACAATAGAAATAGAAGTCATCATAGCACAAATTAAAGTAAGCACTAAAGCCATTACACCAGGCACAAAGTTATATGCACCATTTAATTCAGGATTATATAACATTTTTAATTCTGTATTAATAATTATAGGTTTTGTTTGCAAAATTATATCATTTTGAAATGATGATATTATGGCAGAAATATAGCTTGTAACAGTGCTTGCCTGGTTTGGATCTGATGCATCATTAATAATCTGAATAGAAGGGGAAGCCATATTATATAAATCTTTTGAAAAATTATGGCTGAAAACAATTACAGTATCCACATCTTCAGTTTTAAAAATATTATTTACATCATTTATATTATCAATAGACTTTACAATATTAAAATATTCACTGGCACTAATACGGGCAATGATTTTTTCTGCCATTTCATCACCATATTCATAAAAAACTGCCACATTAATATTTTTAACTTCCAAAGTCATAGCAAACCCAAAAAGCATAATTTGGATAATAGGCATTATTAAAAGAATCAGTATAGTTCTTTTATCTCTAATAATATGCAGCACTTCTTTTTTAATAAATGACATTAGCTGTTTCAAATCTACATTACTCCATAAGTTCCTTCTACAAGTTTGCTAAACACTTCGTCCATATCTTTAGCATTGTATTTATCTTTTAATTCTTTTGGGCTTGCAAGGGCTGCAATTTTGCCCTGCACCATAATGGATATTCTATCGCAGTATTCTGCTTCGTCCATATAGTGGGTAGTTACAAATATGGTTATACCATCATTAGCAGCACTATATATCATCTCCCAAAACTGCCTTCTAGCTTCCGGGTCAACTCCACCTGTTGGCTCATCTAAAAAAACTATTTTTGGGTTATGAAAAACAGCTACTGAAAAAGCAAGCTTTTGTTTCCAGCCTGTAGGGATATGCTTTACTAATGTATTTCTTTCTTTTGTAATATCTAATATATTAAGTATAACATCTGCTTTTTTCTTAATATCTTTTATATGCATTCCATATATACCTGCAAAAAGTTTAATATTTTCCCACACTGTCAAATCTTCATAAAGGGAAAATTTTTGGCTCATGTATCCTATACTTTTTTTTATTTTTTCCTGTTCTTTTACTATATCACAGCCTGCCACATACCCTTGCCCAGAAGTGGGGATAGAAAGCCCGCAAAGCATACGCATAGCCGTAGTTTTTCCAGCACCATTTGCACCTAAAAAACCAAATATTTCACCTTTATTAACATGGAATGTAATATTATCCACAGCCGTAAAAGCACCAAATTTTTTTGTCAGATTATTTGTGTAAATTACTTGCTCCATATAAAGCAGTCCTCTATATTTGGTGATATTATTTTTATTTCAGCATCTCTATATTTCATTGTATTTAAATATGATAATACATTACCAATATTATTATAATCATCAATTAAAGCATGTATTTCCGAACCAAAAGCAAAAGCACTTGTTATATGGTTACATTTTCTAATATCATTTAATAAAGTTTTCATACCAGAAGCAGTAACAGCAATTAAGTTTTTATTAAAGGCAGCAATTATGTTATCTGGTGTATCAACATGTAAAAATTTACCATTTTTAATTAATGCAATTCTATCACATCGTGAGGCTTCGTCCATATAGGGGGTGGAAACAATTATAGTTATCCCCATTTGTTTTAGCCCTGCAAGCATATCCCAAAACTCTTTTCTAGATACAGGGTCTACTCCAGTAGTAGGTTCATCTAAAAAAAGCACTTCTGGTTTATGGATTAATGCACAGCTTAAAGCAAGTTTTTGCTTCATACCACCAGAAAGATTTCCTGCTTTTCTTTTTTTAAAAGGTGCAATATGGCTGTATATTCCTTTTATTAAGTCATAGTTTTCATTAACATCAGTATCAAAAACAGAAGCAAAAAAGTTTAAGTTTTCTTCCACTGTTAAGTCCTGGTATAGTGCAAATTTACCGGGCATATATCCAATATGTTTTCTTATTTCCATATAATCTTTGATTATGCTTCTATTATTAATGTATACAGTGCCATTATCAGGAATAGTAAGGGTAGTCATAATGCGAAAAAGGGTTGTTTTTCCTGCGCCGTCTGGTCCTATGATACCGTATAATTCCCCTTGATTAGCAGCAAATGTAACATTATCTAAAGCTAAAACATCTTTAAAAGATTTTGAAATATTACTAACTTTAACCATTTTTATTCATCTTTTATATTATTAAATACCACTTCCCCATACATTCCTTTTCTTAAATAGCCGTCATTTTGAACTACTATTTTTACAGCGTAAACTAAATTAGACCGTTCATCACGCGTAGGGATTGTTTTAGGTGTAAATTCTGCTTTTTCAGAAATCCATGTGATTTTACCACTATATTCTTTCACATTATCTTTTCCAAAATCAGCAAATATTTTTGCAGTATCTCCAATTTTTACCTGTGTTAAAATATCGCCAGTTACATATGCTCTTAAAGTAAGGGTTGAAACATCAGCCATTTTAAAAAGTGGTTTACCCATTTGTGCAAACTCAAAAGCATTGGCGTATTTTGTTAAAACTACACCATTAATTGGTGAATATATTGATGATTTTTTAATATTATCATCAATTTGAGCAATTTGGATTTTAAGACCGTTTATTTCATTTAAAATTACAATATTGCCTTTAGTAAGTGTATCATAAGTGGCTTCGCGTTTTTTTAATGCAGCATTATAAGCAGAAGTTACATCATCAAGCTGTTTTTTATTGGCAGCACTTGAAGCAACAAGGCGTTTAAATCGTGCCACTTCATTTTTATATTTATTAACTTCTTCATCTATTGGGGAAAGCTGCAGGTCTATATTAACAAGCCTGCTTTCAGCAGAAAGCACAGCATTTTCCAAATTTTTCTTTTGCAGCTGTAGTTGAGTGTTATCAATTTGCCCTACTAATGTATCTTTCTTTAAAATATCCCCTTCATTAACATTTAATAATACAATTTCTCCCATACTTTTAGATGATATAATAATATCATCAGTTTCAAAAACTCCAGAAGCATGGCTTTTTATTTCACTGCTTTTGCAGCCTGTTATTATTAAAATAGTAAGTAATATAATTATTTTTTTCATAAATCACCTTTTTTATTGATTTATAATATTTTTAAGCTCATATGTGGCTTTTAGAAGCTCAATTTCATGTAATATTTTACCTTGTTTTGCAATATTTAAAGCTGTAACGTCCTGCAGGTAATCATTAACAGATAATGTGCCTTGTTTCATTTTAATTTCAGATGATTTTTTTATATTATTTCTTAAATTTAATATTTCATCATCATAGCTCATAGTTTCTTTTATTTTTTCAATTTTAGCTTTTTGGTTTTCTATATCAATATTTGTATTAAATAAAAAAGTTTGTTTTTCAAGTTCTATGCTTGCTTTATTCAAATCAATTAATTTTTTTGAACGTTCTCCAGTATAAAACCCTACAATAGTCCAGTCCATTTTTACACCAACAATATAATATGGTTCAAATTCATTGCTTAACATATCAAGTCCAGGTCTGCCATATCCACCTTGAAAAAATAAATCAAACTTTGGCATATATGATGAATTAATCATCTTTTTATTAACATCTAAAAGGTTTATACGGCTTGCAAAATATTCAAGTTCAGGGCGTTTTATTGTATAATCAGTAAATTCATAGTTTTCAGGTTTAGTAAGTCCGTTTTCTATTTTTTTGCCAATTAAAGTTTCCAGTGCTGTCATATAAATTTGTATACTGGCATTAATTTGGGCTTTATTTTGTTTTGCTTTAATTTGCTCAAGTGCTACTTTATCTAAGTCAGATTTATTGGCAACTCCATTTTGCACATTACTTTTAACCATTCCATAAGTTCTTTCTAAATCTTTTTCTAAAATATCATTTTGAATAAGCTGTTCCTGCATTAAAAGTATGCTAAAATACAGTTCTGCCACTTGATACCTTATATTATAAAGCTGTGCTTCAAGGTTATTTTTATTATTTTCATGTTCTGCTTTATATTTTTCTTTATCGGCTTCTATTTTACCACCGTCCCATATAGGCTGTGATATATCAACTGATAGTTTATACTGGTCTTTTGAAAGCACTGGTATATCATAAAAAGGCACATCAAAAGGTATTTTTGTAACATCTGACTGGTAGCTTGCCCGTGCTGAAAAAAGCACTTTTGGCAGGTATCCCATATTAGCATTAGTAATATTATAATCCACCATTTTATCAAGCAAATCAGACTGTTTTATTTGTGGGTAATTATTTTTAGCAAGGGTATAGCATTCTTCTAATGTAATTTGAGCAAAAGATACTACTGGCATAAATAAAATAAATAAAAAAATAATTTTATACATTTAATACCCCCTTTAAAATAAATGATTTTATATGCTTGATTTTTGTATCCATTCTATTATCCTGCAAAATAAAATCAAACCCATGCAGGTGTATAAAAATATTGCTTGCTATAATAGGATATATAAGTACAGGTATTAAATCTTTATTAATAAGTCCATCAATTTGCCCTTTTTCAGCAAGTAAGGCATACTGCTGCATAATATCAACAGGCATATTTGGAAACACATATTTCATTATAATACTTTCCTGATGAAGAAAGTATCTGCTCCAAAGTTTTGCAATATAGGGGTGCTCTAATGCAAGGGAAATTATCATATCAATTGTAACATGCACAAGTTTTAATGGGTCATTTGTTTTAACAGCACATTCTAATATATTTTTAAAATTAGGCACAAAGAAATCAGTAATAATTGTTTCAATTAAATTTTCCTTGCTTCCAAAGTAATAATGCACCATAGCACTGGTTGTGTTACAGTTTGATGCAATATCTTTAACAGAAACATTGCCTATATCATTTTCAGCAAAAAGCTTAATAGCAGAAATAATTAATTCTTTTTTTAAATTTTTATCACTGGCAAAAGGTCTGCCGGGAGTCTGTTTTTTCATAATTACACCATATAATAATTAATTAACTATTTAATTAATTAATGTCAACATAAATTTGTAAAAAATGTATTGAAAGGTAAAAGAATATGATTATAACTTGCAATTTGCCTTATTTTATGATAGGAAAGAATGAAAAAACTAAGAAAGAGTGTTTTTTGAATACACTTAAACTAAAAAAAATAATAAAAGGTGTAAAGTTATGAGTAAACTTAAAGTATGTGTTCATGGTCTAGGTAATATTGGTAAATATTCTATTGAAGCTATTGAAGCAGCAGCAGACATGGAATGTGTTGGTGTAGTTCGCAGGGCTTCATCAATTGGTAAAAATACAGTAGATTTAAAGGGTGTAGATGAGTATGCATCTGTTGAAGATTTAATTAAGGCAAAAGGCAAACCAGATGTATGTTTAATTGCTACTCCATCACGTCATGCTTTTGATGATGACAGCCTTTATTTAAAACACGGTATAAATACAATTGATAGTTTTGATATACATACAGAGATACCGGAGATAGTAGAAAAATTAGAAAAAGTAGCAAAAGAAAATAATGCAGTAGCAGTTACAGCAGCAGGCTGGGATCCAGGCAGTGACTCTGTTATGAGAGCTATGCTTGAAGCTATGATGCCAGTAGGTGTTACATTTACAAACTTTGGCAGGGGCAGAAGTATGGGGCACTCTGCAGCAGCAAGAGCAGTAGAAGGTATTAAAGATGCAGTTTCTATTACTATCCCTATGGGTGGCGGCAGGCATTCAAGGCTTGTATATGTAGTATTAGAAGACGGTGTTTCTTTAGATGAGGCAAAAAAACGTTTAGCAGCAGATGATTATTTTGCTCATGACCCACTTGATGTAAAAGCAGTTGCAAATTCAGAAGAGCTTGCAATGGTTTGTGATTCTTCCCATGGTGTATTTATGGAAAGGCAGGGTGCATCAGGTTTAACTGATAACCAAAGAATGTCATTTAAAATGGAAATTAATAACCCTGCATTAACATCACAAATTATGGTATCATGTGCAAGGGCAGCATCAAGATTATCAGCAGGCTGTTATACTATGATAGATATCCCACCAGTGCTTTATTTAAATATGGATAGAAAAACAGCAATTAAAAAATTAGTTTAATAAAGTAATAAAGTGATATATTTTTTGGTGTAGTTTATAACTACACCTTTTTTATTATATAAGTATAATATCTCAGATTAGTTTATATTGGCTTATATATATGGGGGGGGGAGCTATGAAACTAACATCATTTTTATATTTAGCATCATTTGGTATAAAAACAATTCTTTTTAAAAAGAAACAACCTATTGTAGGCACTGTAATTGTAACAGATAAATGTAATTTAAAATGTAAGCACTGTTCTGTAAATAATATTTCGTCAGTAATATATCCATATACTCAAATTCGTAATGAAATGCAGCAGCTTTATAATCTTGGGGTTCGTATATTGTTTTTTTGTGGTGGTGAGACATTTTTATGGCATGATAAAGACAAAACAATAAGAGATTTAGTTATAGAAGCAAAGGAAATGGGGTTTTTAATTGTTAATGTGGTTACAAATGGCACATTTCCTATTAATCTGCCTGAAGCAGACTTAATACTTTTAAGTTTAGATGGTAAAAAAGATAATCATAATAAAATTCGTGGTAATACATATGATATTATAATGGATAATATTGATAATGCATCATCAGATAATATTTGTTTTTATATGGCAGTTAATCAAATAAATAAAGACGATATAAAAGATGTATGCAAAATAGCATCTGATATGAAAAATGTCCGTGCTGTATCATTTAATTTTCATACCCCATATCCTGATACGGAAAATCTCGCATTAAGTGTGGAAGAAAAGGAAAAATGCTGTAACCATATATTGCAGATGATGAAAGAAAAAGCACCAATTTTTAATTTAAAAAATGCATTACCATATATTGTGCATAATAATTTTCCTACCCCATGCTATCAGTGTGTCGTTATAGAAAATGGTATTATTAATACTTGCGGCAGATGTATTCAGATACCTGAATTATGCAGTAAATGTGGTTATTTTTTTGTTGCAGAATATACATTACTTTTTAAAGGAAATATTAAAATTATCATAGATATGCTGCGAACATATTTAAAGTATATATAGGGTGATACAATGAGTGTTATTACAACATTAACTAGAATGTGGTTAACCAAATCTTTTAAGCCATTTACTTTCAAAAATGAATACGATGAAAACCTTCCTATTGATGAGTGTGAAAATCTTGGGCTTTATATCCATATCCCTTTTTGTAAAAACATATGTAATTTTTGCCCATACTGTAAAGTGTTATATAATGAAGAATTATGTAATGATTATGTAGATGCATTAATTCAAGAGATACACTTAGTATGCAGCAGTTATAAAGATAAAAAAAATGTTACAAGCCTATATTTTGGTGGAGGCACACCAGTGCTTGCAGGTAATAGATTAAAAGAAATAATCTCAACAATAAATGATTATTTTACAATTACAGAAGGTATTGGGATAGAGCTGCACCCAGAAAATGTAAATAATGAAACACTAAATATGTTAAAGGAAGCAGGAATAACAAAAATAAGTATAGGAATACAATCATTTAATAAAAAATATCAAAGTATTTTAGGAAGAAATGAAGTTAATATTGAGGATATAAAATCAGCTTTAAATAAAGTTTCATTTGATACTGTATCAATGGATTTTATTTTTGCACTTCCCGGACAAAAATTTGAAGATTTAAAAGAAGATGTGGAAAAGGCAGTTTATGCAGGGGCAAACCATATAGCAATATATCCATTTATTGATTTTACTTTTACAAACAGTAATGTAAAATCACTTAATAAAGATGAAAAAAGAAAACTGTTAGATGATATTACAGAATATTTTAATGAAAACAAGTATATACGAAGTTCTATATGGACTTTTTCAAATAATAAAAATGCAAGTTATTCATCAATGACAAGGGATAATTTTTTAGGTTTTGGTTGTTCTGCCACAACACTTTTAAAAAAACAGTTTAAGATAAATACATTTGATATAAAGTCATATTGTAAAAGAATAGAAGAAAAGAAGCTTCCAACATCATTAACCATAAGGTTTACAAAAAGGCAGCGAATGATTTACTGGCTTTTTTGGACAGCATACAGCACAAAAGTAAATGCAGATGATTTTAAAAATTTTTTTGGCGTATCTCTAGAAAAAATATATGGATTTGAATTATGGTTAGCTAAAATTTTTGGGTTAATAACAAGAAAAAATAATATTTATGAAATGACATTAAAGGGTGCTTTTTATTATCATTATTATGAAAATTTTTATACACTTTCATATATAGATAAAATGTGGAGTATTATGAGAGAAAATCCGTTTCCAAAAGATATTAAATTGTAGATTAAAAATAGGGTATATCTTACTGATATTACATAAAATATAGTTTTTTATTTTTTTTAAAAAAAAGTAGTTGACAAACAAGTTGAAGTTTGGTAAAAGATACTTCCTTTATGGGAGTAAAAATATTTTATACATCAAGCGATTTAAAAAAGTTTTGAATAACATAAAAAAATCTCTTGACAAACAAGATATAAAGTATTAATGTAATCTTCCCTTGCAAA
>CALUZC010000049.1 GCA_944325215.1 uncultured Mucispirillum sp. | reverse complement strand
GCTCCTTTCATATTTTTTTAGTATATCATAGAAAACTTAAGTTTGCACTATTTACAGACTTTTTTTCACAGGCTCGTTCTACGTGACATAAAAACACCCCATTTATTTGTCCAATAAATGGGGTTCGCCTCAAAATGCCACTTTTTTTAGTTGATTAAAATGATGCTTTTAATTGTGCTGCTGCTATCAAAGCACTTTGTGAAGTATTACTGCCTGTTGTATTATAGTATGTTATCTGAGGTATAATTGAAAAGTATTTGTTTAACTTATAAGCACCTTGTAAAAAAACAGCATAGCTTTCATAATTTTCATTTGCTGTATTTTCTTTAAGTGTATTTTGGTAACCACCACCTAATACTGCTGTGAAATTTTCGGTAGCTTTAACCCCAAACTCTAAAGTTGCTCCAACTCTATGTACATTATTAAAACTACCGTCATTATTAATAGAGGCATTTACACCTATTTCATTTGTTTTATTGTTTTCTGCCACCATATATCTTGTTGTATATTCGCCGTATAGTTCTTCGTTCATACCATATCTTGCTTGTAAAGAAAAGTAGAATTTTTCATCTAAAAATTTTTGTTTAATACCTGCTACAATACCGAATGCGTGCAGGTTAGTCCATTTCCATTGATTATTTATATCTGTGTAATAACCGTTTACAGCAGTATAAGTTGCCCCTATTTTTGCATGTAAACTATCATTTTTATATACATAAGCAAGGGAAGCTCGTGGTGTATATTTTCCGCCTTCTGTAAAATTTGTATATTTTGAGCCAAGTTCTGCCACATCATCTTCTACTAAAGCTAAAGTTAAGCCAACAACAGTGTACTGAATTTGAAACCTTCGTTGACCTGTAACAGTTCCCCCAAAACCTTTTAAACCACCATCACCATCATAAATATCAGAGCTAAAGCCACTCATAGCTGTTGGTGTATCTGTTTTCCCCATAAGTAACTTGCCATTATTTCCAAATGAATATGCACCCCATGCGTGACGGATACCTAAAGATTTCGTACCACCAAAAAATGTTGCTTCATCAAAGCCAAGTTCTATTTTACTTGTAAAGTTGCTTATTTTAATATCTGTACCAATTCTTGAGTTGCCTTGTAATGCGTAAAGCATACTAGATGATGATGTACTTTGTCCATGATTTGGATTATTCATATCTAATCCATACCCAACATATCCCCTAATAGAACCGTAAAAATTAACTGATTCATCACCATTATTATATATTTCCACAGCCATTACTGGTAATGCAAACATAATAGTAAAAAGTGATAATAAAAATTTTTTCATAAATTTTTCCTCCAAATTCATTATATAGTATAGATACTATTTTTTGATTTAAAAGAATTCATGTTTTTGTAAGAAATTTATAAAATAATTTTTTGTATAACTATGTGTCAAATAAGATATTTTTAGATATGTAAAAATTGAGTTTTTCTTGATTTTACTGAAGTTTAATAATGTGAAATTCATTTTTATTGTAATGGATTTTAGATATATAGATTACAAAATTTTTACAAGTATATTAACTTCTTGTACATAAAATAGTAAAGCGATGAAAAAAATCAAAAAATTCCAAAATTTTTTACTTTTGGGAACTTTTTTAATCAGTTTCATTCAATTTCTATGTATATTTAATATAATAATCATACATACACCGTATCTTAATTGATAAGTAATGAAATAAATTTAGAATAAATGTGAATTAATTAATTTTAATCAAAGGGAAACAAAAAAATCATATAAATCATTGATACATAAAGGATAAAAGTTATGGAGGTGAGGGGAATCGAACCCCTGTCCAAAAAGCTTACGTCCACAAATACTACACGCTTAGTCTGTGTTTGAAATCTCCCCCTCCCACCTCCACAGACAAAGTAAGTTTGGGGAAAGCCTCTTAAATCTCATGCCTGCCTAGAAGCCAGACAGACACCAGCCCATATTAGTTTGTGCCCTTGCAGCCCGTCATGGGCGGACAGTCCACAAAGACATCGCTGAAACTAAGCAGCGAGAGCTAATTCGTCGTTAGCGTTTACTTTTTCGCCTGAGTTTTTACAAGGGCTCAGACAGCCTTGACGTGCATTTGAGGATATCGGCTCCCTGTCGAAACCGAGCACCCCCTTAATATGTAACAATTTTCCATAATACAGCGTTGTTTTTCGCTCGCAATGCTCATTTACACCACATCAAGTAAACTCCGCTTGCTTGCTCAAAGCCGCCTTGTCTTATGAAAAATCACTATTTAATTTATGTAACAATTTTCCGTAATACAGCGTTGTTTTTCGCTCGCAATGCTCATTTACACCACATCAAAGTAAACTCCGCTTGCTTACTCAAAGCCGCCTTGTCTTACGAAAAATCACTATTTAATTTATGTAACAATTTTCCATAATACAGCGTTGTTTTTCGCTCGCAATGCTCATTTACACCACATCAAATTAAACTCCGCTTGCTTGCTCAAAGCCGCCTTGTTTTACGAAAAAATCACTATCTAATTTATGTAACAATTTTCCGTAATACTGCGTTGTTTTTCGCTTGCAATGCTCATTTACACCACATCGAGTAAACTCCGCTTGCTCGCTCAAATACGCCTTGTCTTACGAAAAATTACTATTTAATTTATGTAACAATATTCCGTAATACATAGTTAGGTTTTCTAACCATATATTTTATCTTTATTTAAACTTGATTTTAAAATCTCTTTCAAGTTCTCTATTTACATCTTTTTCTTTAATACTTGCCCGCTTATCATATAATTTTTTACCACGAGCAAGGGCCACCTGCACTTTTATTTTTCTTCCCTTAAGGTATGCTTTTGTGGCAACTAATGTAAGCCCTTTTTCCTGCACTTTACCCATTAACTGATTTATTTCTTTCCTGTGTAAAAGCAGTTTTCTACTTCTTAATGGGTCTCTGTTAAAAATATTACCCTGCTCATAAGGGGAAACATGGCAGTTTATAAGATAAACTTCATTATTCATGATTTTTACAACAGATTCTTTTAAGTTCATCTTGCCAGCACGGATAGATTTTACTTCTGTTCCGTGAAGTTCTATGCCTGCTTCATATTCAGTCAAAATTTCGTATTCGTGATAAGCCTTTTTATTTGTAGCAAGGCTTGAATTACTTGCATTTTTACTCATGGGGGTATAATATATAGTAAAAGCAAAAAATGTCAATAATAGATTATAGTTATAAGTGTGTTTATGGAACATTGTATTTATAAATTTAAGTTTTTATATTTTTTAAAACTTGCAAACCTTGTGGGTATTACATGGAATTTAGATAAGGAAATAAAAAGCAGAGTATTATACTATGCTTCCTGCCTTGCTTATTCTTTTCATATACTTTATAAAACAAACTATCGCAGGGTAATATTTGAGCATAAAAAACTAATATCATTTCTAGCTTCAAGAGATGAAAGTATTAAAAATCCACTTAATATAATCTATCTGCTTTTATGTTTTTTATCAATATTTGTAATGATATTATATAAGGACGGCAGAAGTATATTAAAATATCAGCTTGGTTATAACAAAACTCTTGATTTAATGAGAAATGAAAATAATCAAAAATATAATGCAGAGCTTGTGCTTTTTATTACTCACCCAGAATATCAAGGCAAAGGGTATGGAAAATCACTGCTTAATGAATTTCATAATTTTATGAAAGAACAGCATAAATTTAATATATATTTATTTACTGATAATTACTGCGATTATTCTATGTATGATAAGGCAGGCTGCATAAGACAAAATAAAAAAGTAAGGGAATTTTATTTTCTAGCAGGTGAAAGATTTACGCAAGAGCTTTATTTATATGATTATAAAATTAATTGAAAAAATATAATAAATATGTTATTCATTTCTAATATTTAAAATTGGAGTGAAGATGGATATTAAATTTTCAAAAATGAGTGGCAACGGTAACGATTTTATAGTTATAGATAATAGAGATGGTAAATATACTCATCTTTATAAAGATACACCAAATTTTATTGAAAAAGTATGTGCTCGTGGTTTATCAGTGGGTGCAGATGGTATGATATTTATTGAAAAATCTGATACTGTAGATTTTAAATGGCAGTTTTTTAATTCTGATGGTTCTATTGCTGAAATGTGTGGTAATGGGGCAAGATGTGCTGCAAGATTTGCATATCTTGAAAAAATAGCAGGTAATGAAATGGCATTTGAAACTTTAGCAGGTATTATAAAAGCAGAGATTATGGATAATAATGAAGTAAAAACCATGCTTACTGCTCCCCATTCTTTAGAACTTGATAAAAACATAACAGCCTGTGGCAAAGAATATGATATTCATTCAGTAAATACTGGTGTTCCACATGCTGTTATAGTATGTGATAATGTAGATAATATAGATGTCCATAATATAGGCAGAGATATTCGTTATAATCAAGATTTTGCCATAAACGGCACTAATGTTAATTTTATTGAAGTAACAGGTGAAAACTCTTTAAAAATCAGAACTTATGAACGCGGGGTGGAGGGTGAAACATTAGCCTGCGGCACAGGCTGTGCAGCTTCTGCACTTATTGCTCTAAATAAAGGGCTTGTTAAAGGTCCTGTTAAATTATTGACAAAAGGCGGAAAAACCCTTACGGTATATTATGATAATGAAACTGTATATTTACAGGGGGAAGGCCGCAGGGTATATACAGCAAATTTATGTGAAGAATCTTATAATTATTAATGGGAGGATATAGATTATGTTTCAAGGAAGTATAGTTGCATTAGTTACACCATTTAAACAAGGCGAATTAGATGAAAAGGCTTTAAGAAATCTTGTGGAATTTCATATATCAGAAGGCACTGATGCAATAGTTCCATGTGGCACAACAGGGGAATCTGCAACATTATCCCATGAAGAACACTGTAGAGTTATTGAAATAGTTATTGAACAAGTTAATAAACGCATACCTGTAATAGCAGGGGCTGGCTCAAACAGCACTAAAGAGGCGATTTTTTTAACAGAACATGCAAAAAAATCAGGTGCTGATGCTGTGCTTTCTATTACACCATATTATAATAAACCAACACAGGAAGGTTTATTTCAACACTTTAAAACAATTGCAGAGCATGTGGATATTCCGATGGTTTTATATAATGTTCCAGGAAGAACTGGTGTAAACATGCTGCCTGAAACTGTAGTGCGTCTTTCAAAAATAAAAAATATAGTAGGTGTAAAAGAAGCCAGTGGCTCATTAGACCAAGCAGGTGCAATTATCCAGCATACAGATGATAGTTTTGATGTAATCTCTGGTGAAGATTCTCTTACATTTCCTATGATGGCAATGGGTGCAAAGGGTGTTATTTCTGTTGTAGCTAATGTAGCACCTAAAAAAATGGCTCAAATGTGTAAAGCTGTTCTTAATAATAACATGCTTGAAGCAAGAAAACTTCATTATGAATTACTTGATTTAAGTAAAGCAGTATTTTATGAAACAAACCCAATTCCTGCTAAAAAAGCAGTATATTTAATGGGATTAATGGAAAATGAAATACGCCTTCCACTTGTGGAAATGACGAAAGAAAATACCGAAAAATTAAAAAATGTTATGCAAAATTTAGGTATTAAAATAGTTAATAGTTAGTAAGAGGTAGTATATGGCAACAAAAATATGTATTATTGGAGCATGTGGCAGAATGGGTAAAAATATTGCCACTGCAGTATATAATAATGATAATGCAGAAGTTACAGGTGCAGTTGATAGAAAAGAGAGTCCTTATATGAACCAGCCAGTTTATGAAATGGCAGGCTGTGGTAAAGGTGGGGCTTTAATTTCAAGCGATATATTAGAAAGTGCTAAAAATGCAGATGTTATTATAGATTTTACAGGAGCTGAGCCAACATACAATAATTTAGCATTATATGAAAAAGCAGGTAAGCCTTTAGTTATTGGCAGCACTGGTTTTAATGATGCTCAAAAAAAATCAATAGAAGATTTATCAAAAAAAATACCTGTAATATTAGCACCTAATATGAGCCTTGGTGTTAATGTGGCACTTAATTTAATAGAAGAGGCAGCCCGCCTTTTAAAGGGTTATGATATAGAACTTGTAGAAACTCATCATAATATGAAAAAAGATGCTCCAAGTGGAACAGCTATGGCTATGGCTCAGGCTGCTGCAAGTGGGGCTGGTCTTAACTTATCAGAACATGCAGTATATAGCCGTCATGGTTTAATTGGTGAACGTAAAAAAGATGAAATAGGAATACAGACTTTAAGAGGGGGCGATGTTGCAGGTGACCATACTGTCTTTTTCTTTGGCCAGGGTGAACGTATAGAGATTACTCACAGGGCGCATTCAAGGCAGACTTTTGCTCAAGGTGCTCTTATTGCTGCTTTATGGCTTCATGGCAAAGAAAATGGATTATACAGTATGAAAAATGTTTTAGGATTAGTATAATTAAACAATGATAAATGATGATTTATTGAGTATTAGAATCATTAAAATATTTTTATTATCTATTTTATCTGCATTAATACCATTTATAATATTATCTTATATGTGGGGTGGTTATAGTAATGTGCCGCAGCGTGTTACTATTACAATATTTATTGTAAACACTATCCCATGTATTATTATTAATCTATTATACCATAGGTATTATTATTTAAAAGAAATGCTTTCATCATTTTATTTTTATATTACATTTTTCCTTACTTTTCTTATAATAATGATACATGGTATTAGGCTTTTAAAAGGTAACTATTTTGATTATATAGAAGGTTATATTACTCTTTTTATGCTGGCAGAATCTATGGCAGTATTTATCTATATAACATATATTTTTATTAAATATATTCGTTATAAATATGATTTTTCCATAATTGAAAAATTAGTATACCTTATTACTGGTGTTATCTTTGCAAATTTTGTCATTTTATTTACTTCCTCTACATCAGCTTTAGTTATTTATGTATTTGATTAAAATAGAAAAGTTTTACTTTTAAATATTTTTTTAAGGTAAATGTCAAGTTTATTATAAAATCTGTAAAATATTGTTATTATTTTATAAAAAATATTTGCAAAACTAAATTATTGGTGTTAGTATAATATGATTATTACATCATGGTTTCTGGAGGATAAATACTGTTATGAAAGCAAAACACTTGTACATAATATCAACAATAATATCATTAATGTTATTTCCAATTATTATATTTGTTAATTTGCCAGTAGTATTTGATTGTTTAATGGGTGGTATTATAATACTGCTTTACTTTTTAGTATATCATTTTCATGATAAAGGTTTTAAATCAGCAGTAGAATTAATAGAATGTATTGCAAGTAAACAAGATGATATATCTGTTCGTATTACTAATGAAATGATAAATCACCATCCTGATATGAAAAGTTTTTATGGTAATTTAAATAAATATATGGATACTACAGAGCATGATTATTTAAGCACTCTTGATACTGTTGCTACAACAGGTAAGCAGGGTTTATTTGTTACTCAGTCATTAATGACTACAAATGATTTAGTTATTAAAAGTAATGAAATAGCTCAGTCTATTAATACAGTTCAAGGTGAAATGCTTATTGCTACAGAAAATATTTCAAATAACACACACACTATTAATGAAAAATCTAATATTACGGTTAATTTAACAAATGAAGGCCGTTCTATTATGGAAAAGGCTAGAGATTTAAGTGACCATATTGATGGTGCATTAAAAGAGCTTAATAATGAAGTAAATGTATTAAATGATAATGCAGGTCAGATTGCTATAGTTATTGCTGTTATTAATGAGATTTCAGACCAAACAAACTTACTTGCATTAAATGCAGCTATTGAGGCAGCTCGTGCAGGGGAGGCTGGACGTGGTTTTGCTGTGGTTGCAGATGAGGTTAGAAACTTAGCTGAAAAAACTTCCAACTCTACAAAACAAATTGGCGAAACAGTTAGTGATATGCAAAAAAGTATTACAACAGTTACTGCTAGAATGGATACTATTACAAAAATGCTTTTTGAACAAAGGGAAGGTATTGATTCTTCATTTAATAACTTCCAGGATATTTATAATTCCAGCCTTGATTTAAACCAGTCTATTAGTGAGATTATGGCTGCATCAGAAGAGCAAAATGCTGTAATTCATCAAATAGGTTCTAGCCTTAAAGAAATGAGCGAAGAATCAAATTTAATGACTGAAAAAATATCTGATCTTTTTAAAACATTTAATGATATGGCAATATCACTTAATAAATTAGAAATAAAATATGCTGGTATTAGATATAATTCAAGGGCTGCATCATTTATTGCTGCAAAAACAGCTCATATTGCATTTATGAGAAGAATGCTTGTTAATAACTATATTAAAAATGTTATTCAATTGCCTAACCATATTAACTGTGCATTTGGTAAATTCTACTATGGCGATGGTATGGATTTATATAGTGACGATAAAGATTTTAGAGCAATTGAACCAATCCATAAAAGAGTTCATGATTTAGGAAACTTAATTATGGAAAACGTTGGTCAGCAGCGTTATTCTGATAATAATCAACTAGTTGCTGAGCTTGAAGAAAACGTTAACCAATTGGTTGGTATATTAGATAAGCTTATTGAACGATATAGTTAATTTTTTATAATATTCATATACAGCCCATACTTTTTAAGTGTGGGCTTTTTTTATATATAAGTGTTAGAAAATATATTCTATAAATAGATTATCATGCATTTTAAATCTATAAGAACATGTTATTTATTTTAGAAATATGATATTAATTGTTTATATATTATATTAAATTTAAATTAATCTGTTTTATATTTGCATTATTTATATTAATAGAGTGATTATTTTAGAAAATTATTTTTTAGTGTTTTTTGTATAAGTGTATAGTAAGATATTTTATGAAATGATTATATTACAACTAAATTCGTAAGCATATTATGTAATAATAAGGTGATATATAGCTAAATTAAAATTAATTTGGATTTTCATATATTTGTATTAGTAAGGTTTATAGAGCGATTATTTTAGAAAAAACCTGTATAAAAATATAGGCTTTATACTTTCAAATACATTATTAATTACTCTTATATTTAAAGTAATAAACAATGCTTACATTAAAATTATTCTGTTGAACAATATTGGGAGCATATATCTATATTTGGTTTAATAATAGAACATAATACAATGCAGTAAGTATTATTATGCTTATAAACAGAATGATGGAAAAATAGTTTTCAAAAAAATTAAGCCTATACAAAAAATATAGGCTTAAATATTATTTCTTTTGTGTTAAGATAATTATAAATTATTTAGATTTATTAATGCTTGTAGATAGATTGTGATTATTTTTTTAAAATTACCTAAATCCATACATTCATTGGCCTGGTGTGCAAGTTCTTCATCTTGTGGAAACTTTGCACCAAATGATACAGAGTTAGGCATAGCAGTGCAGTATGTTCTGCCGCCTATTGTAATTGGCTTTGCTTCTTCATTTGTAACACTGCTATATGCATTTAAAAGTTCTTTTAAATAGATATTATTTTCATCTACATAAAGTGGTGGTGTATGTTTATTTATTTGAGTAAGCATCATTATTTTTTCAGTAATTAATGGTAGTTTAGATTCAAATTTTGAAGGTTTCATTGTTACAGGGTAACGAATATCGAAATGAAGCTGTAAATCAGCCGATTTATATCTTAAAAGCCCCATATTGATTGTTAACTCTCCAAATTCATCACTAAAATTTATACCAAGATTTTTACTGCAGTTTTTATCATCTAATATAACAGACATACTTCTAATCCAGTGCATAAGCTCCCATGGGCCATAATCTAAATCTGGGTGGGCTAAATATCTAAAAAGCTTATACATTGCATTCACACCATCTGGAGCATGCATAGAGTGGACTGCTTTACCATTTGCTTTAACTCTTAAGTAGTCATTTTCAAAAAAGTCGATTTCTAAATCATCACCTGCTATTTCTTCCAGCTGTCTTTTCATCATAGCAATATTGCCAGAAAAATATGCATACGCTTCATTTGGGACAATATTTACAGCCTCTCCGCATGTAAGCCCAAGTAATTTTATTGGCTCATAGCCTTGGTGAATAAAATCTCTTTTCATAACTATCTGTATTTGACCTTTTTCCCCATTAACAGCAGGAAAAGAGGCGTCAGGTGAAAAGGAAAATACAGGAATTTCTTCTGTTTCTTTATATCGTTTTAGGCAGCGCATAGATGTTTCTTCATCGCAGCCTGTAATAATCCTAAATCTTTTATTTAGTTGATAATTATCTTTTAAAATCTTTAAGGCAGTATAAGCTGCAATTAATGGACCTTTATCATCTGCTGTGCCTCTGCCATATATTTTATTATCATGGATTTCAGCAGCATAAGGGTGATATTTCCAGTTGTCAATATTACCAGCAGGCACAACATCTAAATGGGCAAGTATTCCTATTAAATCACCACTGCCACATTCTGCATAACCTGCATAATTATCAATATTTTTAACGCTAAAGCCATCATCATTTGCAAGGTTTAAAAATGAGTTTAAGCATTCGGCAGCACCTATTCCAAAAGGATTACTGCTATCTGCTGAAGAAGCATCATATATTGAGTTTATTTGTATTAATCTTCGTAAATCTTCCACAGCTTTATTAAAGTAATTATTAACTAAAGTATCTATATTTTCCATCTTTTTAACACCAAAAAATTATTAGTCTGTTATTATATACATTAATAAATTTATTTTCAATATAATATAATAAGTTATTTAAGAATTTATAAATATTATAAAATATATGTATATAACATACTGCTTGCAAAAATATTTTTTTAATATTCATATAAAAAATGGTAAATTCTAAAAACGATTGCGAAAAAAGTAGTAAATAAAAAAGTGGTTGTTAAATCTCTTTAAATAAAATAATA
>CALUZC010000048.1 GCA_944325215.1 uncultured Mucispirillum sp. | reverse complement strand
TGGCATCAGAAGTTCCTTCACCAGTTATTACACCAATAGTAGATGAAGCACCGGCAAGTATGGCATCAGAAGTTCCTTCACCAGTTATTACACCAATAGAAGAAGAGCCTGCAGAAGAAATTCCAGCAGTTAAACCGCATGTATCAGTTCCTGCTACAGATGACAGCACATTAACAGCAGTTAATAATATGGTTTCATTAAATGATTTAGAAGAAGATGAAGATAATGAAGATGATGGCAGTCATATAGCAGATGACTTACCACTTAGCAGTATAGAGTTAGAAGAACCATTAGTGGTAAATAAAAGCAGTGAGCTTATGGAAGAGCAGGCAGCAGAAGAGCCAGTTAATGTGGCAGATGATGAGGTAGTTGAACATGCAAATATGAATATAGAAGCAGAAGTAAATGATAATGGGCAAGAAGAGGGAGCAATAGAAATGCCTAACCCAATTACAGCAGTTCACAGCCCAATACTACCAGGCATTGACGATGCTGCCACTATATCAGATGATTACTTGATGCAGGAAAATTTAGCACCTGTTGATAACAATGAGGGAGAAATGCTTCAAGAATTCCCAGATTTTCCAGATATAGATGATGCATCAACAGATGAAATGCAGGATTTAATTGAAACAGCACCTGCTGATAATGAAAGTGTTGAAACTCCAAATATGGATTTAGATGCAGCAAATAATACAGATGAACAGTTAGAGATAAGTGTGCCATCTGTGGAAGAACCTGCTGCAGATGATTTGTTTTCTTTAGATAATGCAGAAGTAAAAGAAGAGCCTGTTAATGTAGATTTAGGTAATGACTTATTTGGAGAAGAAACGGCAGAAAGCCCAGTAGAAGAGCAGGCAGTAGAAGAAAAACCACTTTTTGAAGATGATGATTGGTTAAGTGATGCACCAGCAGTTCAAAATGAGCCAGTAAGTGCAACAGAAGCATTAAACGATACTTTACTTGAAGCAGATAATCAAGATACACCTAGTTTAGATTTTGGTATGGAAGAAAATAATGAACCTGTAAGTGTTGATATACCGCTTATAGAAGAAAGTGCAGAAGAGCAATTAGTTGATGATATGCCAATAGATAATACATTAGATGTTCAGGAAAATATTGAGGAACAGGCAGAAGAAATGAACATTGGAATAAGTGAAGATGCTGCACTAGAAAATGAAGAATTAGACCAAGAAAGTAATGAAACAAGTGCAGGCATAGATACAATGTCATTTTTTACAGAAGAAGATGGTAGTAATAATGATGTGGAAGATATAGATATTGCATCATTAAATGAAGAAGAATCTGTTGAAGAAAGTCCTGTATTATCATTTGAAGAGGATAATACTGAAAATACAGATGAGCAGATAAGCCTTGAAGAAGAGCCTGTTATGGAAGAGCAGCCAGCAGAAGAGCCATTAGATTTTGCAGGGCTAGATGAAAAAGCTGATGTTAACCCAGAGCCTGTAATGCCTGTTGCTCCAGTAATGAATGCAGTTGATGAGGCAGCAACACCAGTAAAAGAGGCACAGGAATACAAGGCAGAATCATCTGACAGGTTTGGTGGCATAACAGTTACAATAAGCAGAGATGAAATAATGAAAATGCTTGGTAATGCAATAGATAAATATTTCCTTGAAGAAGCAGTAAAAGAAGTGATTGCAGCAAATATGAAAGACATTGTTCGTAATATTGTGCCAGCAATTGCAGAAAAATATATTAAGGAAGAAATTGAAAGGTTAAAAAACGATGAGTAGGCATGGAGAAACTCAAAAAACAGGATATAAACAAAGTGGTGTAAATATAGATGAGGGTAACAGGTTTATATCATTAATAAAATCCTCAGTAGAAAGCACAAAAATAAATGGTGTAATAGGTGGTATAGGTGGTTTTGCAGGGCTTTTTAGTCTGGCAGAATTTAAAAATATGGAAGAACCTGTTTTAGTTTCAGGTGCTGATGGTGTTGGAACTAAATTGAAAGTTGCACTAATGAGTGAAAAATATGACACAGTAGGTATAGATTTAGTAGCTATGAGTGTTAATGATTTACTTGTGACAGGTGCAAAACCATTATTTTTTCTTGATTATGTGGCAGTAGGCAGGCTTGTACCTGAAACAATGAAAGATGTAGTTGTTGGGGTATCAGAAGGCTGCAGGCAGGCAGGCTGTGCGTTACTTGGAGGCGAAACTGCTGAAATGCCGGGGTTATATAGCAATAAGGATTTTGATTTAGCAGGTTTTGCAGTAGGCGTAATAGATAGAAAAAAAATCATTGATGGCTCAAAAATTCAAGAAAACGATGTAATAATCGGTCTTTCTAGTTCTGGTTTTCATAGTAATGGTTATTCATTATTAAGAAATGTATTATTTAATGATATGGGTTTACGTGGAAATGATATATTTTATGATAATGTAACAGTAGCAGAAGCACTACTAATACCAACAAAAATATATTCATCAGTTGTGCAGCATGTAGTTAGCAAAGTTAATGTAAAAGGTATGGTTCATATAACTGGTGGTGGGTTTTATGATAATATTCCACGTGTTCTTCCTAAAGATATTTCAGCAGAAATAGATTTATCTCAAGTGGAGTTACCAAAAGTAATAGCAAAATTTAAAGAAATATCTAATATTGATGAACATGAGCTTTACCGTGTTTTTAATATGGGTATAGGTTATATTTTCGTTGTTTCAGAAAGTGATAAAGATAAGGTAATAGAATCAGCAGCAGAAAAAGGCGAAAAAGCATTTGTTATAGGCAGGACAGTAAAAGGCAGTAACGATGTAAAAATAAAAGGTATTGATATTGATTAATATAGCAGTATTTATTTCAGGCAGAGGTAGTAATTTTATTGCACTGCATGAAAATATAAAAAAAGGTGTAATTAAAAATGCAGAAATAAGTGTTGTATTTTCTAATAAAGAAGATGCATTAGGGTTAGATTATGCAAGAAAAGAAAACATACCTGTTATAGTCATTCCATCAAAAGACTATAAAGACAGGCATGAATATGATAACTTAATTGTTAAATCATTAAAACCTTATAATATAGGGTTAATATGTTTAGCAGGTTATATGCGGATTGTAACAGATGAGCTAATTTCAGCTTATGAAAATAAAATCATAAATATTCACCCAGCATTACTCCCATCATTTAAAGGACTTAATGCACAAAAACAGGCAGTAGAATATGGAGTAAAGTTTAGTGGCTGCACAGTTCATTTTGTAGATGGTGGTATGGATAGTGGAGCTGTAATACTACAAAAAGTAGTGGAAGTATATGATGATGATACAGAGGAAACTCTTTCTGAACGTATATTAAAACAGGAACACATAGCGTATTCTGAAGCAGTATCACTTATTACTGATGGAAAAATAGAACTAAGTGGTAGAAAAGTAACTATTAGGAAATAGATATGAATAAATTAAAAGTGTTAATTATAGTCATAGTTTTATTAGTATTAGCAAACATGACGGTAATGGTTTTTCTTTCGGAGAAAGGTAAGATGGCAGATAATAGCACAGGTGCAACTATTGTAACCAAAAAAAGAGATTTTACAAAAACAGTAACAATACAATTAATGGTAAAGGGTGGTTTATTTGCTGAAACTCAGGAAAATAATGGTATAGGTGCACTGTTTTCAAGAGTTTGGGTAAAAAGTAATAAAATACTTGAAACAGTAGAATATTACGGTGGAAATATTAGTGCCAAAGTATCACCATTTGCTTTTGAAGTTCGGTTTTCCATACCTACAAATGAACTAGATAAAGTATATAATGATTTTGAATCGTTTTTAGTAAATCCAGTATTTAATAAAGAAATATTTGAAAGGGAAAAGTTGCAGCATTTAGATGAATTAAAAACATCGCTGGATAATCCAAATCTAATTGCACAAAATGGATTTATGGCTTTAGCATTTGAAGGTTCACCTTACGCTATGCCTTTAGAGGGGCAGGAAACGTCTGTAAAGAATATTCAATATGAAGATATTGGTAATTATTATAAAGCAAATATAAAAGCATCATATATAGTAGCAGTAATAGCAGGTAATTTTAATGATGAGCTTAAAAACAGGTTATCATCAACACTCTTAAAAATTGATAGGGGAAACCCATATAAATATGACTGCACAAACAGCTTAATTACAGAAGAAAAGCGTAAGGAAGTAACTGATTCTAGAATAAAGCAGGCAAAAGTATATATTGGGTATAATGCACCTGATGCAAGAAGTGAAGATTATGCAGCATTAAAAGTATTAACTGATATTTTAGGTGGAGGTATGAGCTCAAGGTATTTTACTGAAATACGTAAAAACTCAAGCTATGCATATGCTGTTGGAGCAGGCTATCCATCGAGATATTGTTCATCAAGATTTTTTATATCAATGGGGTTAGATTATGATAATGTTGATTCTGCCATCAATAAAATAGAAGAAATAAATTTAAATTTAAAAGATACTATAACAGAGCAGGAAATAGATAAAGCAAAAAAATCAATCCTTGGTTCATCATTAATGGAAACTCAGTCAAATGCCAGCCTTGCATGGACAATGGCATTTTTTGAAACAATGGGACTTGGTGCTGATTACTATGAAAAATATGTAGATGTATTAAAACACATTAAAAAAGATGATTTAATAAAAGCTGCAGAAATATTTAAAGGAAATAAGGCTGTATATATATTAAAGCCTGAAGATAATTAATAATAGTTTGCAGGCAGGGTGGTTTATGGACATTAAATGTGGCATAGGCTTTGATTCTCACAGGTTTGATAGTTCAAGAAAGTTGATTATTGGTGGTATAGAAATACCACACGATAAAGGGCTTTTAGGTCACAGTGATGCTGATGTATTAATACACGCCATTATAGATAGTATTGCAGGCCCTGCATTTGGTAAAGATATAGGTATGATTTTTCCTGACACAGAGGAAGAATATAAAGATATAGACTCTAAAATATTATTAGCACGTGTATCAGAAATGATATATTATGATGACTGGCGTATATCACATATTGATGCAGAAATAATAGCACAAGAGCCAAAACTTGCTCCATATATCCCGGAAATGCAAAGGGTTTTAGCAGAAATAATGGGAATAAAGACTACTTCAATTACAATTAAAGCCACAACCACAGAAAAAATGGGTTTCACAGGCAGAGGGGAAGGAATAGCAGCTCTTGCAACATCTTTAATTATTAAGGGAGCTTAATGAGAATATCATTATCTAGTCTCGGAGGTGCTGGAGAAATAGGAATGAATATGTATATCTATGAAACAGATAGATATGCAGTTATAGTAGACTGTGGTGTCAAATTTACAAAAAATGAAGACCCCGGTGTAGATTTAATTATTCCAGATTTTTCCTATCTAGAGCAAATAAGCAATAAAGAAATTATACTAGTCATAACCCATGCTCATGAAGACCATATAGGTGCAGTAGGATTTTTGCTTGAAAAATATCCCAATATAATTGTGGCATCAGGAAGATATGCTTATGATGTAATGGTTCATAGATTAAAAGAATTCAATATAGAGCCACACAAAGTATATTTTAGTGATTTTCAACCTTTTGAATGGGGTTATTTTGAAATTACACCATATCCATTAAGTCATTCTATACATGGCACATATGCATTAAAAATTAAAGTAGAAAACCAAATGAGTTTTTTACATATATCAGATTATAAAATAGATTTAGCACCAGTAACATGCAGTCCATTTCCATTGAAAGAATTTATTGAAATGGGGCAGGAAGGTATAGATTGCCTAGTTGCAGATTCAACAAATGTATTAAAGGAAGGCTTTACTAAAGGTGAAAAACAGGTAGTTGAAAATATAGAAAAAATATTTAAAGAACATGATGGACGGATATTTTTTACAACATTTGCATCAAATACAGAACGTATTCAAACAGTAATAAATATAGCAGAAAAATATAATAAAAAAATAATTTTTGAAGGCTCATCA
Organism: uncultured Mucispirillum sp.; assembly: GCA_944325215.1. GTDB lineage: Bacteria > Chrysiogenota > Deferribacteres > Deferribacterales > Mucispirillaceae > Mucispirillum. The sequence continues at coordinate 5,360 of CALUZC010000048.1, read as the reverse complement.
TTAGTAAGAAATATTGAGATAGCAAGAAAATATGGTAAATTATGTATTAATGATGAAAGTATAGTATCAAGAAAACAGATGGAGAAGCTGGAAGATACAAGTCTGTGTTTAATAGCAACAGGCTCTCAAGGGGAAGGAACAAGTGTAATAGCAAAAATATCAGAAAATGATTACTCTAACATAAAAATAAGGAAAAATGATTTATTTATATTCTCATCAAGAATAATCCCAGGTAATGAGCACCGTATAATTAATATAATTAATAATATATATAGAAAAGGTGGTAAAGTAATAACGGCTGATAATGCTTTTATACATGTATCAGGCCATGCTTCAAAAGATGATGCTAGAATGCTATTAAATATTATTAAGCCAAAGTATTTAGTTCCAGTTCATGGCGAGATACTTCATATAACTACTCATATTGATATTGCAAAAGAAAATGGAATGAATGAAGAAAATATTATTTTTTTTCTAGCAGGTCAAAAGTTAATATTTGAGAATAAAATACTAATAAATAAAGAAGAAATACCAGCAGGAAAAATGTATGTTGATTTAAATATGAATGAAATAATGGATATAGAAAAACTAAAATTAAGAAAAAGACTTGCAATAAATGGCATAGTTATGGTAGTAAATACGGCAGAGAAGAATAAGAGTATAGAAAAAAATAATTTAATAGTAGAAATAGAAGGTTTTAATTTAAAAGAAGAATATATTAACGAATTAAAAGAACAATTAATCGAATATAATAATATAGAAATAGATGAGACACGCGAAGAATTTAAAGAATATGCAGAAGTAATCATAAAAAGATTTTTTAAAAAAAGGTTTACAAAGAAACCTATAATAAAAATAATAGATATACATAGATAGTTGTGGAGAGAAAAATGTCAGTAATTGAAGCAGTAATTTTAGGCATATTACAAGGTTTAACAGAGTTTTTGCCTGTAAGTAGCTCTGGTCATTTAGCAATAGGTAAATATACACTTGGTATGCACGAACCTGATTTATTGTTTGATGTTATGCTTCATGTGGCAACACTTATTGTAGTATTAATTTATTTTAGACATCGAGTATTTTTAATTATAAAAGCTTTTTTTGGTATATTTTTTAAAAGATTTCAAAAGGATTATTTTGAAAATAAACGATTTTTGTGGGGAATTATTATTGCATCAATTCCTACAGCAATTATAGGGCTGCTTTTTGAAAAATATATGCTTCATTATTTTAACACAATAATATTTGTAGGTTATGCATTAATAATCACATCGATACTTCTTGTAATATCAGATTATTTTCAAGGCAGAGATAGAATAGATACACCAAGAAGTATTATAATAGGTATAGCACAAGGAATAGCAGTAACACCAGGAATATCCCGAAGTGGAACAACAATAGCAGTAAGTACCATATTAGGTATAGAAAGGCAGGAAGCAGCAGAATTTTCATTTTTATTATCAGTTCCTGCAATACTTGGTGCAATGATATTGCAAATTAAAGATGTTACGTTTGATAACTCTATGCTTGTAACTTACGGGGCAGGAATGATAGCTGCATTTATATCTGGATTTATAGTTATAGGCTTAATGATGGAATTTATAAGACGAGCAAAATTAAAAATCTTTGCAATATACTGTTTAATATTAGGGCTTATAGTGGTAATCTTTTTATGAGAAAACGTAAAAATACAATAAAAAAAGAAAAGGTGAGAAAGACAGGCAGTAGTGGTAATAAGAGTATATCATCAGATATACTTTTGCTTTTTTTCGGACTTGTAGCAGTATTTTTCTTTTTATCATTAATTTCATATTCTGAAGCAGATCCAGGTTATTCAACAATAGAGTTTTCAAAATACAACGATGTAAAACCAGCTAATTTATTTGGTAAAACAGGTGCATATGTTGCAGATTTTTTAGGTATTTTATTTGGTTGGACAGCACTTTTTATACCATTTTTATCAATATATATTTCTGTTCTTATATATAGATATAAGAAAGGGTTAACATTTATGATGGCACCAGTTCTAGGTTTTGTTTATGGAATGGGTGTAATAATTAGTTTATCTATTATAAGTGGTTTAATAGGCGGTATTGATTTTTATTTTACTAAACAGCCAGCAGGTGCAACAATGGGTGCATTGGGCAGTAGTTTTATTATGAGCCTTGTAGGCAGAGTTGGTGGAATAATTGTATTTTTTGTAGTAACAGTAGCATTTAGTATGTTACTTTTTTCTATTTCATTTTCAGATATGGGGCATGGATTTAGAGTATTATTTAGGTATTTTAAAGCATTATTTTCTGTATTAAAAAATATTTTTAATTCTAAAAAGAAAAACAATGATACAGAAGAATATGAAATATATGAAGATGAAGATGAAGTTGATGAAGAAACAATTAAAGAGCGAATTTATACATTTATAAGAAAAGTTAAAAAGATATTTGGTATAGAAAGTAAAGAAAGCAGTTCTGTAAATAATGCACTAGGAGCTAAAGAACAAAAACAGGATAAACAGGCAGAGCAGCTTTTAGATAAAGACGAGCTTGAAGCAATATCGAGTATACAGTTTATTTCTCATAACAGTGAAGAAATATCAAAAGATGGTAATATTATAGATATAGAGCCAGAACAGGAAAAAGAACAAGTAAAACAAAATAATATACAAGAAGAAAACGGTATAAACAGCGAAGAAAGTATAGAAATAAGAAATGCATATGAAGAAAAAGATATTGAAGAACCACATGCAGAGCAAAAGCAGGAAGCTTTGCAAGATGATATAGAAATACGGAAAATGGAAAAAGCAAAAGCAGTGCTTTTTGCAAATTACAATATTCCACTTGGTATATTGCAGGATAATAAAAGTAAGGTAGCCCAAGTTAGTGAGAAAGAAATGAAAGCTCAAGGTGAGCTTTTAACTGATAAGTTATTAGATTTTGGAATTTCAGGCACAGTAAGAGCAATCCAGCCAGGTCCTGTTGTTACTATGTTTGAGTTTGAACCATCAGCAGGAACAAGAGTTTCTAAAATCGCAGCATTAGAAAGTGATTTAGCATTAAGTTTAAGTGCATTATCTATTAGGATTATTGCACCAATACCCGGTAAAAATGCAGTAGGTATAGAAATACCTAATAAAAACAGACAGGCAGTATCTATTAAAGAGCTTTTAAAAACACCAGAATTTAAAAACTCAAAATCACCATTAACTGTAGCATTAGGTAAAGATGTAATAGGCAAACCATATATGTCTGATATTAAAAAAATGCCTCATTTACTTGTGGCAGGAACAACAGGCAGTGGTAAATCTGTTGGTATTAATACTATGATTTGCTCTATTTTATTTAAGGCTTCACCTGAAGAAGTAAAATTTATAATGATAGATCCAAAAATGGTGGAGTTAAGTATATATGAAGGTATACCACACTTAATGGCACCAGTTGTAACAGATACAAGGCTTGCAGCAAGTGTATTAAAAAACGTAGTAGCTGAGATGACAAGGCGATATACACTTTTAGCAGAGAAAAAAGTAAGAAATTTAGATGGCTATAATGAATTAATAAAAGATGATGAAACTGCTGAAAAAATGCCATATTTAGTAGTTATAGTAGATGAATTTGCAGACCTTATGATGGTGGCAGGAAAAGATGTAGAGATGAGTATTGCACGTATTGCACAAATGGCACGTGCTGTTGGTATTCATTTAATTATAGCTACTCAAAGACCAACAACAAACGTTATTACAGGCTTAATCAAAGCTAATATGCCGGCTCGTCTTTCATTTAAAGTATCACAAAAAAATGATTCTAGAGTTATTATAGACCAAAATGGAGCAGATACACTTTTAGGTATGGGGGACAGCCTTTTTATACCACCGGGCACAAGTGATGCTATTAGGATACATGGAGCATTTGTATCAGATGATGAAGTTCGTGGCATTGTGGAATACTTGCAGGCAGAATATGGCAAGCCAGATTATAATATGGCAATGGTGCAGGAAGTAAGAGAAGGAAGCAGTGCAGGAAAAGAAGATGATGGAGAAACTGATGCGTTATATAATGATGCAGTAGATTTAGTAATGGATAAAGGCACAGCATCAATATCTATGATACAGCGTGTTTTTAAAATCGGCTATAACAGGGCAGCAAGAATTGTGGAAATGATGGAAGCACGTGGTATATTAGAACCAAGTGACGGCACAGCAAAGCCTAGAAAAGTTATTAAAAGATAGGAAAAGTTATTAAAAGATAAGGAAAAGCTATAATATAAGGAAAAAATAACATGGCACATATTTCAATAGATTTACCAAGTATATCAAGTTCTCAAAAGAAAAGGTTGATAAGTGAAATGCAAAAGCTTTTGTCAGAAATTGCAGATATAGAAGTTAGTGAAATATCAGTATCATTACATGAGCTGCCAATAGAAAATATGAATGGTGCAGCAGAATATAATAATGTAAAAAAAGATGTAAAAGAAAGTGAAAAACCAAAGCAGGAAGAAAAGAAAAAATCTTTTTTCAAAGAAATGTTCCCATAAATATAATCTAAGACATAAAGCCAGTTATAACTACAGTAGATAATACAACTAAAAAAATTATAAATGATAGTATAATTGCAGCTACATGTATTAAAAGAGTTAGTAGATTAAATTTCAATGAATAATTTTTAATATTATAAAAATGATTATAGTATCTAATTTTATACAAAGCATAAATAATAAAAGGAAATATATAAAGGGTAAGTAAAGTAAAAGGAAAGCTTGAGTTTACATTCATTGTGTTTATAAAATATATATAATTTAGAATATAAAATAATAAAAATGAAATAATAAGTATATAGAAAACATATTTATTAGCAAAAAAACTACATGGAAAATATTTATTAGTTAAATTAAATAATGGTATTAAAATAAAACTTAATAAATTAATAAGCAGAATATCATTAATATTATTATTTTCTATGCTGTATTGGACACTACTATCATATGCAAAAAAATGAAAAACAGCATAGTTTATAAAAACTAAAACAATAGAAAATGTAATAACAATATATAAAGGAAAAATTTTTGAATTATCTTTAGTCATAAAATATACTCCAAAGTTATGTATTAGATAAAGTATGTATATAAATATAAAATAAAAGAATATAGAAAACAAGTTTTAAATTAAGATAGATTAAAGATAAATTTAGAAATATTATTAATGCTTTATACCATAATTTATTTGATTAATCAAATAGTAAACTCTTTTTACTTCAATGTAAAGATAATAATATAATATATAAATTAAAGGTAAAATCTAAAAACGATTGCGAAAAATGATATAAATAAAAAAGTGGTTGTTAAATCTCTTTAAATAAAATAATATT
>CALUZC010000047.1 GCA_944325215.1 uncultured Mucispirillum sp. | reverse complement strand
CTGGTATTCATAGAGCAGGATATGTAAAAATATAATCATAGAAAACTGAATTTACAGACTTTTTTTCACAGGCTCTTGATATAATAATAACCACAGTATAAGTTTTTCTATACATCCTGCCATGGTAATTAAATAAAATATCAAATAAATCTAAATTTTAAAAAAATTTAATAAGATTACTAGTCACAAACTTATTCATACTTATTTTCTTCTTCTTTTGAGGGATACAGCATCAGCACTATCCCTAATGCAATTTGTAATATAGTTGATAATATATAATTATCCCTTGCTGTATCACCTATTATTACTTGAAGTATTATTAAATAAGGCAATATTATTAATTTTCCACTATAGCCCATATCATGCAGTCTTTTTATGCTAAATACAGTGAAAAAATACAGAACAACAAAAGCAAAAATAATAAACGGTATTATTTCACCTTTCTCAATATATAAACCAGCACTGTTTACCATGTTATATTTAACTAAAAAATATATAATAACCAATACCATTGTATATAAAAAATAATCGATACGGTTCATTCTACCTTTAATGCTGAATAATTTTTCAAACAAAATTATACCTCATTTAATAAATTCAGAAATTCTACATGTACAAGACCATTTGAAGCAATTAACCCATCGCAGTCTATATCGTGGTATCTGCCATCAAGTTTTGTAACAATACCACCAGCTTCTCTAACAATAATCAAACCACCTGCCATATCCCATGGCTGTAAACGTGTTTCATAATATAAATCATATATACCGCGAGCAGTATAACATAAATCAAGAGAAGCCGCCCCTGCCCTTCTAATTCCTCTTGTATTTAATATAACCTGCTCTAGTATCTGCATTAAATAAGGCAAATTATCTTTTTTATAAGGAAATCCAGTTGCAATTAATGAATTAATTAAAGATGAGGTAGCAGATACTTTTATTTGAGAACCATTACAATAAGCTCCCATACCTGTTTCTGCTGAATATAATTCATTCAATATAGGGTTATAAACTACTCCATATTTTCCCTCTGTTTCAGTAATAACACCAACAGATACTGCTACAAACGGAACACCATGAACAAAATTTGTAGTTCCATCTATTGGGTCAATATAGATAACATTTTCATGTGGATAATCTTTTTTATCTAAATTAGATTCTTCACCAACAATAGTAAAATCAGGAAAAAGTTTTTGTAATTTTTCTTTTAAAAACTCTTCAGTTTTCACATCATATTCAGTTACTAAATCAACTTCTCCTTTATATTCAACATTTTTATTAGAATAAAAGCCAGTTTTAACTATTTCTCCAGCTTCCAAAACTATATCACTAATTTGTTTTAACATAATAAACCTCTTGATTATTTTTTAAAAATATATATATTCATTATATGATAAACTATAATTATAAAGATATCAATATAATTAATTTTAATGTTTCAATTGATGAATGTTTTAATGAGCTGCGTCCTCACCCTAAATTTAAGGACTGCACATTTGAAAGCTATCATGATGATAAAGCATATCCTTCTCAAGCAGAGCTTAAAGAGATATTACGTAATATTTCTAACTCTCAAAAGAAAAAAACAAAACGTTCTTTTTTTTCAAAAAAACAAAAAGAAAATAAAATTGCTAAAAATATATATATCGATGGAACATACGGTATTGGAAAAACTCACCTTCTTTCAGCCTGCTTTCATAATTTTAAAGGCACAAAAGCTTTTTTAAGTTTTTTAGAACTTACATATTTTATGAATTTTCTTGGGCTTGAAAGAACAATTGAATTTTTCAAACCTATTGATTTACTTTTAATAGATGAGTTTGATTTAGATGACCCTGCAACAACAAGAATGGTTGCCAGGTTTATTGAAAGCATAAATAATGAAACTACAATTATAACAACATCAAACAGGCTGCCAAAAGAACTAGGTGGTGGTAAATTTGATACAACACAGTTTGCAAGAGAACTTGGTGTTATTTCTAATACATTTGATACTATAACTGTAGAAGGTAAAAGTTTTAGAATTAACCTTGCATCATGGCAGGCTGTTTATTCTAATAAATCTTTTAGTGATGTTTTAAACTCATATGAAGCCAAACGTGATAAACTACTTGTAGATTTTAATGATTTAATGAAAAAACTACAAGATAACCACCCTTTTAAATTTTTTGTAATACCAAAAAATTTTGATGCAATTTTTATTGAAAATTTCAAACCATTTACACAGCTAAATGATGCATTAAGATTTACAATATTTATTGATCACTGTTATTATCATGATACAAAGCTTTTCTTTAACTGTGAAATAAATGAAGATATATTTTTAAAAGAAATTATGGAAACATCATTTGAACGTCAGTTTTTAAGGTGTAATTCTAGACTTGATGAATTAGGCTTGTTCTTTAAAGAATAATTATTATACCATAACTTCTAAAATTATTTCTTCTTTATTATTTTTCATAATAGTATCAATAATTTTTAAAGTTTCTGGCAGGTTTTGTAAAAGTTCATTATTGGATACTGCTCTGCATTCTGCCATAGTTTTAAGCAGTATTCCCCTGTATGCTTTTGAAAAGTGACTGACAACCTTACCACCTTTTATAAATTTATATGTAGTATATGGTTTTTTTATTTGATAAAATTTTTCATATAATCCTGCACGTAAATCTATGATTTCTTCATTTTCTAAATATTTATCTAATGCATTAGAAAAATGTTCTTTATAGTATTTTTCATATGAAAAATTATTTATTTTAACACCCTGCTTAAACTTATAATAGGGTAATTTATTGCATGCCAACACAGGACCAAACAAATTTGAAAAAATAATAAGGTTATCTAAAATATATTCTTTAGCGTTTTCATCTAAAGAATTATAAGCGAGGTAAGAATAACTTACCCCGCTGTATCTTTCAATGGCAGAACATGTTTTTTCATCAAAAATATTATGCTGATATTGTTTTATCTCATCAATATCTTTAATACCAAAAATATATTGAATATCTTCTGCCCTGTTTTTCATTATATAATCATTGTAAATATTAACTGCATAGATTCTTTTTTCATATAGTTCTGGAAAGAAAAAAGAGTCTTTATTTACAGCACCACAATCATATAATTTTGTTTTACCTTCACTTGGTGAAAAAAGTATTTTCATTACTAACTACTTTTTCTCCCAAAAACGCATTGTGCCATTTTCCTGCAGGCTAATATGCATATCATAACATTCTTTTAAAAGCTGAGGTTCATGGTGGTTACCTGTTGCTTTTGTTGCTCTATCAAGATAATCTTTTAAATAATCTTTATAAGCAGGGTGAGCACATTTTTCTATCATTACTTTTGCCCTGTCTTTTGGATCAAGTCCTCTTAAATCTGCTAAACCTTGTTCTGTAACGATAACATCTAAATCATGTTCAGTATGGTCAACGTGTGGAACTTTTGGCACAACAGCAGATATACCAAACTCATCAGTTTTACTTGCTCTGCATGATGGAGTATGCATAATAGAAACATAAGCAGCACGAGCAAAGTCACCAGAACCACCAATCCCATTTAACATTCTTGTTCCACCAACTAATGTTGAGTTTACATGGCCATAAAAATCCACTTCAACTGGAGTATTCATAGAAATAACTCCAAGACGACGAACTACTTCTGGGTTATTTGAAATCTGCATTGGTCTTAAAAGCACTTTTTCACGATAATTATCGTAATTTTTCCACCAGTGTTCAAAACCTTCATTTGATAATGAAACAGAAGTGGCATTTATAAATTTACATTTACCAGAGTCTAAAAATGGTAAAAATCCATCTTGTAAAACTTCTGAATAAACTGTTAAATTTTCAAATGGAGAATTAGTCAAACCCATTACAACAGCATTAGCAATAGAACCAACACCTGATTGTAATGGAAGTAAATTTTTAGGCATACGCCCAGCTTTAACTTCAGATTGGAAGAAATCAATAATATGCTGAGCTATAATATCAGATACTTCATCACTTCCCCTAACTGCTCTGCCATTATCTGGTTTTGTAGATTCTATAATACCAACAATTTTACTTTTATCTGTAGGCACAAATGGTGTTCCTATTCTTTGTCTTACATCAGTAATAGGTATGATTTTTTTATAAGGTGGTTTATCGCTTAAGAAAATATCATGCATACCTTCAAATGATGGATTATGTGTATTAATTTCTACAATAATTTTATTTGCCATAGCAATAAATTCTGGTGCAGCACCAACAGAACCTGCTAATATAATATTACCATTTTCATCAATAGCTGAAGCTTCTACCACTGCAATATCAAGACAATTACCATTATCTTTTGTATAATATCCATAGAAGAAATCTTGAGAAAACATAGATAAATGTTTATCTCCCATTTTTATGGAACCATCATTAATTTTTTTATTTAATACCTTTGCAGTTTGGTATGGCCAGCGCATATTAGTGAGTTCTAATTCTGCCCATCTATCTTCCACTTCTGCACCCATAGAAGCACCAACAAAAAGATTAAAACGCCATTTCCCTTGTAAATTGTTTTTTTCCACATAGTCCGCTAATACAAGTGGCATTACTTTAGGATAGCCAACAGGTGTAAACCCTGAAAAACCAACGTTCAATATTCTTTTTTCTGTTTCCTTAAAATGAGGAATAAGCTGCTCTGGTGTAGTAATTTTAGAAAGCAAACTTTTATCCCTTATTCTGTTTTCTAGTTCAGACATAATTAAGTCCTCCTCTTCTACTTATTTATTATCCTTATAATTATCCTTTATAGTTTACTGGTATGTAATCACAAAATGGCTCTTCTGAAAGATAAGAACCTGTTACAGCATAAGCTCTTGCACGGCAGCCACCACAAACTTTTAAATATTTACATACGCCACATTTACCTTCATAGCGTCTAAAATCGCGTAAATCTTCAAAAAGTCCTGAATTATCCCATATTTCTTTTAATGATTTTTCAACTACATTACCAGCTGGTTCCGGGAAGTAAGAACAAGGCAGCACATCACCTTCTGAGTTGATAAAGCATATTGTCTGCCCTGCAATACAACCTTTACCACCACCAGTAGAAAATGTAAGGCTTCTTCTTTCTGTATCTTTGCCCTCTTCCTTACTCTTATCATGCCATATTCTATAATACTGCGGCGCACAAGTTGGACGAACAAGTATTTCTTCCTCTTCACGCTCCATTTTATAGTGCCATTCTAATATTTCTTCATAATCTTCTTTTGATACAAGTTCTTTAAAAATTTCCTCACCTCTGCCTGTAGGGACAATTAAAAACATATACCAAGCATGAGCACCTAAAGATTTTGCTTTTCTAAAGGTTTCCATAATATATGGCTGATTACGTTTTGTAAAAGACGAGTTTATAATAAACTTGATACCATGTTTATTAAATAAAGCAGCAGCTCTTTCCACACCATCAAAAGCACCTTCTATGCCGCCTCTAAAATCATCATGCACCTCTGCATTTGGACCATCAAGACTTAAAGATACAATACGAATACCTGCATCTTTTATTTTATCGCAAATTTCATCTGTAACAAGCACTCCATTTGTAGCCATAGCCATTTTTAAGCCAGATTGAGTGCCGTATTTAGCAATATCAAAAACATCAGGTCTTGTAAGTGGTTCTCCACCAGAAATAACAACAACTGGCGAAGCAAATGAAGCTATATCATCTATTAAATTTTTTGCTTTTTCTAAAGTAAATTTACCAACAGGGGAACATTCTTCTGATGATGAACGACAGTGAACACATCTAAGATTACAAGCCGATGTTATTTCCCATGCCATCCATTTTAAATCCCATTTTTTTTCTTCCATATATACACCTTAAAATTTTTATGTATTACAATTGTATATTATTTTTTAAAAAAAGTCTATGTTATAAAATTAAAACAATACTTTTTTTATATTTTTTACACAATTACCTTAAATATTTATATAAATCATCACCAATAGTATATATAAAATATGCTTCATCAATATTTAATTGGTTAAGTTCATATGATTCAGGCAGTGGCACTTTTCCCATGTTTTTAAGAACTCTCATCACTTCCCTATCTAAATTAGGATACCCGCTTGATTCTATCATTCTAATATTTACTATAGACCCATCTTTCAAAATTGAAAAGGTCATTTTTACAACACCTGATTCTCCACGTGCTACAGACTGGGCAGGATAATCCCATAATTGATATACCCTTTGTTTAAATTTAAAGAAATATGATGCATATCTTTCTTCAAATTTATTATATGATGCTGTATCTTCACCTTTTGGTTGCACTTTCTTTTCATTTAAAATATTATCTAATATTGCATTATTATCATATAGATTTATACTGTTTGCAGCTACACTGCTACTTTCATCAACTTCTGCAATTTTTTCTTTATTTTCAGCTTTTGGAATATTTATATCTTCTTTTACTGGCACTTTTTCTTGTTTAGGTGCTGCTTCCTTACTGCCAGTTTCAATACCTGCATTTTTTCCACCTGTATTATTATGGTCCAAAGTAGTTTCTTCTGTTTCTATTTCAGGCTCTACAGGAATTACTTCTTCAAGCACTCCTTCATTATCAAGACTACTTCTAGGTATAACAGATACCTCCACAGGTTCTGAACCTTTAGAGTCCTCTTTTTTTTCGATTGGAACAAATTTTACAAAAACTATTATTAAAATATGCAGTAATAAAGATAGTAAAACTGCTATAATTATTGATTTATTTCTATTCATATCACCATACTTATTATAAACAACACTTGTAGTATAACACTACTTTTAAAAAAATAAAAATTATTTTTTTTATAAAATCACTTGACAATATAATACTCAAGTCACATATTATATAAAGATTAAATTATGAGGGTGAAAAAGTGAGTATAATGAAATGGGATCCATTAAAAGACTTATTCTATATGGAAAAACATATAGACAAGCTTATCGCTTCATCATTTAAGCAGGCAGAAAGCAACTTTATGCCTTATGTTGATGTTATTGAAAATGAAGAATATATAATATTAATAGCAGAGCTTGCAGGTGTAAATGAAAGTGATATGGAAGTTACAATAAGTGATGGTATTCTTACAATTAGCGGTGTTAAAACTTCATCTATGGATATATATCCAGAAGATGAATATTATTATAAGATAGAACGACCATATGGCAAATTTTTAAGAAGTTTTGCTTTACCTGCAAACGTTAATACTGAAGTAATAAAAGCTTCTTTAAAAGATGGGCTTTTAAAAATAGTGCTTACAAAAACAAATAAAAGTAAAAGTAAAACAATAAAAATAGTATCAAATGATAAATAGAGGGATATATGGCAAAAAATTATTATGATATTTTAGAAGTTAGTAAAAATGCTACTGCTGATGAAATTAAAAAAAGTTATAGAAAGCTTGCAAGGAAATATCACCCAGATGTTAACCCAGGTGATAAAGAGGCAGAAAGCAAATTTAAAGAGCTTTCAGAAGCGTATGCTGTTCTTTCTGACGAAGAAAAACGTAAAGAGTATGATGCAATAGGTCATGATGCTTTTACAAACAGTGGGCATGGATATAACTTTAAGAATATGAATTACGATGATATGCGTAATTTTAATTTTGGTGGAACTTCTTTTGAAGATTTGTTTGGTGATTTTTTTGGTGGATTTTCTACTGGTTCTTCAAGGGGCAGAACTCAAAAAAAAGCTGCTAAAGGCAGTGATATAGTTTATTCTATAAAAGTCCCTTTTGCTGATGCTGTTAAAGGTTCTACTTATGATTTAAATATAAAACATGATGCAGAATGCCCAACATGTCATGGAACAGGTGGCAAAAAAACATCATGTAGTGCCTGTCATGGAACTGGTCTTAAAAATGATGGTGGTTTCTTTGCTTCCCCTTGTAGTGCTTGTGGTGGAACTGGCGAAAAAATTATTGATACATGTAAAGACTGCCATGGCAGAGGATATGTTAATGTATCTGAAAAAATAAAAATAAAAATTCCAGCAGGTGTTGATAATGATTCTAAAATAAGAATTGCAGGTAAAGGAAACTCAGCAGGCAGCAATTCTCCTGCAGGGGATTTATATATTAAAACAAACATAATTGACAGCCCAGTTTATGAAAGACAGGGAAATGATTTATATATTAACATGGATATAGATATTTTTGAAGCAGCACTTGGCACAAAATTAACAGTGCCAACCCCATATGGAGCTGTTAACTTAAATATCCCTGTTGGTGTAAAAAGTGGACAAAAACTGCGTATAAAAGGTAAAGGTATGCCGGTATTAAAAAAAGATACTTATGGTGATTTATATATTGTTATAAATATTAAAGCACCAGCTAATTTAAGTGAAGAAGCAAAAGAGTTACTTATATCTGTACAAAAAATTACTACCCCAATAGATAGAAGTGATATTATTGCAAAAGGCACAATATAGGCTATTTTTATGGATAAAAATTTTCCAAAATACATGATAAGTGTTGCTTCAGAACTTTTAGGGCTGCACCCACAAACTTTAAGACAGTATGAACGTTTAGGGCTTATAGTACCTACAAGAGTTGATGGTAAAAACAGGCTGTATTCTGAAAATGATATTGAAAAATTACAGCTTATAACTAACTTAACAAAGCAGCATGGGGTAAATTTAGCTGGTGTTGAAATTATTATTAATATGCAGGAACAAATATCTGCATTAAATGATAAAATAAACCAAATAGAAACAAATATAAAAATAAAATATGGAGAAGATATTTCTATAATACCAAAAGAAAAAAATAATATAAGAACAATAAAAATAGAAAAAGAGTAAGAGAAGGTATAAAAGTATGATTAACTACAACAAAATGACAATCAAAGCTCAGGAAGCTTTACAAGAAACTGTCCAGTTAGCAGAAAAATTATCACACCAAATGCTGCAGGTGGAACATTTAACATATGCTGTTATATCTCAGCAGGACGGTCTATTACGCCCATTATTACAAAAATTAGGTGTTAACCCTGATATTCTTTTGTCAGAGATTAAAAAAGTAATAGATTCTCTACCAAAAGTATCAGGCTCTGCTCAACCTACCCTTTCAAATGATGCACAAAGGGCTGTTGATTATGCTTTTGATGAAGCTAAAAAAATGGGTGATGAATATGTTTCTACAGAACATATATTACTTGGTGCCATAGAGCATGCAGGATATACTTTAAGAAAAATATTTGCTTCAAATGGAGTAGATAGTAAAAGTATATTAAAAGCTATAAAAGAAATACGTGGCAGCACTAAAATTACAGACCAAAACCCAGAAGAAAAAATGAATACACTAGAAAAATACACTGTAAACTTAACAGAAGCTGCTAGAAATGGTAAACTAGACCCTGTTATAGGCAGAGATGAAGAAATAAGGCGTGTAATACATGTGCTTTCAAGAAGAACAAAAAATAACCCTGTATTAATTGGTGAACCAGGTGTTGGTAAAACTGCCATAGCTGAAGGGCTTGCACAAAGAATTGTAAGTGGTGATATTCCAGAAAGCCTTAAAAATAAAGTCATTGCTGTTTTAGATATGGGAAGTTTAATAGCAGGAACAAAATACAGAGGCGAATTTGAAGACAGGCTTAAAGCAATATTAAAAGAAATTAGAGAATCTAATGGTGAAATTATTCTCTTTATTGATGAAATACATACTCTTGTTGGTGCTGGTGCTACAGAAGGTGCAATGGATGCGGCTAATATTTTAAAACCTTCTCTTGCTAGAGGGGAGCTTCACTGTATAGGTGCTACAACACTTGATGAATATAAAAAATATATTGAAAAAGATGCAGCCCTTGAAAGAAGATTTCAACCAGTAATGGTTCCTGAACCTTCTGTGGAAGATACTGTTTCCATACTGCGTGGCTTAAAAGAAAAATATGAGATACACCATGGGGTAAGAATAAAAGATGGTGCATTAGTTGCTGCTGCTCATCTTGCTAATAAATATATATCTGACAGGTTTATGCCAGATAAAGCCATTGATTTAATAGATGAGGCAACTGCAAGGCTTAGAATGGAAATAGATAGTATGCCTGCAGAACTTGATGAGCTTGAAAGACGTGCAAGGCAGCTTGAAATAGAAAGGCAGGCGTTAAAAAAAGAAAGCGATGCTGCTTCTAAAACAAGATGTGAAAATATTGAAAAAGAACTTGGTGATTTAAAAGAGAAAATTGCTACCCTTTCAACTCAATGGAATAACGAAAAAAATGTTATCCAGCAGTCAAGGGATATTAAGGAAGAAATAGAGAGTACAAAACATCAGGCAGAAATGGCAGAACGCAGTGGTGATTTAGAAAAAGCAAGCCAGTTAAAATACGGCAAACTTGTAGAGCTTAATAAAAAATTAGAAGATGTAACAGAAAAAATGAAAGAAATTCAGCATGGAAAAGCTATGCTTAAAGAAGAAGTTGATGAGGAAGATATTGCAGAAGTAATTTCCAGATGGACTGGCGTGCCTGT
This sequence comes from uncultured Mucispirillum sp., assembly GCA_944325215.1. Classification (GTDB taxonomy): domain Bacteria; phylum Chrysiogenota; class Deferribacteres; order Deferribacterales; family Mucispirillaceae; genus Mucispirillum. The sequence continues at coordinate 1,227 of CALUZC010000047.1, read as the reverse complement.
TACAAAACTTTTAGAAGAAGAGGCAGATAAACTGCTTAATATGGAAGAATATTTACACAAAAGAGTTATTGGGCAGGATACAGCTATAAAAGCAGTAAGTGAAGCTGTTAGAAGAAGCCGTGCTGGTCTTAACGACCCAAGACGCCCTATGGGTTCATTTATCTTTTTAGGACCTACTGGGGTTGGTAAAACAGAGCTTGCAAAAGCATTAGCAGAATTTTTATTTGATACAGAAGATGCTCTTATACGTATAGATATGAGTGAATATATGGAAAAACATTCTGTGGCAAAATTAATTGGTGCTCCTCCGGGATATGTTGGTTATGAAGAAGGCGGCCAGTTAACTGAAAAAGTAAGAAGACGCCCCTACTCTGTTATACTGCTTGATGAAATAGAAAAAGCTCACCCAGATGTATTTAATATACTCTTACAGCTTTTAGATGATGGCAGGCTTACAGATTCTAAAGGCAGAGTTATTAACTTTAAAAATACAGTTGTGATTATGACATCAAATGTGGCTTCTCAAAGCATTATGGAAGAGTTTGCAGGCGATGGCACTATGGAAGAAAAGTATGAGAAAATAAACAAAAAAGCTATGAGCGAGCTTTCTTTATACTTTAAGCCGGAATTTTTAAACAGGGTTGATGATATTATTGTTTTCCACCCTCTTACAAAAGAAAATATACGCTTAATTGCAAGGCTTTTAATAAAAGGTGTTGGAAAACGCTTGGCAGATTTACCTGTTACATTAGAAGTTGATGATAGTGCAGTTGACTTAATTGTGGAGCAGGGTTTTGATGTTACTTTTGGTGCAAGGCCTATGAAACGAGCTATCCAAAAAATGATAGAAAACCCTGTGGCTGAAAGCATTATTAAAGGTGAAACAAAACCAAATACTACAATATGCTTAACAGCAGAAGACGGTAAAATAGCTATTAAATAATTATACTTGCCCCTTATACTCTATAAGGGGCTTATTTTTTCTATCATTTAATTTATATAAACTTAATTTCTTTATGCCATGTATTAGCCCATTAGAATAAAAAAAAATTAGATAAATGAAAAATTAAATTAATACCACATATTTACCACATATTTCTTACTATTTTTGGATATATTTTAGATATTTTTTATTAAGTAGTATATCTTCGAGCCTGTGAAAAAAAGTCTGTAAATTCAGTTTTCTATGATTATATTTTTACATATCCTGCTCTATGAATACCAGAA
>CALUZC010000046.1 GCA_944325215.1 uncultured Mucispirillum sp. | reverse complement strand
AGCACCTTTAGATGCTGCAGGTGGTAGTGGCTTATAGCCAAAGAGCAAACTACCCGTTTAACGGGTAGTTATGATTTAAATTTATCTTTTTGAAATAAATATATGAAATTCTAATTAGATAAATGACTATATTTGTATACAATTCTAGTAACTTTATAATTTTATATTATATATTAAAAAATATATTTGGCTTAAAAATAGTTAGGATATTGTATTCTGTTTTATATAATATTTATTTTCATTTATAGGTAAGTTATACACTATTTTATACAGTTAAATATTTTTATAATATTACCATTATACATAATATTATTTTTTAGTTTAGATGTATATGAATAATAGTATAATATTACAAAAATATAAGGTAAATATTTAGGGTAAAATTATATAACAAGTTAAAATAATGCATAGTAAATTCAATTGAAAAAATAATAAAATTATTTTTTACAGGTTACATTTTGTATGTAATATTTAATATTTTATTAATTTAATAGTCAACTTCAAAGAATTTATCGTATTTTATAATAAAATACTTGATATTTATGATTATTCCATATATTAATGTAAGATTATATTTATTTGGAGAATATAAATGAGTCTTATTACAGAAACTCTTAAAAAAATGAAAAAAGAAAATAGTCCAGAAAATAACCGTGATGATGAAGTGCTTGCTCCACCAGCACTGCGTAATGCTATTGTAAATACTAAAAAATATAAAGAGTTTGTTAAAAATGCAGAATTAAGAGATATTAATGGCAATAAAGCACCACTAAAAGGGTTTGTGCTATTTAGTATACTTTTAATTGCTATAATTGGTATATCAGCAGTGGTATTTTTAAATAAAGAAGATAATTCTATGATTCAGCAGGCAGGTATTGTTTCTCAAGAAGGAAACAGCAATGCACAAGTTAATAACAATAAGGCTGCTGCTACTCCAATTCCATCTCATGGCAGACCTGTTGGTTCATCACAGGAAGCAAATAATAATATAAACCAAGCAAATATACAAAACCAAAATAATACAGCTGCTTCTATTGATACTGCTAATCAAAATAATACTAGGGTAGATTCTATAGTCCAAGCACAGCCTATGCCACAGGTTTTACCTGAAGAAAAAAGTAATACAGCATCTTTATCTCCAAATATAAATCATCAGGCACAACAACTTTTTCAAGAGCCTGTTGCCAAAGCAGCACCTGCTCCAGCACCTGTTAAAGTTGATAATAAAAAAGAAGAAAAAGCAGCAGAAAAAACACCTGCAAATATTATTTTACCAAACCAGCTTTTTGCTATCCCAGTAGTAACTCAGGAAACAAAAGCTAATGAAGAAAGTGTTCAAATAAATACGAATACTCAAGAAAATAATGCTGTAAATAATGATAATAAAAGTGTCCCTGTTAGTATAAATCAGCAGGGCAGTCAATTGCAAATGTCTGCAGCAGTAAATGAAAGCCAAAAACCAGTTAATAATAGTGTAGCAGCCAAACCAGTAAATAATACGGTATTAAATCAGGCAGCTAGTGTAAATAGTTCAAGGGAAGCAGTTAATACAACAAAACCAAATAATTTGCAGGATAATAATGCTAAAAATGCAGCAGTAATTCCACCATCAGCTACACAAAATAATAGTATAGCAAAGATGCAGGCAGCTGCAACACAACCACCTGCAGCACAACAAGCAAGTGTTCAAAATGATAGTAAAAAAAATACTGTAAATAATAAAAGCACTATTAGTAGAAAAGATGATTTAGTAACAGCAAATGATATAAAAGAAGTAAAAACTATAAAAAATAGTGGAGATTTAGGCAGTGTCTCTGCAAGTACAATTTCATTATATAATCAGTATATTTCAACTGGTAATAAAGCAAAAAAGGAAGGCTCATATGACAGGGCGATAGAATATTATGTTAATGCTTTAGCTTTAAATAAAACTGATGAATTAAGTGCTAATATTGCATTAATGTATATAAAACTTAAAAATCCTAATATGGCATTTCAAGTATCAGTTACAAATGGTATAAAGGATACAAAACTTTTAAGCCAGCTTGCTATTATAATGGTTCAGCAGAAATATTACCTAGAAGCTAATAAACTTTTACAGTATGCAAATACGTTTCAGCGTTCAACAGATGTAATAATTGCAACGGGATATTTAAACCAGTCACAAAATAAATTAAACGATGCTATTAGTTATTATGAAGAAGCTTTAGCCATAGATGGAACAAATGTAAATGCTGCATACTATGCTGGAATGTGTTATGAACTTTTGGGAAAGAATATAGAAGCAAAAAAAATGTATGAAAAAGTTTCTGTAAGTGATAAGGCAAGCCAACAGCTTAAAAATCAAGCTTTAAAGAAAATATCATCTTTATAGTAACATATTTTTGAAGGTGTTTATATTATTTTTAACTATATAGCAGTATTATAGTTAATATCTGATATAAGATATATTTTCAGAAAATCTTTTATATTATATATTTTTAATCTTTTTACATTTATCATAAAATTTAAAGCAGGCATAGAGCCTGCTTTATAAATTGAAAAAATTTAAAATGTAAACCCTATTTCAGCACCTATTGCAAGTCCTGAAGCATTGTAGTTGTTTTTTACTCCATTATATTCAATATGGGCATGGTTAAAAAGATATTCAAACCCTATACCATATAAGTGGTGTTTATGGATAATACGAAGCCCAGCTTTTGCAGCAAACCCACCAGAAAAATTTGAGTTAGAGAAGTTTGTTCCATTTATTGCAAACATAGGTCCAATACCAGCATATGGACGAAGGTCTACCTTATCTAAATCAATATTTGGTTGATACATTAAAACAGCACGAACAGGAAAATAATCTAAATCTGTAGCTTTATGGTCTTTTGTTTCATTGTAATCAAGTTTCCATACATAACCAAGCGACATATCAAGAGCAAGCCATCTCCAAAGTTTTACACCAACTGTTGCATTTGCAGGTCCTAAAGGTGTTCCTTTTTGCATCTTCTGTTATAAAATAGTTATAACCTAAAGAAAACTATACCTGGTCATAAACATCTTTCTTTTTTTCTTCTTCAGCAAAAGCATTTCCTGTGAAAATTAATAAAAAAACAGGTAATAAAAATTTTTTCATAAAATGCTCCTTATTTAAAAATATTAAGTAGTGCAGGTATCCATTTATATGCTGTAGAAATACCTATACATATAATTGTAGTTATGATAAGACGTCTGATGATATGTATTCTCAGTGGTTCTATTACGTTCATTGCTGCCATATAACCACTTATTAAAGCACCAGTAAAACCACCACCCGGAAAAGCGTAAGCACCTGTGAAGAGCAGATTTTTAATTGTTCTAGAAAATCTTGGTACTCTACCTTTTCTTAAATAATGATTATTTTTATAGCCGTAAGCTGTTCCACTAGGTGTTTTCATGTATCTTTTAATAGTTTTTGGTGTTGATACTTCGAAATATTCCACATGGTCTTTTAAGTTTGGAAAATATTTTTCTGCCCTAATAAACAAATCCTCTGCTAATTTATTTTTTTTAGCAATATATTCTTCTTTTGGTAAATTTTCCCATTCACTAAGATATGATGCACTACAAAATACTCCAACTGCACGTTTTTCATCTTCTTTTATAGCAAGCCCTGAATCTATTCTACCGTAATCAACAAATACAAATCCTCTATCTTCAATAGGTGTATTTTTCATACTGCCATTCATTTGTGAAAACGGTTTATCATAATCATTTTGGCATATAAAAGTAGAATATGCATGGTCCTTGTATATATTTTCAAGATTTTCTTTAAATATAAGATATACAGTATATAAAGAAACTGATTCTTCAAATTTTTCCAGTGAAGTATCATTATATTTTTCATCAACCATAGAAGTATATAAGTTTTCTGGTGCACAGTTTGCTATTACATATTCAGATGTTACTTCTATTACTTCTTTTGTGCGTTTATTAGTATATGATACACCGTAAGCTTTACCATTATTATCAACCAACACTTTATCTACATTGCACATAAGCTCCACAGTGCCACCAAATTCTACTATAATATCTGATAATGCTTTACTTAAAGAGTAGCTTCCACCTTTAATAAATTTTGCACCATTATAATAGTTATATTGGGCAAGAGCATGGTAGTGCCATGAAAATTCATATGGATTATCATGAAAATATACTAAATTGGCATTAAGTAGTCTTTTTAATTTATCATCTTTAAAAAGTGAGTCCAGCACTTCTCCTGTAGACCTTTGGTCAAAAAAATACTTTACAACAAAAGGAAATTTTACTAATGGATAAATTAAAAATTCAAAAAAATTCATATCATATGGAAGTTTACCCATAGTAAATGCTGCACATTTCATTTTTTTAAAGTATTTTTTTATCCCTTTTGTTTCATGAGGAAATTGTGAAATTAAATATTCTTCTGCTTCTTTAATACCTTCAGGTACTTTATAATCAACATTATTATCTACCACCTGCCATGTTTCAGGTAATGAAATAAATTCTACACGTTTATCTATTCCTAAGAATTGAAATAAATTACGTTTAATATCATAACCAAACTCACCAAAATCCATTTCATGAAGCCCAACTTCAAGGTTAATATCCTTTCTTTTAAATATGGTAGCAGCACCACCTACTATAAAGTGCTGTTCTAAAAGTAAAACTTTTTTACCTTTTTTTGATAAAACTGCACCAGCAGTAAGGCCCCCTAAGCCACCACCAATAATTATTACATCGTATTGCATAGAATCTCCTATAATTTTTCTACAATATATATATTCATAATCATCAATGCAATAAAAAATATTGAAATTGTGCACTAATTGTGTAAATACAAAAAAATGCCACTTTAAAAGTGGCATATATTATTGATAAATAAAAATATTATTGTTTATGTTTTATTTTGTTTCTAAAACAGCTTTACATAATGTTTCCACAATAAAATCTTGGTCATCATCTTTTAGAAAAGCACTCATAGGCAGGCTCATTATTTCTGATGATACTTTTTCACTAACAGGTAAATCACCCTCTTTAAAACCACAGTTTGCATAGCATTCCTGCATATGTAAAGGAATAGGGTAGTGGATAGCAGTAGGAATACATGCTTCATTTAATTTTTTACTAATTTCTTCTCTATTTTTAACCCTAACAGAATACTGGGCATAAACACTTACTTTGCCATTAGGTATGAAAGGTGTAATAATATCAGAAGCATCACCTTTATACGCTTCTTTTATTTTTTTAGTGTAGTTGTTACCTATTTCAATACGTCTTGCTATTTCTTCTTTAAAGTGGGCAAGTTTCACATTTAAAATGGCAGCCTGCATAGCATCAAGCCTGCCGTTGATACCAATATATTTATGTTTATATCTAGCAACTTGACCATGGTTTCTAAGGTTTGATAAAATTTCTGCTTCTTTATCATCATTTGTGAAAACTGCACCACCATCACCGTAGCAGCCTAAAGGTTTAGAAGGAAAGAAACTTGTGCAGCCAAGACTGTTATAATTACAGCTGTATTTACCATTATCTGTTGCACCAAAACTTTGGCAGGCATCTTCTATCAATTTAATATTGGTATTTTTTGTAAGCTCATAAAATTTATCCATATCAGCAGGAAGGCCGTATAATGATACTGGAATAATAGCTTTTGTTTTATCATTAATTAAAGGTTTTACTTTTTCAATATCTAAATTATATGTTTTTTCATCAATATCTGCAAAAACAGGTTTTGCACCAACAAGAGCAATAACTTCAGCTGTAGCAATAAATGTAAATGGAGTAGTAATAACTTCATCACCTGCTTTTATACCATAAGCCATTAAGGCAAGTAAAAGTGCATCTGTTCCAGAAGAAACACTTAAAGCATGACGAGCACCCACATATGCTGCTAAATTTTTTTCTAATTTCTCAACTTCAGGCCCCATAATATACATAGATGATGACATAACATCAAGGACTGCTTTATCAATTTCAGCTTTATATGATTCATATTGCGATTTTAAATCTGCAAAAGGAATACTTCTACTCATACGAAACACCTCATAATAATTTGATTAACATTTGAATTTACCATATTATTTTTATCTTTTCAAGTAGCTTATAATATATTCTTTACAAAATTATATATATGTTTTAATCTCAATAATAAATAATAAAAGTGGGTATCATAATAAATAAATTATTACAATTTATCGCAAAAAAAAGTGGTTTTGATATATCAGGTGTGAAAAAATATTCTACAAATTTTTCATATCTAATAGGTGAGTATATATTTTCACTTATTTCTTCATTAATTGTTGGAATAGCAGTAGCACGATATCTTGGTCCTGAAAGTTATGGTATAATATCATACGCAATATCTGTTTATGCAGTATGTGCAGTTATTACAACATTAGGAATAGATGATATTATATATAAAGATATGGTAGAACACGCTAATAATAGGGGATATATTGAAGGCACAATATTATTTCTTAAAATTATAATATCTTTATTTTCGTATTTAGTCATATGTATTTATGGTTATTTTTCATTTTCTGGTGAAAAATTACAAGTGCTGCTTATAATTAACAGTGCACTTTTATTTTTACCTTTTTCTGTATTTAGTTTCGTATTTTTATCTCTTGCTGAAGGCAAATATACTTCCATTGCAAGAATAATTAGTTATAGTGCATCATCAATATTAAAAATAATATTAATAATTATTAATGCAGATTTAATTTATTTTGCTTTTGCTGTTTTTTTAGATTATTTTCTTTTATACATAACTGTAACATTTACATATATTAGAAAGGGTTATAATAATTCAAAATTTAAAATTGATTATACTTATTTAAAAAATATAATAAAAAAAGCTCCACTGTTATTTTTAAATATACTTTTTTTCACATTATTTTTAAAATATAATACCATATACCTTTCATATATATACGGTGATTTTCATGCAGGTATATATAATGCAGCCATTAGGCTTACAGAAGCATTTTATTTAGTTCCTGCAGTAGTAGTTACAGCTTTTTTCCCTGCTGTTATAAACTCTAAAAATTTTGGAGAAAATGAATATATAAGGCGTATAAGTATATTATTTTCTGCTTTTGCACTGCCTTTTATACTAATATCTTTAATTATTGCATTACTTTCACCATTTATTATAAACCTGCTTTACGGTGAAAAATATGAGCTTTCCTATATTGTGCTGTCTGTTACAATATTTTCCACCCCTTTTATTTATTTTTATAATATTACAAGTAAATACTTTATTATAGAAAATAAAATAAACCATATATTTTTTAGAAGTTTATTATCATTTATACTGCTATTAATATTTAATAATATATTTACTATAAAACATGGAATTTTTGGAGCTGGTCTTTCATTTTGCTTATCATCATTAATATCCTTTTATATTATAGATATATTTTTTAAAGAAAGCAGACAGTTATTTTTAATAAAAACAAAAAGTATATTTTTTCCTTTTATATATCTAATTAATTTGTTAAAAAAATAAAATAATTATGAAAATATTTCTATTTTTTTAAATTTATTTTGACAAAAATATAAAAAATTATGTATTGTAAAGTTAAATATTTTTACGGAGGTAATAATGGAGCAGGAACAATCATTAATTGATGCATTTCTTATAAAAGGGACGGATATTTTATACAACAATATCGTTTTATACGTATTTGTTGTTGTAGCGATTTTATTTACTATATTACTAAAAGGCTCCCAATTTAAGCATATGTTTCATGCAGGCAGTCTTTTATTTAAGAAACACCAAGGTGGTGGTACATCTAGTTTTGCAAGTTATGCAATAAGCACAGCAAGCCGTGTTGGAACAGGTAATATGGCAGGTATTATGGTTGCCATTTCCGCTGGTGGCCCTGGTGCATTATTTTGGATGTGGGTAATGGCACTTTTTGGCTCTGCATTAGCTTTTGCTGAAGCTACCCTTGCTCAGTTTTATAAAGAGAAAAATTCTCTTGGACATTATGTTGGCGGAGCTTCATTTTACATTCGCAGCAGGTTAAAGATGCCTATTCTCTCAATTATTTTTGCTGGTATTATGATAATCACATATACTGCATTTAATGGTGTTCAGGCAAATACAATTGCAAGCTCACTTCAAGCATATAATCTTAATGTTAATGTTACAGGTATAATTCTTGCAATTATTACAGCTGTTATTTTATTTAGCCCGGGTAGAACTGCTATTATTAAAGCATGTATATATATTGTACCAGTAATGGCTATTCCATACATTCTTTTTGGTTTAGTTGTAGTAATTATGAATATTACGCAGGTTCCTGCCATGTTTGGTTTAATTTTTTCTGAAGCTTTCAGCCCTTCAGCTGCCTTTGGTGGTGCAATAGGTCATACTATTGTAACAGGTTTAAGAAGAGGGCTTTTCTCAAACGAAGCAGGTATGGGTGGTGCTCCTCATGCAGCAGCAGCTGCTACAACATCTCACCCGGCACGTCAAGGGTTTATACAAATGTTTTCAGTATTTACTGATACATTGATTATATGTTCTGTATCTGGCTTTATACTTTTACTTTCCCCTGAAGCTATGAATAAAATAGGTGAGATTCATGGTATTAATTTAATGCAATATGCAATGACAGAGCATTTTGGGGCATTTGGAACACTGTTTCTTACTTTATGTGTAATACTTTTTTCATTTAGCTCAATATTAGGAAACTTTTTCTATATACAAACAGGTGTATCAGCCATTAAAGATAATAAACTTTCATACTATATAGTTGTTGTAATGACATTAATGCTTGTATTAGGCGGTTCAATTGCAAACTTGAAAACTATATGGAATTTAGGCGACTTTTTAATGGGGTTTATGGCTATAATCAACATTATAGTTCTTGTAGTTTTATATAAACCTGTTGTTGCATTATTAAACCATTACTTATCTCAGTGGAATCAGGAAAAAATACCTGTATATATAAAAGGTGATTTACCTGAAATTGAAAGTGATGCTGTTACTCAATGGAATAGTAAATCAGAAAATATTGATGAAAAATTATAATAATATTAGGGCAGAAATTACCTGCCCTATTTTTTATTTAAAATAAATAATTTAAATATAGCAATATTTATATTTTCTTAAATAATAATCGATATATAATTTTGTAATAAATTTTTATTTTGGTTTGAAAATATTATAAACACTTTCATATTGTATTTATATTTATAATATAGTGGAGATGTATATATGGCACAAGAACAATCATTAATTGATGCGTTTCTTTTAAAAGGAACAGATATACTTTTTAATAATATAGTGCTGTATGTGTATATATGTGTTGCGATTTTATATACCATATTAATAAAAGGTTCTCAGTTTAGATATATGTTGCATGCAGGCAGATTATTATTTAATAAGCATCAAGGTAGTGGCACATCAGGTTTTGCAAGTTATGCAATAGGCACTGCAAGCCGTGTAGGTGCAGGCAACATGGCAGGTATTATGGTTGCTATATCAACTGGTGGTCCTGGTGCATTATTTTGGATGTGGATAATGGCTCTTTTTGGCTCTGCAATGTCCTTTGGGGAATCTACTTTAGCTCAGTTTTATAAAGAAAAAAACGCATTAGGTCAATATGTAGGTGGTGGGTCATATTATATTCGCAGCAGGCTTAATATGCCTGTTCTTGCAACTATTTTTGCTTTAATTATGATAACAGCAAATACTTCTGTTAATGGTATACAGGCAAATACAATAGCCAACTCTTTGGCAGCATATAATCTTGATAAAAATGTTACAGGTATAATGCTTGCAGCCATTATAGCAGTAATTTTATTTAGCCCGGGCAGAACGGCTGTAATTAAGGCCTGCACTTATATTGTGCCAGTTATGGCAGTTCCTTATTTATTATTTGGATTACTTGTATTAATTATTAATTATAAAGATGTTCCTGATATGTTTGCTCTAATTTTTTCTGAAGCATTTAGCCCATCAGCTGCTTTTGGTGGTGCAATAGGCCATACAATAGTTACAGGCTTAAGAAGAAGCCTTTTTTCAAATGATGCAGGTATGGGTGGAGCAGCTCACGCAGCAGCAGCAGCCACCACATCTCACCCGGCACGTCAAGGATTTCTTCAAATGTTTTCAGTATTTACGGATACATTATTAATATGCTCTGTATCAGGGTTTATCCTGCTGCTTTCACCTAGTGCTATGGATAAAATAGGCGAGATTCATGGTATTAACTTAATGCAGTATGCAATGACAGAGCATTTTGGTGCATTTGGAACACTGTTTCTTACTTTATGTGTAATACTTTTTTCATTTAGCACAATATTAGGAAACTTTTTCTATATACAAACAGGTGTATCAGCTATTAAAGACACTAAATTTGCTTATAATACAGCCGTTGTAATGACATTAATGCTTGTATTAGGCGGCTCTATTGCAAACCTGCAAACCATATGGAATTTAGGTGACTTTTTAATGGGGTTTATGGCATTAATTAACTTAATAGTGCTCATAATACTTCGTAAACCAGTTGTTGCATTATTAAATCATTATTTAGCTCAATGGCGTCAAGGTAAAGTTCCTGTATATGTAAAGGGTGATTTACCTGATGTGGAAACAGATGCTGTAACTCAGTGGAACAGGGAAGATAATCCAGAGTTAAATAAATAATTTTTAATAAAAAATATAATTTCTATGGGGGTATTTTATTATCCCTAATTTGTTGGTATAATATGGATAATATAATGGAAAAGGCTCTTATGCTTCATCATCAGGGCTATAATTGTGCACAAGCAGTATGTGCTGTATTTGCTGATAAAGTAAACCTTGATGAAGATACACTTTTTAGATTAAGTGAAGGTTTTGGTGCTGGAACTGGTAATTTGCAGGGAGCCTGCGGTGCATTATCAGCAGCAGTAATATTGGCAGGGCTTTATAACAGTGGTGGAAAAGACAGTAAAGTACGCACAAAAGGTCAGACATATAGACTGACAGCGAAAATGAATAATGAGTTTGCAGAGCGAGTTGGCTCTATATATTGTAAAGATATAAAGGGTATTGAAACAGGTAATGTATTAAAAAGCTGTGACGGATGTATTTTAGAAGCAGTAAGCATTATAGAGGAATATATTTTTAATAATAAGTGATTTTGGCATTTTATTTGCTTGTATATTTGTATCAATATTTTAAAGGGGCATGGTAATGAAAACACAAGAAAATATGGATGCTTATGCAATATTAGAATCAGATGAGTTTGATTCACTTCTTGATGCTGTTGAATTAATGGCGAAAGCTCAAGGGAATTTATTATCTTTACAGCGTTCTGTAGAGGAATTAAAGGTAATGATGGAAGAAACCTCTTATGCTCAAGATGAATTTACTTTAAATGATAATATTGTAATCTATGATACAATAGAAAATGTACAGGAACTTGTAGATAATCTTGTAGATGATTTTTCTATGGGAAAAATTTAGTATTAGTCTTTATTTTTTTCATTATTAAATTTAAGGTTTAACCCCAAATTTTTTCTTTTATTTGTATTAAATATTAATGTAGTTGTGTTATTGTTTTAATTTATAACTTTAAAATTTACAAATGTAATTTTTTTAAAAAAATTAGCTTGACAAATTCAATTATTCAGCATAAACTAAGATATATATGTAGTATGTTGTAATATATTTTTAGTAGGTGCGTATTCTATGAAAAAGCTTATCTTAATTATCCCTTTTATTTTCATATTATTTTCCTGCGGTGAAAATAATTCTGTTTCATTAAATGGCGGAAGGTAAATTCTAAAAACGATTGCAACAAATTAAGCAGTCATTAAAGTTCTCATAAAAAATATCATTAGCCGATTTA
>CALUZC010000045.1 GCA_944325215.1 uncultured Mucispirillum sp. | reverse complement strand
TCAAAAAAAGAAGATGAATTATTTTATATATATTATTAAGATGCTGGATAAATTTATTTGATTTATAAGCATATTTTGCATGTAAATATAAAAACATAGGAAAAAGTAATAGAACCATATAATAATGGTGCAAAAAAAAGCATATAATAGATAAGATTATAAACAAATATTTTTTATTACTTTTTTTAGTTATATCATCTTCTTTTACTGTTAAAAAATTAATTACTGCTTGGCTATGGTTATCTTTTATGTAAAAATAAAGCACTGTTATAACTGTAAATGGTAATAATAACTGAGATGGAAAAAACCAGGCAAGTTCCACCATATTGGATAAACCAGGGAACAATGACTGTGGTAGAAAATACAATTTAACTTTCCGAATATCTCTAAAATTTGTTGTAAAAAATGTGCAGAATACCATTATTAATAATATCAAAATTATTAATATTAAATAATATCTATCTTGTATTTTATTTATTATTTTTTTCATATACTCTCCCACTTTCCAATTGATTTAATAACAATGCTTACTGTAATATATTTTAAATAACTATTGCATATTATACTAAGATATTGATACAGTTTGCAATGGAAATAATGCAATAAACTCATCATCACACCCATTTAACATTTCTTGCAAATTATAACCAAAAATATGAGTTAATGTATTTTCTGTAATCATTGATTGATTTTTATACACTGGAATAAATGATATTCTATAATATTTGATAAATTTACTGCTAATATTATTCGTATTTTCATATTCATTTCTTTCTGTATCATATATTAATTTACAATATATATTATGTTTGCTTAAAATATTAATTAGTTCAATTGTTACATTACTATAATCGTATATTTCAGAAAATAAAATCTGTTCTATACTATTTATACAATTATGCAAATTTTCATCTTCTATACCTTCGTGCTCACTATATGCTTGTGCAAATAGATATATATATTTTATTATATCTATTATAGGTCTATTATATTTATGGTCTAATAAATAATCACCATAAATATAATTATCATATACATAAGATTTTTTAAAATTCTTTTTATAATAAACATACCAATACTCTTTTGAATTATCAGAAAAATCATAATGGCCATAATTTTTTGAAAATATATGAGTATTAGTTTGATAAGTATATATATTAAATAATTTTATATAGTCATCAACTGTATAATCATTTATATGGTTTGATTTACATAAATATAAATAATTATAAAAATTTAAAACCAATATAGAACTAAGTATGCTATGTGAATAGTTCCATCTTTCCATAAGCGATTTAAATGCCCTGTCATAAACTTTTTGCTTCTCTTCATAAGCAGATTTTAATGGTTTGATAGCCTCATGTATTTTATATAACATAACCAATAATGTTCTCACATACTTATCTGTGAAAGAATCAAAACAAAGATCAATTATATCTTTATTTAATATTTTATATATATTTAAATTAACTATATTATACTTAATAAATATACTTGATAACTTATCGCCTATATGATTTTTTTGATAAACTTCCATCAAATATTTTAGCATACTATATTCTGAATATTCTAAATTATCAATATGTGATACATTAATATTCAAATTAATATTATATCCATTAATATCTTCATTAAGATTTTGTATAATATTTACAATATATGGTAATTTTTCTACTAAGTCTATAGAAGTTTTATCAACTTTATAATTGTGTAAATCATAAACTAGTCTTTTTAAATGTTCAAGACTTACATTTTCATTACTAACATCTATTTGTGAGTATGTTCTAAAGTGGTAAATATTTGAATTATTATTGGGTTGGTTTTTTAGATATTGAAATAATGTATCTATATATTTAATTTTAAAAGAAACTTCTGGACAAATAGGATGAATATATAAATGTCTAGATTCGTCCTTTATATTTACATTATCATTTTGCTCATAAAACGTTGATATACTTTTCTTAATAACTTTATAATTTTCATTGTTTTCATATTTTTTTAAATTTTCATTGCAAGAAAGTGATAAATCTAGTTTTATAAACTCTTTAAAACTATTTACAATACCAACAATACCAGGTGAATTAAAAGTATACACACCTTTAATATTTTGAAAATCTTTATAAAATGTTGCATAAAATAACTGGCTCAATGCTCCACCTAAAGAATGACCTGTAACTGCTATATTATCATTATAGCCTAAATAATTATCATTTATACAATATTGAATAAATTTTGTGATATCATTATAAACCATAACGGGCAGTTTATTAAGTATCCACCCATAATTTGCATTCATAGAATCATTAACTATATCATCAGTTCCACGGAATGATATAATTTTATCTGCTACATCTTTTAATTCTTCACGATATTCTTCTGATTCAATCTTTTCAAATAATGTTGCACTAAATCCACTAAAAACTTTTGAGTCTTGATATAAAACCTTATATTTTTTAAAAAAAGATTTTGATGCAGGCAAATCTATTGTATCTTCTATATCTTTTGCGTCAAAATTTGCATAACTTGCCATAGCAAGTTCTGAATATTGTTTAAAACAATTTAAAGAATTACTCATATTTTACACCCCACTTTTTACTTTACACTTCTATTAAAAATCTTCTGTTTCTTTATTAATATAAATATATTCTTCTTGAATACGAAAATAACCTTTTTCTTTATGAAAAAATCAATTGAATATGGGCTTCAAAATAAACACAATATTTCTATATAATATTATTTTATTCAAACTATAAGTATCAACATATTAATAAATATAATAATACAAACACCTAATTACATGCAAATTGAAACACAATATATATATATATAATTAATTATTAAATAATAGATATCTACCCACATCTACTATATTTTTAGTATATCCAATACTATATCATAAAGAAACTATATTTCCTATTGGAAGTATGTTAAGATTAAGTGTTTTCACTTCATCTTTTAAAAAGGCAGAAGTGTTTGATACATAAATATTTCTATTATATAAACCAATTGTATTTAATGATGATAGTAACTTTTCTTCATTAAGTGATACAGTGCTATTATTTTGAATATTAGCATATGCTTCACTTATATATAAAAATGCATCACGAACTTTCCATGCTTTCATATCAAGGCAGGTTATATCATAGTCAAATGGGATTATTGAGCCAAGTGATAATAATAATTTTTGTAAATTATTATTAGATATTACTTTACTTGATATGTTTGCATGTAATGTATGGCTGTATACATATACATTTTCAACCCTTGTATTTAATAGTAATTTATTTACCTGGTTAATATTTTCACTTACTAAAAATACATTATATGGTTTTATAGTGTAATCTACCACATTTGATGATATAACATTTTCTGATGTTGTAACTTGTAATGGCAAACTTGTTTGTAATGCATTTATACCTGCTAATGATGATATGCAAAATGCACTATATTTTAATAAATTTCTTCTAGTGGTTTCTGTTGTTTCTAGGTTATTTAATAATATTTCCATTAGTTTATACCTCTAAATATTATACTAAATCTTCTGGTGGGATTTTATTAAAATCTATTGGCATATCCAGCACTTCCTTGGGAAATACATATGGACGGGCTGATGTAAAACCTGAGGCATATTTACGATAAAGAAGATGTCCAGTATAAGTATCAACAGTAAAATATTGTTCTGAAATATCTCTTATGTAATCAACTCTATAATTATATTTCCAAATAACTATTTGCCATAGTTTTTTATAAAAATCTTTTACTGTTGCCAAGGTGCTGTCTTTATCTCGTGGGTCTTTCATTTTACCATCGGCTATCCATCTATATACTCCGGGGTATCTTCCTGAACCTCCATACATATCACCATAAAATTCTATACCAAAATCTAAAACTAAATCCGGTGGAAAATGCTCATCAAAATATGGGTCTAATCCATCTATTAACTTTCTATTTTTTGCATATGTTTTTAACTTTTCTGCACGCATCTTATTGGCGTGCACACTTACACTTAAATTATAGCACATTATTAGCTCTTCTAAACTGCCACCTAGCATGATTGCCATTCGCATACAAGCTGTGTAAAATAATTCGTACACAACTTCATTTATTGCATAATTTGCATAATTCATAGCTTTTACAAAGGCTTTCCTATCCTGATATAAGTAGCCTACTGTCATCATTAAATCTAAACTTAACGGATATATTTCATAAGTTTTTTCTAATTCATATGCTAAATCTTCCAAAGCTTCTTTATGACCTTTTTCTAAGGCTAAATTAAGGTATTTTAATGCCTGCTCTTGATTAACATTTAATTCACCACTTGTTATGTTGCTGTGGTAAAACTTTTCATCATCTAATGCAAAACGGTATAGTTTATAATAGCCATAGTAGCCATCTGGTGAGCCTGCATTTGCTAAACTCTGGTATAGTCTACTTGCTTCCTTTAAATCTTTTAAACTATCTTTGTGGGAATATAAAAAGTTTCGTTCACACAGTAAGTCTGCTAATTCTTTGCTGGCTTTTAATACTCCCCTGTCGGATGCAAAGCGAAAGTTAGATAGTATTTCTTTTTGTTTCTTTTCTTCTAATTCTCCAAAATTTACTTTTAATGATGATATTGCTTTCATGCCTTTTTCATAATAGATTTTGCTGGTATCATCACCCTGACGAATTTCTGGGTATTTATATAAAGTTTCTGGGCTTAACTCTGGGAAGAGAACGCCACCTTTAAAGCCCATTTTATTTATTAAGTATTTCTTTTTTTCCACATGGCTTAATTTTTCAAATGATGCTTTTTCTTCTGCAGTCCATTTCATACCATTATTGGGGTCATATTTAAACGATTTTAAATCATCCATAATAATATTATAAGTTCGTTCTTTTATACTTTTTCCCCATTTATATTCCAACATTTTATCTGTATATTCATCTATCCTTGTTATTTTTAATACATCAAATATTATTTTTTTCATATTTCACCTTTTTATTATTCCTCATCTATTGTTGATTTAAACCAATGTTCATCATATATTAATGAGCCTAGTAATACTGGCATCTCATCATTATCAAAATCAAATGAAATTTTATCACCCATTCTTTCTTCAAAAGAACTAAGCTCATAAATATTACAAGCTTAGTTTATTCTTTATAATGATATTAAATCTCCTATTGGGAACGCATTAAGATTAATATATTTTATTTCTTCAATTAACCATGCAGAAGTGTTTGCTACATAAATATTTTTATTGTATAAGCCTATTGTATTTAATGATGATAGTAACTTTTCTTCATTAAATGATAAAGCGTTATTATTTTGAATATTAGCATATGCTTCACTTATATATAAAAATGCTTCACGTACTTTCCATGATTTTATATCCAAAGATGTTATATCATAATCAAATGGGATTATTGAGCCAAGTGATAATAATAATTTTTGTAAATTATTATTAGATATTACTTTATTTGATATATTTGAGGTGATTGTATGGCTGTATACATATACATTTTCAACCCTTGTGTTTGAAAGTAATTTATTTACCTGGTTAATATTTTCACTTACTAAAAATACATTATATGGTTTAGTTGTATAATCTACTATAGTAGATGATATGGCAGGCTCGGGTGATTTAATAGGTAGCTGTAAACCACTTTGTAATGCATTAATTCCAGCTAATGCTGATATGCAAAATGCACTATATTTTAATAAATTTCTTCTTGTGGTTTCTGTTGTTTCTAGGTTATTTAATAATATTTCCATTAGTTTATACCTCTAAATATTATACTAAATCTTCTGGTGGGATTTTATTAAAATCTATTGGCATATCAAGCACTTCCTTTGGAAATATATATGGACGGGCTGATGTAAACCCTGAGGCATATTTACGATAAAGAAGATGTCCAGTATAAGTATCTACAGTAAAATATTGTTCAGTAATCTTTTTTTTATATGTTACTCTATGGTTATTTTTCCAAATAACTATTTGCCAAAGTTTTTTATAAAAATCTTTTACTGTTGCCAGGGTGCTGTCTTTATCTCGTGGGTCTTTCATTTTACCATCTGCTATCCACCTATATACTCCGGGATACATTCCTGAACCACCATACATATCACCGTAAAATAGTGTGCCAAAATCTAAAACTAAATCTGGTGGGAAGTGCTCATCAAAATATGGGTCTAAACCATCTACTAACTTTCTATTTTGTGCATATGTTTTTAACTTTTCTGCTCGTATTTTATTGGCATGAACACTTACACTTAACCCATAGCACATTATTAGCTCTTCTAAACTGCCACCTAGCATGATTGCCATTCGCATACAGGCTGTGTAAAATAATTCATAAACAAATTCATTTATTGCATAGTTTGCATAATTCATAGCTTTTACAAAGGCTTTCCTATCCTGATATAAGTAACCTACTGTTATCATTAAATCTAAACTTAACGGATATATTTCATAAGTTTTTTCCAATTCATATGCTAAATCTTCCAAAGCTTCTTTATGACCTTTTTCTAAGGCTAAATTAAGGTATTTTAATGCCTGCTCTTGATTAACATTTAATTCACCACTTGTTATGTTGCTGTGGTAAAACTTTTCATCATCTAATGCAAAACGGTATAGTTTATAATAGCCATAGTAGCCATCTGGTGAGCCTGCATTTGCTAAACTCTGGTATAGTCTACTTGCTTCCTTTAAATCTTTTAAACTATCTTTGTGGGAATATAAAAAGTTTCGTTCACACAGTAAGTCTGCTAATTCTTTGCTGGCTTTTAATACTCCCCTGTCGGATGCAAAGCGAAAGTTAGATAGTATTTCTTTTTGTTTCTTTTCTTCTAATTCTCCAAAATTTACTTTTAATGATGATATTGCTTTCATGCCTTTTTCATAATAGATTTTGCTGGTATCATCACCCTGACGAATTTCTGGGTATTTATATAAAGTTTCTGGGCTTAATTCTGGAAAAATAACACCTCCTTTAAAGCCCATTTTATTTATTAGGTATTTCTTTTTTTCTATATGGCTTAATTTTTCAAACGATGATTTTTCTTCTGCACGCCATTTCATTCCATTATTTGCTTCATATTTAAAGGATTTGATATCATCCATTATTATTACATAATCAAGTTCTTGAGTTGATTTTCCCCATTTATATTCTAACATTTTATCTGTATATTTATCTAACCTTGTTATTTTTATTAAATCAAATATTATTTTTTTCATACTTCACCTTTTTATTATTCCTCATCTATTGTTGATTTAAACCAATGTTCATCATATATTAATGAACCTAGTAATACTGGCATCTCGTTATTTCCTTTATTAACTGACTTGTAACCACCAAATTTTACACTAGAATTATTATCTGATTTTATAGTGGTGGTGTCAGTAGCAGTGCCGTTATCTAATGAAGATTGTTCCTGTTGAACACCTTCATCTGTAGAATTATTGTTATTATCTGATACCTGCTCTTCTTTTCCTGGCTTTTGAGTTTCATAAAATTTATAGTTACTTTCACCTATACGCTTTAACTGGACTACAAAATCTTTCATTAATAAGTTATCCATGTATTGAGAATCATTATTGTTTATTTTTTGTGTATTTTCATTATCAACTCCATTTTTTTTCTGTATTAGATTTTCTGAGTTTATAAATTCCTCTATTCTGCTTAAATTGTCATACAAAATATTTAACTTATCTAATGACATGCTATAATAATTATGAAATTCATATAAATAATTTATAACTTTATAGTAAGCCACCAAATATTTTCCCATTTTTACATTAAGTTGTTGTTCTTCAACTACATCTATATAGTCTAATATAATTTCAAGAAAACTTCTAGTTACTTTTTCATTATCCTGCACAAATATGCCTGAACTTGTCCCTTTTATAAAACAACTATTATCAAAATGAGCACCTCCTACTACCATCGCTCTAAAATCTGACATAATAAAGTTTTGATTAATTTGCTTTGGTAATGTGAAATAATCATGATTTATATTCCATTCTGCACCATGAATATTAGATATTTTATTTACATATGCATACTTTATTGCATATAATTTACTTTCATATTCTTTCTTATCTATTATACTAAAAAAAACATCAAACACATAAGTTTCTATAACTGTATCTGCAATAAAATTCAAACCTAAACCAAATAGTTGTTTGGCAAATTTTTGTTCATTACGATTAGTTTCAACAGATACTGTCGATGAAAAATGTGCACTACCATCAATATGACGACCATTATAAACATGGGTTTCATTATTACTAGTTATTCCAACTAATACAGATCTATCTCTTAATGTAGCTGAAGCTTGGTTTATATTATCAATATTACTCACATCAAGATGAGTTGTTTCAGATAATCTCATATTATTAGTATAATTTTGTAAATACGTATTCATAAGGTTAATATGTTGTTCAAACATATTAGATATACCATCAGAGTCTAATAGAATATGATTTATATTGTAACTATTGGTATTATTATCACTTATATTACTACCAGATAGACGACTTCCTACATTAAACAAGCTCTCTCTAATATATCTTACACTGACTGCATTTAGTGATTCATTATCGTGTATTCTAATAGAACTAGTTAATGTTATATTACTTTCTCTGGAACACATTGCTAACATACCATTACCATATAAAGATCTTAAATTTCTAAAATTTTCTCCAAAATTTATAGTAAAATCCATGCTTCTTTCTTGATGTGTATGTTGTCGCAATACTTGCATAAAATTTGCTTTAAAGTCATGCCAATTATTTTTTAATAACTGTTTTCCATCATTATATAAGGTTATCAATGTATTCTTGAAAGCATTTCTATTTGATTGCAAAAACATTGCAACATCTCTTCTTTCGTTTGGATTATTATTAATATGTTCACTATATATACTTACTCCATTTCTAAAAAATTCCATTGATTTTAGCATTGTATTTTTAGTAATATTTGCCATATTAAATACTTCTGTTATTGGTGAACTCACTACAGATAATGACTCTATAATTGATGATATAATTAATGTCAAAACTTTCCTTTCTGTACTAGATAAATCATATATATCTTTTATAGAAAATTCAATATTATAATCATTAAATAAACAATAAATAATTGAATCATGAACTAAATCATCAAATTTATCTAGAACTTTTTTGTTAAACTTTAGAAGCTCATCCTTAAATATTTTAATAGTTTCATGTACACAATTATCAAACACATTTATATTTCCAATAAAACAATGAACATACATTATTAATATATAATAAAAATTATATAAATCTGTTATGTTATTTGATGCAATTTTATTAACATATTCAGTTATCTTAGTTGCAAATCTTAATGTAATAATATTAAAATATTCAGGATTTTCCATTAAATGCTTATAATATATATATTCACTTAATAATATATAATATTTTTTATCATATAAAATATAATCGAAATTATTCCTACTTATTGGAAACATATCAGACACTTCATCATATATCATTGTATATATAATCTCTTTTGCAAATGTTTTATTTATTTGATACAAAGTAATCGGTATTGAACATGTAGAATATGTATTAAATTTTATTGCAAATTTTTCATAAATCATTAGATAATCATCTATTATATCTGATAATGGTTTATAATGCATATTTACAATTACACTATCACTATCACCACAAATATATTTCATAAGATTTTTAATAAAATTTTCTTTATCATCTACAAAGGATTTAGAATATAACACATCTATTACCTGCATGTAAATTGCATGAAGAACTTTATCTAACTTTACTGACTTAAATAAAATTGTAAATGTATTAATCTTAGCATCTTTTTCTAGGTCTCTCTTAAAAAAAGCTCTAACTTCTTCTTTAAACATTTTTTTAGCATTATATAATTTGATTGAATCTTCAGCACTAATATTTGTATTATAAAAATAACTTGCTATAGAATTTAAATCTACCATAAATAAGTATAGTTCAGAAAAAATTTCAAAAAAAGTTTTTACTACTTGATTATTTTCTTTTTTATTTATGGTTTCTAAAACTTTATGTGGTTTTTGTAAAAATAATAGAATATCATCGACAGTATATTCAATATCTTTAATCTTTTCACTGCAACATTTATTAAATTTTGTAAAAAAAGTATCACAAATTTTTATAATACTGTCAATAGATTTATCCCTTTTATTGAACCTTTTTATAGCATCATCAGTCTCTTCTATATCAAAAAAATACAAAATATTTGATACCAAATCACCTCCTATAATACCTAAGAATGATCGATAATTAAATATCTCACTACAAAATAAATCATAATATATTATATACAAATAATTTAATTTTATATCATCTTCATTAAAATTCATAATCTCATTTAGACATTTTTCTAATTTTAATGTAAAATCCCTAATAAATTGGCAATAATAATTGAAAAAACTGCTAATTTTATAATTATTCTTTATACTAAAAAATACTAAATTTTTAGAAATATGTTCCTTCTGTTTCCAGTTGATTTCACTTTGAATACGATATCTTAGATCATTTTGTGCTGCTTTATTAGATATAATTATAGAATATTTATTATCTATAATTTCACTATCAGATAATTTATAAGAAGTTTTTATAAATTTATCTATCACTAATGAACAATAATTTGATGTTTGAATAAAAGTAAATTTATCTGCATTAAAAATAAGAGATTTTATATGATTATAATAACTTGAATCACATATATCTACAACACCATTATATGTAGATAATTGAACACAACTATTTTTATTTTTATATATACCACTATTTTCTTGTATTATATTATCTAACGAAAAAATTGAGTTATTAAACAAATCTGAATCTGCACGAAAAGTAACTTTAAATCTTCTGTCTATATAATTTAAACCTGAATAATATTCTAAATTAGATAATAAGGTTAATTTATTTGTAAATGTATACATATCTATAAAGTATAAATCATTCTCTTCATCTTTGGTTTTAGTAAATAGAACATTATCTGTATTGTTTTCTGTGATAATGTAAGCTAAGTTTACATCAAGATAGTTATAAAAGATATATAATGCATAAAATTTTTTACCAATAATAAATCCTTCTTTTGCATCTTTATATTTTTTATATTTCTCATATATAGACATTCCTATCATTAAAAGTTCGTATATTATAAACAAGATTCCAAAAAAAGTACAACCTGCAAAACGTAGTAATAATTCTAATGATCTTCTAAATAATTTCTCTATTTTACCTGACAAAAAATCTAATAGCATATCTTTTATTATATTAACTAGTTCCTGGTATATAATATTACGCACTAAGCTATCATCTAAAGTTTGAAGATTTTCTAATTCAGAATTAAGTTGTGATTTTATTAACTTTATCCGTTCATTAGCATGTACATATATGGTTTCTAAAAAACGATAGTCCGAAATAATACTATCTTTACTAAGATTTTCTATAAATTTTCTAAAGTCTTCTAAATAAACATCTAACTTATTTATAATATCATTTGTTTCGAATAACTCTATTACCAATTCTTCTTTTTCTTGTGTTGATAATTCATCTAATCCTTTATTATCTTGTTGTCCATCGGTTTGAATTGAATTTTCAGAAGGGATATATATACCTATGTCTTGTTTTACAGTAGGTGTTTCACGTTCGAATACTAATTGATTATATTCATTTTTATAATACTTATGGATTTCTGATGTGTATTGTGTAGACGAAAATGAACTAATTAAATAATATTCTGTTTTATTATAACTAAAATCTTTGTTTAAAACCATTAAATTAATAATATCTTTATTTTCTTTATTTTCTTTATCTGTTTTACTCATTACCACACCTTAACCTACTACAAGCCTTAGTTTTTCCAT
>CALUZC010000044.1 GCA_944325215.1 uncultured Mucispirillum sp. | reverse complement strand
CTTACAGAGAGAGTATCTCGCTTTGAGATAATAATAAAATTAAAGGATAGAACTCAAAAAAGTGTAAAATCAGCACTTGACAAGCTGGAAAAAGAATATAAAGATAAATTCAGCTTAATATTTAAAAGTATAACAGTAGATAATGGTGTTGAATTTTTAGATATGGCAGGTTTAGAAAAATCAGTGTATAATAAACAATCTAAACGAACTACAATATACTATGCTCACCCTTATTGTTCCCTGAGAAAGGGGTAGTAATGAGAATAATAATAAGCTTATAAGAAAGTTTATTAAAAAGAAAACTGATATTAAAAATTGTTCTAGTAGTTATATTAAAAAAATACAAGACTGGATTAATAATTATCCTAGAAAATTATTTAATTAAAATTAAGCTAATGATATTTTTTATGAGAACTTCTACAACTGCTTAATTTGTTGCAATCGTTTTTAGAATTTACCTTTATAGTAAAAATAATATATAAATCAAATAATTATATCAATATATTTTATAATTATATTAAGATAAATATAGACTTTTTTAAATCTTCATATTATACTTATCTAATACTAATAAAAACTGATAAATCAGGGGGTTTTATGGGTAACATTCGTAACATTGGAATTATTACAGCAGGTGGTGACTGTGGTGGTCTTAACGCAGTTGTTAGAGGTGCTGCAAAAATGGCAGAATCTAAGGGTATAGGTGCATTTGTTATACCTAATGGTTATGCAGGGCTTTATAATTTGGTGGATTTTGATTCGCTTACAAGTTTACATGGCTCAAGAAGTGAAGATATTAAGTCAATTAGAGCAGGTAGTGAAGCTGGTCATTCTCGTGTTAAAATATCAAAAATTAAAGATGATAATAAATATAAAAGAATTGTAGAAGGTTTGAAAAAATTTAATATTGATGGTCTTGTTATTTCTGGTGGTGATGATACAGGAAGCGTTGTTGTGGACCTTCATGAAAATGGCATACATGTTGTACATGCTCCTAAAACTATGGATTTAGATTTACAAACATACTCTGTTGGTGGCGATTCTACAATTAATAAAATTGCTACTATATTAGAAGATTTAAAAACTACAGGCAGAACTCACAACAGGATTATGGTTATGGAAGTTTTTGGTAGATATGCAGGTCATACAGCTTTCCGTGGTGGTATTGCAGCAGATGCTGACTGTATATTAATTCCAGAGGTTCCAGTTGATTTTAATGCAGTATATAATCATATTAAAGAAAACTATATGAGAAGGATTTTAGAAAGTGATGTTAAAGCTGGAACATATACAATTGTAGTAGCTGAAGGCGTTAAAGATGAAAACGGCAACCTTTTCTCTGAAAGTGGTGAAAAAGATGCATTTGGACACGTAAAACTAGCAGGTGCAGGTAAATTTGTTAAAAGTAAAATTGAAGAAATGCTTAAAGCAGACCCTGATGTGAAAAAATTTATGAAAGATTCTGGTATGTATGTTGAAGGTTTACTTGAAATTCCAGAAGTTAGAGATGTAAATCCTGGTCATATTGTAAGATGTGGCGAAAGTTCAGCATATGATGCTAACTTTGGTAAAGAAGTTGGTGCTGCAGCTGTTCAGCTTTTAATTGATAATATACATGGTGTTACCGTTTCCCATATTACTGGAAATGGCGAAATACGCTATATGGTTACAAAAGATGCTATCGTTCAACGTCATGTTGATTTAAATGTGGTAGCATTACATGAAAATTTAGGTATTTGTTTTGGTAGAAAACCACAGCCATCAAGTCCAAAATCTGCTAAAATAGACTCATTACCTGATAGAATTTATTAATTTTTATATAATATACCCTTTTGGTAAAACCAAAAGGGTTTTTTTATAGGATATAATATGAGATATTCTTATGATACTGTAGCTTTAGCTTTTGATTTTATTGATAAAATATTTTTTAAACTTGGTAAAAATAATCCTAGAAAAGCTATTTATAATTTAATCCCAAATGAAAATATTAAAGTGTTAGATGTATGCACTGGCACAGGCTCTAATATTATTAATCTTGCAAGGAAAAAATCACTTGTAAATATTACTGGTATAGATAATTCTCAAGGAATGTTAAATGTAGGGTTAAAAAAAATAGCAAAACATAAACTTTCTAATATTGAGCTTTTACTTCAAGATGCAACAGATACAACCCTTACAGATAAATCATTTGATTATGCGATAATATCATTAATTCTCCATGAAATGGAAGATGAAGTTGCTTTTAAGACCTTGAAAAATACTCATAAAGCACTAAAAGATAATGGAAAATTAATTGTATTCGAATTTATTATACCAGAAAGTAGAAAATTTCTGCCAAATTTTGCTTTCAAGCTTGTGAAAAAAGTTGAAAATAAAGTACTTTTTCCAGCCTTTTTAGCAAAAGATAAAGATGAATATTTTAAAATAAATGGTTTTAAAATAGATAAAACTCACAAATTCCAATACACAGTAATTTATGAACTTTCAAAAATATAGTATAAAATTATAATTTATACATGCTCATGCCACTGGCATTCTGTAATTTTAAGTTCTGTAAATTCAGCTTTAAATGAAGAATTTTCTGGACTGCATGCATATATTCCAAATGATATATAATTATCAGCATTATTTAAGTGACATATTCTCATTTGTTTAAAATTTTTACCATCATAAGCATATTCTATTTTAAAATCATTTCCCCTGCGGCTTAATCTATACCATATTTCATTGATTGTTGCAGGTATTTCAGTAGTTGCCCAGTCTGAAAACCCGTTATTTGTTACAACGCTTCCTAAATGTTGATACGTAGCATTTTCATATTCTATAGATGCCTTTATCCAATTCTCACTATCTAGATATACAGCAACACCACACTGGTCAAACCTTTTGCTGCTGTTAAATGATGTTTTTACAATAAATGAAAAAAACTTATCATTTGTTTCTGTTTGTAAAACAGGGGCATTGTCATTGATAAAATTATAATATGTTTTCTGCCACAAATCAGTATATGGAGCAGTTATAATAATTATTTGATTATCATTTATGGTATATTCTTTAGGTTCTCTTATCCATTTTAATTGATTATTGGTAAATTTTTCTATCATAATATCATCTAAGCCTTTAAATTAACTACTGTTCCCAGCATTTCATCACTTGTTCTAATTGTAACAGTATTTGCTTCAAAAAAACGCTGATTTACCATATTATTAACCATCTCTTCAGCAAGATTTACATTTGATGAAACCATATATCCAGAAAGGATACTAAAGCCTGTTGGCTCATAAGCTACCCCCTGCTCTACTGGAGTAATAGTTCCCAATAATTTATCACCATTATACAAATTACCATCAGTATCTAATCTAACATTGCCGCCTGCTCCAGTAAATAATAATTCACCAGATGGACCTCTAAAATTACCAAAATCATCAACAGCAAATCTACCTGCTGCATAACTATAGGTATTTAATAAGTCTTCCTCATTACCTTTACCATATACAGCAATATCTGAAGGCACACCAGTAGGTATAAGACTTCCCATATTATTATTGGGTTTTATAGCACTAAGTTTTACCCCACTAGAGCTAAGTTCTGATAAAAATGCACTGTTAGATTTGTAACTTGGTGTTTTCGCATTTGCAATATTGTTTGCAGTAACAGCTGATACTGTAGCCGCAGCATTTAATGCCGTTGCTGCACTAAACATAGCATCAATCATCAATACCCCTTATCTACCCTATTTCAAACCTTCAATTTCACCCTTTAATACCATTTCTTTTAATTTACGTTTTAGTATTTTGCCAATAGTAGTTAATGGCAAATCATCTGGAAAATATACATATTTTGGTATTTTAAAGTTAGCAATATTTTTCTTTAAATGTGCTTTTACATCTTTCTCCGTAATATTAATATTAGGATCTTTTTTAATATATGCAAGTATTATTTCATCACCATCATCATTTGGAACACTAATTACTGCTGCAGCCTCTACTCCACGTATATTATGAATGTGTTCTTCTATTTCTCTAGGATACACATTCATACCCTTCACTAATATTAAATCTTTTTTTCTATCAACAATTGTTATGTATCCATCTTTATCCATTTTACCCAAATCACCAGTAAAAAACCAGCCATTTTTTATAGCTTCAGCAGTTTCTTTTGGCATTTTCCAGTAACCCTGCATAATATTAGGTCCTTTTGCAATAATTTCCCCTACTTCACCACGTGGAACTTCCATATCATCAGAATCCACAATTTTAACCGAAACACCATAAAATGCTCTACCAACGGTACCTGCTCTTGGATCTTCTACAGTATTTCCAGCCACAACAGGCGAAGCTTCTGATAGACCATAACCTTCAACTAATGGAATACCAAATTTTTTCAAAAATTTCGTATAAATATCAATAGGAAGCCCTGAACCAGAACATAAATGTATTTTAATAGGATACACAAACTTAATAAACAGTTTAGGCATTTTTGCTTTAACTAATGCAGAATATACTGTTGGAACTGCTGCCATAACAGTAGGTCGTTTAAAAATTAATATATTTCTGAAGTTTTTCGTTTTCAAATCCATGACTGATTCCAAAACAATAATAGATGCACCTAAAAACGAAGGAAACATAATAGTTACTTCAAAGGAATAAATATGAAACATTGGTAAAAACAGCAAAAATCTGTCTTTATGGTCCATTTTATAAGAAACTGCAGCCATTTTAACCATATTAATTAAATTACTATGGGAAAGCATAGCACCTTTTGGATTACCTGTAGTTCCTGATGTATAAATAATTACTGCAGTATCTTTATCATCAATTTCTAATTCTAAAGGCAGTTCACTCATATTCCTATCTTTTATAAGAACATTTTCAGCACCCCAGTTTTCAGCTGTATCATCATAAGAAAATACAGACTTCAAACATGAACAGTCTTCTTTAACTTTACTAATAATACCTTTAAATTTTTCTGAAGTAAAAATAGCTGTTGCTTCACAATTATTTATAATATAACTAACTTCTCTATCTTTTAAAAAAGTATTTACTGGCACAACTATTCCACCAGCCTTTGCAATTGCAAAAATGGAAAAAATAAAATAAGGTGAATTTTCCATCATTATAGCCACTCTATCACCTTGACGGATACCAGAAAAAGCAAGAACTCGCGAAATTTTATTACATATCTTTTCTGCCTGTGAATATGTATACACAATATCTTTAAAATACAAATACTTTTTACTGCCATTTTTTTCTGATTGATATGTTAAAATATCTGCCAGTGTTAATGGCTCTTTAATCTCATCTTTCTTTTTTCTAAAAAACATTATTTACTCCGATAAATGCATTAAATCTTGACTTCTATCATTAAAAGCACGCTTTAGTAAAGGCAACGCCTCCTCAATTGACATAAAACTACCTGCTATTTCTATGGTTTCTTTATATTTCACTTGAGCATTTTTTAAATCGAATTCTTCAATAACTTCACCATCATTATCTGAACCACGTAATGAAAGTTTACTGCAAAAGTCATATGTTAGTAATGATTTAACAACCTCTTTTACCTGTGCATTATTCAAATTCTGCTTTTGTTTTGGTGCAGTAATAGAAATATCTGCCTTTAGCCCACCAACTTCATCTATCATACCTAAAAGTGAACCTTCTTTTGTAGTCATAAATTCAGATTGAATATCATAACTTGGAAAATTTACTGTAATTGAAAGTTTTTTATAAAAATCCCAAGATAGTGTTCTAATATCAATTTTATCTTCAAAAAGTGGTGTAAGTTTAACACTTCCATCTCTTGAAAACTCATTTAAAAGTTTTTTATATGCTCCAACAGGACCACCACCAGCAGCAGCTAAAGTTAATATAAATCTTGATTCTGGATTAATTAAGGCATAATAGAGCTCACCTAAAGAACCATCATTTATTGGAACAGCAGAAATTCCTTCTTCCTCACTTAAATAAACAGGCCATGATGTTTTTTCTTTAAATAAAGATACTAAAAAAGTATTTGTATCTGCAATATCCACCTTACTTTCTATTTTCCAATAGTAATGAGACTGTCCAGCATCAAATGTACCAGAACTATCTTCACTATTCAAAAGAGAATTAAATGAAAGTTTTAACTCCGTAAAATAATCATCATTTGCAGAACTGATAAAATGATAAGCAACTATAGATTTTTTACTCCAGCTCAAAAAAACCTCCGCACAATATAATATCTATACAGTATAACAAAACTTATTTATTTTGTAAACTTAATAATATATGGACTGAATTCTATATTAATGTGTATAAAAAAACAAGTAATTTTATAATTTATCTTGAAATAGTCGTCAATTACTGTTAATATCATCAAAAATAAATATTAAAAAGTGGGTTTTATGAAGAAAAAAATTATTGTAACAATTTTAGTAGTTTTTATTTTATTTATAGCAGGTGTATCATTTTCTGGTTATTACTGGTATAATACATCAAAAAACTTTTTATTAAATAATAATATTACAACAGAAATCAATATTGAAAAAGGTCACAGCTATGGGCAGCTATATAATGAGCTTTTTTCTAATATTGAAACACCTATATATTTTGATATATACATTAATAAAGTTGAAAAATTACCACAAAATATGAAATTTGGATATTATGTTGCCGATAATATATCTTACTATGAATTTATCCAAAATATCAAACAAGGCATACAGTCTACTGTTAAAGTAACGGTTCCTGAAGGTTATAATTTATTTGATATAGCTAATGCAGTTGAAAAAGCAGGTGTTGCTTCTAAAGATGCTTTTTTAAAGTTAGTTTTTGATAAAAATGTGGTGAAAGAAATTACTGGTCATGATTATGTTAGTTTAGAGGGCTTTTTATTTCCTGGCACATATCTTTTTCCAAAAAATTTTGGTGCAAGAAATGTTATAGATACAATGTATGCTGATTTTAAAAAATTTTTACCTAAAAATTTTAAAGAAAAAGTTGCAGCTCAAGGTTTAAATGAGTATCAAGCACTTATTTTAGCCTCTATTGTGCAAAAAGAAACATATAACAGCAGGGAAGCTCCTATTGTTGCTTCAGTTTACTATAACAGGCTTAATATTGATATGATACTTCAAGCTGACCCTACTATTTTATATGGTAATTTTTTAAGAGGTGATTTTGAAATAAAAATAGGTAGAAGCGACCTGCGTGATGAAACGAATATTTATAATACATATAAACATAAAGGTTTACCACCTACTCCAATATGTAACCCTTCTATAATAGCATTAGAAGCTGTTGCAGATCCAGCTCAAACAAAATATATATTTTTTGTAGCCAGCAGAGATGGCGAACACTTATTTTCAGAAACTTATGAGGAACATAAAAGATACGTAGATGAACACCAAAAAAGAAGATAAAATTGCAGCAGGAATAGATATTGGAAGTAATTCCATAAGGTTGTTGATTGCTGAAGTTGAAAATAATAAAATTAAAAATATAATTTATCAGCAAAAAGCAACCACACGCCTTGCTACAAATATTGATAAAACTTCAATGCTTGCAAAAGAGCCATTTGAAAACTCTATAAATGTGCTTGCTGATTTTAAAGCGTCGCTTGAACGTTATGGAGTGAAAAATGTAATTACAGTTGCTACAAGTGCTGTTAGAGAAGCTAAAAATGGCGGTGAGTTTATAGATGCTGCAAAAAAAATAGGTATAGAAATATCAATAATTAGTGGTAATGAAGAAGGCTTATTAGAGTATATGGGTGTTTGCTCTGGGCTTGATTTAAACTCTAATCCATTAATATTAGATGTTGGTGGTGGTTCTTCTGAAATAATTTATAAACTGGAAAACAATGATATACATACTGAAAGCCATAAAATAGGTGTTGTAAAAATGGCTGATATGTTTGATTTTAAGCATAATAATACTGATAGTTTAGAAAAATGCCAGTTGTATATTAATGATTTTTTCAAAAATGTTACTATTCCAAATAATATAGAAAACTTTATTGCAACAGCAGGAACAGCTACAACTCTTGCTGCAATAGATATGCAGATGACAGAATATGATTATACAAAGGTAAATGGATATACTCTTCATATTAATAATATAAACCATATACTTCATAGAATATATAATACTCCATACAACAAAAGAATAGATATTAAAGGTATGGATAAAGGCAGAGAAGATTTAATAATTCCAGGCATACTTATTATTCTTGAAATTTTAAATAAAACTTCGTTAGATAATATTATGGTTTCTGATTTCGGTTTAAGAGAGGGAGCAGTTGTTAGAGCAGCCAGTTATTAACCTAATAACTACCCCATTAGTTGCAGGTGTTGTTGGTTATGTCACAAATAAAATTGCAATTAAAATGTTGTTTAGACCATATAAGCCTAAATGGTATACATTAGGCTGGCAAGGAATTGTTCCAAAAACTCGTCCTAAGCTTGCAAATAAAATTTCAGAAATAGTTGGGCAAAAACTATTAGCTCATGATGATTTTTTATATGCACTTGAACACAATGATATTAAAGCATCTATAAATAATATTATTAACACGAAACTTTCTACACTTTCTCAGAAAGATATACACGTTCTTATTAGATTATTTAATATTGAAGACAGGCTTATTGCACATAAAGAAGCCGTTAATAATATTTTAAATAATGCAGCATACTTTTTTATACAACAGTTACTGGAAAAAAAGATTAATGTGTCATATGTATCACAACCAATATTAAATGTAATTAAAAACATTAATATAGAACAGTTAGTGTTAGATGAAATCGAAGTATATATCACAAAAATATATGATGAAAATAAACAACTTAAAGAACTACTACCTGAATATATTTTAGAGAAAAAAGAGTATCTTATAGGTGTTTTAACTAATATTATTATGGACAATATACAATCTTTAGGTAGAAATCCAACTGTTCAAAAAGTATTAATAGAAAAAATAATACAATTTAAAAATAAAATGTTCGCATCAGCTTCCGGTGTAGATGTTTTAAAAGCAGGCTTTATTTCATTATTTTTGTCTGATGAAAAAATTATGAAAATGGTTCAAGATGAACTTCCTAATATTACTTATGATTTATCTAAAAATAAAGATTTATACATAAGCCTATACAATATGATAGAAAAAGAAATTGATAAGTTTCTAAATAAAAATTTTCAAGAAATACTATTTATATTAGGGTTTGATAATAAAAGTAATCTTACTGATACAGTAAACAACATAATAATAAGTAAAGATATTAATAATAAAGTATTAAATATTATTTTAGATAAACTGTATAAATATAATAACCTGACAGTCAATGAAGTATTTAAAATACTACAAATTGATATAAATTCATATATTAATATAGATATTATGAATATATTAACAAGTAATAATTACAAAGCAAATAAAAATAATTTAATAATGAAACTTACAAACTATATTTCTTCTAATTCATATAAAATATCTTCAATTATTACAGAGTTTACAATTAAGCTTATAAAAGGTAACCTAAAATATGCATTAAACGCTATTAATATAGAAAAAATAGTAAAGGATAAAATTAATGCTCTTCCACTTCCTGAAGTAGAAAATATCCTTTTTTCTTTTATGAAAGAACATTTCAAATGGATTAATATACTAGGCTTTTTTATAGGGTTTTTAATAGGTCTTATACAGGCTGTATCAGTTTACTTTGTAAGATAACCTAATTGATTATATTTTTAATTTGATTTTTATACTCTTCTTCACTTAAAACACCACTGTTATAATAGTAAGTGATTTCATCATACTTTGTAGTAAAATTATGTTCTTTTATAATAACTTCTTTTTCAACCTTATGTTCTTTTTTATGACCTTTTGCTAATAAAATTCCTGCAGCAATTAAAACAACCACTGCTGTTGAAACTAAAATTATATTTATCATATTGCATTACCCTTCTATGAATTTAATACATTTTAATCAAATTTATTAATTGTGTCAAATATAATATTAATATAGTTTATCTTTTAAAAAAAATATTATATTATTACATTATTCTTGATTATATAATATAAATAAAGTAATATCATAGCATATATATAAAATTAAGGACGATGTATGACAGAACTTGATTCTTTAGTTAAAGAGTTTACCTTTCCTAAAAAGCATATTGAAAATTTATTATCATTATACCTTGATGGCAATACTGTTCCATTTATTGCTCGTTATAGAAAAGAGCAAACTGGAGCTATGGATGAAATTCAAATTAGAGCTGTTCTTGAAAGATATGAATACCTTGAAAACCTTAATAAAAGACGTGAAGAAATCTTAAAAAATATTGATGAAAAAGGTAAGCTAACAGATGACTTAAAAAAATCTATTTTAAAAGCTCAAACTCTTACAGAGTTAGAAGATATTTATGCACCATATAAATCAAAGAAAAAAACAAAGGCAGATATAGCAAGAGAAGCTGGTGTTGAACCAGTTGCAGAATATATTAAAAGTAATACAAATATAGCAAATTTGGAAGATTTTGCAAAAGATTATACTAATGAAAACACAAAAGATATTGATACTATTTTATCTATGGCTAGAGATATAATAACAGAAGATATCGGCCATAATATTAATATAAAAAACAGACTTAGGGAAATATATAACAAAACAGCTGTTATTTCTACTATTCAGGCTGAAGATTTTGAAGAAAGAACACCTTATGAAGCATATTATGAGTTTGAAGAAAAAGTTTCTACTCTACCACCTCATAGAATACTTGCAATATTTAGAGGGGAAAGGGAAAATATACTAAAAGTAAAATTAATAATTGATGAAGAATCATGTATTAATACTTGCCTTGCTATGCTTTATGAAGAAGGTTATAAACATAATAAGGTAATAGAAAAATGTGCTTCAAGAGCATTTAAAACAATGCTTTCATCATCTATTGAGTTGGAAATTAGAGGTGAACTGCGCCAAAATGCAGAAGAGAGAGCAATCCATGTTTTTGGTGATAACTTAAAAAGCTTGCTAATGACTCCACCTGTAAAAGGACGTTCTATGCTTGGGTTAGACCCAGCCTATAGAACAGGCTGTAAATATGCTGCTGTTGATGAAACAGGTAAATTATTAACATATGGAGTTATATACCCTACTCCACCACAAAATGATTATGAAGGCAGTAAAAAGAAAGTAATAGAAATAATTAATAAATTTAAAATCAATGCCATATCTATTGGTAATGGAACAGCAAGCAGAGAAACTGAAGAATTTGTTGCAAAAGTATTAAGTGAAACATCATTATCTGTAGAATATACTATAGTAAATGAAGCTGGAGCAAGTGTATACTCTGCTTCTGAAGTAGCTGCAAAAGAATTTCCTGATTTAGATGTTACTATACGTGGTGCCATATCTATTGCAAGACGAGTTATTGACCCACTGGCAGAATTAGTTAAAATTGAACCACGTTCAATTGGCGTTGGTATGTATCAGCATGATGTTAATAAAAAGAAATTAGAAAATACTCTACAGGCAGTTGTAGAAGATGTGGTTAATAATGTAGGTGTTAACTTAAATACTGCAAGCCCTTCTCTTTTACAGTATGTTTCAGGATTAAACTATAATATTGCTGAAAAAATAGTTAAATATAGAGAAGATAATGGTATTTTTAGCAATAGAAATCAACTACTAAAAATTACAGGACTTGGTGATGCTACTTTTAAACAATGTGCGGGGTTTTTAAAAATATATGGTGGAGATGAACCACTTGACAGCATGTTTATACACCCAGAAACTTATGATGCAGTGCATATGCTTTTAAATAAACTAAACCTTACAATAGATAAATTATCTATGATACGACTTGCTGTTAAAGGAAATAGTATAAATAAGCTATCAGAAGAAACAGGGCTTGGCACATATACATTTAATGATATTATAGAAAATTTAGAAAAACCAGATAGAGATATTAGAGATAGTGTAGACCCTGTAATTTTTAAGAAAAGTGTTATGAACCTTGATGATTTAAAGCCAAGTATGATTATAACAGGAAAAGTAACCAATATTGTAGATTTTGGTGCTTTTGTAGATATCGGGCTTAAAAATGATGGTTTGGTACATATATCAGAGCTTTCTGAAAATTTTATTAAACACCCTAGTGAAGTTGTAAAAGTTGGGCAAAAAGTGCAGGTAATGGTTGTAGATATTGATAAAGAACGTGGCAGAATAAGCCTTTCTATGAGAATATAATTATTACAAATATTTAAAATTTAAATAGTTATGCAATATATTCTTTTTATTTATTAGTTATATTATACGTTATCAGCTTTCCATACTTATTGTCACATTTTGTGCCAAATATTAAGCATAAAATAGTAATGCATATGATATATAAAGATAAAATATGTAATTACTTATTTCCGTATTTATTTGAAAGCCAAATAAAATAAATAGACTGTTATGATAAATTACATTAAGTAGCCGCTTTTATTAAAATCATAGAACTATTTAATACTTAAAATAAAAAGTGATACGAATAATATTGTTTCAAATATCTATGGTAATATGTTTATAAAAATTTTGATAAAAAATTTAGATGTTAATGCAATATAAATTACTTGATATAGAGCCTGTGAAAAAAAGTCTGTAAATAGTGCAAACTTAAGTTTTCTATGATATACTAAAAAAATATGAAAGGA
>CALUZC010000043.1 GCA_944325215.1 uncultured Mucispirillum sp. | reverse complement strand
TTGGTATTCATAGAGCAGGATATGTAAAAATATAATCATAGAAAACTGAATTTACAGACTTTTTTTCACAGGCTCAAATATTTTCGCCTTTTGAATATTGCTTTATAAGCAATAATATTTATATGATTTTATTAGATAGCTAATTCAGATTCCCATAAACCATGAATATTGCAGTAGCTGACAGCATGTAATACGCCTGGTTTTGTGATTTTGCATCTGAAAACTGCAACAGGATCAGTATGAACTGCACCTTGAGCAGATTCACCATGAGCAGCAAATTCTGCTTTACCAATAAGAGTAATAGCAGCATCGCCTTTATAATATAAATCAATATAAGAAATGAAGTGTTCTGTTGTATTTGGGTGAGCAATTTCAGCACCAACTGAAACTTCAACTACTACATTTTCGCCTTCTTTTGATAATACTTTTATAACAGGCACATGTTTTTCAGCTTTAAAATCAGCTGTTTTTATAGAATTAGATATAGACATATTAGTCCTCCCGTTTATTTATATTTATAGAAGCATACCAAATTTATCTTATTTAAGCAAGTCTTTTACATTAAAAATATAGATTTTTTGTGTGGATTTATCTTATTTTCTCACATTTTTTCATATCTTTCATAAATAATTTGCTAGTATTGGCACGGAGTTTATCTTTAAATTTATCTAAATCTTTTATGGTTTGTTTTTCTTGTTCTTTTTTTATAACGAACTCCATATAATCATATGATGCAGCAATGGATATATATGTACAGTTCACATATGCTATATGTTTTTGGTATTCTGCATCATCACTTCTTTTTCTATATCTTTCAATTACTGCAAAGGATTTGGCTAGTTTAGTTTTTATACTTGCAACATACTTAAGCATGCGTTTGTAAGAATTTGATTTTGTAATCTCTATTTCGTCATGCATAATTTCAAGGCTTATTAAATAAAGGTTATCTTCAAGATAATGCTTATACCTTTCCACTCTATTATCTACTTTTTTCTTATCAACCTTTGCTGTTTTGCTGCTGCTTTCATTTTTTATAGTATAGGCATTATTTTTTGCACAACTTAATGTAAAAAAAGCAGTTAATATGATTGCAAAAATTTTCTTCATTGTGCCGTATCACCTTGATTAACTCTATTGTATAATTCAGTTAACAGTGCATCATGTTTTTCATAAAGCTTATCTAATTCATCTACTATTGGTAAATCCATTAATGAAAAGAAACCAGAAGATGTATCATCATTTATTACTCTCAATATACTTTCTTTTTCAATTTCTACTTCTTTTACTGCAATTTCTTTATATATTTCAACAATTTCTTTACCTATTTTAGATTTAATTTCGCTAAAATTTTTATCTATTTGTTTATGTTTTTTGTCTAACATATCTTTCATTTCTTTATTAAGTTCTTTTTCAGCTTCTTTTTTATCCATATTACCATATTTATTGAATGCTTCTAAGCTGCTGATGATTTCTTTTTCTATTGAGAAATTATTCATTTGTTCTTCAAATATTTTAATATCATGTTTTTCTTTATCTTCTTCACTGGTTCCTTAACTATAATTAACCTAATATATATAATGTAATATTGTAGAAGGTGAGCAGCCTAATACTAATATTTATTAGACTGCACATAAGTTTGAAAATATTATTTTTTATTTTATTAGCTGTAATCAGCAGTATTCCAGCTAATAAAAAATATCTTTCCATTTATTTTAATCTTTTATATAAACTTTATTTTGTATCTTCTTTCTGATTATTACTTCTTATTCTTTCTTTTAATTCTTTAATTAATTGGTTAATTTCAGCCTCAAGCTTATCTATTTGTTCTACTTTACTGGCATGCTTATTCTCAATTATTTCAGATGCTTTATCTTCTAATTCTTTATCAGATATGCCAGGATAATTTTTAAGGTCAGACAATATTTGTTCAGCAAGATTTCCTAATGATGTATAGTATTCTATCTTTTTGTTCACAATTTCTTTACCAGCGCTTGATTTAAGGTTTTTAAGTTCGTTTTCCAATTGTCCATTACATGTGTTAACATGTTTTTTAATATTATTAATTGCTTCATCAAGTTTTTCTACTGAAAGATTTTGTGTTTTATATATTATAGTATGTAAAATTGCATACATTTCATCTTTTGTATTGTTTTCAATATTAGCTACGTTACTGTCAATAATTTCAAAGTCATTTTTTTCTTTTTCAGCAGTATTTACACATGCTGTAAGCATAAAAATAACTGTAAGACATAAAAATAGTTTTTTCATAATTTCACCTCGTTTTTGTTTCATTTAATATTTCTTTTAAAAGTTTATTTTGTTTATTTTGGACTTTTCTTATTTTTCTTCCATATTTAATGCGGGTGAGTGTAGCATCATTTGCTCTATCTAGTTCACCTAGATTTTTAAACTGCCTTATACTTTCCTGCACGTATTCGGCTTGTATTTCAATTAACTGAATAGTGTATTCATGATATTTTTTCACTTCTTTTGTAGTAAGGTAAACCTGCGCTTCTTTAGCAAGTATCAGAAGTTTTTTCATTTCTTCTTCTATAGCTTTATTATCTTTATCAAACTCTGCAATATCATTACTATTTTTATATTTTGCAATAGATGCAACCATTTCTTCATTAATAGATTTTATACGCACATTTAATTCTTTTTCCAAATCTGCATATCTATCAATATCTTTTTTAAGCATAGTGACATCTGTTGCTGCACAGGCAACTATAAAAAAAACAGAAAGCAGGGTAGTGAGTTTACTTATTTTCTTCAATTAAATTATCCACAGCTGAAAGGAAGTTTATGCCATTTGTTTCTTCTTGCGATAATAAACTATGGGTTTCATGCAGCATTTCATAGAAAGTATCATATGAAAGGCTGCCATCTTTTTTATAAACTTCCACAAGTTTGTATATTGTATCATTTTGTAACTGCATGTATTTTTTAACAGCATTATATGCTGTTTTATACTGGTTACTTTTTGCATTATTATATGCATCATCAATAATTGAATTAAATTGTTTGGCATCATTTTGAATATTCTTCATTAGTTCATCAATATTGATGGTAGCATTATCAAGTATTCCATCAAGCAGCATATCTGTATTGGTGTTTAACTTATTAAAACTATTGCGTAAATTAGAAGATATTATCTCTCTATATTCTTTTGTATCTTCTTTTAAACTATCATCAGAGTTTAGATATTCAGTAAATTCCTGCATAATTGAAGTAAGATTATCATCAATAGTTTCATTATTGTTGCTTTGTTCAACAGGTGCTATTTTAATAAAAGATATACCAATAAGTGCAATCATAAGCACAATAACAGCACCAGCAACAATATATTTTCTTTTCATTTAAATATCTCCCTATACAGTATTATATGCAATTTTGTATTATTATATCATAAATAACTATATTATATATGTAACAATTTATTGTTTTGTGCCATTTTGTCCTGGGTGAACAACTACAGTTAATGTTTTTAATATTTCAGCATGTTTTTTATCAAGTTCTTCAAATGATTTTGCATATTTATTAGTAATTCTTGCTTTTTCTTCATCAGTTATTTTACCATTTTTTAAGAAAGAATCGGTAGCATCTTTTAAAAATGCATGACGAACTTTTATATATTCCATTGTAATATTATGGTAGTCTTTTACTTCTTTAGTTTTTATTTTTGCAGTATATTTTTTCATATGGTCTAAAATAAAAGCTACTTGATTATCAATAATTTTCATGCTTGTTTTAATATCATTTTTAGCGCCTTTTTCAATAACATTATCAATAACTACAGTTTCATTTTCTATCTTTCCAAGTGCTTCCACAATTTTTGGGTTTACTTCTGCATTATACATTTCTAAATCTTTTAATACTTCATCTTTTGATGCGGCAAAAGCCATACCTGCAGTAATAAATATTAATAATAGTGCTGTTAAAAATTTTTTCATTAAAATTCTCCTAAAAATAAATTATATTTAATAAAAAACAACAGATAATATTAAATGAAAAATATCTACTGTTTTCGTTTTAATAACATTTTTATAAAAAGAAATCTCTAACACTTGCTGTTTAGGCATCTTTTATGTATTTTTAATTTTATAACTGTCTTTTATGTAACTGTCAAGCTGTGCAGGGTATTATATTCTACATTTATTTTACATTCTAATAATAACTTTCAATATTATGCTTTACATGTTATAATTATCAACCAAACACCATATCTAAAATATGTGTGGTTTTTTATATTTTCATTTCTCCAGCAAGAGCAATTACAAGCATAGTAGTTTTTATAAACTGTTTACCAATAGTTTTTTCTTTATCATCATACTTATTAAGCAGCATTCTATATTCTTCTTTGCTAAGCTGGTTATAAAGGCAGTCCATAATTTCTTCTCCAAGTTTTTCGTCAATTTTTTCATATTTTGCGACTATGCCTTTATACTCATTAAAGGTGAGAGCTTCGTTTTCAGAAAATCTTTTAATAATTTCATAACCTTTTGCAATTTTAAAACGGCACTGTTTATCAAGCAGGTTTGTAAAAACTCTCATTTTATAAGTTTTAAACCCATGAAAGTTGGATTTTAAAATAGTTAAATTATGTTCCAAGTTTTTTAAAGTATTCCTAATTCTAAAAACGTCATTTCTAGTAAGCTGAAATTTTGTAACATCAAGCATATTTACAAGTTTATCAACCTGGTTAACTATATCTTCAAAACGGGCTTCTAAACCATTGCTTAATAAATCAAGGTCATCAGCAAAATTTTTTATTTCACCTGTTGCATTTTTTGCACCAGTTTCTGCAATAAGTTTTGATAGATTAAATTCCTGCTCGTTCATACATATCACATATTTTTATAGCGTTCTAAAGATTTTTGTAATCGTTT
Organism: uncultured Mucispirillum sp.; assembly: GCA_944325215.1. Lineage (GTDB taxonomy): Bacteria > Chrysiogenota > Deferribacteres > Deferribacterales > Mucispirillaceae > Mucispirillum. Next base: position 8,819 of record CALUZC010000043.1, on the reverse strand, counting down.
TGCCTGTTTTTCATATTTAGAGATAACTTTGTTATAATCTTTCTGAGTTATGGCTCCATTTGTTTCATATACTTCTAATAAGTCTTTTGCTACATAAATAGTCAAAAGCTGGATAGATGCCATATCCTGCACAATAGTATGCAGGTCCCTGTTAGTAATAACTTCATCAGCTTTAGTTTTAATATCATTAATAGTTTTTTCACTATCTTCTATTTTTTTCTTCATCGAAGGCAGCTGTTTATATATATAAAGCCTTGTATTAGGGCGAAGAGTATCAGTTATTTCTTTAATACTTCCACCAGTTTCTAAAATTGTCCGTATCATATCTTGAAATTCGCCTTGTTCATCAGCTACTGAAATATTTGGGATAAAAATAGTCAAAATAATTGCTGCTAATATAAAAATTTTCTTCATATTAATACTCTCTATATAATAAATTATAGTATGGTATCAGTTATACATTTCTTTTACAAGAAAAATATTATAAAAATTATTGTTTCTTTATATTTTCTAAATATTCTACCCATTCAATTGGCAGTTTATGTTTTTTAGCATTATTACATTCTTTACATGCTGGCACAATATTATTTTTGGTAGATGTGCCACCACGTATTAAAGGGACAACGTGGTCCATAGTAAGTTCTTTAGGTGGAAAAATTCTGCCACAGTAGTAACATTCACCTTTAGAAATTTTCTCATTCCACCAGTTTGTTTTTCTAAGGCTTCGTGCTTTTTCTCTTTCTTTAGCAATAGCTTTACTGTCTGCTTGTGGTATAAAAAAATCGCTCATAAAATAACCCATGTAAATTTATGTAAAAAAATTAAAGATTTTTTACTTAATATTATTGACCTTCTATAAATATTGTATTATGCTACTACTTATAATTTAATTGAGTCTGTTTGTAAATAAAAAACAGTCTAGACGGAGGAAGAAAATATGGGCACATACAATGCTTCTACAGATTATTTAAAGTCATACGGTATTAACAACCCTAAGGCAATTTATTTAAACATGCCTACAGAAGCTCTTTATGAAGAAGCTATTAAACGTGGTGAAGGTCATGTGGTAAAAGGCGGTGCTATGGTTTTTGAAACAGGCACACACACAGGCCGTTCTGCTCAAGATAAATACGTAGTTAGAGAATCATCTTCAGAAAAAGATGTTAACTGGGACTCATCAGCTGCTAAAGAAGCAAGCGAAGCTCAGTTTGATACACTTTACAAAGATATGATGGCACATTGCGATGGTAAAGAATTATTTGTTCAAGAATTATATGCTGGTGCTGATGAATCCTGCCGTTTAAAAGTTCGTGTTATTGGCGAATTTGCATGGCATAACATGTTTGCTCGCAACATGTTTATTTGCGAAAGTGATTTATCTAAATTAAAAGGTTTCCAAGCTGATTTTACAGTTATTTATCTCCCAAATTTCCAAGCAGATACAGCAAAACATGGCACTCGTTCCAGCACAGTGATTATGCTTAACTTTGCTAAAAAAGTTGTATTAATTGGTGGAACACAATATGCTGGTGAGCTTAAAAAATCTGTATTTACAGTAATGAACTACTACTTACCAAAACAAGGTATTATGAGCATGCACTGCTCTGCAAATATAGGTGAAAAAGGCGATACTGCTATTTTCTTTGGTTTATCAGGTACTGGTAAAACTACACTTTCTTCTGATCCAAAAAGAGTTTTAATTGGTGATGATGAACACGGTTGGAATGATAAAGGTGTATTTAACGTAGAAGGTGGCTGCTACGCTAAAGTTATCAAACTTTCTAAAGAAATGGAGCCAGATATCTATAAAACTACTCATTCTTACGGCACTATTTTAGAAAACGTTGTTTATGACCCTGTTACAAGAGAAATTGATTTAGACAGCGATAAGTTAACAGAGAACACTCGTTCTTCTTATCCACTTACTCAAATGCCAAGGATTTCTCCAGATAACAAAGGTGGACATCCAAAAAATATTATTTTCTTAACATATGATGCATTTGGTGTTTTACCACCAGTTGCAAAACTTGACTTAAACCAAGCAATGTATCACTTTGTATCTGGTTATACTGCTAAAGTTGCTGGAACAGAAAAAGGCGTTAAAGAGCCATCTGCTACATTCTCAACTTGTTTTGGTGAACCATTTATGGTATTCCACCCATTCTACTATGCTAAAATTTTAGCTGAAAAAATGAAAGCTCATGGTGTTAATGCTTACCTTGTTAACACTGGTCTTTTTGGTGGTAAATACGGTGTTGGTCAACGTTTCTCTATTAAAGATACAAGAGCAATTGTTAATGCTATTTTAGATGGTGAAGTTGATAAAGGTGGTTTCCATGAATGCCCAGTATTTGGTTTTGGTATTCCTAACTCTATTCCTGGTGTTAACCCAGAAATATTAGACCCATCTAAAGGCTGGAAAGACCAAGCTGAATACAATGCAGCACTTAAAGATTTAGCATCTAAATTTGTTGAAAACTTCAAAAAATATCCTGAAAACGATATGACAAGTGAAGTTATTAAAGGTGCTCCAAAAGCATAAGCTTATAAAATTGCAAAATTTTATATAAATCATAAGGCGTGCAAACAGCACGCCTTATGTTATATATTTTTAAATTGAAAGAATTAGTAATTAAATTATTTTTATTATATACATAATGATATAGAAATAATCATTAAATTATTTATAATATTTAATATGATTATAATACAAATTAAAAAGTAATATAATCATTTAAAAATCTTTTTAATAAATTTATGGAAGAGGGTATTCTTCCATCATTACATCAGTAATGCCATTTTTTTCTTTTAAAGTATATATAAATGAAGCCATTCCATATTCAGAATCAACAGTAATAGTAAATTTTAAAATATCATTTTTCCATTTAAATGCAAGCGAGGTAGTAATTCCATCGTTATCAAAACTTACTTTCATATCTTTTTTTTGTTTTAATGTATCTGCTGCAACAGAATAATCAAGCTTTTTATATGATGCTAATGCTTCATATGTTTGGAAAATATTACCTTTATACTGGCATTTTCTAAATTCAATATAATCTTCATCTTCACTCATACCAAACCAAACAATTCCATGAATAGGTGTGCAGTTATTAAACCCTTGAATATCTTTTGCATATTGTTTATTCAGCAGAGCTGCCATTTCATTATAGCGAGTTTTATATGATTGTTTTATACAATTAATATCGCCTTTGCATTGGTTACGTTTTTGTACCCATGAAATTTGTGAGTTTTTTACATCTTGAATACTGATATCGCTGTTATAAGAATATGATGCTCTAATTAAGGCTTTATACAAGTAATTGAGTTTTGTATCTTCATTAAAATTACCTTTTTCTGAAGCCGTACATATTGCTTTTTCTGTGGCATTTCCTGCCTTCTTGCAGTCAAAACTTACAGGGAATGCTTTAGAAGTTATTGTAAGGTAAGTGCCTTTTGCTTCCTGCTTAAATTCCAGAATTAATTTATTATATGGCTGCAACCTGCTACTGCTTCCGAAATTATAGTAAGTTACTGAAACTGTTTTTGGATTTACATAGTTATATTCTAATGTAATACTAAGATTTTCCACATTATTTTTCCAGTTTAAAGTTTTATTTTCTTTTGGAAGTTTTGAAGGCCATGTAGTGCCCTTGTATGCTCTTTTTTCATTATTTTCAAAATAATTGCCTGTAGAATTTTTTATATATGTTTCATACGCTTTATTGATATCCATATTTTCATATAATGTTGTAATACGGTAACGTTTGACACCATATTCATCAATAAATGCTTCTTGTTTTTGGTAAGTATTAAAGCCACCTTTATCATTTAATGCCCTCATATCATATATGCTTGCAATACGGTCTGCAGATAATTCATCAAAATCTTGGGCTAATATTGTGCTTGGAAATAGTGCTACAAATATTATAAATAGATATAAATGTTTCATAAAACTTCCTCAAAATTAAATATATTACTATTTAATTATATATATGCATATGTATATGTCAAGTTTTTAATTTATTCAAATTTTTGTGCAGGTAAATAAATCATATTTATTTTTCTTGCAATTTTTATAAATTGTGCTAGATATTTATATTGGAATGTAATAAAGTAGTAAGAATTATTATTTTAGTTGTGTAAAGATAAATGGAGATATATATATGAAAAAGATGACAGGCAGCCAAATAAGAGCTGCATTTTTAAAGTTTTTTGCAGATAACAATCACACAGTAGTTTCTTCATCAAGCCTTGTGCCCCATGATGATCCTACATTATTATTTGCAAATGCAGGTATGAACCAGTTTAAAGATATTTTTCTTGGTAAAGAAACAAGAGCATATAAAAGAGCCACTTCATGTCAAAAAGTTGTTCGTGCAGGTGGTAAACATAACGATTTAGAAAATGTGGGGAGAACTGCCCGTCACCATACATTTTTTGAAATGCTTGGTAACTTTTCTTTTGGTGATTATTTTAAAAGAGATGCTATTAATTTTGCATGGACATTTTTAACTAAAGAGCTTGAACTGCCAGTAGAAAAGCTTTTTGTAACAGTTTATGAAGATGATGATGAAGCATTTAATTTATGGCAGGAAGTAGCAGGAGTGCCAAAAGAAAAAATATATAGAAAGGGTGTAAAAGATAACTTTTGGCAAATGGGTGATACAGGACCATGTGGACCTTGTTCAGAAATATTTATAGACCAAGGCCCAGAAGTAGGGTGTAAAAAACCAGACTGTAACCCAGACTGCGACTGCGACAGGCATTTAGAGTTATGGAATTTAGTGTTTATGCAGTTTGATAGAGATGAAAAAGGCAACCTTTCTCCACTTCCTAAACCTTCTATTGATACTGGTATGGGATTAGAAAGAATTGCGGCTATTATGCAGGGCAAACAAAGTAACTACGAAACAGATTTGATTATGCCTATTATAGAATATACTGCTCGTCTTGCAGGTGTGGAATACGGCAAAGATGAGCAGACTGATATTTCATTAAGAGTTATTGCAGACCATTCTAGAAGCACTACATTTTTAATTGGCGATGGTGTTCTTCCATCTAATGAAAAACGTGGATACACTTTAAGGAAGATTATGAGAAGGGCTATGCGTCATGGTAAGATGCTTGGTTTTGAAAATGAATTTTTCTATAAAGTATGTGCTTTTGTAGTAGATTTTATGAAAGACCATTACGTTGAACTTTCTGATAAATTAGCATTTATTACAAAAGCAGTAGAAACTGAAGAAAAAGGTTTTGGCAAAACACTTGCCACAGGTATGAAAATAATAGAAGATGAACTTTTAGAAAAATATAAATCTAACAAAATTATTTCAGGGGACGATATTTTCAAACTTTATGATACATATGGTTTTCCTGTTGATTTATTAGAGGATATAGCATGTGATGCTGGTTATTCTTTAGATATGGCATCTTTTGATAAAATGATGGAGCAGCAGCAGGCAAGAGCAAAAGCATCATCACTTGGTATAGCTGCAAGTGGTATATCAGATGCTTTAAAAGAGTTAAGCGGTCAGCTTGTTACAGAATTTGGTGGCTATATTGGGCTTAAATCTTCTAGTAAAATTATAGCTATTGTTTCTGGTAATGAAAGGGTAAAACATATTAAAAAAGGTGATAGTGCCGATATTATATTAGATGTTACCACAAGCTATGCAGAAGGTGGTGGTCAAGCAGGAGATAAGGGCGTCATAAAAATTGGTGATAGAAATATTTTCCAAGTAGAAAATACTGTTAAATTAAATGATATGTTTATCCATAAAGGCACAGTTTTAGAGGGCGAATTTTCTGAAGATGATAAAGTAACTGTTGAAGTAGATGAAGCAAAACGCAGATATACAGAATATAACCATACAGCAACCCATCTTTTACACAAAGCATTACAAAAGATAGTAGGGGAGCATGCAAGGCAGGCTGGTTCATTAGTAAATGAAGAACGATTAAGGTTTGATTTCACTCATTCTTCAGCATTAACTCAAGAAGAAATAGATAAAATTGAAAGAGAAGTAAATGATGCTATTATAGCAAATTACCCAGTTTATAAACGTATTGAATCATTAGAAGATGCAATGCAGGAAGGAGCAACAGCACTTTTTGGTGAGAAATATGGTGAAGAAGTGCGTGTAGTTCAAATTGCTGATTACTCAAAAGAGCTTTGTGGTGGCTGCCATGTTGATAGAACTGGTGTAATTGGCTTATTTAAAATACTTTCAGAATCAAGTGTAGCATCAGGTGTAAGGCGTATAGAAGCAGTTACAAATCATAAAGCTTTCATATATTTATCTAATATGGATAATAATATGAAAAAAATATTATCTATATTAAAATGCCAGCCTGATGAGGCAGCCATTCGTGTAGCAGATATTCTTAAAAACCATAAGGCATTGGAAAAGAAAATAAAGGCAGCAGGGGAAAGAATTATTCCTAAAGTTGCTGATAATTTATTTGAAAATGTAAAAGAGATTAATGGTATTAAAGTTGCAAAAGTATATTTTGAAAGGTCTAATATAGATGTTATGCGTGAAGTGATAGATACAGGTAGAAATAGACTTGGCAGCTGTATTATTGTAGTGGGTGCTGCCACTGCTGATGATAAGGCAACAATAGTATGTGGCGTATCAAAAGATTTAACATCAAAATATAAAGCAGGTGCTTTAATAAAAGAGATTGCAGCAGCTGCTGGTGGCTCAGGTGGTGGTAAAGATGATATGGCACAAGCAGGTACAAAAGATATAAATAAACTGCCTGCGGCACTGGAAAAAATATACGAATTAATATAAAGTTAAAAAAAAATAAAAATTTATTTGTTTTTTTTTGTAGACATATTGAATGATATGCTGTATAGTTATATATTAGATTGAATGATTGATGCAGGAGATATTAATGAAAGCTGAGATGATTAACCCTTTCATTACCGCAACGTTGAACGTTCTTTCAACAATGGCAGGTATTGAAGCTAAAAAAGGCGAAGTGTATATTAAACAGGACGATAGAATGTCTTATGATATTTCTGGAGTTATCGGCATAGCTGGTAAGATGTCTGGGTTTGTTGTAGTGAGCTTTCCTGAAAAACTAGCTTTAGATATTGTTTCTGGTTTCTTAGGTGAGCCAAAGAAAAACATGAGTAAAGATGTTGTTGATGCTATCGGTGAATTTGTAAACATGATTGCTGGTGGTTCTAAACGCGTTTTTGCTGAACAGGGTTATAAGTATAACATTGGTATTCCAAACGTTATTGCTGGTAAAAATCACACTATTAATAGACCTAGTAATGTAGTTTGTATTGGTGTTAAGTTTAAAGTTGGCGACCAAGAGTTTGTTATTGAAGTTGCTTTAAAACCACGTCCTGAAGCAGACTAATTGTATTTTGAGTTGTTATGAAGAAATATAATATATTTAGAGCGGTTTTTTTGACCGCTCTTTTTTTAATTATTTTTGGAAATACGGAGAAAGTAATGAGTGCTCCAGTGGAACATAAATTAAGTAACGGTGTTACTGTTTTATATGAAAAGGTGCCGGGAGTAAAAGTTGTTTCTGTTCAGTGCTGGATAAAAACAGGTTCTGTTAATGAAAATGATAAACTGTCTGGCATATCTCATTTTTTAGAGCATATGTTATTTAACGGCACTAAGAAATTTAAGCCTGGTGAAATAGATGAATACCTTGATGCAAAAGGTGGCTATAATAATGCTTTTACAAGCTTAGATGTTACTAATTACTATGTAACAATCCCTACAGATGAGGCTGAGGCGGCTTATGAAGTAGTTAGCGATATGGTATTTAATGCACTGCTTTTACAATCTGAAATAGACAGGGAAAAACCAGTAGTATTGCAGGAAATAAATAGAAAATATGATGATCCATCATATAAAATGTGGCAGGATTTACAGGCTACATTGTTTGAAGGCACACCATATTCAAGGCAGGTAATAGGTTCTTCTAAAACTGTAAGCGAATTTACCAGAGAAGAAATAGTTGATTATTATAACAGGTTTTACCACCCAGAGAATATGACATTAGTTGTAGTGGGGGATATTGAGCAGGATAAAGCAATAGAATTAGCAGGTAAATATTTTAACCAGATACGAAGTGTTCCTGCTGGCACAAGGTATAAAGGTGAAAATCCTGTTACTTTTAAAAGCCCGGTAAATAAATCTTTTACAGCAGATGTTAATGTAGATTATGCTGTTTTTGCATACCCAACAGGCAGGCAGAATATAAATACAGTTTACGCTGAAGAAGTTTTTGGTGAAATACTTTCAGGTGGAGAATATTCTTTACTTAATGAAGTTATTAAAAATCAAAATAAGACTGCAATTTATGTAACAGATATAGGGTTATTTAACCATTACAACGGTCTTTTTGGTGCTATGGCAGTTGTGCCAAAAGGTAATGGTGAAAAATTTAAAAATGAAGCAGTTGCTATAATTAATGATATAGCACAAGGCAAACTTGATGAAAAACGCCTTGAAAAAGCAAAAAACAGGCTTAAAAGTAAAAATATATTTGATGAAGAAAATGTTTCATCTTTAGCACAAAATATTGGTTATGCTTATGTGCTTGATTTTAAAGATTATCACTTAAATTATGAAAAAGGAATAGATGCTGTTACATTGGCAGATGTGGCAGAAGCAGCCAAACGTATGACTTCAGGGCCTATGTATTTTGGTATAACTTCAAATAATTAAAATAATTATTCATATTATTTAAGTTAATAATAATTTTTATAGAGCCTGTGAAAAAAAGTCTGTAAATTCAGTTTTCTATGATTATATTTTTACATATCCTGCTCTATGAATACC
>CALUZC010000042.1 GCA_944325215.1 uncultured Mucispirillum sp. | reverse complement strand
TTATAAATCGGCTAATGATATTTTTTATGAGAACTTTAATGACTGCTTAATTTGTTGCAATCGTTTTTAGAATTTACTTCCAAAAGTAGATTTTGAATAATAAACTTGCTTTTTTATGATTATATATGTATCCTTGAAAAATAGGTGGTTTAATGACAAGACTATATATATTTTTTTCGATTGTAATATTATTTTTAACAGGCTGTGCTTCTACCACTAATGGTAACCCTGCTGATTTTGGTATATACAGGGAGGGTTACTCTATTCAAGTTGGAGCATTTAAAAACCCAAATAATGCTGGTAGATTTGTGGATTCATTAATCGCTCGTGGGCTTGATGCTTTTATGTTTAGAGATGGTTCTATATATAAAGTTCGTTTTGGAAGTTATGGCACAATTGAAGAAGCAAGAAATAGAGGAAGGCAGCTGCAGGCACAAGGTAGAATAGACGAATTCTTTGTGGTAATACCAGAAAGCTATGCTTTATATAAATCTCGTTCTGCTCCAACTAAACAGCAAGGTTCTTCATATTTAAGAAATGAAATTGTAAAAACTGCATATAAATATATTGGTACGCCATATGTATGGGGTGGTAATACTGCTTCTGGAGTGGATTGTAGTGGGCTTACGCGTGCAGTATACAGGCTTAATGGCTTATCCATTCCTAGAGTATCACGAGACCAGTATAAAGCTGGCAGATTTGTATATAAGAAGGATTTACAAAAAGGTGATTTAGTATTTTTTGCAACAGCTGGTGGCAGAAGAGTAAGCCATGTGGGAATATATGTAGGTGATGGAAAATTTTTACACGCACCAAGAAAAGGCACAACCGTAAGAACTGACATGCTAAATAATAAATATTGGACAAAAGTGTATGTTGGGGCAAGAAGTTATTTGTAGTATTAGCTAATCATCAAATTGACTTGCTACTATATTGCCGTTTTTATCAATAAAAAGCTCCATCATATTGCTGAGTTTTATTTCATATCCGTTCCATATTCTTTCCACTTTAATTATATTTACGTTTGGATATGTTCTAATTATACTGTTTACAATCATCTTTGGTAAAAGTTCTGTTGGAAAATTTTGAAATGATTTTACTTCTTTCCAAGCACCATTAATATCAAATTCTATTTCAACCCCATTATTTAGTCGTATTTTATATTCATTGTAATCCTGCTCTGCAAACATAACAACAGTACCGGGGAAATATGTTTTAACAAATGATTTAATATTGTTAGGTAGTTTATCGAAACTTACAACCATATCAGCATAACAGTAGCTAAAAGATACTATCATTAAAGATAAAATAATAAAAAAATTTTTCATAAAAACCTCTTTAATTTAATAAAAAATTATACAATATTTTTTTTTAATGATAAAGGAAAAAATAATAATGTAATAACAATGACAAGTGTAAAAATAAATATTGACAACCTTAAAAAGTGTATATAGTATGTGCTAACTTTAAAAAAGAAATGAGGAAGTACTAATGTCAAAATTAACAATCGCAAAGAAAATTAATGTTTTCACTATTGCATTAGCATTAATAGGTATTATTGGGAGTGCCTTTTCAGTTATTGCAAGCATAAGCGGTATTAAACATACAGAAACGTTAAATGATGTTTATTTATCAGCTAATCTACTTGCTACTAAATTAAAAACTAATGTGTTAAATATTGGGGCAGATGTGGATAGATACATTGCTACCCATCAAGAGTCACATATAACTAATATTCATGACAGAATACGTGAGCCAAATGTAGATAAATTAGGTGCTCTATTAAAAAAATATAACAAAGAACTATCAGGCTATCAGCAAGGGTTTACAGAGCTTCATACAACAGCAAAAGATTTTATGGAAAATGCTGTTGTAACTGTTGATACTTTTAAAATTATTGTAGATGGTGGGGTAGTTTTCAAATCCACAGTGGATAAAGTAAATGCAGCTACAGAAAAAATATATAAACGTTCTATTGGGCTTTTAGATGACTATGTTAGGCAGGGTAACCAGCAGGTAATTAGTGATTACATTAAGTTTGTAGATAAAATTGCTTCATCAAAAGCATATACTCTTCAAATGGTGATGATTGCAGAAGAAATTTTGGCAGGTACAAATACAAATCCTGAATTATTTAAGTCAGTTTATGTGCCTATAAATGATTTAAAAAAATCAGTAACTTCACTTAGAGATTTAGCAATAAATCCTGATAATATTCGCGAGTTAAATGAGCTTTATAAAATGGTTACAGAGCTTGAAAATATTGCAAAAACAGCAGAGCCAAAATTTGTTGAATTTGGTACTACTAATATGAAATTAGATGAAGATCAGGAAAAAATGTTTTTACAACTGGAAAATTTTGAAAATATGATAGCAAAAGATGTAAGCAGTGCATCTGTAAGCATTGTTTCTGGTCAAAAAAGTTCTTTTGTAGCAAGTGTTGTGCTTGCAGTATTGGCTATTTTAGTGGCTGTGTTTGTTATTATAGTACTTAATGCCAGTGTTATTAGACCACTTGATAAACTTGTAGAAAGGGTTAATAATTTAACAAGCGGAGATGGTGATTTAACTAAACGCATTGATATTCATACAAAAGATGAGCTCGGTGAGCTTGCTTCTCATGTTAATACATTTATAGAAAATGTACAGCGTATTATTAAAGAAGTAAAAGATGCAACAGATGAGGTGGCATCAGGAAATAATCAGCTTGCAGCAACTATGGAAGAATTATCAACAACATTTGATTCTCAAGCACAGCAGATTTCTGATATGGTATTAAGTATGGATAGTGTAAAAGATATTTCTCACACTACATCAACTACACTTGATAAAAATATGGATATATTAGAATCAGCAGCAACACAAACTCAAACTGGTGCAGAGCAATTAAATGGCGTTCAACGTGATATGATGACAATTAAAGATGAAACTATTTCATTAGAAGAAGTTATTGTACAGCTTGCTGAAAGCTCTAATCAGATTGGTGAAATATTAGGTGTTATTAATGATATTGCAAACCAGACAAATCTTTTAGCGTTAAATGCAGCTATTGAAGCAGCAAGAGCAGGGGAAGCAGGTCGCGGTTTTGCAGTTGTTGCAGATGAGGTTAGAAAATTAGCAGAAAGAACTCAGCATGCAACAGGTGAGATAGAATCTATTATTACCACATTACAGCAAAAATCTAACCTTGCTTCAGTTGAGATGACAAAATCAGTAGACAGCGTTCAAGCAGGGGTTGATAATATTGGTGCTACAAATGCGGGTTTTAAAAGTGCTGTTGAAAGCGTTATGAACTTACATAAAGAAATGCAGATAGTGGCTAATTCCGTTTCAAACCAATACAGCACAATTTTAACAGTTGTTGATAATACACAAGTAATTGCAGCTGGTATTGAAGAAAGTAATGTTGCTGTTAGTGAGGTTAATAGAACAGTATCACACCTGCAGGAACGAACTGATGGTTTAAAAATGCTTGTAAGCAGATTTAATGTATAATATAAATATAAATATAAATTGTGATGCAGCCGTTAACATTGTTAACGGCTTTTTTATTATAATATTTTTAAGTATTTAATTTACTTGATATTATCTTTAACTATTAATCTATAATATTTAAATAATACAAATATCTATTTTGTAGATTATTTATTATATATTTTTTGAATTTATAATAAAAAAAGCCGTTAATATTTTATTAACGGCTTTCATAATAAGATATTATTATATTTTAGTCATCAAATTTTTGTCCCATAATTTGACCATTTGGTGTAACATATATTTCCATCATATTGCTGGTTTTAATTTCATAACCATTCCAAGTTTTTTCAGCTTTAATAATAAAAGCTTGTGGGTGAGCACCTTTTACAGCCTGAACTACACCTGCAGGTAGAATTTGAGTAGGAAAGTTTTGGTAAGTTTTTACTTCTTTCCAGTCACCATTTGTATAAAAGTCAAGCTCTACACCTGTATTTAATTTTACTTCAAAACTATCAAAATCTTGCTCTGCATACATAATTTGAGCACCTGCAAAGTTTGCATTAATAAATTGAGTAATTTTTGGTGGTAATGCATTTGGTGCAATCATCATATCTGCAAAAGCCATTCCTGCCATCATAACAAATCCAAAAGTTAAAATTAAGATTTTTTTCATATTAATCTCCTTGTATGAAATTTATTATACCAATTATATTATATATACTATGTCTTATATATTTATTTATGGTTACAATATTTTTCAATATATCATATTTATGGATTCTTTATAGCATTTTTTTATATATTACACAAGAGAATAAAAAACTACCTGCATAAATACAGGTAGTTTATGAGTATAGGAATAGGATGATATTAATCAAGTTCTTTTTTTAAGATTTTACCATTATTATCAATTTTTAATTCAATATTGTTCTGTAATTTAACATCAAAGTATCCAAAATCTCTATCAATTTTAACAATATTACCACCTTGAGCATTAGCAGTAGCTTCAACAGGTGCAGGTAAGATGCCAGCAGGTAAGGCAGAATAAGATTCAATACTATCCCATTGACCATTTAATTCAAATTTGACTTTGACACCATTATTAAGAGCTGCTTCAAACCCATCAAGATCTTTTTGAGCTGCTACAATATTAGCCCCAGCAAAAGTAGATGCAATAAATGACTGTGCATTTGCAGGCAGCTGGTTTGGTTGGATAGGCATATCCTTTGCAAAAGCACTAAATGCAAATAATGATACTACTAAAGTAAAAATAATTTTTTTCATGATACACTCCTTTGGTATATTTATACCATTTGCTTTATATATTAAATGTCGTTTATAAAAAAAAATGGTTACAAAAAATACAAAAAAATTTTTTATTTCAATAAGTTATATAATATTGTAATAATTTTACATAAAAATATATTTTAAAGTATGTGAAATAAAAAAAAGAAAAGCCGTTGATTATTCAACGGCTTTTAAGGGGTATGCGAATTTAAAATTAGTCATCAAATTTTTGTCCCATAATCTGGCCATTTGGTGTAACATATATTTCCATCATATTGCTGGTTTTAATTTCATAACCATTCCAAGTTTTTTCAGCTTTAATAATAAAAGCTTGTGGGTGAGCACCTTTTACAGCCTGAGCAACAGCTGCAGGTAAAATTTGAGTAGGGAAGTTTTGAAAAGTTTTTACTTCTTTCCAATCACCATTAGCATAAAAATCAAGTTCAACACCAGTGTTTAATTTAACTTCAAAGCTGTCATAATCTCTTTCAGCATACATTACTTGTGCACCAGGAAAGTTAGCATTTACAAATTGAGTAATTTTACCAGGTAAAGCATTTGGTGCAACCATCATATCAGCAAAAGCCATGCCTGCTGTCATAACAAAAGCAAAAGTTAAAACTAAAATTTTTTTCATTTTTACACTCCTTTATAGGTATTTCATATACCAAAACGTTCTTTATGTTTTATAGGTCGCACCAATTATTTTATGGTTACAAAAATTTTTAAAAAAATAAAATTATATGATTTAATTAATATAACTACTAGATAAATAAGGATAAATTTTTTTAAGAAAAATAATACCTGCCATTAAGACAGGTATTATATTTATTGGATATTAGAATTAATTAATCAAGTTCTCTTTTTAGAATATTACCATTATTATCAATTTTTAATTCTACATTGTTTTGTAATTTAACTTCAAAGTATCCAAAATCTCTGTCAATTTTAACAATATTACCACCTTGAGCATTGGCAGCTGCTTCAACAGGTGCTGGTAATATACCTGCAGGTAAAACAGAATAAGATTCTATACTATCCCACTCACCATTTAATGCAAAGTCAATTTTTGTTCCATTACTAAGTGCTGCTTCAAATCCATCTCTGTCTTTTTTTGCTGCTACAATGTTTGCTCCAGCAAATTTTGAGGCAACAAAAGATTGAGCATTTGCAGGTAATTGATTTGGTTGAATAGGCATATCATTTGCAAAAACACTAAATGCAAATAATGATACTACTAAAGTAAAAATAATTTTTTTCATAAAATACTCCTTATAGATATTTTACATGCAACAATTTATATTGTCACATCTCATTACAATACATTACAAAATTTTTTTAAAAAAGAAAAGAGTTTTTTCTTGATTTTATCATCAAATGGTATTAAAAGAGTGTTGCACTTTTTTAGGAGGCATTTATGGGTTTTTTTGATTCTATTCAAAGCATTGTTTCAGTATATTTATTAATTGCTGTTGGATATATTTTAACGAAAAAAGATATTTTATCAACTGAGTTTGGTTCCCGTATTGCATGGCTTGTTGTAAATTTAACATTTCCTGCATATATTATTTCTGCTTTGCCTAATCAGTTTACAAAATCTGAGTTTGTGGATTCTTTAGGTGGTATTATTATTGCAGTTATAGCTACTATCATACTTTATCCAATTGGGTATCTTGTTGGTAAACTATTTAAAGTATCAAAAAATAATATGGGTGTCTTTTTAGCATTATTTGTATATTCTAATGTAGTATTTATTGGGCTTCCTGTTAATCAGGCATTGTTTGGTGATGGAGCTATTGCCTTTGTTCTTGAATATTATATTGCAAATACAATATTATTTTGGACATTAGGAGTTTACTCCCTTCAAGCAGCAACAGGTAAGTCAAAAGGTGGAATAAATTTAAAAGCACTACTTACACCATCACTTACTGCAACATTAATAGCAATTATATTTGTTCTTTTGGAAATAAAGCTTCCAGATATGTTGCAAAAACCTGCTACAATGCTTGGTAGTATGACATCACCTTTAGCAACATTATTTATAGGTATGGTATTTGCCGAAATTAAGCTTTCTGATTTTAAAATTACAAAAGATTTTTGGGCTGTGATGATAGGTAGATTTATTGCAGCACCTGTTACTGTTTTATTGATTATGATGTTTTTCTCATCATTTAGCAGCCAAAGGCAGGAAGTATATATTTTACAAGCTGCTATGCCTGCTATGAATCAGGTTACTATTTTAAGTAAATATTATGGTTGTGATTATAAATATTCTACAATATTGACAGTGTGGTCATTTGTGATAAGTATGCTGGCACTTCCATTATATGTTACATCTTTTCATTATTTATTTTAAAAAAATTATCTAATTCTTTTTTTAACTTTGGATATGTATTAATGAGCTCATTATATTCATAAAGTTTAAAATCATTTATTTGGAATTCTGGGTGTAATGAGCAGCCTGCAAAAACATAATCTCCATCAATAACTCTTGCTGCAAATATACTTCCTTTTTCAACAGGAATACAAAAACAGGCATTTTCATAAATTAAGCTGTTGCCTAAATATTTTATAAGATAATTATTATCCTTAGTGATTATGTGTATTTCAAGTAATCCACCATTATAATAATGCCATAATTCATCTGAAGATATAGAGTGAAATTTTGATAATGTGTTTTTATCTAATAAATAATATATAGCACTACCTGATTTACATTTTATATTACCATCTCTAGTAATATCTTCTTTAGATTCATAGTGGCGTATATAAAGCCCGCCTTCTACATGTGGTTTTAAATTGTATTGCTTAATAAGTTTATTGATTATTTTTTCTGTCTGCATATATTTCTATCTATTTTATTAAAATCAGTTTTACTTTTCAACTCAAAACAACCTAGTATAGAATAATAAAGAGTATTATCTACTATTTTATCATCAATATTAGATTGGAAACGGCTTCTTGTCATATATTTATTTTCCAAGGTATCAGATACCCAAACAAGCATAACACTTTCTTCATCCTGCACAGATATGCCATTATTAACTGTTTCACCTTCAAGACCTTGTATTATTACAAAAGCATCTTTATCTTTAAGTAGTGATATAACTTCTTTTATATATGCATTAATATATGAAATATAATTATCATATTCATTTTCAGATGTGGTGGTTATAAAATCTTTATACCTTTTTTCTATATAAGGGGCAGAACCTTCGGCATTTACAACTATAATACCACCTTTATTACTTTTAAGAAAATCATTAATATAAGATATAGACCTAAATAAATTTGGACTATTATTTGTTTGCTGTTCATAAATATTTTCAGTATCATTTTCTACTAGATAATAGTTATAGTTATCTTTTGATAAAAGCAAATTATATATTCCAATATAAGCAGTATTATAGCCTGCATTTTTTAAAACGGATATAAATGATGTGCTGTCAGTATAATTGTTTATTTTATCAGCGGCAGCACCAGTCATTACAGCACTTCGAGTAATGTTATTATTATTAAATTCTGATTTAAATCCATTATATTTTATGATATTTTCTTTTATCATAAAGGTTATGGCTTTATTATTGGAAGAGTATAGTTTATTACTGATTTTATCAACTAATATAACAATACCAGTAATATTATCATCTGTTTTTTGAGCAGTTATCATGTCTTTTCTGTCTTTAAATTGTATTTTATATATTAAACTTGTAACAAGGTAATCTTTTGCTCCTTTTAAAAAAGCATAAGGCTGTATATTTGTATATTTTATATTGTTATATAGAAATGAGTATGAAATAGAAGCAAATATAAAAATAAATGCAAATATTTGTCCTTTTCTAATTACAGACTTATCTTTTGCAAAGAAAAATCTTATTAAACCAAAAAATAAACCTAATAGAAACATTGAAGTAATAAAAATAGTATATGACAGGTTATAAGAAATTGAAGAAGATATGGTATTATGGAGTAAAAATTTAGGTGCAGAATAAATATTTGTATCTAAATGAAACTTATCAGCATAAATAAACCCAACAGCACCTATATAATATAAAATAGGATTTATAATTACAAAAACCCATTTAAAAACCATTAATAAAAAAAATATAAATAGATTAAAAATAGATACAAGTATTATTGTTAAAGCCATCTCTTGTTGGGAGAAATTATGAAGAACAATACGTGGTTCTTCAAAAATCAATGTATATAAAAAAGTATTTAGCAAAAGCAGAATATAGTATGCTACAGCATGTTTATTCCACGGTATTTTTATAAATGATTTATTCATATTAATTAATGCCATATATTTTCCTTAGTAATAATTTCGAATTTAATATAACATTATTAATAATGAATGAAAAGAAAAATTATTCTCTAAAAATAAAAAAATCTACCTTAAAAAATAAGGCAAACGCATAAATATTTCAAAAAAAAGAATTTTATTACCATGTTATATAATAAATAATAATATTGGTTTGAAAAATATATAAAGTTAGTCAAATTTAAGGTCATTAATTAATAATTAGAAATGATATAAATAATATAAATAGTTGATATATATTAATTTATTTGAATTATAACAATATTATATTTTTACTTGCAAAATGTTTTTAAATATGTTATATAATACTTATATTAAAATAATAAGGAGATTGTTATGGCTGATTTTCGTATGGAACATGATTTTCTTGGTGAGAAGGAAGTACCTATAGATGCATACTATGGGGTTCAAACTTTACGTGCTATTGAGAATTTTCCTATTACAGGTTACCGTATCCACCCTACATTAATAAAATGTATGGCTATAGTCAAAAAGGCGGCGGCTCTTGCTAATGCAAAAATTGGTGAACTTGATAAGACAAAGGCTGAAGCCATAGCAAAAGCTGCAGATGATGTTATTGCAGGTAAATTGAATGACTGGTTTTTGGTAGATCCTATCCAAGGTGGAGCAGGAACATCTATTAACATGAATGCAAACGAAGTAATTGCAAACCGTGCTTTAGAGATTTTAGGGGAGAGTAAAGGTAATTATCAAGTTATATCACCTAATTCTCATGTGAATATGGCCCAAAGCACAAACGATGCTTTTCCGACAGCAGCACATTTAACTATTGCATTTTTAATTGATGAGTTAATTGTAGTTATGAAAGACATGCAGGCTATGATGCTGAAAAAATCACAAGAATTTGATGGTATGATAAAAATGGGAAGAACTCATCTTCAAGATGCTGTGCCTGTTAGATTAGGTCAGGAATTTAAAGCTTATGCAGCTGTTGTTGGTAGAGATATTAAACGCTTACAAACTGCAAGAGAAAATGTATTAGTTGTTAATATGGGTGCAACTGCTGTTGGAACAGGACTTAATGCAGAACCTGAATATATTAAAGAAGTTGTTAAAAATTTAGTAGAAATTTCAGGACTTCCAGTAGTTGGTGCTGAAGATTTAGTTGATGGTACTCAAAACTGTGATGCTTATGCTGAAGTTAGTGCATTACTTAAAGTTTGTATGGTTAGCATGTCCAAAATATGTAATGATTTACGTTTAATGGCATCTGGTCCTAGATGTGGTTTATTTGAATTAAATCTGCCTCCTCGTCAACCAGGAAGTTCAATTATGCCGGGTAAAGTTAATCCTGTTATGGCAGAAGTTATTAACCAAATAGCATTTCAAGTAATAGGTAATGATGTTACTGTAACAATGGGTGTTGAAGCTGGTCAGTTTGAGTTAAATGTTATGGAGCCAGTATTTGTGTTTAATGTAATACAATCTTTAACAATAATGGCGAATGGCTTTAAAGTATTTACAAAATATCTGCTTACTGATTTAACAGCAAATCCAGATAGAATGAAAGCATATGTTGAAAATTCTGTTGGTATCGTTACAGCAATTAACCCACACGTAGGTTATGAAACTGCTGCAAAACTTGCAAGGGAAGCATATGTGACAGGCAAGCCTATTAGAGAGCTTATTTTAAGGGATAAAATATTAACAGAGGAAGAAATTAATGTCATTTTAGACCCTGTTGGTATGACTACACCGGGTATTTCTGGAGTAGAGCTTAAAAAGAATAAATAATTTTTAACTTTTTTAAGTTTATTAATCATATAAAGCACTCTTAGCATTTGTTAGGAGTGCTTTTTTATTTGGCAAGCTGTATTTTTTGTTGATAAAGTAATATTTTATTGTTAGATTATATGTGTAGTTTTGTAATTTATATATTTTCTTTTAGTATTACATAAGGGGCGGTGTATGAAAAAAATATTTATCTATTTATTCTTATTTTTATTTCTTTTTTCAATCCAAAATATTTATGCCAAAAATGTTATCAAATATAAGCCAAAAGATAAACAAGAATTGTATGCCCTTATTAATGATGAGAGTATCAAATTATCAAGTATTGATACAAGTTTAATTACAGATATGAGTGAGTTATTTGAAGATTCTCAACGCGAGGATTTTTCAGGAATTGGTTCTTGGAATGTATCAAATGTGGAAAATATGAGAAGTATGTTTTCTGGTGTTAAAAATTTTAATGAAGATATAAGCCGGTGGAATGTTTCAAAAGTTAAAGATATGGCATATATGTTTTATGCTGCTGTAGATTTTAATCAAAATATAGGCAGGTGGAATGTTTCAAATGTTGAAGATATGGAGGCAATGTTTTCATCTGCTGTTAGTTTTAATCAACCTATTGGCAACTGGAATGTATCTAATGTTAAAAATATGAATAAAATGTTTAATAATGCAGTAAGCTTTAACCAAGATATTAGCAGATGGAATGTTATAAATATAGAAGATGTAGAAGAAATGTTTCATGAAGCATTATCTTTTAATAAAGATATAAGTGCATGGAAAATGCCTAAAGTAAAAAGTCTTGCTGGTATGTTTCGTGGTGCGAAAAGTTTTAATCAAAATATTAATAATTTAGATGTATCTAATGTAGAGAATATGACTGCACTTTTTGCAGGAGCATCATCTTTTAATCAGCCTTTGAATAAGTGGAATGTTTCAAAAGTTAATAATATGGAAGCAATGTTTTATGATACAGAAAGTTTTAATCAAAATTTGAATAATTGGAATGTATCTAACGTGCAAAATATGTCTTTTATGTTTAAAAGAGCAGTTAAGTTTAATTCAGATTTATCAAACTGGAATGTTTCTAATGTTCTTACAATGGAAGAAATGTTTAGTAATGCAGTAAGTTTTAAAGGTAATATCAGCACTTGGAATGTATCAAGCGTAGAAAATATGGAAGGAATGTTTGCAGATATTGATAATATTGCAAGTGACATTACAAAGTGGAATGTTAGCAATGTTATAATAATGCGTAATATGTTTTCGAATGTTAAAAACTTTAATCAAGATATAAGCAAATGGGATACATCTAGTGTAGAGTATACAAGTTATATGTTTTCTGGTGCAGAAAAGTTTAATCAAAATATTGGTAAATGGAATGTTTCCAATGTTAGATATATGGATGAAATGTTTTCTGGTGCATTAGCTTTTAATCAAGATATTAGTAATTGGAATGTATCAAATGTAGTAGATATGAGAGCTATGTTTTATAAAGCTGAAAACTTTAATCAGCCAATAGGAAAATGGAATGTATCAAATGTTGTAAACATGAGAGATATGCTTAGGAGTGCAAAGAAATTTAATCAAGATTTAAGTATGTGGAATACTTCTAGTGTGCAAAATGTTTCATATTTATTTTATGAAGTTGAGCTTTTTAACTCTCCAATAGGTAACTGGGATTTCTCTAATGTTGAAGATGCATCTTTTATGTTTGGCTATGCAAAATCTTTTAATCAAAATATTAATTCATGGGATATGAGTAAAGTAGAAAATACTACGGGAATGTTTTGCGGTGCAGAAAACTTTAATCAGCCACTTGATAAATGGAATACAGAGTCTATTAAGTATATGGGGTATATGTTTGCATATGCAAAAAAGTTTAATCAAAATATTAATAAGTGGAATGTAAAAAATGTTTCAATTATGAATGGTATGTTTTTTGGTGCAGAAAGTTTTAATCAGCCACTAAATAGGTGGAATACTAAGTCATTAGTATACATGGAAGGAATGTTTGGTAGAGCATACAGCTTTAATCAAAATATAAACAGCTGGAATGTATCAAGAGTTGATAGTATGCATGGCGTATTTGCTCAGGCGAAAAATTTTAACCAGCCTTTAAATAGATGGGATGTTGGCCATGTACATGATTTTACAAATATGTTTGCAGGGGCAGAAAGCTTTAACCAGCCATTAAATAAGTGGAAGTTTAGCGAATATTATAAACTAAAAATGTTTCGTGTTTTAGGAATGTTTCAGAATGCAAAGAGTTTTAATCAAAATCTAGATGATTGGCAGCCTGCTGAACCAATGGTTTATGAAACAATATTTGCAAATTCTGGAATGAAAAATATTCCTAAGTGGGCACATAAAAACAATGGTAAGGAGCCTATACACATAGTAGGTGAAGGTATTGTATTTAGTCCGCGTATTGTAACAACAAGTGATCATGGATCTAATGATAATCATTATTTTGATGTTATTGGATATGTTACAGATGTTACAAGTATTGACACATATTATGCATATACAATTAATAATATAAATTTTAAATCATATAAAGGTGTAGAAAACTGGGATGTTTCTAATGTTACTAAATATTATTCTACCTTTTCACACACTGATTTTAATGAAGATATAAGCAACTGGAATGTATCTAATGCTAAATCTATGGTATCAATGTTTTCTGGTGCAAAAAAATTTAATCAAGATATTAGTAAATGGGATGTATCCAATGTTGAGGATATGTCATCAATGTTTCGAGAAGCAAAATCATTTAATCAGGATATTAGCCACTGGAATGTATCAAAAGTTAAAGATATGACTGCTATGTTTTCTGGTGCAGAAAATTTTAATCAAGATATATCTAAATGGAATATTTCCAGTGTTACAAAAATGGAAGACTTTTTATTTGATGCAGTTAATTTTAAATATTCAATAGATAAATGGAAAAACTTTATATTAAAAAATAAGTTTAAAAACATTTTTAATGCTAACACACAAACTGTTCCAGAATGGTATAAATATGCTTATACATCAAAAAAAATAAACCTTGAAGTTTATAAGGAATTTATGGGTGACTGTGATTGTGGTGAGGCATATCCATAATATATAAAATAAGGGGCAGAAGTGATGCGAACCCCATTTATTGGACAAATAAATGGGGTGTTTTTATGTCACGTAGAACAAAGTATTCTTATGAATTAC
>CALUZC010000041.1 GCA_944325215.1 uncultured Mucispirillum sp. | reverse complement strand
TAAATCGGCTAATGATATTTTTTATGAGAACTTTAATGACTGCTTAATTTGTTGCAATCGTTTTTAGAATTTACCAAAAATTTTTTCAAATTAATAGATTTATATTGTAATATATTTTTTTATATGTTAGTCTATGATTAGGAAAGAGAGTATTTTTGTATTTTTATATGTTTATACTATGATTTCCGTTCAACCCATAAAGTTAAATATACAAGGGCTTTCTTTTCTAAGTAAACTTGGGAGGTGCTACTTTGGAAGTAAGCAGAAGAACATTACTTAAAACTACAGCAGCAGGTGCTGGTCTTTCCTTAGCTGGCTTTGGTTTTAATATCCCGTCTGTAAAAGCAGCAGTTAATGGCTTTAAATTAGATGATGCAAATGAATATACTTCAATTTGTACATTTTGTGCTTGTGGCTGCGGTATGGTAGGCTATGTTAATAAAGACGGAAAAATGATTAACCTTGAAGGTAATTCTGACCATATTGTAAATGAAGGTGGCCTGTGTAGTAAAGGTGCTTCAATGTCTGTTATTCCTAACTCTGATGGTCGTGTTTTAACACCAAAATACAGAGCTCCAAAAAGTGATAAATGGGTTGAAATATCATGGGACGAAGCTCTTGAAAAAATCACAAGCAAAATCGTGCAAGTTCGCAATGATAACTGGATTGCTCAAGAAGTTGAAAACGGGCAAACTTATAATGTGAACAGATGTGATGCAATAGGCTTTGTTGGTGGTGCACAGGTTCACAATGAAGAATGTTACTTAATTGCTAAAATGACAAGAATGTTAGGTGTATCATTCCTTGAGCACCAAGCACGTCTTTGCCACTCATCAACTGTTCCTGCATTAACAGCAGCTTTTGGACGTGGTGCTATGACAAACACATGGCAGGACTTAAAAAATGCTAAAGCTATTTTAATTGAAGGTTCAAATGCAGCAGAAAACCACCCAATGAGTGCTAAATGGTTAATGAGAGCAAAAGCTAATGGAGCAACTATTATCCATGTTGACCCACGTTACACAAGAACTTCTAAACTTGCAGATATTCATGCTCAAATCCGTCCAGGAACAGATATTGCATTTCTTGGTGCAATTATCAACTATATTTTAGAGACTGAAAGTTATGATAAAGATTATCTTTTAACTCATACAAATGCAGCACTTTTAGTGTCTCCAGAATATGAATTTAATGATGGCTTATTTGCTGGTTATAATGAAGAAAAACATTCATATGACAAGAAGAAATGGGCATATCAGCTTGATGGTGCAGCAAAACCAATTGTAGCAACATTAGAACACCCTGATAGTGTTATGATGAAAATGAGAGAGTTTTATAAACGCTATGATTTACAAACAGCAGCAAATATCACTGGTATACCAGCAGAAGACATTAAAAAAATTGCAGAAGTAATGATAAACAATCGTCCTGGAACAGTAATGTATGCGCTTGGTATGACTCAGCATACTGTTGGTGTTCAAAATATTAGAAGTTTCACAGTTATGCAGTTCTTACTTGGTAATGTTGGTAAACCAGGTTCTGGTATTAATGCTTTACGTGGTGAGCCAAACGTTCAAGGTTCTACTGACTTTGCAGTGTTATTTAACTATTTCCCAGGATATTTAAATACTCCAAATCACAGACAGCAGACTTTAGATGACTGGACTAAAGATTCAGGAACTTTCCGTAGAAAATTTATGGTAAACTTAATGAAATCTTGGTTTGGTGAAAATGCAACTGCAGCAAATGATTTCTGCTATCCTTTAATGCCAAAAATTAATGCTAATAAAAACTATTCAATTTATAGAATATTTGAAACAGCATTAGAAAAAGAAATGAAATTCTTATACATTATGGGGCAAAACCCACTTGTAACAAGCCCGAACTTAAATATTGTTCAAGCAGGTCTTGAAAAACTTGAAATGCTTGTTGTGGCAGACCCATTTGAAACAGAAACAGCTTGTTTTTGGCAGAAAAGAGAAGGTGTAGACCCATCTACAATAGATACTGAAGTTATTATGCTTCCTGCTGCATCATTTTTGGAAAAAGAAGGAACATTAATTAACTCAAGCCGTCTTGTTCAGTGGAGATATGCTGGTCTTAAACCACTAGGGGAATCAAAACCAGATATTGAAATTATTGACCTTATGTTCCAAAAAATAAGGGAAAAATATGCAAATTCTACTGAAGCAAAAGACCAGGTATTTAAGCTTGCTAACTGGAACTATCCAGCTGATAATAGAAGTGATAGTGTATTAAGAGAAATCAATGGTTATAACCATACAACAGGTAAACTTCTTAATGGTATAGGTGAAATTCAGGCAGATGGTTCTACATCAACTGGCTGCTGGGTTTATGCTGGTGTTTATGCAAATGGTGAAAACCAAACATTAAGGCAGGATTTTGCAACTGACCCTGGTGAGCTTGGAATATTCCCTAAATTTGCATGGACTTGGCCTGGTAATATCCATATTTTATACAACAGAGCATCTTGTGATAAAAATGGTAAACCATATGATGAGAAAAATAAACTTATATGGTGGGACGAAAATGCTAAAAAATGGACTGGTTATGATATACCTGATGTGCCTGCTGCAACTGACGGCCCAGCAACTGCTAATGGTCAAAAACCATTCCGTATGTCTGGGGAAGGTTTAGGACGTATTTTTGGTGGAACATATGCAGACCCAGATGCAGCTTCAACTCTACCTAGAGATGTATCATATGTTACAAGTGACGGTCCATTCCCAGAATTTTATGAACCAGTGGAAAGCCCTACTAAAAACATATTACATGAAAATGTGCCTTCAAACCCATGTTTAATTTACCCACGTGTAAAAGGTTTTCAGGAAATAGGTGACAGGAAAGATTATCCATATGTATTATGCACATCAGCAGTATCAGAACACTGGTGCTCTGGAACATATACAAGAAATGTGCCATGGTTAAATGAACTTGTAAAAGAAACTTTTATTGAAATGCCACATAAACTTGCTGATAAATTAGGCGTTAAAAATGGCGATAGAGTTATTGTAAAATCAGCAAGGGAGCAGGACGGTATTGAAGTTAAAGCTATGGTTACAAACAGGATACATACATTAACTATTAACGGTGAAGAATGTACAGTTGTATGGATGCCTTATAACTGGGGCTTTAAAGGTTTAAGTAGTGCTGCCAGCACAAACCTTTTAACTATTGATGCAGGTGACCCTAATACTTGGATACAGGAAACTAAAGCATGCCTTGTTAATGTTGTAAAAGCAGGAGCATAAGAATAATGAGTGTATTAGAAAAAGCAGTAACATCATGGCTTGAAAAACGCCCATATTTAGAAGAGGTTGCAGCTTTTGCACTTTCTTGTGAGCATGTTTTAGATGGTGGCAGAGTGCTTAATGAACTGCCAGCAAATTTAGACAATGTAAAGGAAGAACTTGGTCAAGGAATACCACTATTACTTACAAAAGCTGATTTTAAAATTGAAGATGCAGCTTGTGAAAATTTATTAATGTTTGAAGCTTTAAAAGATGAAGTGAGTCTGCCAGAAAATACAAGAAATCAGGCAGCAAAATTAAAAGATATTTCATCAGATGATGCAAAAATATTAGTAAAATCAATAATTAGTGGTGAAGAAGAAAAAATATCACAGATTGCTGAAAAAAGTGGTATTAAAATAGATATGCTGAAATATTTTGTATGGGTATCTATTAAAAAAGCAGTAGGCGGCATAAAAGAACAGCTTGAAAAATGGTTACATGATAATAACTATAATGCTGGAAACTGCCCAGTATGTGGCAATAATGCTTCAACAGCATTTTTCAAACATACTAAAAGGGGCAGGCAGCGTTTTTTGCACTGCGACCACTGTGGCACTGAATGGGCTTTTAAACGTATTGGCTGCCCATACTGTGATAATATTGACCAGAAGAAGATGAGTATAAAAGATTCTCAGGACGAAACGGACATGCGTTTAGATTTATGCCATAAATGTATGAGCTATATTAAAACATATATTGGCGAAAATGATAACAGTGTTGGTAAAGAAGGCTGGGCATCAATTCATCTTGATATTTTAATGGAGGAAACAGGTTTTAGCCCAAAAGGCAGCCTGATAAAACCAGAATAAAATGATATATTTAGATAATGCTGCAACAAGTTTTCCAAAACCTGAAAATGTTACGAAGAAAATAACAGATATATTATCTACAGGTATTGGAACTCCGGGCAGAGGTAACCATATATCAGCAGCAAAAGCAACATTAGGTGTAAATGAGGTGCGTGGTAAATTTAGAGATTTTTTTAATCTCTTGGAAGATTTTCGCATAATATTTACATACAGTGCAACTGATGCTTTAAATATGGCTATAAAAGGTTTTTTAGATAAGGGTGACCATGTGGTAATAACCCATACTGAGCATAATTCAGTATCAAGGCCTTTAAAGGCTATGGAAAGAGATGGTTATATATCTTTAGATATTGCCCCTTGTGATGAAGAAGGATATGTCAAAATTGATGAATTTAGAAATTTAATCACAAGTAAAACGAAGCTTGTTGTAGTTAATCACGGCTCAAATGTTACAGGAGCTGTGCAGCCTGTGGAAACACTTGGTCAGATTGTGCGTGAAAAAGGAAGCTATCTTCTACTAGATGCAGCACAAACTGCAGGGGTTATACCGATTGATATGCGTAATATGCCAATAGATATGCTTGCAGCAGCAGGGCATAAAAGCCTTTATGGACTGCAGGGCACTGGTATATTAGTATTAGGTGAGAGAATTTTTAAACTTCGCCCTTTTAGAGAGGGTGGCACAGGGTTTGACTCTCAGTCAGAATGTCAGCCAGTAAACTGGCCTGAAGCATTTGAATCTGGTACCCATAATGTTCCAGGTATTATTTCCATGGGGGAAGGTTTAAATTTTATTAATGAAACGGGCATAAAAAAGATAGCTGAAAGGGAATTAGCTCACATTGAAAAACTGTGGGAGTATTTATCAAGATTTAATAATATTACTCTTTACGGTCCAGGTCCAGATAAAGCAAGGACGGCAGTGCTGTCTTTTAATATACTTGGCTGGGAAGCAGAAGATGTGGGGGTAGTTTTAAACCAAAACTACGATATTCACACAAGGACAGGGCTTCAATGCTCACCTTTAACCCATCAGTTTTTAGAAACTTTCCCAATAGGGACAGTAAGGTTAAGCCCGGGTTATTGGACAACAGAAAAAGATATTGATAATTTTTGTAACGCAATACGCCGTTTAGCACTTGTTGATGTGCCGGTGTATTAGCATAAGGAGGACGTATATGGCAGTAGAAATAGCTATGCTGCATGATGTGGAAAAATGTTCTGCATGTAGGGGCTGTTCTGTGGCGTGCAAACAGTGGAAAAACCTGCCCGCTGATATTACTCCATTTGATGGCGAATATCAGTCTCATAAGGATTTAAGCAGTAAAACTTATACTCTTATCCGTATGAAAGAAACAATGGTTAATGACAAAGTAAGATGGGATTTCTTAAAATTTCAATGTATGCATTGTGGAATTGCTGGCTGTGCTTTAGGCTGTCCTACAAAAGCATTGAAAAAGGAAGAAACAGGTATAGTATCTCATGATAATGACTTATGTATCGGTTGCGGATATTGTGAAATCAACTGTACTTTTGGTGTTCCTCATGTTGACCCTGTTACTAAAAAGTCTACTAAATGTAATCTTTGCGAAGACAGGGTTGCAAAATATATTGAAAATGGTAACGATAAAAAATATATGCCAGCCTGTGCAAAAACATGCACTGCTGATGCTATATTATTTGGAACAAGAGAAGAAATGGTTAAAATTGCCAATGAAAGATTAGCAGTTTTAAAAGAAAAATATCCAGATGCCTGCACATATAATGTAGAAACAAATAACAGTATAAAAGGTGGTTCAATGATGTATGTGCTTCCTTATAAACCATCAGTATATGGTTTACCAGATGAGCCACAGCTTGCACCAAGCTTAGGTGTATGGAAAGAAACTGTTCAGCCAGTTGGTAAAGTGTTAATGGGTGCTGCAGTTGTTGCTGTTGCTGGTGCTGCTATTGTAAATACTGTAACAGGCGGTGGAAAACACGGAGGTGATGACCATGAGTAATGAAAAAACTGTAAAAAGATTTAGCAAGTTTGTAATAATAGCTCACTGGACTAATGCCATAAGCTTTATTATGCTTGTATTAACTGGTCTGCCTTTATTTTTAGGTATTAGTGTGCCTGATGTGCTTCAAATAGTTCATAGAGTGTTTGCTGTTACTTTTCTTTTACCTACTCCATTTATGATATTAATGGATAGAAAAGGATTTATGAACTGGACAAAAAATGCTTGGAGCTGGAAAAAACATGATTTTCAATTTTTAGCAGTTTTTCCACTGGAGTTAATTGGTAAAGCTAAAAATATTCCAAAACAGGATTTCTTTAATGGTGGTCAAAAATTAAATTCTGTATTAACAATAATCGGTGCAATTATTATGGTTTGCACTGGGTTTATTATGTGGTTTAAAGAGCTTTTCCCTAAAGCTTTAGTTCAGTGGGCATACCCTGTGCATGATGCTGGTATGGCAATAATGGTTGCAGTAATCATTGGCCATATATATTTAAGTGTGGGGCACCCTGCAAGCCGTCCATCATTTATGGGTATGACAAAAGGTGTTGTACCAGAAAGCTATGCAAAAGAGCACCATGGCAGATGGTATGATGAATTAAAAGAGAAAAATGAAATATAAAAACTATTAAGGGCAGGAATTTCCTGCCCTTAATACTAATTGTCGAAAAAATACATTTTTTCGACAGTCTCTTGATAAGCCTAATAATGCTTTTCGCATTTTATTAGGCTTTTGAGGATAACTAAACTTGGATACACGCTCCAAGTTTAGTTAAACAGATTAATTTTTAATGTATATAATATTTCTTGTTATAAATTTAAAAATAATCAACGACTTTTCCAATGGTATGTATTAAGGGCAGGTTAATACCTGCCCTGAATTTTTTTATTAATGTAGTCTTTAATCAAAAAACTGCGTTTATTTTTTAAGCAACTTATCAAAAATCATTTGTCTTGCAGATTCTAGTATAGACTGTTGCTTTTCAACTGATGGTTTATTTTGAATATCTTTTTTTAATGTGGAATAGCTTCTTTGTAATGAATTTATATCTATTAAATTATTTTCTTTTAATTTTAAATTATTAAGAACCTGGTTAAATATTTCTATATCACCAGTTTCTTTAGCAATCATTAAATTATGCAGTGATTCTGGGCTTAAATCTTTTAGTTTTGTATTTTCATATTTTTCTAAATTATTGGAAAATTTTTCAAACTCATTGGGAGCAGTTACCATAAAATAAAGTTCGGCTATATATCTTGCAAGCCCAGTTTTATCATTACTAACTGCATCAAATAAGGCAGGATCGCTTTTATATGTATCACTATTTTTATTCATACCCTTACCTAGCATTTTAGAAGCATAATCAATACTTGATGATACTTTATTTTGGTTATACATATATGCTGCCATATCACCAACTGTTAAAGAGTCTGCATTTCCTTTTAATCTAAATATTTGAAATCCATATTTTATTTGAGTTACATCATCAGTGATAATATTTATAACACCTTCATTAAAATCACTTGTATCAGAAATATTACCCCTTGAAAGAGATGAAATTTTTTCAACATATTCATTATTAATTTTATTTTCTGTATCTGGCTTGTAAATATTTTCAACTTTTAAAATATTATTTTTTTCAACTGGCACTTCATTTTTGTTTGCATTTATATTATCATTTATATAAGTATTCTTATTTGTAATATTTGAAATATTCATACTACATACCCCCTCTTATATATTTATAACATTACATATAAAAGTGTTTTTTAATAATACAGCAAGTATATTTAAGTATAGTTATTATATTTATATTTGTCAATAAATTATACTCAAAAAAATATTGACAGATATTATGAATAGTAATAATTATTATGAATGAGTAGAAGTGGATTTATAATATTAATTATAGTAGTTTTATTATGTAACTATACGTTACTATATGCTGCAGAAGAAGATTTAGTGCCTTATAAAAAGCATAGTATTACTATTTTATGGGAAAATGATTTTTTAAACTTTATGAAGTCTGATAGATACTATACCAATGGTTCAAGAATTGGTTGGACTTCTAAAGAATATGATTATTTTAATGAAGATAACTCAATGAGCTGGGCAAAAAATGTAAGCATAACATCATATAATAAGCATCATTTAACTAGATTTCATTTAAGTATTAATCAGGAAATGTATACACCAGCAACCCATGGTCCAGGCATTGGTAAAAATGACCACCCCTACGGTGGTTTCCTATATTTAAATACAGGGATATTTAATAGAACACAAAATACTGAAGAACATATTGGTATAAAATTAGGTTTAGTAGGAAAGTATTCATTTGCTGGGCAAATACAAACAGCCCTGCATTCTGGAATGGGGAAGCTTATATTTTCAGAGTGGGATAAATACCAGCTTGCAAATGAGTTTATATTTAACCCATATTATCAGTGGACAGGTAGAGCCTATTTATTTAAGACAAAAGGTATTTCTATGGATTTTTTAGGCACTTTTGATATAGCTTTAGGTAATGCTGATACTCATTTTGGAACATATGGAACACTTCGTATAGGTCATAATTTAGATAATGATTTTGGAATGCCAAAAATAAATTTAGAGCAGGATTATGCCCCAGTCCATAGTGATAAATTTTCTGTATATGTATTTGTTGGTGGTGGAGCAAAAGTAACACTCCATAATATTTTTGTGCAGGGAAATTCCCCAGAAAGTAATTTCGGATATAATATAAATCTTTTACGATGGGAAGTAAGCACAGGGCTTGTAATGTCATTTTATGGTGTTCGTATTGGTTATATATGGACATATTACACAAAAGATTATATAGAACAGCCTTATGACCATCATGCTGTTGGTGCGTTACTGGTAGAATTTTCATTTTAAACTTCTCTTTAATAAATATAACAATGTTATATATAACTATATACTTAAAATATTTATATTAAGAAATTTATTTTAAATATGAAATTCAATTCATATATTAAAGGTGGGAAATATCCTAAAAACAATAAAATAAACAGTAAATAATTCATATTTTTCTATTATTATAAAATTAAAATAATATTATATTTTTTTGTTGCAATTTGTTATAAATAGGGTTAGATTATGTATATGGTATTAATAATAGTTACAATATCATATTTGCAAATAAGGAGTAAAACTCCAAAGATATAGAGGTGAAGATATGAAAAAAATCGCATTCATAGTATTAGCAACATTTATGTTTGCAAGTTTAGCTTTTGCTGCTCCAAAGACTGGTAAAGTTGTATCAGTTGATGGTAACAAAGTTACTATTGAAGTTAAAGGTGCTAAATTCAAAGCAGGTGATGAAGTATCTATAGATGCTAAATCAGCTAAAGCTGAGAAAAAAGCAAAAAGACCTAGAGCAGGTGGCTGTTAATTTGAATTTTAATATTATATGCGGGGAGCAATGCTCCCCTTTTTTAATCATTATTTTAGTGCAAAAATATTAGAAATCCATTATAATACCTTATGAAGAAAGCATTTGTTTTATTTATATTTATTACAATTTGTGCTGCTGTTGTATGGACTGCAATATATAAACAAAATAATAATTATTCAGAGAATGATTTTTTATGTATAACATGCCATCAGGGTATAGAAACAGTATCGGAAACTCATAAGAATATAACATGTATAGAATGTCATGGTGGTAATGGTAATACAGAAGATAAAGATTTAGCCCATAAAGACATGTATGGGGGTAATAATCCATCAAATCCTAAAGTATGGGATAAAACCTGTGGTAAATGCCATGAATATGAAGTAAAACGTGTATCATCAACAATAATGCTTACAAATACTGGTCTAATTAAAAATACACTTGAAGCTTGGGGAGAAAGTGATAATAAAAGCCTTTATTCTCAAAATCATATACAAAAAGCATATAATGATAATGGTAGTATAATAGACATATCAAGTATAGCAGATAATGATAATATTTCTGCTGATATGTATAGGAAATTTTGTTCAGGCTGCCATGTGGGGCAGGCTGCTGATATGGGCTATCGTGGAGCACATTCTTCTGGCTGTGCTGCCTGCCATTTTCCATACGGTGAATATGGAGAATACGCTGGGGAAGATAAAAGCATGCAGGGAAAATATATGCATTCTGTAACCCATAAAATGCAGTCTTTGCCAGATGATGATGTATGCCTTGCATGCCATAATAGAAGTGGAAGAATTGCACTATCTTATAGAGGCTATTATGATGGAAATAATGCTTTAGTGCCATTAAAAGAGGGTATTCCTGGTCCTGACCTAACAAGTGGTTTAAGAAATATTCGCCATTTTCAAGCAGATGTGCATCATGCAGCAGGTATGGAATGTATTGACTGCCATACATCTAATGAGATTATGGGAGACGGCTACTATTATGAAAATATGTATAATCAAGTGGAAATAAGCTGTGAAAGCTGTCATGGTTCTTATATTGAAAAACCAAAAACTAAAAGAGAAATTAAAGAAAATACAGGCTCGCAAAATATTAAATCTACATATGCTAAAAATATTCCTTTTGGAAGCAGTGTTGTTTTAACTGATAAAGAGCGTCCTTTTACAAATGTTTACGAAAAAAATGGGGAATTTAAGCTAATAAGTAAAAGAAGTGGTGTGGAAAGAAACATAAAGATAATAACAGGCACAGAAGAACATAATATTAAGGGCCACTATAATATGGAATGTTACTCATGTCATTCTGCAAGTGTTATTCAGTGTTATGGCTGCCATGTGGAGTATGATGAAAGGCAGACTATGTATGACTATGTGAAAGATAAAGAAACTAAAGGTGCTTTTAAAGAAACAGAAGATATGAGAACATTTTTTCCATTTCCACTTTCTTATAATCAAAATGGTAAAATATCCCCAGTAACTCCCGGCTGCCAAACATTTTTAACCCATATTGATGAAAAAGGTAATGTGGTGGAAAACGATAAAATGGTAGAGTTTAGAGGAAAGCAACAAATGAAATATGCACCATTTTTTGGTCATAGCATAGGTAAAAAAGCAGTAGACTGTAAAGTATGCCATAATAATACTGCATTTTTAGGTTTTGGAGATTCTCTTTTTTCATATGAAAATAAAACATTAACATCGGCCGTTAAATGTGATAACTGCCCTGTTCCACTTAATTCTTTAAATTCGGTGGAAAATGGAGATTTCCTTTCCAAGTCAGATATTGTGCGTACTGGTTCGAAAGTTTTAGAAAAAGAAACAATGCTAAAAAGCATTGATGCTATGAAATGTATTGTATGCCATGAAAATGCAGATGAAAAATATTACAATAGAGATATTGATTATGAAAAAATACTTAATGACAGCACTCATAAACATCTTCTTGATTAGCACAGCTTATGGCAGCAATTACCATAAAAATTATGATGATAATATGGATTGCAGCAAATGCCATAAAGATTACAGTATAGAAGCCATAAATAGTGTGCATTTTAATAATGAAAGAAAAATAATAAATGATGCATTTCATAATTTTGATAATGAATTTGGCAGTAAAAACTGTTCATCTTGCCATAATATGACATGTAAAAGCTGCCATAAAAATAACAGTAACAATATGATTATAAAACCAGAAAATAGTAACTGCCTTGTATGCCATAAAGATGTTTATACAGGTATAGAATATGAAGGATATGGAATAAGGGAAGACCATATCAGGTATAAAAGAGGCTTGGAAAAGGACAAAGAATATTATCTTAAAATGCTCCCATCAGTTCACCATGAAGTAGGGATAAAATGTGCAGAATGTCATACAAAAAATTCTTTATTAGGTAAGGAAAACCCAAAAGACTGCCTAACATGTCATACATATAATCAAAATATTATAGACCACAGTATAAAAGCTCATGATAATGTTGCCTGTATTTCATGCCATGCAGCATATTCACCAATGGAGCTTGGTTCATTTTATATAAGGCTTAGAAATAGTTCAAATAAGGAACTTTTTAGCGAGCTGCCGCAATTAGATGATGAGTATGTTAAAAGCAGTTATATGCGTGTAAATGAACGTCCACCAATGGTAATTGATAATGAAACTGGAAAATATGTGCCAGCAAAACCAGCATTTATTATTTTTACTACAGATATAGTGGAAAATAATGTGCAGGGTAAAGAAAATAATATGATATTAAACAGATGGAAAAAAACATACCCTCATACAGTAAGGCGGGAAACAGTGCTTTGTAATGGCTGTCATGGTAATGAAAAAGCATTTTTATTAGAAAGTGATGAAAACAGAATACTCTATCCAGATAAAGATGGATTATCAATCAAATCATTTTACAACAGCAAATATTTCAGTATAGAAGGTGCAAGGTTTGTAACACGAGAAGAATATAATGAAAAAATCAATAAAAAATCAAAAGAATATATAAAAAAATATATGGAAAAACTAGACCAGTTGAAAAAGGTGATAAAGGAAAGTAAGTAGAAAAAGAGGCTTGCATTATACTAGGTTGTAATAAAATAAGTAAAATTTCTTGCAAAAAAATGAAAGTTGCTTTAATTTATATTATAAAATTAAGGGAAGGAATATATGCTTGATGAAATAAGTATATCTGGTTATAAATCTATTAAAAAATTAGAGAATTTTCCACTACGTAACATAAATATATTAATTGGTGATAATGGTGCAGGTAAAAGTAATTTAATTTCTGTATTTAGACTTATTAATCATATTTATAATCAACAACTTCAAGCATATACTAAAATTAAAAATATAGACAGTTTATTTTATTTTGGTACTAAAAATACAGATACTATTTCATTTGATTTTAAATTTAATAATGGTAACAACCATTATATGATTAATTTAAAAAGCACTGATGATAATAAAATATTAGTTGACAATGATTACTTGACATTTATTGGTGCTTCTAAATATTACTATTTAACACGTAATGAGTATGAAAGTAACTTATGTTATGCAAATCAGATAATTTCTTCTCCATTTGTAGCTAAATATTGTATGGATTCAATAAAGTCTTGGAAATTATATCATTTTCATGACACCAGCGATAATGCCCCCATGAAAAGACAGTGTGAAAAAAATGATAATGCAATATATAAGCCAAATGCTTCTAATATTGCAGCATATATTAAAATGCTTCATGATAAGTATAAAGACCATTATTATATGATAGTTGAAGCAATTCAAAATGTAGCTCCTTTTTTTGGTGGTTTTGTTATTAGAGATGATGATGTTCTACAATTAGAATGGTTTGATAAAGCTGACCCAGATACACCATTAAGAGCAAATATGCTATCTGATGGTACTATAAGATTTATTTGTTTATCTGTACTACTTTTACAACCAATAAAATTAATGCCAGAATTAATATTAATAGATGAACCAGAACTAGGATTACACCCTCATGCTATAGAGTATTTAGCAAATTTAATAAAAAGGATTGATAACAAGCAGTTTATCATATCTTCACAATCAGTAGAATTTTTAAACCATTTTACAGTCGATGATATTGTGGTTATTGAAAGACAGAATAATCAATCTATATTTAAAAGACTTCAAAAAGAAGACCTAGAAGTATGGCTTGAAGATTACAGCTTAGGTACAATATGGAACAGCAATATAATAGGTGGCAGACCATGATTAATATTGCGGTTATTTGTGAAGGACAGACAGAAGCACTATTTATTAAGGAAATTTTTAATACATATTTTAATGGAAAAATTATATTTTATCCTATGACTATACCGACTTCTACCAATAGAAAAGGTGGCTGTTTAGACTATGAGAAGACTAAAGCATTTATACATAAAATAAATAAAACAGAATCGTATAATCATATTACAACTATGTTTGACTATTATGCATTAAAGTCAAATTTTCCTGATATAAATAATTCCTCTATTGATAATCCTGATATATATATAAAAATAAATAATCTGGAAAATAGTTTTAAAAGAGATATTGACAATCTAATTAATAATACAAAAAAATTTATACCATATTATCAGCTTTATGAATTTGAAACATTACTCTATACTGATATAGATAAATTTAAAATAGCAGACCCAGAATGGAAAGATGAATATATTGGTGCCTTAAAAAACGATATAAAAAATTATGATAATATTGAATTAATAAATAATAGTAAAGAAACCAGTCCTTCACATAGAATAGAAAAAATATTTATAATGCCAAGATATAATAAATTATTTCATGGTATAAAAATTATAAAAGAAATAGGATTGGATAATATCCGTCAAAAATGCAAACATTTTGATGATTGGTGTAAAAAATTAGAATCTTGCATAACAATACAAACAATATAAATGATTTTTTATTTATATTACGCTACAAGTGTATTAATGAGCCTGTGAAAAAAAGTCTGTAAATTCAGTTTTCTATGATTATATTTTTACATATCCTGCTCTATGAATAC
>CALUZC010000040.1 GCA_944325215.1 uncultured Mucispirillum sp. | reverse complement strand
AATTAAGCATTATGTATGAAGGACGGCTGCCTGAATAGAGATATAGAAATGTGAAAAATAAATTCCTGCTCTTGACTGAATAACTTTATTCTGGTATTCATAGAGCAGGATATGTAAAAATATAATCATAGAAAACTGAATTTACAGACTTTTTTTCACAGGCTCTATTAGTTAAAATAAAACATTATCTTTAAATGTATCTGATAAATCTTTATTTCTAATAATTTCATCGATAATATTTGATAAAGTATTATTTTCATCATTAGTAAGTTTGCAAATTATCTTTATTATTATTTCTGTTAATTCTTTTAGGTGCTCAATTGATTGAATAGGTATCCATATCCCATGTTTTACTTCATTATCATATTTAATACCAATTCCATTATTTAATATAAAAACATATTGTTTATTATTAATTTCAAAAGATAATTGTATCTCTCTATCACCAACTGGTGCTACAATATTATTGTATCTTTTTTTATTGCTATCATTATCATTATCGATAAAAATTTTTATTTCGTTTGGTATAGTTTTTAAATTGATTGGTAAGTTTTTGCATTTATCTATAATTTTATTAATAGTATCTATAATATACGTATCACCAAAGATAGAATTCAGACGTTTACTACTTGCAAAATAACCACCATGACAGTTTTTATGGATAATACATGGTAGAAATTCATCTAGTATATAATAATTATTTATTAAATAATCTGAATCGTCTTTTGCATATAACAGCATATATAGGCTGTCTAAAAAGGAAGTAATATATACAAATGATTTGTCTTTTTCTTGAAGTGAAACTGTGTGTTCATTTATATACATTTTACTCATGTAATTGTTAATAAAGTTTGCACTATCTATTAAAGCATTACTATTTTTTATAAACTCAAAAGCAAATTGGCGAATATTATTATCTTTAATTAGATCAACTTTTAATGCATCAAGAGTAAATAATTTTTCATTATATTTTTCTATCTCTAATTGATTATTTAAGAAATATTTGTATAAAATATTTCTATTAAAAAGATAATTATTTGTATTATCAATAAAATATTTCTTATTCTTTTTATCATCATGTATCTCTACATATTTTTCAAATTCAGATAATGCTGTCTTATATATTATTTCAAAATTATTTTTATCATTACCCAACAAAAATCCAATAGTTCCTTTTAAATAAGGCAATTTTTCAAGTTCAATAAAATCTTGTTCTAATGATGTTTTTTCAAAGATATACTGACATTTTTTTACTTCGTCTTCTATAATTATTTTTAAGTTACCAGGCAGATGATAGTTTTCATTTGCATTAAAAAAATAACTATAAATAGAATTCAAAGAATTATTGTCTTTAGTGCTATCATTGGATATTTTAGATAAAAATTCAAATCTATTTGCAATACTTATATATGTATTTTTATAAATCCCTGTAACTAAATCATATTGTTCTGCAACATTCCATACGAGTCGTGATAAACATTGAATTTCTTTTTCAATATATTCTTCTGGAAGTCTATTTTCCAAAAATGATAAAATAGTATTATAAACAAATAACTCTTTATAGTTTTTAAAATCATTAAATATATTAAATTTATCTTCCCAATTAGCTTTAAAGTATTTTGATAATATATCTATAAAGTTATCTTGCTTATGTTCATCTTTTATACTATATAAATTTTCTAAAATATTAATTAAATTTTTATTATATTTTAATAAAATGAAACCATAACAATCGAATTTTGTGTATTGAATTGAATCATCTTCTGTTCTAGAACCTTCCTTATTAAAGAAGTAATTTTCCATATCAGCAATAAAATTATCAATTTTACTTTTATTATCCTCAATGAGTATATTGATTATATCTTTGTCTTGAGAAGCAGTTTGATTTTTTAAGTCATCACTATTTATCAAAAATTCTAATACAAGCTTTTTCAATTCTTCTTTTTCCATATTAGCAACAAGCTTAGAATCTTCATCATTTACTAAAAATTGATGAATAAATTTCTTTAACTTATCCTTCTCATCTTCATTAGCCTTTTTTAGATCTCTATTACTTAATAAAAAACCACAAATAAGTTTCTTTAATTCATCATTGGTTGTTTTATCATTGATATCCATTGAGAGAATTTTCCCTACTACAAACCTATTTATAAACCTAAAAAATAATTTTTCTGGGTCTGGTGCTTCACTTGTATCTTTACTATTTTCAAAAGCATAGTCCCAAAAAATATCAATATAATCAGTATCAAATTTTCTTTTTAATGTTTCAAGTTTATGTTTTTTTCTTTCTTTTTCCTTGTCCTCTTCTTTATCTTTATTATTATCTTCACTACTTTCAGTAATATTTGGTATAAGTTCATCAATAATATTTATATTTTCTTCTAACCATTTAAAATAGTCAGCTTTAAAATTATCAAAGCTGGAAAGCTGTTTTCCACGACCATTCATTTTAATATATAAATCATCAGACAATTTAAAATTTTTCATTGGGAAAATTTGAAAGGAAATATTATCAAATGATAGATTACTTTTATCACTAAGTTTTTCATATTTTATATGAATTGAATTTAATGTATTTATCATAGATTCTATGGTTAGGTCATAATCATAAAAATCATAATATTCTTTATAATCTTTTATAATACTTATTATTTCATTTTTTTTATTCTCATGTAAATATTTTATAAAATATTCTTTACTTAGTAATCTACAAAAGTCAGTTGCTGTATTTTTTGTTTTATATACAATTTTATTAAATATATTATTATTTATATTTTCATTACAAATATTCTCTATATAATAATATAACAATGCAAGAGTAGTTATCCTTTGTTGTCCATCTATTGGTTCAAATACACCATTTTCAATATTTCCATATATAAAATCAAGAGAACACTTATCTTCAGAACTTAGTGCTTTAAATAAAACATCTAAAAAGTTATTAAGTTGATTTGTATATTCTTCTAACCCTTGAACATAATCTCTTTGTATTTCAGGGATTACTATCTTTTGTATTCTAAAGTTTACACCTTGAATATTAATATCTGTATTAAACAACTTATTTATTGTTATCATTACTATGCTCCGTAGCTTCTTTAAACTCTTTTATTTTTTGGTATATATAATTTATATAATTTTCATAATCATCACTATCCCATTCATTTAAAGTGCCAGTTTCATTAGCATTATAGTATTTCAGAAAAGCATTTTTTGTGTTTACCGGTATAAATGTATTTTTTTTACTTTCATCAATAATTACCATTCTTTTAACTGGAAAAATTGCATTTTTATATGACCTGTTTATTTTGCTATTAAGTAATACAAGATTACCAATACTAT
Organism: uncultured Mucispirillum sp.; assembly: GCA_944325215.1. Lineage (GTDB taxonomy): Bacteria > Chrysiogenota > Deferribacteres > Deferribacterales > Mucispirillaceae > Mucispirillum. Next base: position 11,647 of record CALUZC010000040.1, on the reverse strand, counting down.
TTTTTTGGTTATCATCTAGCTGACTTTGTTCTTCAACACCACTAGTAAAGGCATTAAAAATACAATCCCATTTGTCTTGTATATGTTCTATATTTTCTTTAAGTTTGTCTTTTAGGTCATTACTTGTATCATTAATTATATCAAGTAAAAAGTTACACTCATATGTGTCCAACTTAGTAATGATTTTTTCAAATTTATCTTTATTAGATTTATAATATTTAATATGGTTTTCAAGCCAAATAAGTTTATCGTCATTTTTTTGGAATTTATTTTCTGTTTGCGAAGAAATATGCTCTATATCCCATTGCTCATTAATGTATAAATTAAAAGGAAACCTATATACTATTTCATTCTTTAGCTTTCCTATACTACTTTCATTGGCTTTTATTGCCGAAAATATCTCAAGAAATAGAAGAATTTTTTTTACTCCTTTACCATAGGTAATGTTCTCAATCTCTAAATCTAGTTGTTCGCTTAAATTTAGTTCTTTTCTGATAATATTTTTTATATTATCCCTTTGTATTTGCTTGTTTAACTTTTTGATTTTTTCATTTTTACTATTTATGACTATCTCTCTTGGTGTATGATATTTCTCATAAAGTGTTTTCAAGTTATAATCTAAATTAGTGAGATATCCGATATAATGATACATTTCATAATTATGATACCATTCTTTAAGTGTATAGTATATTTGTTTAATTTCTGCCCATATATCTATATATAAACTATTTTTCATTTTTTTATAGTATTCACTAAAAAGATTATAATTTTGAACATGGTTTATACTTTTTATTTTTGAATTAAGTACTAAAAGCAAATTAATTCTTTTATTTCTAGGTATATTATCTTTAGATAAAAAATACCAAAAACTATCATCATTTAAATCTTTTTCCATTTCATACCACAAATTTGCTATGGATATTTTATTTACATCATTATCTATATTATCTTTAAAATTATCTTTTTTTAGAAAAAGTGCCTTAATAAGCTCCGCATCTGTTAGTGGTATTTTACCAATATTTAGCCTTGTAAAAATATCTATTGCTTTTTTTTCATCGTCTTGAATTTCATCTGTTACATTATACCAAATAAATTGAATGGAATGTTTGTCATTATCTGGTTTAAAAAGCTCTGTAAATTCATCTCTATATTCAGCATTTTTATGAAAGTAATAAGCTATTACTAAGTATGAGAGTATAATATGGTATTTATCAAGTGAGCATTTTTCTGTTGCAAACTTATTTGTTAAAGTTATAATCTTCTTATTATCAAGCTTATCGGTTGAAAGTAATTCATTAAAATCCTTTTCGTTTTCTAAATCCTTAATTTTAGATAATATGTCTGATAATATGTCTGATAATGTTTTATCCTCATCCTTTTTTAAATATTTCTCATATTCAATCTTATAACTATCATTCATGTTTAAATAATATTTTATTATAGCAATAGTTGTAAGCCGTTGCTGACCATCTATTACTACATATTTTCTTTCTTTTTCATAAACTACTACAGGCTGCAGGCATAAAAAGCTTTCTTTATTTTCAATATCAATATATTCTTTAATATCATTAAGTAAATCTTCTACCTGCATAATATCCCACCTGTAGCCCCTTTGAAAAGATGGAATAAAAAATTTAAAGTCTGTTATATCACTGATTTTTTTAAGAACTAAATTATTACTTTCTGCCATATTATCACCTTTTGATTTTGTAATTATACAGGAATATAAGATTATTACAATGTAATTTTATTATAAAAAATATAACGACAATAGGTGGCGTGATATAGGAAAGTGATATAAAAAAATGATATGTTTTATGAAAAAATTGACAACAAAAAAGCCCACCATAAAAATGATGAGCTTTTTAAAAGCGTGCCCATGAGGATTCGAACCTCAGACCCACGGCTTAGAAGGCCGTTGCTCTATCCAGCTGAGCTATGAGCACATATCAGAATATATCTTTAACTATATATTTACTAATTTGTCAAGTAAATATTTTAAAAAATATAGATTTCTTGAATTTAATAAGTAATATATAAAAAATTTTCTTGCTTATGGTATGCCCATATGGTAAAAGTGATGTTTGAATGATATAGTATAAAGAGGTATAATGGAACTAAACAGCACGCAGGTATATATTGGCACAAGTGGTTATAATTATGATGACTGGAAAGGCACATTTGCACCAAAAGATGTGGATAATTATGACCTTTTAACACACTATAAAGCAGCCAGACTTAATTTTTTAGAGTTAACATACACTTTCTACCGTATGCCAATGGCAGAAAAAATTGCAGGAATATGTGACAGATTAGGCGATGATATTAAGCTTTCTATCAGGCTTCATAAATCATTAATGCGTAAAAACCCCGGCAAAATCGATATTGATTCTTTTAAAGAGGGCATAGCACCTGCATTGGAGCGAGGAACTGCTATTGCACTTTTAGCTGATTTCCACCATTTATTTTCAGCAAGCCGTGAGAATTTAGATATATTGCTTGGTTTAAAAGAAAATTTTAAGGATATACCACTTTTTATAGAGCTTACCAATTCTACTTGGCATAAATCACGTTTTTATGATGAGTTTAAGGCTAAAGAGATAGGTATATGCACAGTTGATGGTCCATCATTTAAAGGGTTTGCACCTTATAAACCAATATGTTCTAATGGTGGGGTATATTTTAGGTTATATGGTAAAGACCCCTTATGGATTAGTGGTCCAGACAAGTTTTTAAATTATGATTATTCTGAAAAAGAGCTGCATAGATTTATAAATGATGCAAGAGATGTTTCAGTTATGGCAAAAAATATTTTCTTTTCTTTTTGCAATGTGGAGCATGGCTGTGCACCAAAAAATGCAGTGACACTTATGAATATGATAGAGCAAATGTGATGATTAAAAAAGCTGCTGCCATAAAAGGTGATATAGAAAATCATAAGGCAAAAGTAACAGCAGCAGCTAAAGGCTCTTTGGCTGAGGAAATGCTTAAAATTGCCAATGAGCATAATATAAAAATACATCAAGATGAAAATCTGGCAGAAGTTTTATCTACTTTAGAAGTATATGAAAATTTAGATGATGATTTGTATGAAGCAGTTTCTCAAATATTGCAGGAACTTTATATAATAAATAAAAATTTGCCTTAGACATTTAGGAGAGATATATGAAAAAATGGATAAAAATAGTAGTTGCAGTAGTGATAGTGCTTATATTTATTAGGGCATTAGCAGTTATGGCTGGATTATCTGGCACTAGTGTTGGGATTACTTCCCCATCTATTGCAGTTATGGATATAAGTGGTCAAATATTTGACAGTAAAAGTGCCATAGAAAAGCTTAATGAATATAAAGATAATCCATTAGTAGAAGGTGTTATTATTAGGGTTGATTCTCCCGGTGGAGCTGTTAATCCAAGTATGGAAATATATAACCATATACTAACTCTTGGCAAGCCTGTATATGCAGCTATGGGTTCTGTGGCAGCTTCAGGTGGTTATTTAATTGCTTTAGGTGCTGATACAATATACGCAGAACCATCTACAATAACAGGCAGCATTGGTGTTATAATGAACTTAGTAAACACTCAAGAGCTTATGGATAAAATCGGTATCGAAAGTGTAGTAATAAAAAGTGGTGAATTTAAAGATGCAGGCAGCCCAAGCCGTCCTATGACAGAAAAGGACAGGGAAGTATTAAATGCTGTGCTTATGGATATGTATAACCAGTTTGTAGATATAGTAATAAAAAGGCGTGGTCTTTCTAAAGAGAAAGTGCTTGCTTTAGCAGACGGTAGAATATATACAGGCAATATGGCACAGAAGGAAGGGCTTGTAAACCATATTGGTTCATGGCGTAAAGCATATGAAGATATGAAAGATAAATTAAATAAACCAGACCTTATGCTTTATGAGGAACCAAAAGAAAAAACAATGCTTGAAAAATTATCAGAAGCCACATCAAAATCAGAGCTTAGTAAGATACTTACAACAAAAACAGGCTTTTTCTATATGACGGAAATATATTAATGTTTGCAAAAATAAATTCGTCTTATCTTTATGGTATAAGTGGAGTGGGGGTGGAAGTAGAGTGTGATGTTTCATCATACGGTTTGCCTTCATTTTCCATTGTAGGTCTAGGTGATAATGCTATTAAAGAAAGTAAAGACAGGGTAAAATCTGCCCTTAAAAACTTAGACCACCATTATTTTAACCACCCAATAACAATAAACCTTGCACCTGCTGATATGAAAAAAGACGGCAGCCATTTTGACCTGCCCATAGCCATATCCATATTAAAAGCAGTAGGCGTTATAGAAAAAGATACTGATGAATTTTTAATTATAGGCGAACTTTCTTTAGATGGTAAATTAAGGGGAGTTTCTGGTGTTTTATCTATGGTGGAATATGCCATAATAAATGGCATAAAAAAAATAATACTTCCATTTGATAATATGGCAGAAGCAGCCCTTGTGCCTGAAGCAGAAGTTTATGGTTTTCATGAACTTGCTGATGTTATAGGTTTTTTAAGAGGAGATATAGAAAAATCACCATATATTAGTGATAAAGAAGCAGATATATTAAATAATGACTTATACGATGCTGATTTTAGAGATGTTCGTGGTCAGTTTCAGGCTCGCAGGGCAGCAGAAGTTTCTGCATGTGGAATGCATAATTTTATAATGATAGGAAGCCCCGGCAGTGGTAAGACTATGATAGCCAGGCGTATCCCATCTATTTTACCACCTATGACACTGCAGGAATCATTAGAATGCACAAAAATCCATTCTGTAGCAGGCTTAATTAAAGATAGTGGTTCATTAATTAAAAAGCGTCCATTTATAAGCCCCCACCATACATCAAGTAATATTGCCATTATTGGTGGCGGCTCAAAAGCAAGCCCAGGTAATGTAAGCCTTGCCAGTGGCGGCATACTATTTTTAGATGAAATGCTTGAGTTTTCAAGAAGTGTTTTAGAAGTTTTAAGGCAGCCTATGGAGGATAGGTTTGTAACTATTGCTCGTGCTGGTAAAACTGTAACTTACCCAGCAAAATTTATGTTAATAGGAGCAATGAACCCATGCCCTTGTGGCTATCTAGGTGATAATAGAAAGGCATGCACATGTTCTCAGAATATGATAGAAAGATACAGGGCAAAATTATCAGGTCCTATGCTTGATAGAATAGATTTAATTTCAAGGGTAGAAGCAGTAGATTATAAAGATTTAATGGATATAAAAGAAGGCGAACCTTCAGAAGTAATTAGACAGCGGGTTATAGAAGCACATGAAATACAAGCTAACCGTTTTAAAAATGAAAATATTTTATATAATTCTGAAATGAATGAAAGCATGGTCCGAAAATACTGCCATTTAGATAGTGATGCAGAAAAAACTTTAGAAGTGATAATGAATAAATATAATATTTCTGCACGAAGTTATTCAAAAATCCTTAAAACATCAAGAACTATTGCTGATATGGCTCACAGTAACGACATTACAAAGTCTCATATTCTAGAAGCTTTTCAAATGAAATTACCAGATAGTGCAATATAAGTTATATTTTTAATATACAAATTCATCTTATAAGTATACCCAAATAAAATAGTTACATTTACAATATTAATCTTATAAACTAATAAAAGTTTAATATATGTTGTAAAATACAAGAGTATATCTCTTTACATTAAAAAAAATTAGTCCTACAATAAATAGAAATAATAAATAAGGTGAATATTATGGAAAAGATAGTTATAGCCCACCGTGGTGCCAGTGGTTATCTGCCTGAGCATACATTAGAATCAAAAGCCTTAGCTTATATGATGGGGGCAGATTATTTAGAGCAGGATTTAGCTATGAGTCGTGATAATTACTTAATAGTAATCCATGATATATATTTAGACAGGCTTACAGATGTGGCAGAAAAATTTCCTGATAGAGTAAGAAATGATGGAAGATATTATGTAATTGATTTTACTTTGGAAGAATTAAAGTCATTAAATTTCAGCGAAGGGTTTGTAATAGAAAATGGTAAGAAAGTTCAGGAATATAAAAACCGTTTTCCAATGTTTACATCTACTTTTAAGCTGCATACATTTGAAGAAGAAATAGAATTTATACAAGGGTTAAATAAAACTATGGGAAGGGATATTGGTATATATGTGGAAACAAAAGCCCCATGGTTTTATAAACAGCATAATAAAGATATATCAAAAGCAACATTAGAAGTATTAAAAAAATATGGATATACTACAAAGGAAAGCAAAGCATATTTTCAAACATTTGATTATCCAGATTTAAAGTATGTAAAAGATACATTAATGCCACAGTTTAATATGGATATAAAAACAATACTTTTATATGCTTATAATGACTGGCATGAAACATATGAATATAAAGATGGCTCATGGCAGCTTTTTGATTATGAACCGATAATGACTTTTGAGGGTATGAAAGAAGTAGCTCATTATGCAACAGGCACAGGTCCAAGCTATGATATGATAATAGATAAAGATAAATCAAAACAAGGCAGCATTGTTATTACTGATTTTGTATCAAACACTCATAAAAATAATATGATTTGTCACCCATATACTGTTAGAAAAGATAAACTGCCACACTATGTTACTTGTGTTGAAGAATTATATGATGCACTGTATTTTAAAGCAGGTGTTGATGGTCTATTTACTGATTTTACAGATTTAGCAGTAAATTTCCTAAAGAAAAAAATATAAAAACTAGCTTTTACCAATATGCATTTTAAATGACGATAAGAAAATGCTTGATTATTCTTTAAAAATTATATACAATCAATCCAGTAAAAAATATTGTATATATAAGTAATAACCATTTTGCATTTAAGATGCATATTGGAGTAAGTAGTGAGATTTATTAAAAGAACTCTTGAAAACCTATTAAAATCATCACCAGCAGATAAGTATATATTAGTTACAGGTATGGGTGAATGTGGAAAATCTACCTGCACCTTATCGGTATATGAAAAATACGGTATTATTTCATTACATAATATTAAAGCATTAACTTTATTATCAAATAATCCTAAAGAGTTTTTCATAAAATACTCTGCTCCATTAATAATAGATAATATGGAGGAAGGTTTATCAATATTAGACCATTTAGAAAAAAGAATACCGTTAATTTTTATTTCAGACAGCGATGCTGCTAGTATAAAAAGTATATTACTAGATAACTTAACAGTTTATAACCTGCATGGGTTTTCTATATATGAACTTGCAAATATGGGACATATGCAAAAACCTTATTTACCAGCTGAGAAGTTGCCGGGTATCATAAGCAAAAAAAGTTTAAATTACACATACCAGTTAATATGGCGTGGTTTTTCCCCAGAAGCTGCCATACTAGATAATAATGAGCAGTGGGATAATGTAATAAATGGTATAGTAGAAAAATTAATTAAAAATAATATTATGGGGCGTATTAATTTTGGCAGTAAGCTTATATTTTTAAATTTTCTAAAAGAGCTTATTTTGTATATGGGTAGAGAATTAAATATTTCAGAGTTGGCAGAAAAATTAAATATGGCACCAAATACAATAAAAAGCTGGGTATCTATTCTTGAAAATATAAATTTTATATATCTTTTACAGCCATATAGTATGGATAACAACAGGCGTTACATTAAAACACCAAAGCTTTATGTTGAAGATACAGGTATAGCAGCATGGCTTTTATCCTTAGATACACCAGAAAAACTTGAGCAGTCAGATATGAACGGTAAGTTTTTTGAAAATTTTGTAGTAATGGAGATAGTAAAAAGCTACCACCACAATGGAAAAGAATGCAGGCTTTATCACTACAGGGATAATTTAAAGGTAAAGATAGACTTATTAATAGAAGATGATAATTATTTATATCCAGTAATAATAAGTAGCACTCAAAACCCCGTAAAAGAAATGGCAGAGCCTTTTCAAAAAGCATTAATACATAAACAAAAAGGTTATGGCAACATAATCTGTTTAGTAGATAAAACAAAAAAGCTGGATAATGATGTATCAGCAGTATCAATATGGGAGATATAGAGGAGATTTATGAGAAATAGTATTATTTTAGTAGCAGCATTAATTATTATGTCAGGCTGTATGGCTGAAAAATCAGTTAGTAAAACAAAGGAAGTTCAAAGAACTCAATATGCAAAAAGCAGTATTAGTAAAGTATATACCCCAAAAAATGAGATAATTGAATATGTGGGAAATAATCATAAAAGTAGTGTGGTTTATAATGTGAATAGAAGTATATTTACATACAGCATTAAATCAGCAGGCAGGAAGCAGACTATAAAATTAAGTGGTTTAGCTGGGCTTATAAATATTAACGGTAATTTATACTATACTGATTACAGGTCAGATAAAATAAAGACTACTAACTGTATATATGATGCAGGCACAAGAAATATTGTTATTAATTCTAATTCGGAATGTATAGTAGAAATGTATATTAAGATTGATAATATGCCAAAAATAGAAAATATAAAATCCATTACATATATATCAGATTTGGGCAGCATTCCTTTAAAACAGATAATACGTTAAATACTATTATATATTATCTATTAAAGCCTAATAAAATTATTAGGCTTTTTTTGTTTAAGCATATATATTCTATATAAATATAATATTTAAAAAATCCATAAAATTTTTTAAAAAAAGTTCTAAAGTTTTATAAAGTCATACCGATAAGTAAAATATCAGCAGGGAAGCTGATAGGAAAAGTTTAAGATTTTAAAAAAAATCCTAAAGTAAAATTGATAATGTGACGAAATAGGAAATATAAACACCATACATGGTTGGTACTCTATTGAGTAAGTCAGGGAGGACACGATGTCAACAAGTATGATTCAAAACATGAATTTATTTTCAATGACACCAACAGTTAATGCAGGCAGAAACCAAGGTGCATTAAGTTCAGCTATAAAAAATCTTTCATCAGGTTTACAAATAAACAAATTTATGGACAATCCATCAAGAATGTCTATATCTGAAAAAATGAGAGGTTTTATTTTAGGACTTCAAACATCATCTCAAAACGCTCAAGATGGTATATCATATCTTCAAACTGCAGAAGGTGCTACTAATGAAATTACAAGCATGCTTCAAAGAATGAGAGAGTTAGCAGTGGAAGGTTCAAATGGTGTATATACTGCTAATGACAGACTTGAAATCCAAAAAGAAATTGACCAATTAAAAGAAGAAATTGACAGAATTTCTGATACAACACAGTTCAATACTAAAAAATTAATCAATGGTGATTCTAGTGGTGCATGGAATTCTGGGACAGATAAAATTGATGCAGTAATTAATGGCACAGTAGCAGACGGTAACTATGACATTAATGTAAATGTAAAACCTGGTCAAAACCAAGTACAGTCATCACAAATCTTCACATTAAGAGAAGGGGAACTTGGTGCATATATCAGTAATCAAGGCACAACAAACATTGGTTCAGTAATAGATCCAGAAGAATTAAATATGCCAAACCCAGCATCAGCAGGTTACACTGTAACAGTAAGCAACCCAACTGATGGTGGAGCAGCAGGAACTGTAATATCAGCTTCTATGAGCTATGTAAACAGCTACCAACAAGATGGCTCTACAATGGCTTTTGGAAATGTAACAGCAGTTACAACTAACGAAAGCGGTTACTTTTTAGTAGAATTTCCAGAATCAAGCAGCAATGCTTCAGCTGGTGCTACTTTTAGAGTGAAATTTATATCAGCAGAAACTGGTGATGAAGGTGCATGGGTAGAATACACTACAGCAGATGGTAAATTAACTGGCGATTATAACTCAAATGGTTTTAATTTACAGTTTGATATTCCAATGCTTGCTGGTGCAACAGAAGTAAAAGGTGGCGATAAATTCTTATTTAACGTATCAGACTTTAAAGGCACAGCAAATGGTGATGATTTATTAGCTCAAGGTGGTGGTGCATTACAAGTTAGTGCAAATGGTGTTACAGGACCAACAATAGTATATAACACACCAAACTCATTAACAAAAGAAGATAACCAAAACGGTATTGAAGAAACTAATGATGTAACAGTTCATATAGTATCTTTAGACCCAGAAACTGGTTATGTATCTCAAGGCGAGATGACTTTAGGTTTTGAAGAAAAAGTAGGTGGAGCAACACAATCAGGAACAACAACTATTAATTTAAGAACAACTGGTCAAGCAGCAACTTCAACTACAAGGCTTTCAGAAATTGCAAACTTTGTAGATGAAAACGGTGTAGAACTTTTTGCAAACACTCAAGAGCTTACAATTTATGGTAATAACAGCAAAGTTACAATATACCTTGAAGGTGATGATACAATTCAAGACTTTGTTGATAAATTAACTACAGCTATTACAAAAGATTTAGGTATGGGCAGTGGTTTAACAGAAGTAGATAAAAGGCTTGTAAACTTTAATGAAGTAGAAGGTGTTGGTTTTGGAGTAGTTCCAGGAACAATGATACTTCAATCTGCATTAACTGGTAAAACTGGTGAGCTTTCATTTACTGGAACACAAAAATTAATGGACGCATTAGGTCTTGAAACAGTGCAGCAATCAAGCCAAAATATACAAACTATTACAGCAACAGATAACTTAACAGGTGTTGTAATCGGCGAAAGAATTACTAGTAATTCAAGAGTTACAGATGTTATTCCAGGTATTGATTTAATAGTAGATTCAAGAACTGGTGTAGATGCAATCTACAACGAAGGAACTGGTAAAATTGATTTTATGCCAAGCAACAGGCTTGAAAATCAAAACTTAAATTTACATGTGGTAGATGCAAGAACAGAAATCCAAGTGGGAACAGAAAAAGGTGAAAAATTAGATGTATCACTTCCTGCTCTTAATACAATGGCATTAGGAATTAGTAACACTAATATTAATACACAAGATGATGCACAAAGAGCAATTACAGAAATTGATAATGCATTAACTAAAGTTGTATCTGTTAGAGCAAAAATTGGTGCAAATGTTAACAGACTTGAAAGCACTATGAACACTTTAGCTACTGCAGAGGAAAATACTGTTGCAAGTGAATCAAGAATAAGAGATACAAACATAGCAAAAGAAACAACAGCTATGACAGCAGCGCAAGTGGCATATCAAGCAAATATTTCACTGCTTGCACAAGCTAACCAAATACCAGCAATAGCAATGCAATTATTAAGAAGTTAAGAATTAAAAAAATAAATAAAATATGATGCAGCGAACATAGCACATGAGGAGAGGCATTATGGCAGCTTTAAACATTAACAAAAACGAACAAATTGGCGGAAAATCACAACTTACTAAACTTTATGAAATCATGAGAGAAACAATGGAACAAGGTTTTTATGGTTCTGTTGAAGTAAAATTTGAAGCAGGTAAAGTTACTATCATTAAAAAAACAGAATCTATCAAAATCTAGTAGTATAAAGATTATAAAAGATTTTTTAACTTGGCGGTTAAGGATATTATTTGATTATACGAAACTATTAAGCTCATTAATAGATTAAAACAATGCTCAAAACAAAAAATGCAGGGCGAAAGCCCTGCATTTTTTATTAACTCTTTAGAGAGTTGAGCATAGCGAAACAAAAAACTACTGGCTATGCCAGTAGATGATAAAATCTT
>CALUZC010000039.1 GCA_944325215.1 uncultured Mucispirillum sp. | reverse complement strand
ATATGTGCCGTATGTGTTTCCGTAAACTTGCGTTAAATGGTGATATACCAGGCGTTCGCAAGTCAAGCTGGTAGGATGGAGGAGCAGCAAAATGAGATTGACTGACCCTATTGCTGATATGCTTGCTCGTATGCGTAACGCATTAATGGTTAAGCATTCAGAAGTTACAATACCTTATTCTAAAATAAAAGAAAGTATTGCAACTATCTTTAAAGATGAAGGTTATATTAAAAATTATAGAGTAGTTACTAACGGCAACAAAAAAGACATTATCGTTTACTTAAAATACAACGATATGAACGAATCAGTTATCCGTGGTTTAAAACGTATCTCTAAACCGGGTAGAAGGGTTTATGTAAATACTAAAAACTTAACACTTGTTTTAGGTGGATTAGGTAATGGTATTATCTCTACTTCTTCTGGTATAAAAACAGTGAAACAATGCCTTAATGAAAAAGTAGGCGGCGAATATCTCTGTCAAATTTGGTAATTGGAGTGTAATATGGCAAAAGAAAGTCAAAAAACCCAAGAGCCGAAAGTTAAAGTATCACGTATTGGTAAATCACCAATCACTATTCCGGCAGGGGTAAAAGTAAATGTTTCAGGGCTTACTGTAGCAGTTGAAGGCCCAAAAGGTAAACTTTCTCAAGATATCGCAGAAGGTATAATTGTGAAAGTTGATGGCTCACAATTAGTATTAGAGTGTGCTGATGGCTCTATTGCATTAAGACAAAAACATGGGCTTTACAGAACACTTATTGCTAATATGATTGAAGGTGTTACTAACGGATTTGTTAAAAACCTTGAAATTATTGGTGTTGGTTACAAAGTAGCTATGAAAGGTAAAGACTTAGATTTATCTATGGGCTTTTCTCACCCAGTTATTTTTAAAGCACCAGAAGGTATTGAGTTTGCTGTAGATGGCAACACTAAAATATCTGTTAAAGGTATAGATAAACAGCTTGTTGGTCAAGTTGCAGCAAATATTCGTAAAATCAGAAAACCAGAACCTTATAAAGGTAAAGGTATACGTTATGCTGGTGAATACGTTGCAATGAAAGCTGGCAAATCTGGTAAAAAATAAGGAGAGCAGATAGTGAGCAGGTTTAATAAAGCTGAAGGACGTGTTAGACGTCATATCAGATTAAGAAAAAAAATCCGCGGAAGTGAGGCTCGCCCACGTCTTGCTGTGTTTAAAAGCAACACTAATATATATGCTCAGGTTATCAATGATAAAACTGGGGAAACAATAGTTTCAGCAAGCTCTCTTGAAAAAGAGTTCCGTGCAAAATTCGGTGGTAAATTAAATTTAGAAGTTGCTAAATTTATAGGTTCAACAGTAGGTAAACGTGCTAAAGATAAAGGCATTAATGCTGTTGTATTTGATAGAGGCGGCTATATCTATCACGGTAGAATAAAAGCATTAGCAGACGGTGCTCGTGAAGCCGGTCTTGAGTTCTAGTAAGGGGGTCTGATTTGAGTACAGAAGAAAAACAATTATCTGATAAAGTTGTTCACATTGGCAGGGTTACAAAAGTTGTTAAAGGTGGACGTATATTCAAATTCACAGCCCTTGTAGTAGTTGGGGACCACAACGGTAACGTTGGTATTGGTCATGGTAAAGCTAGAGAAGTACCTGATGCAATACGTAAAGCTATGGAAAATGCTAAGAAAAACATGGTATCAATACCTGTTGCTAAAGGCACTATTCCACATGCTATGATAGGTAAATTTGGTGCAAGTGAAATAGTTATGAAACCAGCTGCACCTGGTACTGGTATTATTGCTGGTGGTGCTGTTCGTTCATTATTTGAACTTGCAGGTATTCACAATATACTTTGTAAATCTGTAAGAAGCAGAAACCCATATAACTCTTTATATGCTGCTATGAACGGGTTTAAAAATATGAGAACTATAGACCAGGTAGCTGCAGCTCGTGGCATAGAAATCTCAGACCTTGTTAAAAACAAAAAATAATTACAGGGGCTTTATGCCCCTTTTTACATTAACTTTTAATAGTTAATTTATTAATGGTGTTTTGCGTTAAGAGAAAAGCGAGTAAATCACCAATTTAGGAGAAAATAATGCAACTTAATCAATTAAGACCGGGTCGTGGTGCTAATAAAGACCGTAAAAGAAGAGGTAGAGGTACTGGTAGTGGTCAAGGAACTACTGGTGGCCGTGGTAACAAAGGTCAAAACGCTAGAAAAAGCGGCCAGGTAAGGCAGGGTTTTGAAGGCGGTCAAATGCCTTTAATCCGTCGTATCCCTAAAAGAGGCTTTAACAACGCACAATTTGCTACAGTTTATGAAATAGTAAATTTAGCAGAAATTGAAGCACGTTTTGAAGCAGGGGAAACAGTTAATGCTGAAAGCTTAAAAGCAAGAAGATTAGTTCACTGCAACGAAGACGGCATCAAAATTTTAGGTGATGGCGAATTAACTAAAAAATTAACTTTTGAAGTTGATAAAGTATCTAAATCTGCAGAAGAAAAAATAAAAAAAGCAGGTGGCGATATTAAATTAATTGAAAAAGTTAAATATGTTGCTAAAAAAGAAAACAAAGCTAAATAAGGTATATTAAATATATCTTTTATACATTGCCACCTTTTATAAGGTGGCTTTTTTGTGCCTATATCTTAATTATGTAAAAATTGTGTAGGAAATAATTATTAAACCCTTAAATAAAGATATTAAACCGTATATTGTCTAAGTAAAATATGTTAATGGGTGAAATTATGTGTATAGATAATACTTATATAAATTATCAATATGACTTTTTAAAATTTATTTATTTTCCAATGTAATAATAAATAAGAATAATAAATTATTAAATATTGAAGAAAGTTTTTTATTATATTAAATAATAGATTATCAAAGTGGTATAAACGAAAAATCACTTTATATTTAGTTGTGTAAAATAAAAAGCAATAATGCTGAAAATTTTTAATCTTTACAAAATAATAAATTTTATTTATAATTCATTATAAATAGATAGGAGTGATAAAATGTTAAATAATCTTACTTTTATTCGGGGGGGGGGGTAGACAAAGTTTTATTTTTTTAGCATTATTCTTATTATTTCTTTTTTATACTACAGCATTTATTTCCATATATTTAAAATTTTCTTTTCATTTATATAATTCAACATAATAAATAATAATACAGGCTTGGTATTTAAACTTTGGTTTAATTATTATAATAATATATTTATACTTAAAGTATGAATATTTTTATAAATTCTATTTGATTATACAACACATATAAGGAGAAATAAAAATGGTGAATTTAAGTAAATTGATAGCAATATTTCTATTAGGCTTGTTTGTAACAGTAGGCTGTGCAGAAAATAAAGGTAGCTCAGATAGTATTTCTGATGGATCAAGTGGTAATAAAGATTTAGTTTTTAAACAAATTTATCCAATAAATGGATTTGTTTATGGTGAAACAGTAGATGGTAAAAAATATATTTGGGGTAATGTTGGTGAAATGCTTAGTGAAGGTAATACTGACAATATAACAACACCTAAAGAGGTAACTTTTACTGTTAAATCTACATATCAATTTTATGATAGTGTATATAAAATCGCATATGTTTTAACTGATACAGGTCTTTATGGATGGGGAAATGATAGAGTACAAGTAGGTAATGGAACAACTACTAATGTATTAAATCCAATAAGAATAGATGAACAAAATGGAAAAAAAATCATAGAAGGTAATATAAAAGAAGTTATAAGTAAAGATGAAACAGTTTATGTAATAACTGATACAGGTCTTTATGCTTGGGGTGATAATACTGGTAATGGAACAACTGAAAATGTATTAAGCCCAGTAAGAATAGATGTACAAAACGGTCAAAAAATAATAGAAGGCAATATACAAGAAGTCATAGTTGATGGAAGTAATGTTTATGTACGGACAGATATAGGTCTTTATGCTTGGGGTTCTAATTATAGAGGACAATTAGGTAATGGAACAACTGAAAATGAATTAACTCCAATAAGGATAGATGAACAAAATGGAAAAAAAATAATAGAAGGCAATATACAAGAAGTCATAGTTGATGCAAGTACAGTTTATGTAAGAACAGATACAGGTCTTTATGCTTGGGGTAGTAATGAAAGTGGTCAAATAGGTAATGGAACAACTACTAATGTATTAACTCCAATAAGAATAGATGAACAAAACGGTCAAAAAATAATAGAAGGCAATATACAAGAAGTCATAGTTGATGGAAGTAATGTTTATGTACGGACAGATATAGGTCTTTATGCTTGGGGTTCTAATTATAGAGGACAATTAGGTAATGGAACAACTGAAAATGAATTAACTCCAATAAGGATAGATGAACAAAATGGAAAAAAAATAATAGAAGGCAATATACAAGAAGTCATAGTTGATGCAAGTACAGTTTATGTTAGAACTGATACAGGTCTTTATGCTTGGGGTAGTAATTATAGAGGACAATTAGGTAATGGAACAACTGAAAATGAATTAACTCCAATAAGGATAGATGAACAAAATGGAAAAAAAATAATAGAAGGTAATATACAAGAAGTTATATTATATATAAATACAGTGTATGTAATAACTGATATAGGCATTTATGCTTGGAGTAATAATGATTTTGGTCAAGTAGGAAATGGAACAATACATTCACATTATTATGTATTAAGCCCAGCAAGAATAGACGAACAAAATGGTAAAAAATTAATAGAAGGCAAGATACAAGAAGTAATAGTTGATGGAAGTACAGTTTGTGTAAGAACTGATAAAGGTCTTTATGGTTGGGGTCCTAATTCTAGAGGACAATTAGGTAATGGAACAACTGAAAGTGAATTAAGCCCAGTAAGAATAGATGAACAAAATGGTAAAAAATTAATAGAAGGCAAGATACAAGAAGTCATAGTTGATGGAAGTACAGTTTATGTAAGAACTGATTCAGGTCTTTATAGTTGGGGTAAAAATGATTATGGTCAAGTAGGAAATGGAGACTCAGGTTTTGAAAAAGATGAAAATGGTAATATTACATCTAAACCGAAATATGTTTTAACTCCATATAAAATTTAGATAGAAAAGCAAAATTAAAAATAATAATCTATTCCCCGTAGTTTACGGGGAATAGAAGTAATATGTAGGATTAGATATGAGTGAAGATAAATTAAAAATTGTAAACTTATCGGGCTTAATTGAAGAATACAGCAATAAACTTACAATCCCTGATTATCAGCGACCTTATACATGGAAAAAATCAACTGCTGATACTCTTTTTAATGATATATACAGTGCAATGAAAGAGAATAAAGAGTACAGGCTTGGCTCACTAATACTTCATAGAGATGAAAATGGATTTTATAACATTGTAGATGGTCAGCAGCGGCTTATAACAATAGCATTAATATTAAAAGCATTAGATGATGAATCAGATTTTTTGCTAGAAAATGAAGTGAAAGCAGTATCTTTTAAAAATATTGCAGAAAATTATAAAGCACTTGAAAGCAGAGTTAATGCATTAAGCCACAGCGAAAAAGAAAACTATAATGACTATATAAAAAAATGTTCTTTTGCCATTATAATAACAGATAAACAGGAAGAAGCATTTCAGTTTTTTGATAGCCAAAATACAAGGGGTAAATCGCTAAAACCACATGATTTATTAAAGGCTTACCATTTAAGAGAGATGAACGGTGCAAGCGAAGATATTAAAAAAGCAGTAGTAAAACGATGGGATAATATTGACGAAAACCATTTGGCAGACCTTTTTGCTGATTATTTATATCCAGTAGTCCGCTGGTATAAAAAAAGAGATGTCATTTATTATACTGCAAAAGATATAAATATATTTAAAGGAATATCTAGCGAATATAAATACAACTATGCACTTTACCATAAAAGAAGTGTAATGCTTGCAGAAAAGATAGAGAAAGAGTTTTTGGACTTCTTATATAGCAAAGAAAGTAATATGTTTCAACTGACACAGCCTTTCATATCAGGTGAATACTTTTTTAAATATGTTTTTTATTATGATAAATTATTAACAGAAGTAAAAAAAATGGTTAAGGAACATCATAAAGAAAGTGAAGAAATACCAGATTATAGAACAGGTGATGTTTATATAAAACGGCTTTATGAATGTGCCTTGCTATTATTTATAGACAGGTTTGGCATAGAAAATATGGAAACATCTTATATTGATATGCTTTATAAATGGAGCTATTCATTAAGGCTTGTAATGTATGCTGTCCGCAGGGAAAGCATAAATAATTATGCTAATGGTGAAAACAATAATATTAATAACGGAGCATTGTTTAATAAAATTAGTGAAATGAATAAACCAGAAGACATTATGAAAATAGAATTAAAGAAAATAGAAGATTTGCCAGACTATAACAAAAGCAAATATACAAAAATATGTGATAAGTTACAGGATATTATATAATTGAAGGATATAAAGATGAGTGAAGAAATTAAGGAAATAAAAATTACAGATATATTTAGTTATAAATATATAGTCCCTATATATCAAAGAAAATATTCATGGACTGAAAAAGAAATAGAACAATTACTTGAAGATATTATATATAATAATAGTAATAATAGTAATAATAGTAACAATAGTAACAATAAATATTTTCTTGGAACATTAACTGTTGATAAAAAAGATGATGGCAGATATGAAGTTATAGATGGTCAGCAAAGATTAACCACTCTTTCCTTGATAATGATTTACTTAAATAAACATATAGAGAATTTAAATATAAATATAGACAATATGCTTTCTTTTGAAGCAAGGCAGATATATGATAATGCACTTAATGCTCTTAAAAATATGAAAGAAAATGAAGAAATTGGTGCATATGATAATGCAAAAGAAATATATGAAGGTTATAGATGCATAGAAAGTTATTTTAAAAGCAACACAAGTAATCAGCAAACATTCCTTGTAAACATTAAAAAAACTTTTTTAGTTAGAGTGCAGGTTCCTGAAAATACTGATTTAAACCATTACTTTGAAATAATGAATACAAGAGGCGAACAGCTGGAACTTCACCATATAGCAAAAGCAAAATTTCTTGAAGCAATAAATGATAGTAATGATAAAAGAACAGCGTCTATTATATGGGATGCCTGCTCACAAATGAATAGATATGTGCAGATGTCTTTTAAGCCTGAAATAAGAAAAAAATTGTTTGAAGAAGATTTATCAGATTTTAAAGAAGATGTTTTACACTGGGATACATTAAAAAGTATATTTAATACTACAGTTGATAATGAAGATATAAAAACATTAAAAGATATTATAGACGGTCATTTTGATAAACAGGTTAATGAGAATAAAGATAAAAATAACACAGATGAAAAACCTGAACGGTTTGAATCAATAATAATATTTCCATATTTTTTACTTCATTTAAATGCAGTAATGCAGGATAGTAGAGATGAAGATAGCTTATACGATGATAAAAAACTGTTAATTAATTTGGCAGAACATCATGAAAATAAGGAAAGTGCAAAAAAATTTATTTCAAATATGCTTAAATGCAGATTTTTATTTGATAAATATATAGTTAAAAGAGATTATCAAGATGATGATAATAACTTAAAGTTATCTTTATTAAAATATAAAGATGGCAGCAAACCATACCTAGTAAACACATATGGTAAAGAAGAAGATGAATCAACTCAAGAACCTTTAAAAATATTGCAGTCCCTTTTAAGAATTACTTATACATCGCCTAGGACTATGAAGTGGATAACCGCACTTTTAAAACATCTTTTTGATGGAAAAGATGCAGGACTGGAAAGTGTAATTAATGTATTAGAAAATCACTGCATAGAAAAAATCAAAAAATTCTATGGATGTGCAACAAAAGAATTTACAGAAGAAGACTTTAATAAGCAAACAGGTTTTAATATTGAAAGGATAGTTTTTACCTATCTTGATTATTTATTATACCGAGATGGATATGAAGGAATAATAGAGCCGAAATTTAATAACTGGAAAGTGCAGTTTAGAAATTCCATAGAACATTTTTATCCACAAAACCCAGAAAATAAAGACGATTGGGGTGATGATATTTTACATTGTTTCGGTAATCTTGCATTAATAACAGTATCTGGAAATTCAAAATTTTCAAATTATTATCCAGATGGAAAAGTAAAGAATTTTAATGAAATAATACAGCAAAGTCCTAAACTTAAAATTATGGCATCATATATTAAAAATGGAGAAATATGGACACAGGATATAGCAAAAAAACATGAAAAAGAAATGTTTGAAATATTGGCAAAAGAAATAAACGGCAAAAATAGTAATATTTAAAAATTTTTTAGTAGTGCGAAATCTTTTGTCGCATTAATAGAGCATAATAAAAAATACAAAACATTAAGTTTTGTAAGATAAATAATAAGAGGTGATATTATGTCAGTTTATTGCAAATTATGTGGAAAAGAATTTGCTAATTTAAGTGATTTAGTAAATGGTGGCTGTGAAAACCATCCAAATGGACTATATGGAGGCAAACATCAGCCTTATGAAGGCAGTCAAACTAATCAATTTTACTGTAAATATTGCGGAAAAGAATATACCAGTTTAAGTGATTTAGTAAATGGTGGCTGTGAAAACCATCCAAATGGACTTTATGGTGGTAAACATCAGCCTTATGAAGGAAGTCACACTAATCCATTTAGCTGTAAATATTGCGGAAAAGAATATACCAGTTTAAGTGATTTAGTAAATGGTGGCTGTGAAAATCATCCAAATGGTTTATATAGTGGTAAACACCAACCACTATAAAATAATATAATTTTAATAAGCTCATATATTAAATATTATATAAATTTAGTATATGAGCCAATTTTTTTGTAAAAAACTAATAATTTCGTTTGCAAAATTTTTTTATATGTGGTATCAATTTTCTTTATAGTGTATTTTAATAAATAAAGGCGGAAAGAATGTTTAAGAAAATTGAAGAAATATTTTCTATTCCAGAATTACGTAAGCGTATATTTATGACGCTTCTTTTACTTGCTATATTTCGTATAGGTGCTCATATTCCTACTCCGGGGGTTGACGGGCAGGCGTTATCTCAATTTTTTCAAAGTGCAGAAAACAATATCCTTGGTTTTCTTGATATGTTTACAGGTGGTGCTTTAGCAAAATTAACAGTTTTTGCTATGGGTGTTATGCCTTACATCTCTGCATCTATCATTATGGAGCTTTTAGCAGTAGTTATTCCAACACTGGCAGAGCTTAAAAAAAGAGGCAGTGAGGGAAGGGCTACTATTACTAAATATACTAGATATTTAACTGTTGTAGTTGCTGCTATTCAAGGGCTTGCAATTTCCATTGGTATAGAAAATATGGAAATCAATGGTGCAAGAATAGTATTTATTGATGGCTGGCAGTTTAGGTTTATTGCTACATTAACACTTACTACTGGAACAATGTTTTTAGTATGGCTTGGTGAAAAAATAACATCATATGGTGTTGGTAATGGTATGTCATTAATCATCATGGCAGGTATTATCTCAGCATTCCCAAGTGCAGTATCTAATACATATAATTTAATGCAGTCTGGCACAGTTCAGATTATTCCATTAATCATAGCTGTTGCAATTATGGCTTTTGCTTTTGTTGCAATCGTATTTATGGAAACATCTCAACGCAGGCTTCCAATTCAATATGTAAGAAAAGGTAATGCAGGTGGAAAAGTTACATCTGGTAATTCATACCTTCCTTTAAGGCTAAACCCAGCAGGTGTTATACCTATAATCTTTGCTTCTACATTGATTACTTTACCTGCTACTCTTGCTACATTTTTACCACAGGACCCTACAGTGCAAAAAATTAACTTTTTCTTTTCGCCTGAATATCCTGTATATTATGTATTAGAGCTTACATTAATTATATTTTTTACATATTTTTATACATCTATTATATTTAACCCAACAGATATTGCAGATAATATAAATAAATCTGGTGGTATAATGCCTGGCAAACGCCCAGGTATTGAAACTGCTAATTATATAGATTATGTTTTAACTCGTTTAACATTTGTTGGTGCTGTATATTTAGCAATAGTATCTGTTATGCCACAGTTATTTATTAGGGCATTCGGCTTACAGTTTTACTTTGGTGGAACAAGCCTGTTGATTGTTGTAGGTGTTGGTCTTGATGTTATACAAAAAATAGAATCTCACTTACTTACTCACAACTATGACGGCTTTTTAGCTAAAGGCCGTATTAGAGGGAGAAATTGGTCATGAAAAACATTGTATTTTTAGGTGCACCTGGTGCAGGTAAAGGCACACAGTCTGAATTTATCATAAAAAAATATGGTATAGTTCAAATTTCTACTGGTGATATGTTAAGAGCAGCTGTTAAAGCTGGCTCACCACTTGGAAAAGTTGCAAAAGAGTTTATGGATAATGGTAAACTTGTTACAGATGAAATTATTATTGGGTTAATGAGAGAAAGGCTTGCTCAATCAGACTGTAAAAATGGCTTTATACTAGATGGTTTTCCAAGAACTTTAGCACAAGCTAAAAGCTTAGATGTTATGCTTCAAGAAGATATGAAAACAGAAATAACTCATATAATAAGCCTTGAAGTGCCAGATGAATATATTGTTGAACGTATTACTGGTAGAAGAACAAGCCCGATTACTGGTAAAATCTACCATGTTAAATATAACCCACCTGCAGTTGAAGGTATGGCAGAAGATGGCAAAACTCCACTTGTTCAAAGAGATGACGATAAAGAAGAAACAGTTAAGAAAAGACTGGAAGTTTTCCATGAACAGGCAGATGCTTTAAAATCATACTACAAAAATACTGGTAAATTATTTATTGTAGATGGAACTAAAACTCCAGAAACAGTATTTGCAGAAATTGAGGAAATACTTAAATAATGGTTGTTTTATACTCTAAAAGTGAAATAGAAAAAATAAAAACTGCATCAGAAGTAGTAAAAGCAGTATTTAAAGATTTAAAAAATTATATAAAACCGGGAATTACAACAAAAGATGTTGACAAGCGGGTAGAAAGTATTGTATACTCAATGTCCGCCATTCCATCATCTAAGGGGTATCATGGTTTTCCAGGTGCATGCTGCACATCAGTTAATAATGTGGTGGTGCATGGAATCCCTAATGATTACGTTCTTAAAGAGGGCGATATTATAAGTGTTGATGTGGTTGCCAATAAAGACGGCTTTCATAGTGATGCTTGTAGAACGTTCCCTGTTGGAAATATTAGTGAGGAAGCTGCAAGGCTCATAAGAGTTACAAAAGAGTCTTTTTTTAAGGGTGTTGAATACGCTAAGGCAGGCTTTAGGGTATCAGACATTTCTCATGCAGTCCAAACCCATGTGGAAGCGGCTGGCTTTGGTGTTATTAGAGAATACCAAGGGCATGGGGTAGGCAGAAATATGCATGAAGAACCTTCTATTCCAAACTATGGCAGGCCAAATCGTGGCTTTAGGTTAAAGCCTGGGGCGGTATTGGCAATTGAACCAATGGTTACATACGGTGATTACGCTATCAAAATTTTAGAAGATAGATGGACAGCCGTTACAGTCGATGGTTCCATTGCAGCTCATTATGAGAATACGGTGGTAGTTACAAATGATGCACCACTTATTCTTACTTTAGAAGATGAAGAATAATCTTCATTAATTAATGTTGAGGGGAAGAGAACATTATGAGTAAAAAAGATGATGTAATTGAAGCATCAGGCGTAGTAGTTGAAGCACTGCCAAATGCTCAGTTTAAAGTAACTCTTGAAAATCAACATACTATCCTTGCTCATTTATCGGGCAAGATGAGAATGAACTTCATCAGAATATTACCGGGTGATAAAGTTACAATTGAACTTTCCCCGTATGATTTGACGAAGGGCAGAATTACATATCGGCAAAAATAAACGGAGCAGACAAATGAAAGTAAGAGCTAGCGTTAAACCGATTTGCAGCAAATGCAAGATTGTGAAGAGGAAAGGGGTAATCAGAATAATCTGTGAAAATCCCCGCCACAAACAAAGGCAAGGCTAAGGAGGCGAATAGTGGCGCGAGTAGCCGGAGTTGACATTCCAAACAACAAGAAAGTAGAAATCGGTCTTACCTACATTTATGGAGTAGGTAGAAGCACAGCCCGTAAAGTTATCGCAGAAACAGGTATCGATAGCAACAAAAGAGTGGCTGAATTAACAGAGCAGGAAATTTCCTCAATCAGAAAATTATTAGAGGAAAACTATAAGGTGGAAGGTGATTTACGTAAAGAAATCGGCCTTGCTATCAAGCGCCTTATGGAGATAAACTGCTACCGCGGTTGGAGACATAAAATGGGGTTGCCTGTTAGAGGGCAAAAAACTCGTTCTAATGCAAGAACACGTCGTGGGCTTGCTGGTAAACGCGGTATAAAAAGGAAGTAAAACTTGATAGTTGTCTTTAATTAAGACACTGCGTAGGTATTAACTGGACTATCTGTTAAAGGGTATTCAGTAGGTTAATATTCTATCATAATGCTACTTTGGAGGAACCATGGCAGGTCCTAGAAAATCAGGTAAAAGAGAAAAAAAGAGCGTACCAAGGGGTATAGCTCATATTAATTCTACATTTAATAACACTCACATCGCTTTTACAGATGTGAAAGGTAATGTAGTATGCTGGGCAACTGGCGGAACAGAAAATTTTAAAAACTCAAGGAAATCCACTCCTTTCGCTGCTCAACTTGCAGCTGAAAATGCAGCCAAAAAAGCTGTTGATTTCGGTATGAGAGAAGTTGAAGTTAGTGTTAAAGGACCGGGTTCTGGTAGAGAAAGTGCTATTAGAGCAATTCAAGCTGCTGGAATCAAGATTACAGTTATTAGAGACATTACACCCGTTCCACATAACGGATGTCGTCCTATTAAGAAAAGAAGAGTATAGGAGAGGATACCTTGGCTAGATATACAGGTGCAAACTGCAAACTTTGCAGACGTGAAAATATGAAGCTTTTTCTTAAAGGCGAACGTTGTTACAAAGATAAATGTGCTTTTGAAAGAAAAGAATACGCACCAGGTCAACATGGTAAGTTACATAAAAAACTTAGCGACTATGGTGTTCAGCTTCGTGAAAAACAAAAAGCTAAAAGAATTTATGGCGTATTAGAATCACAATTCCGTAGATATTTTGAAAAAGCATCTTCTATGGAAGGGATTACTGGTGAAATATTACTCCAGTTCTTAGAACGCCGTCTTGATAATGTTGTTTACAGAGCAGGTTTTGCTTCAAGTCGTAAAGAAGCACGCCAAATGGTAAAACATGAACATTTTACTGTAAACGGCAGAAAAGTAAGTATCCCATCATTCTTAGTTAAACCTGGAATGGTTGTGGAAGTGAAAGAAAAAAGCAGAAATCATGCAAGAATAGTAGAATCTCTTGAAACTGCTGCTGGTAGAGGAATTCCAGAATGGATATCTCTTGATAAGCAAAATTTTAAAGCGAATGTATCTAGGCTTCCAGAAAGAACTGATATAGCTTATGACATTCAAGAATCGCTCATCGTAGAGCTCTACTCTAAATAACGCTTTTAAAGCGGAGGATGCATTACCTATGATAATGATGAATTTTAGGAATTTAATAAAACCTAAAAGTATTGAACCGGTTGGGCAGGTATCAAACACTTATGGTAAATTTATAATTGAGCCATACGAAAAAGGCTTTGGTACTACTATTGGTAACGCTTTAAGACGAGTTATGCTTTCATCTATTGAAGGCACAGCCGTTGTTGGTGTGCGTATTTCCGGAGTTACAAATGAGTTTTCAACTGTACCAGGCGTCATTGAGGACGTAGTAGAGATTCTCTTAAACGTTAAAGACCTTACATTATGCTCAAGCGTTCCTGAGCAAACTAAGGTATTTATTAAGAAAAAAGGCAAAGGTCCAGTTACTGCTGGTGATATACAAGGTGATGGCACAGTAGAAGTGCTTGACCCAGAACAACATATTCTTACAATTAGTGATGATAATTTAGAATTATATATGGAATTAATTGTAGAACGTGGTATTGGCTATGTCCCAAGTGGTGAATTTGAGGATAAATTCAATAACGAAATTGATATTATGCCTGTTGACGCTATATTTACTCCAATAAAAAGGGTAAATTATCATGTAGAAAATGCTCGTGTTGGGCAAAGTACTGATTATGATAAGCTGATATTAGAAATTGAAACTGATGGCTCTGTTAGACCTGAAGAAGCAATGGCTTTTGCAGCAAAAATAGTTAAAGACTACATGACTCAGTTTATAAACTTTGAAGAAAAAGATGAAGAAGAGGCAGATGTTGAAGAGAACAGAGGCAACAGCCAAGTTCTTGAAATGCTTGATAACAGTATTGAAGAGCTTGAGCTTTCTGTTAGAGCTTATAACTGTCTTAAAAATGCTAATATTAAAACTCTCTATGAATTATGCAGTAAAACTGATGGAGAAATGCTGAAAACTAAAAACTTTGGTAGAAAATCTCTTGAAGAAATCAAAAAAGTATTATCTGACCTTGGCTTAAGCTTAGGTATGGATTTAGAGAGTCTAGGCTATAAGAAAAAGGATTCTGAGGTTGAATAATGAGACACAATGTGGTTAATAACAAGTTTAGAATGAAGACATCACACCGTATTGCTACTTTTCGCAATATGACAGTGTCTTTAATTGAAAATGGTAAAATTGAAACTACACTTGATAAAGCAAAAGTTTTAAGAGGTGTTATTGAGCCATTAATCACTCTTGCAAAAAGAGGCGATGTGGCTGCAAGAAGATTAGCACTTAAAAAACTTCCTAATGCTGAAAGTGTTAGAAAACTTTTCCATGAAATTGCCCCTGTTTTCAAAGACAGAAACGGTGGTTATACAAGAGTTTTAAAACTTGGTCGCCGTAAGGGTGATAATGCTGAAATGGCATTAATTGAATTTGTTGAAGAAATTAAAAAATAATTTAAGGGGCTTTTAAAAGCCCCTTGTTTATATATTATCAACTCTACCACTAGGAAAGTCATATATACCACCAATACATTAGAGTCATTAAATTCTGTCTATCGTAAATTAAACAGTCAACGGAGTGTATTTCTAAGTGATACATTACTTTTAAAGGCTCTTTATTTGGCAACATTTGAAGCAACTAAAAAATGGACTGGTACCATTAGGAACTGGGCTCAAG
>CALUZC010000038.1 GCA_944325215.1 uncultured Mucispirillum sp. | reverse complement strand
AATTCATAAGAATACTTTGTTCTACGTGACATAAAAACACCCCATTTATTTGTCCAATAAATGGGGTTCGCATCAAATCAATAAGCCCTTAAATTTTATTTCTTATCCTTTTTAATTTCTTTAATATCACGTGCTATTTTATTAACAGAATCTTCTGTTGTTTTTTCAATACTATCTACTATATTTTTAAACAATTTATCTGTTGTTTCTTCTTTTTCTGATTTTTTGCCAGATTCATTTTTTTCACCTGCATATACACAGCTAAAAGAAAAAGCAATAAGAAAAACAGATAATAAAAGTATTAGTTTTTTCATATTTTAACCTTATCTATTAAGGGTTTCATCTATTTTATCTTCTGCTTTATCAAGTGCATTTTCTACAGCTTCATCTGCTCTATCCACTGCACCTTCCACAGCATTATCTGCCTTATCAAGAGTATCTTCTACTACTTGGTCTGCCCTGTCCATTGCACCTTCTACTATATTTTCTACATCAACATTTGCAAAAAATATACTGCGAACAATAAATGCAATAACTGCGATTACTATTAATGCAATAATGATTTTTAATAATTTACCCATGTTTTTCCTCCAATGATTTTAAATCATCTTGATAATTTATGTTAATAAATATATTTTTTTTAAAACCAGCCTTTATTATTTCATCTTCTTGAAGATATATTATATTATGCCTTTCCAGTGATTTTATTAATTTAAAATTTTCTTTTTTATAATCTTCTTCCATTGATAATAAAATACTTTTTTTATATACTGCTGTAAGTGGATATGATTTACTATTTATTACTGGCATTACTCCATCATAACTTTTAATATTATTATGTAAATATTTAAAAAAATTTCCAGTTATAAGTGGACTGTCTGCTGATAAAATAAATATATATTCATATTTTGCATGCCTTGCTGCAGTAATTAACCCACTCATAGGGCATATTACATCTAATTCATCTTCTAAATATTTTACATTATTTATAAATGGCTTATACTTATCTTTATTTTTAGAAATATGCAGCACATTATCAGATATTTCTAAGCCACATTCCAGCCCATACAAAAATAAAGGCTTGCCATATAATAATGCTTTTGTTTTATCACTTACAAAACGCCTGCTGCTGCCACCACTTAATAATGCAAAAGAACATTTCATTAACCAAAAACCTGCTCTGCATTGAAAATATATGCATCTAACTCTGTGCCTTGTGCTACTGTGCCTACCATTTCATTTGTAAATTTTGCATAAGCATTGGCAGATACTAGTGATTCTATAATGTGAGAATCCTGTGTAGTAAATGGGTATGCTTTTAACTTACCGTTTTCAATTACTACTTTCACCCTGTCAAACTGCACTCTGCCTTTTTTCTTAATAACATCTGCACCTAATATTACACTTACTGGTTTGTTTCTATACTCTTTTAAGCCCATCATTTTTTGCAGCGCTGGTTTTACATAGTAGAAATTGCAAAACATAGCACTAACTGGATTTCCAGGACATGCAAAAACTGGAGTTTCCCCCATAAAGCCAAATGACATATGCTGCCCCGGTTTTTGGTTTATTCTGCTAAAAAGCCATTTTATACCAAGCTCATCTGCTATTAAATTCATATAATCAAAATCACCTGCACTAATACCTGCTGAAGTTACTATCATATCATAATTTTTAAGGGTTTTAAATGTATTAAGTATTGCTTCTGCACTATCTTCTACCACACCAATATATGATACATCTGCCCCAAGCTGAGTAAAAAACTGGGAAGCCATTTGGCTGTTGGAATCAAAAATCATATCTGGCTTATCCTGAATGGAAGGGTCTGCAATCTCATTACCTGTAGAAATAAGTGCAATACGTGGCTTTCTATAAACTGATGTATAAAAAATACCTGCTGAAATATATCTTCCTATATGGTATGGGCTAAAACGTTCTCCAATTCTATTTATAATATCACCTGTTTTTAAATCTTCCCCTTTATAACGGACACAAAAACCATGCTTTACTTCCTGACCTATATTTACTGTTTCTTTTCCGTTATCTGTAAGCTCGTGCTGAATAACACTATCTGCCCCCATAGGCAGAAATGCACCTGTCATTATTCTGTAACATTCTCCATTATTTATGGAAAGCCCAGATACATTATCACCTGCTGCAATTACGCCTTTTACTTTTAATGTGCAGCCGTTATTTTTAGTATCTTCTGCTTTAATAGCATATCCGTCCATAGCTGATGTATCATATGGTGGAAGGTTTCTTCTTGATATTATTTCTTCCCCAATAACTCTATTTAAACTTTCAAAAATAGATATTCTTTCCATACCTAATGGCTTTATATTATCTAAAACAATATTAACTGCGTCATCTGCTTCTAAAATCATAAAAACTCCGTTTTATATTACATAATTATTAATAATATCATACTATCTGTTTATACCATTTTACTTACTAAAAGGCAATTATTTAAAATTATATTAATGATAACTCAGCTGCTTTTTCTGCATGAATTTTTGTAGTATCAAATACTGGTATATTAATATCATCTTGAGAAATAAGCATAATAATTTCTGTGCAGCCTAAAATAATACCTTCTGCACCCTTGTTTTTTAATTTATCTACTATTAATAAAAATTTTTCCTTTGATTTTTGGTTTATTATACCGCAGCATAATTCATTAAATATGGTGTTATTTATAAACTCTATATCTTCATCATCTGGAATTATAACATTAAGCCCTTTTTCTATTAATATTTTTTTATAAAAATCACCATTAATAGTATATTTTGTGCCTAATAAGCCAATATTTTTTATATTATGATGCTCAATTTTACTATATACTGCTTCAGCAATATGGATTACTGGAATAGAAATATATGTTTTTATAATATCTATTACTTTATGCATTGTATTTGTGCATATTATTATAAAATCTGCCCCTGCTGTTTCTAACTTTTTAGCAATATTTCCAAGTATTTTGCCACACCGCTCCCATTTATCTTCTTTTTGGAGCTTATTTATTTCATCAAAATCAACACTATAAAGAATACATTTTCCAGAATGAAGCCCACCTGCTTTTTCCTTTATATATTCATTAATTATTTTATAATATAAAGATGTGCTTTCCCAGCTCATTCCACCTATTAAACCTATTGTTTTCATTAACCCACCTAATTTTTTATAAAAAATAAAGCCTGTAATAAAACAGGCTTTATCCAGACCATTGAAAAAGTCATTGATTATTTTTTAATTTAAAATAAGAAATATTAGTTACATTTAAAATTAGTCTGCTTAACTAAACTTGGAGCATGTATCCAAGTTTAGTTACCCTTAAGAGCCTAATAAAATGCGGCGAGCATTATTAGGCTAAAAAACTGGCGAAAAAATGTATTTTTTCGACAATCTGAATAATGCCTGTAAAAAACAGGCTTTAAAACAAACTTACAAATTAGTAAAGTATTAATATTTTTGAACTTTAAATGTATCAAGCAAATTTAAATCTTCTAATAAACTATAGAGCCTGTCATCTTTTACATATACATGTATAGGCACTTTATCTTGGAAAATAACTTTAATAAAAAAACCAATTACGGAAGATGTCATTGAAAAACTTTCTGGAGTTTTTACAATAATACTTTTACTGCCTGATTTAATAAGCTCATTAACATTGTCTTTGATTGTCTGATAATCAGTAGTATTTTTGATATTTCCACTAATGATTATCTCTGAACCATTTCTTTTAATTTCCATATTCAACCTCTTTATTCGTAGTTTTATTGATTAACTTTTATACCAATAAATATTTCCCGCCTGTCTTCAGAAAAGAAAAATATATCAGTATAATAATCAATTATTTTTATTCCTCTGCCATTAAATTTTGTGGTATCTCCAATAGCATTTTTAAATACACTTACAGGGTAACCAACCCCCTCATCTCTAACACTGACAATTAGATACCTGTTATTTATATCATTACATAAAACGTATTTCATTGATATTGATTTATCACATACTGCTTCTTTTTTCAATAATTCTTCTTCATATGTGCCGTTTTTTATTAACTCATGTTTTATATCAAACGTAATAGCTAAATTACCATGTTCATATGCATTCATTAAACATTCAGAAACAGCTGTAAAAAATGAGTCGTATTCATCTACATTTATGTTACAAGAAATCATTTCATCTCTAATAAGTTCTGATGCCTCATCTATCTTATCATACCGTGTTGGTATATTAAATATCTTCTCATGAATAATATTTACAAAAGGACGCCGCATAAAAAATACTGTTGAATCATCACCGTATTTTTCAACCCTTTCATTTACTTTATGAATAAAATTTTTTAATAATGGGGAAGATGCAAAATCATCGTCTAAATAACTAGAATACAAATTTTTATCTATAGTTTCTGATTCTACAATACCATCTGTAAATAAGGCTACCTTTACTATATCTGAAAGTTCAATACTGTCTATTTTCACATCTACACTATACGGCATAATAGGAAGATTATTTGATGGAAGCTTATCCACCTTACCATCAAATGTTTGATATAAAATCCTAGGCATCGAAAAAGAAGCATACCTTAATTTATCTTCCTTAAAATCAAAATATGCAAAAATACCACAAAGCACTTCATCTTCTACTAAATTATCACGCATAAATGATACACAATTATTTACTATTCTGCTAATTTCTTCTTCACCTGTTAAATCCTTATATTTATGATGTTCTTTTATTACATAATTGACAATTGAAACTGATACAAGAGAGGTAATAGATGCAGATATGCCTTTTCCCATAGCATCTGCAATAAAAATTAATATATTACCGTTATTAAGTGTTCTACAAGTATATGTATCGCCACTTACAATGTCTAAACTTTTATAAAATACTTCTAACTGCCAGCCGTTTTGTGTAACAGGGTTGCTTTCCTTACAAAGATATTTTTTAAACATATCATTACGCATAATATGCAGTTCTTTTTTTAAAGTTGCATCATGCTGCATTGTATTATACATATCTTTATATTTTAAAAGTTCTAGCTCCTGCTCTCTGCTTTTATTAAGCAAATGTTCTAAAACAACTGATTCTACTGCATTATTAATAGCATTACGAAGTAATTTAAACTGTATTGGCTTTGCTACAAACTGAGTAATACCCATATTAATGGCTTCTACTAAAAACTGCATATCTACATAACCAGTGATTAATATAATAGGAACCTTGCCTTTAATTTTAAGAACTTCCTTGGCAAACTCCATACCATTAATACCTGGCAGCAAATAATCTGTAAGAATAAGGTCAAAACTACCTTCTTTATATGTTTTAAGGGCTTCTTCTGCACTTGTTACTGATACAAATTGTTGAAATTTTGATGCAAAACGCTTTTCAACAAGTTCAATGATTTCTTCTTCATCTTCCACATACAATACATTCAGATTTTTTAAAAAACTCTCGTCCATAATAGCTTCTCTGTAGAATTTTTTAGTATTATAAAAAAATGAGCATAATGCCCTACTTTTTTGTTAAATCTTATATAAAAATATTTAGATAATATATTTATATAAAACTTAATAAATGGGGCAGGTAAACACCTGCCCTCATAATCTATATTTTACAGGTTTTATACTGTAAATCAAAACTTAAGTAAGTAACTATATATGGAATTTTCCTAACACTTTATTTAATTCACCAGCTTTAAATGCTAAGTGTTCAGAAACTTTACTTACACTTTCACCTGCAGCCTGGTTGTTTGTAGATAAGTCAACCAGTTTGTGAGCCCCTTGAATAAGGTCTTTAACTTTAACTGCAATGTATGACGTTTTCTTAACAACATCACTTGATACTTCTGTGGAATGAGTAAGGCGTTCAACTGTTTCATTACCTTCTTGAATAAGTTTACCTGCACTATCTGCCACATCTTTAATACCCACAGATGATTTTTCCACAAGCTGATATGTCTCATCAACACTTTGCATAATCATTTTTGCCATTTTATTAATGTTATCAAGAGAATCTTGTGTTCTTTCTGCAAGTTTACGAACCTCATCAGCAACTACGGCAAAACCTTTACCGTGTTCACCAGCACGTGCTGCCTCAATAGATGCATTAAGTGCTAAAAGGTTAGTTTGGTCTGCAATTTCAGAAATAATAGTTAAAACAGCTGTAATTTCTTTAACCCTGTCTGTAACTTCATTCATCTTATCAGATACTACCCTTTGCTGTTCGTTCTCATCATTTACGTTACTAACAAGTTCACTTAAACTTTCAACAAAGTGACCGAAAATTTGGCGTGTTTTTTCCAAGTCTTCTGTAGTACTTATTGCACTTTCTTCTGTAATATCAAGATTTTTGCCAATATCTGCAATTAATTCTTCAGTTTCAGATACAAGCTTCATTTGTTCTGCAATTGTAGAAGAAAGCTCAAATGATGTAGAAGAAAGCTGTTCAGATGATGAAGATGTTTCTGTAGAAGCATCAACTGCAACAGTAATTGTTTTTTGAATTTTTTCAATAAACTTATCAACATAACCTGCTGCCCTGCCTATTTCATCTACACTTTTAAATGCAAGACGTGTTCTTAAGTTACCTTCACCTTCAGATAAGTCTCTTAACTCAACTGCTAAATGCTTAACTGGTCTTAATACGCTAAATGTAAATATTACCATGATTATAGCCGTTGATGCTATAAATGCTATTACAAATACTGTCAAAAGCTCAACAGCAACTCTGCTGGCACTATTTACCACTTCAAAAATATTATCTTGATGTGTTGCAAGATATAACGTTCCTATGTATTCACCTTTTATGATATTTGCATCAGCAGAAGTAGTTGGAGTTGAGGTTAAATTCATAGGCATAACGAAATGTTTTGATGCTGTTAAATATTCTGTATCTTTATTTAGACCTGCTTTAGTAACAACATCAAGTAAACCTTTATCTATTTGGTCATGGTTAACAACTAAACCGTCATTAAATTTTAAACCACCTTTAACATTTGTAGCATAGCTGTTAAACTGTGGTGCTATATTTAACATGTAGATATATTTATTTGTTGCAATATAGCCACCAATAGAATCTTCTATACTTTCAACTATTTGGGCAACACCTATCATCCTGCCATCTTTTACTATTGGAGCAAGTGCTCTTAATACAATACCTTGCCTGTCATAATCTAAAGAAGATAAGAATCCACTTTTTGCACTCATCTTTTTAAAAGCCCAAAAAGATGATACATCATCACCTACTACTTGGGATACATTGCCATATCTATCTTTAGTGGCTGTAGATGCTATTATTTTACCATTTAAATCTATAACTTGAGCAGAAACATAACTTTTTGCATCTGCACTTTTGTTGGAAACTTTAATAATTTGGTCAAACACTTCACCTTTCATGCTGTTTAATATAGTTTGAACTTCATTATAATCCTCAGCTTCTAAAGCATCGGCAATTCTACTATCTTTTGATAAAATTGAGTTACCTACAAGTATTACTGTTTTACGTAAGTCTACAAATGTAGATAACCTTAATTTAATAAGATTAACCTGGTCTTTAATAGTTTGTTCTTTCAATCCTTCTATACCTGAAAAAGCAACTAGAAGAACTACAAGTAATGAAAGAACAACTATCGCAATCTGAGGAACGAAAATCTTAAGCCTGACACTACGTCGGTATTTTAACATTAAATCCATCATACCACCCTTTTATTTTTATTTGCTTCATTAGTTTTATATCATAAATACTCAATTTTTGCAATAATTTTTATTGCATAAAGTGTCTTAAATCAGCTAAAAAACATACACCAAAAATTATTCTCACAAAAAGTTTTTTTACAAAAAACCAAAGTAGAAAGACAAAATCCCTGTAATTAAGTAGAAATTAGCAAAAATATATCTATTTCTATGCCATTTCCATTGCTTAATAATTCAGAAATTAAAGTTCAAAAATGAAATGCAGCAGGGATATATTCTAACCACTCTACAATTGCATGTTCTAATTTTTTAACATTTGATACTATAAAAGGTAGCTATTTAGAAAAACAGGTTACAAAAGCCATACAAATTATTAAAAAATAAATGTAATTTATTGGATTATTTGCCATGATGACAGATTTATTTTAAAATGTATTATAAATGCACTAGCCAATGCCCTAATAATTAATTATGATAAGTAATAAAAAAGTATAGTGCAGTAATACCACCTGTAAGAAAAATTCTGCCTAAAAAATATTAATAAGACTGGTAGTATTAACGCAATGAATAAACACTGTTAAAAGTATTACTGCCATTTGAATGGTTTTTTCTACTGCTGTAAAATATCCTGCTTATATACTGCAATATATATTGTAGCTATATACTCACCTTTAGATATTTCAGTATCTGATGAAGTTGCTGGTGTTGTAATCAAATTAAGTGGTATAAAAACGAGGTTTTCTATTACAAGATATTCACTATCTTTATTTAAACCTGCTTTGCTTAAAATATCTAACAATTCTTTTTCTACCTGGTCATAGTTAACAACTAAACCATCGTTAAATTTTAAACTATCTTTTATATTTGTAGCATAGCTGTTAAATTTTGGTGCCATATTTATCATATACATATACCTGTTTGCTTCCATGTATCCACCAATAGAGTCTTCAATATTTTCAACTATTTGAACTACACCTATCATTCTGCCATCTTTCACTATTGGTGCAAGTGCTCTTAATACAATACCCTGCCTGTCAAAATCTATGGAAGCTAAGAAACCACTTGTTGCTCTCATCTTTTTAAAAGCCCAAAAAGATGATACATTATCACCTACTGCTTGAGATACATTACCATGTCTATCTTTAGTAGCTGTAGATGCTACTATTTTACCATTTAAATCTATAACCTGAACAGAAACATAACTTCTTGCATCTAAACTTTTATCGGAAACTTTAATAATTTTGTTAAAAACTTCACTTTGCATACTGTCTAATATAGTTTGAAGTTCATTATAATTTTCAGTTTCTAAAGCATTAGCAATTCTAGTATCTTTTGATAAAACTGCTGTAATATCAAGTATTGACCTTTTACGTAACTCTATAAATGTAGCCAACCTTAATTTAATAATACCGACCTGTTCTTTTATAACATTTTCTTTCGAACTCTCCATACCTTTAGATACAACTAAAAAAACTATAAGTAGTATAAGAATAACTAAAGTAACCCAAAGAACTAAAGTCTTACCACTAAAGTTTTCCTTAGATTTTGTCATTATTCCCATACATCACCTTTTCCACACCTTTTCCACTATTTAATATTTTATATTTATTCATTAAAACTAATATCTTAAACAGCATATTTTAGCAATAATAAATTACATTATATACCTTAAAACAGCAAGTAAGCATATAGCAAAAATTATTGTGGCAAATAAGTTTTTTATAAAATAGCCAAAACAAAACGTTATAATACCTGTAATCAAAAAGAGATTATTAAAAGATATATCTATTTCTTTGCCATTTCCATTGGTTAATAATTCAGGAATTAAAAGTGCAGAAAGCACTGCAACAGGAATATATCCTAACCATTCTACAATTGCAGGTTTTAATTTTTTACCTTTTAATACTATAAAAGGCAGCTCTCTAGAAAAATAAGTTACAACAGTCATGCCAATTATTATAAAATAAATGTAGTTTATTGGATTATTTTCCATGATGCAGCCTCATATTCATAAAATAACCTGCAAAAGCACCAAGCAGTGCACCTGCAATAATGCCTGCATACTGCATATCTAGTAAATAAAAACAAAGGGCAGTTACTCCACCTGTTATAAAAGCTAGAACCTGTGGTATATTTATTAACTTTGGTAAAATTAATGCAATAAATAATGCACACAGTGTAAAATCTAAACCAAACTTAGTAGTATCTGGTATTAATGAAGAAGAAATCCCACCCAGCACGTTACTTGTTATCCATGATAAATGAGAAAAAATATTTATTGAAAAGGATATAACAGTGTTTGACTGATTTTTAGCCATTGATGTGGAATGAACTGCAAAAACTTCATCTGTTATCTGAAATGCAAATAACGACTGCTTCAAAAAACTCCACCTTGCAACATATGGATATAAAACTGATGTATATAATACATGCCTTGAATTAACAATTAAAGTGGTAATAATAATAGATAATGGTGTAGCTCCTGCAACAAGCATTGCACCTGCTATATACTGCCCAGCTCCAGCATATACTAATGCAGACATTAAAAATATTTGAAAAACATTCATACCAGCTTGAGCACAAACTATTCCACAAGCAAAACCTAACGGCACATAACCTGCCATTATAGGCAGTGCCATTTTCATACCTTCAAATATATCTTTAATATTTAAATGATTTATTTTCATAAATAATACCTTGTATTATTAATATAGTAAATGTAAAATAAGAGTTTAGTATATACATTACAAAAAATCAATATAATAACTGCTGAATAAATTGAAATCCCATAAAATATGTATATATTGTTTATGAATTTGTATTATTCATTGAATGTTACATAAAATAATAATATTATAACAAAAGTAAGTAGGTAATTCTATGAGACATAAAGGTAAAACAAAAACGGCAGAAGCTTTAAAAGAAGCTTTTTGGAAACTTTATTCTGAGAAAGATATTGATAAAATTAAAATCAGTGAAATAACTGATGCAGCAGGGTTTAATCGTGGTGTGTTCTATTCATATTATAAAAATATTTATGAAATATACAACATTATTGAACGTGATATAATGCAAAAAATCAAAGAAATTTCTATGCTTATGCAGTCTTTTGTGATGGACAGTTCTTCATGTGAAAGACTAGCTTTAATTATAGAAATATATAATAAAAATGAAAAATATCTTAAAGTGCTATTTACAAAAGATGATAACCCACGTTTTATGGTCCGTATGAAAAAAATGCTTAAAGAAAACCTAATTAATGAATATAAAAGGAAAAATAATATTACAGATAAAACTATGGGATACTACATTGAATTTTATGTATCTGGTATGCTGAATCTTTTAATACACTGGTGCATTAATTCTAACAAGCTTTCTATTGATGAATTTGCTGAACTTCTAAAAAATCTTGTGAGAACAGAGCCTGTTAATATGCTTAAACAAATACATGGTAAAAGTTAGACTACTCACCGTGTTTATCAAGATAATCATCTAATTCATCTAAGGCTTTTAATATTTCATCAAAAATTGCACGCTCATTTTTATTAACGTATGGCTTGTATTTATTTGCAAACCTTCTAATAGAAGCTATAAAATTCCTGTCAGGCAGCACAAGACCTTGTATCATACCCCTTGTATAACCTGTAAAAATAACAAGCCCCCTTTTTGCAAGCTGTTTTCTCATTTGCCTTTTTTCAACTGCTGTTGCTGAAACAAAACGCAGTTCCACATCTATATCAAATATTTCTTTAGGTGTAGCAGAAATAGCAATTCTTTGTGAGTAATTTTTGTAAGCTGTAGAACAACCTGAAAATAATGCTGCCACCACTAACATACATATTAATTTTGTTTTCATCATATTATCTGCCTGCCATGGTGAATCATTATCATATCCACAAGTGTAATAGCTGCCATAGCTTCTGCAATTACTACTGCACGGGGTGCAACACACGGGTCATGCCTGCCTTTTGTTATAATCTGCTGTGGCTTATTATATATATCTACTGTATTTTTTGGTATAGTAATAGATGATGTTGGTTTTACTGCAAAGCGAAATACTATATCCTGCCCTGAAGATATGCCGCCTAATGTGCCACCTGCATTATTAGATAAAAAGCCATCTGGTGTTATTTCATCATTATTTTCGCTTCCTTTCATTTCTGCCACTTTAAAGCCTGCACCAAATTCTATACCCTTTACAGCAGGTATGCTTAATATACCGTATGCAAGGCGTGCATTAAGCCTGTCAAATATTGGCTCACCTATTCCTACAGGCATATTTTTAATGCATACTTCTATTATGCCGCCTATAGAATCTTGAGCCATTTTTGCCTCCATTATAGCCTGCTCCATTAATGGATATGCTTTCTCATCTGCTGTTCTCACTGGGTTTTCTTCTATAAAATCTCTATTAAAATTTTCTGCTCTTACATTCCCTATTTGTATAGTGTAGGCAAAAATATCTATACCCAGCTTTTTTAATATCTTTTTTGCAACAGCACCTGAGGCAACCCTGCCTATTGTTTCTCTAGCAGATGACCTGCCGCCACCTCTGTAATCCCTAATACCATATTTTTTAAAATAAGTAAAATCAGCATGGCCTGGACGAAATAAATCCTTTATATCATCATAATCTTTGCTTCTTTGGTTATTATTTCTGACTAAAATGGCAATAGGTGTGCCTGTAGTTTTTCCTTCAAATACACCAGACAAAATCTCTGCCTTATCATCTTCCTGACGCATGGTAGAAACTTTACTCTGCCCCGGTTTTCTTCTATTAAGCTCATATTGTATATCATCAACTGAA
This sequence comes from uncultured Mucispirillum sp., assembly GCA_944325215.1. Taxonomy (GTDB): domain Bacteria; phylum Chrysiogenota; class Deferribacteres; order Deferribacterales; family Mucispirillaceae; genus Mucispirillum. The sequence continues at coordinate 3,046 of CALUZC010000038.1, read as the reverse complement.
AGCTCAAGCCCTGCCACACAGTTATCTATAACAACACCTACACCCTCTCCATGACTTTCACCAAAAGTGGTAATTCTAAAAAATTCACCATATGAATTTGAAATCATTTATTTCTCCTATATATAACTATCCAAATACTTTTTTAGATAATGCATACCCAAGTAATACAAAAAGCAATGTTAATACTACATTTAATATTATATTAATTGCAAGCATTTTATATTCACCTTGTCTTAAAAGCCCCATATTATCTAAAGAAAAAGCAGAAAATGTGGTAAGTGCACCTAAAAACCCAGTAATTATAAAATATTTTAAATAACTGCCCTGCATACTTTCAGGTAAACCTATAAAAAAGCCTGCTATAAATGAGCCTAATACATTTACAAATAATACACCATAAATGGAAGAAAGCCCTAACCTGCTTGTAAAAAATAAAAGAGATAAACTTCTAAAAATTGCACCAAAAAAGCCACCAGCACCTACAGCAAATAATTGCAGAACCATTATAACACCATAACTTAATTATTTTAAAAGAGATTGTATTCTTGATTTATCTTCATCATATATTTCAAAATTTGTTTTTACATATTCATTATAATAATCCATTGCAGTTTTTCCACTATTATCTTTTAATTTAGTATCTGCCCCACCAACTATTAATGCATTAAACCCTTCAATATCAGAATGTTTTAAGGCAAGCATTAAAGGTGTTACACCATTATTATCACTTTTATTAATATCTGCCTTATTTAATATTAAAAATGAAATCAATTGCTTATAATCATCAAGCTTTAAATGCTTTCTTTGTGCAACAGCATAAAGCATTATTGGAGTTGCTCCATATTCACTATAATCATGGTTTATATCTAAGCCTTTTTTTATCATTTGCTCTAAAGTATATGTATCAGCATGAGAAACACACATATAAACAGGTGAACCAGTCCATACATCACCCCATACAAAATACATATCAGTATTATCCTGTGCTAAAATAAGGTCAACAGCATCAAAATTTTGAATGGCAACAGCCTGACTTAGTGGTGGTATGCCATCATCTGAAGCATTATTTAAATTAGCACCTTTTTCTATTAAATACTTAAGTGATACCATATTGCCCGAAGTAACTGCTACCCGTAAACCATTTTCACCATTTTGGTTAAAAGAATTAATATCTATACCTGAATTAATATAAACATCTAAATCATCACTTTTAGAAGCATTAATAATTGCTTTGAAAAATGTATTTATATCAGTATTACTTTGATTTTTTTCCACCTTTTGTATAAGATTATGCTCATCTTCTGATGTTGGTGGTTTTGCATTTTGTATTACTTCACCATTTTCTGATAATATTTCAGAACTGCTTGTAATACTTGAAGATAATGCATTGCTTTTATTATCTATCTCACTGTTATTTTCACCTTTTTTACACCCACTTAATAAAGCAAGCATGGATAATAATACAATAAATGTCTTTTTTTTCATAAATCACCTTTACAAATTAAGATAAAATAAGTATAACATAAATATTATGAGTTATGAAACTATTTTTACAATTTTTAAAATAGGAATTATATGTTTTTCCCTTAACCTGCCATTTGGTATGATTAGAAGCCGTTTTACATCATACAGTGTTATGTGGTTTATAAGCATACATGCACCAATTCCAGTTGCAGCAATACTTAGGCGGGCAGCTGGTTTCTCTTTTTGGTATGTGTTTATATTCATGGCTTTTGGTATTGCTGGTCAAATTTTAGGCAAAAAAATTGCACTTAAATATTTCCCACCAAAATAAATTTTCTATTTTAGTTATTTATTTTATAAAAATGATTTAAAACAGCCAAAAGTAAATTTATATCTTGATTTTTGAAATTATTTTTATTACATTAGTGAATATAAAATAAGGAAGTGATTTGATATGAATAAACTTTTAACACTTTTAATTGTTATTTTTGTGATTTTTGGTTGTGGTGAAAATTTCACTACTAAAAATCCAACAAACAGCACAGAGCAGGGTGGAAGCAACACTGGTGATAACACTGGAACTGAAATTGTAGATGATGTAAGCGATATATCAATTAAAAGCTGTGTGAATACTTTTGATGAAGAAAATAATCCTATTAAATCATGCGAACAAGAAATAAATGAATTAACACTTGATTTAACTAATAAAATAAGTGCTGAAATACAAGGTGATGCTAAACCACAGAATGCTGCTAACCGTTTAGTTTATTACTCAGTTGAGCCATCAAGCCTTGCATCAATTGACATTAATGGCAATGTAACAGCAAAAAATACAGGAAAAGGCACTATTACTGTGCAGTCTGACAGCAACCCTGAAATAAAAAAATCTATTCCATTAACTATAACTAACAGTGCAGCAGAAAAAGGCGAAACAATACCTGTGCAGGCGATAGGTTTTGAAGAAACAAGCCTTATTTTACAAATGGATGAAACATATAAATTAACACCAAAATTTACACCAGTTAATACAACAGAAAGAGATTTTGAATGTAGTGTTGGTAACCTTGCAAATTTTGTAGATATAGATAAAGATACATGTGAGATAACTGGCAAGAACTTGACTACATATAATGGGTCTGTTGATATAGTATCAAAGAACAGGCAGAATGTTAAGGGCAGTGTTCCTGTTAAAGTTGTGGAAAGAAAGATACCGTTAATAAGTTTTTCACTTCCAAGCTCTATCAGTTTAAACAAGGGCGAGATATCTAATGTGAATAATATATTACCTGTAACATATAATCCGTCAAATACGAACGAGACAGGATTTTCTTATGTATCATCAGATACGAATATATTAGCATTCAGACCTAACTCAACTTCGTTGATAGAGCCTAAAGAGTTAGGAACGGCAGTATTAACTGTTACTTCAAAATTTCACCCAGAGATATCTGAAGAAGTGATTGTTAATGTTAAAGACCCAAACGACATAGAGCCACCTGTTTATAATGATATTAATCCATCAGATATGGCAACTTATAGTGATAGAATGTATATTAAAATAATGTTTGATGTTATAAGCTCT
>CALUZC010000037.1 GCA_944325215.1 uncultured Mucispirillum sp. | reverse complement strand
TATTATTTTATTTAAAGAGATTTAACAACCACTTTTTTATTTACTACTTTTTTCGCAATCGTTTTTAGAATTTACTTATTTTTACTATAAATAAAAAAAAACTTTATTTTATATTGAATTTATTATATAAATATAGGTTATTATAATTAGAGGTATATAATGGATAAAGCTATAGTTTTAGCAAGTGGTGGACTTGATAGCTGTGTCACTATTGCTTGTGCTGTAAGTGATGGTTATGATGTTTCACTTATGCATATTAATTATGGTCAAAGAACACAAAAAAGAGAAGATAAAGCCTTTGATGATATTGCAGCTTATTATAAAATAACAAATAAAATGACTGTTGATATTGATTATTTAAAAAGAATTGGTGGTTCTTCTTTGACAGATATGAGTATGAAAGTAGAGGAGGGCACAACTCCATCGTCTACAGGAAACCTTCCTTCAACTTATGTGCCTTTTAGAAATGCTAATATGATATCTATTGCTGTTAGCTGGGCAGAAGTTATAGGTGCTAAAAAAATATATGTGGGTGCTGTTGAAGAAGATTCTAGTGGTTATCCAGACTGCAGAGAAATATTTTATGAAAAATTTAATGATCTTTTATCTGTTGCATTATCTGATAAAAGTGATATACAAATAGTTACACCTGTTATACATTTTTCTAAAAAAGATATTGTAAAAAAAGGGATAGAGTTAAAAGCACCACTTCATCTTACCTGGAGCTGTTACCAAAATGAAGATGAAGCATGTGGTATTTGTGAAAGCTGTCAATTAAGACTAAATGGGTTTGCTCAAGCAGGAGTTAAAGACCCTATAAAATATAAATAACATAGATATAAGGAGATATATATGACATTAAAAGAACAAATTTTAGAAGATATTAAACATTACATGAAAGAAAAAGATACTGTTGCATTAAATGCTGTAAGAATGCTTAAATCTGAAGTTAAAAATGCAGAGATTGCAGCTATTAAAGAACTTGATGATGCTGGAGTGATTAAAGTTGTTCAATCAAGCATTAAAAAAAGAAAAGATTCTGCTGAAATTTATGCTAAAAACGGCAGGCAGGAACTTGCAGATAAAGAGTTAGCTGAAATTAAAGTATTAGAAAAATATTTACCTGCTCAGCTTGATGATGAAGCTATTAAAAAAATAATAAATGAAGTGATTGCATCTCTTGATGATAGCATGAAGAAAAATTTTGGCGCAGTTATGAAGGCTGTTATGGCAAAAGTAGGTGCTTCTGCTGAAGGTAAAAAAGTTAGTGAACTTATTAAAGGGATAATATAAATGGGCGTTGTAGACGTTATTCTTATAGTATTTATTCTTGTATTTGCTTTTAAAGGAACTATTAATGGCTTTATTACTGAGGCTATTAGTATATTAGGTATTATCCTTGCTGTTTTATGTTCATATATGCTTTATGAACCATTATTTAAAGTAATGCAGGCTGTTGGATTTGGTAAAGATGGTGCTTCTATTGGTGCATACATTCTTGGTTTTTTAATTGTTTATGTTATTGTTGTAATATTAGGCAATTTAATCCACAACACATTGCAGGCAATACATCTCGGGTGGGTAAATAGAGTATTTGGTTTTTCATTTGGTATACTAAAAGGAGCCGTAGTTGCAAGTGTTATTTTATGGATAATTATTTCTGTTTTTCCAAAAGATATGAAGTTTGTAAAAGATATACAGTCTTCTGATACTGCAAAAGTTACTTTAAAAATTCTGCCATATTTATATGATAGAGTAACAGCTATATCAAATATTGAAAGATATAATCCTTTTAAGTAAAATATGAGTGAAAATGATGAAATATGATACAAATACTTTAGAGTTCGACTCATTTAAAGAATTTATACTTGATAATTTTATTTCATCATTTTCTAAATCATCTTTTAAAAATATTAATATTTTAAGTAGTGTTGAAGAGATATACAAACGTCAAAACGAAATAAAACAGGCTATAGAATTTAGAGAAAGTTCTGAAATAGTTGATGATGATAATGAATTTTTTAGCTTATTTTATACGCTTAATGATAATACAAAATCATTTAATCCTACTGATTTTGTTGTTATAAAAAACTTCCTGTTAAAATTGGAAATAATCAAACTGCTTGTAGAAGAAAAAAAATTTAAATATTTATATCCTTATACAGAAACTTTTGCAAGTTATAGATATCTTATAGAATTAATTATGCAGTCTGTTGATGATAAAGGTGTAATAAAAGATAACGCAACATCAGCTTTACAGGAAATACGATATGGTATTAACCAGCATAAAAAAAGTATAAGAAAACTTTTATCAAATCTGTTTAACTCATCAAATGCTGATAAATTTATTCAAGAAAAAGTTGTTGTTTTAAGAAATGGCAGGTATACAATACCTTGTAAAACAAACTTTAGCCAGTATATTCAAGGTATTATTCAAGATAAATCAGCCAGTGGGCAGACATTATATATTGAAGTATCATCTTGTGTATCTGAAAACAATGCTATGCAGGAATTAATTATTGCAGAATCAGCAGAAATTGCAAAGATAATATATTCACTTATTTCTTCAGTAAAATCATCATTAATTGATTTAAATAAAACTGTGAAAACTTATTCGTATCTTATAATGATTATAGAACTTGGTATATTTTATTCCTCTAAAGAATATACTTTTGGTGAATACAGCTCAAGTATGGAATTTACTCAAATTCATCACCCACTTTTATACTTAAGAAAAGGAAACAATTCTATACCTATTGATTTTTCAATAACTAATTACGGTGATAATATTATTATTACTGGACCAAATACTGGTGGGAAAACTGCTGCTTTAAAATCTATTGGACTAAATCATTTAATATCATATTGCGGACTGCCTGTTTTTGGTTCTTACTTTAAGTTTATGTATTTTGACAGTATATATGCAGATATTGGTGATAACCAGTCTATTATAATGGATTTAAGTACTTTTTCTTCCCACATGGTAAATATTAATAAAATAATTACAAAATCAGGGGATAAAACTTTAGTTTTATTTGATGAATTAGGCACAGGAACAGAGCCAAGAGAGGGTGCATCTCTTGCTGTTGCAATACTTAAAAACTTAGTAAAAAAACAAGCAACTGTTATCTTAACAACTCACTTTTCTGAGGTAAAAAATTATGCATTAAATAGTGATAATTCAATGTTTTATTCAGTTGATTTTGATTATGAAACACTTTCTCCACGATATAAACTTATAAAAGGGATTATGGGAAAATCTGACCCAATTATGATAGCAGAACGGCTTGGATTTCCTAAAGATATTATTGAAGAAGCAAAAAATGAGCTTTTAAAATACAAATCTTCCATTGAAATGCAGGTAGAAGAATTAAATAGAATGAAGGCCGAATTAGAACATACAAACAAGCTATTACAAATTAAAGAGCAGGAATTACTTGAAAAAGAAGAATTACTTAACACTTCAAAACAAGAACTTGAAAAAAGATTAAATACAAAAGAAATGGAACTTTTAGAAGAAACTTATGCACTCTTACAAAAGAGTAGAAGGCTTGCTAATCAAAAGATAAAGCTTGATAGTAAAGAAATAGATGATGCCATTATAAATACATCATCTAAAATAGCAGAGATTAAAGCCAAACAGGAAAAAATAGAGAATATTAAAGTAAATGATATAATTTTCTTAGAAAAATATAATTCTCAAGTTAAAGTTATAGAGATTAGTGGAAATAATATTACTGTTGACTTAAATGGCCTTAAAATGAAAATGAAAAAAAATGACATGGTAGGCCATAAAGTTGAGCAGGTAAAACAAAAACAGGTTAAAATAACTAATAACACAAGTAAAAGCAGCACTAAAAGAGAACTTTTACTGGTTGGTAAAAGAGTGGAGGAGTCTTTAGATTTACTTGAAAAATTCATTGATGATTTACTTCTTACAAATTATGATAAGGCATATATTATACATGGCAGGGGTTCTGGACAGCTTAGAAAAGCAGTCCATGAGTATTTAAGAACCCACCCACGTGTTAAAAAATATAATTTAGCTGAAAATAATGATGGTGGCAATGCTGTTACAGTAATTGAACTATAATCTATTTTTTATTATATATTACAGGGCATGTAATAGTATCATCAAAAAATGTTACTTTTCCTGTTGCTATACCATATTTTGCACCAATAACAATTAATTTTCCAGAATTAATATATGGCTGTAAAATACTGCTTTGTTTTATTTTTGCAACAGTGTGATATACATTTAACTCTTCTGCTCTTTCTAATAAATCATATTTATTATTTGTTTCCTGCTTAGCTCTATCAATTGATGGCTGCACTTCTTCTAAAATATCATGGATATAACCCAGGTCTGTTCCTTCATGGTCTTCAATACAGCTTTTAACTGCTCCACAATTTTCATGTCCCATAACAATTACAATATCAACATCGCTGTGTGTTACTGCATACTCTATGCTACCCATTTCATATGGACCTACCACATGCCCAGCTGTTCTAATAATGAAAAAATCACCCATTTCTGCATTAAATATTCTCTCTGGAGAAATTCTAGCATCTGAACATGTCACAATAACTGCATGAGGATCTTGACCATGTATTGCCATCTCTCTTACTTTTACAATATTACTTACTGGAGCAGCATGCAGTATATATGAAGTAAAATATCTATTGCCTTCTTTTAATCTATCAATTGTTGATTTAACTTCTATTTCATATCCTTTAAAAAAATCTCTTATAGCTTTTAATATTTTTAGCATAATATATAGCTCCTTTAGTAAGGTATATTAACTTATTCTTATAAAATAATCAATTGGTTTTAAATTTTTTTAAAAATTAGCTAATAATATATATTTTTTTATTAAAATTATTGACTATAAAAAATAAAATATATATCATAGCAGATTAAAAATATAAAATGTTAGGAGTTCATATGAATAAAGTGGTAAATGTAGGGGTAATAGGCTACGGAGTGGTTGGTAAAGGCACTGTTGCCGCTTTAATAGATAATTTTCAATCAGTTAAAAGAAAAACAGGTATAGATATTATTGTTAAAGGTGTAGCAGATATTTCTATTGATAAAAAATATGATGAATATTTATCAAAAATAGAAATTCTTACAAAAGATGCTATGGAGTTAATTACTAATAAAGATATTCATATCATTGTAGAGCTTGTTGGTGGTTATACATTTGCTAAAGATTTTGTTATAAAAGCTTTAGAAAACAAAAAACATGTTGTTACAGCAAATAAAGCATTACTTGCAATATATGGTAAGGAAATATTTCCACTGGCAAAAAAAATGGGTGTAGATATTGGTTATGAAGCATCTGTTGGTGGTGGTATACCTATTATAAGGGTTATGAAAGAAGATTTGGCAGTTAATAATATTTTAGAAATATACAGTATTATTAATGGAACAGCTAATTATATTCTTACGAAAATGACAGAAGAAGGTAAAGAATTTGCTGATGTTTTAAAAGATGCACAAAAGCAGGGTTATGCTGAAGCAGATCCAACATTTGATATAGAAGGCATAGATTCTGCCCATAAGTTATCTATTTTATCTTCCATTGCATTTTCTACACTTGTGGATATGGATAAAGTATTTGTAGAAGGTATATCCAATATTAAACCAATTGATATTGCAATAGCAAAAGAATTTGGCTGTGTAATCAAACTTTTAGCTATTGCAAAAAGGCATGGTAATGATATTGAAGTGAGAGTGCACCCAACAATGATACCTGTTACAAATACATTAGCACAAGTTAATGGTGTATTTAATGCAGTTTATTTAAAATCAGATAAAACTGGCCCAACACTCCATTATGGTCAAGGGGCGGGGAGCACTCCAACAGGAGCAGCTGTTGCTGGTGATATTATAAATATTGCAAGGAATATTACATCAAATATTGATGTTCGTGTGCCTGTATTAGGTTATGTGGAACAGGAAGAAAATATCAATGTAATTAATATAAAAGATATTCATTCATCATTTTATATGCGTTTGATGGTAGAAGATACGCCTGGTGTCTTAGCCCAAGTTGGTCTTATTTTAGCAAATAATGGTATAAGTGTATCTTCAGCATTACAAAGGGAATCATCTATTGAATGTAATGGCTGTGTTCCACTAGTTTTTATGACTCATGATGTTATAGGAAGTCAAATAATTAATGCAGTTAAAGAAATAGATTCACAACCATTTATTAAAGAGAAAACTGTAATTATTAGAGTAGAAGGTAATTAATATGAAATATTTAGTTTTATTATGTGATGGGCTTGCAGATAGACCATTAAAAGAGCTTGATGGTAAAACAATAATAGAACATGCACACATACCAAATATTAACTATATGGCTGCTCATGGTATGTGTGGATATATACAAACTACTCCTAATGGAATGGCTCCAGGCAGTGATATATGTAATTTAAGTGTTTTCGGTTATAATCCAAAAAAATATTATACAGGTAGAAGTCCACTTGAAGCCTGCAGTATGGGTATTGAATTATCTGCTAATGATATGGCTTTTAGGTGTAATACTGTTACCATAAAAGATGATATTATGGAAAGTTTTACTGCTCATCATATTGAAGAAAAATATGTAACAAATATTATTAATAAATTAAATGATGTTTTTAGTTGTGAAGGTATAGAGTTTTATAAAGGTGTTGGATATCGTAATTTAATGGTTATTCGTAATGCTGATATGGAACTAGAAACTACTCCACCACATGATATAAGTGATAAAGATACTACTTCTTATATGCCAAAAGGAAAAGGAAGTGAAAAAATTATAGAAATTATGGAAAAAGCCTCAAAAGAAGTATTTAATGGCTGTATAGATACAGGAAAAGCTACAAATATATGGTTATGGGGGCAGGGTAGGAAGCCAGCACTGCCTGCTTTTATTGATGAATATAAATTAAAAGGAGCTGTTATTTCTGCTGTTGATTTAATAAGAGGTATTGGTGTATGTGTTGGTATGGATATTATTAAAGTTCCAAATATTACAGGGTTTAATGATACAAATTTTAAAGGAAAGGCAGAGTATGGAATTCATGCTTTAAAAGATCATGATTATGTTTTTATACATGTGGAAGCACCAGATGAAGCAGGGCATCTTGGAAGCATTGAAGAAAAAATTAAGGCAGTAGAATTAATTGATAAAGAAATGATGCCAATAATATTAGATGGAATGAAACAGTTTGGTGATTATAAAATTTTACTTACGCCAGACCATGCAACCCCTATTGAATTAAAAACTCATTCAAATGAGAAAATACCAGCTATAATATATGGAAGCAATATTAAGGCAGATGAAAACAACACTTATAGTGAGCATCTAAAACCATCTTTTGACTTAAAAGATGGCTATAAAATTGCAGATTTATTTATAAATAATTAATAATAATTATATAAAATTTGGAGGAATATGTGAGTCTTGTTGTTATGAAATTTGGCGGCACTAGTGTGGGAAGTATAGAACGCATTAGAAATGTTGCAAAAATTGTAGAAAAGAAAAAAGACGAAGGCCACGATGTAATAGTAGCAGTTTCTGCTATGTCTGGTGAAACAGATAGATTAATTAGTCTTTTAAAAGAAATCACGCCAGATTATTCTTTAAGAGAATATGATCAACTTGTTTCTACTGGTGAAACTGCTTGTATACCGCTTGTTACACAAGCATTACTCGTTGATGGCTATGATGCAATATCTATGACAGGTTTGCAGATTGGTATGGAAACAGATAATGCACATTCTAAAGCTAGAATATTAAATATTAATGGTGAAAGAATAAAAAAAGCCTTAAGTGAAGGTAAAATTGTAGTAGTAGCAGGTTTTCAAGGCTATAATAAAGAAACGGGTGATACAACAACTTTAGGCAGAGGTGGTTCAGATACTACTGCAGTAGCTATTGCTGCAGCAGTAAAAGCTGATGTTTGCGAAATATATACAGATGTTGATGGTGTATATACTGCAGACCCAAGAATTGTGAAAAATGCAAAAAAACTTGATACAATTTCTCATGAAGAAATGTTAGAACTTGCATCACTTGGTGCAAAAGTGCTTCAATCAAGAAGTGTAGAATTAGGAATGAATTATAATGTAGATATTATGGTGCTTTCATCTATGGAAGATAAACCAGGAACACTTGTTACTTCAAAGGAGGAAAAAAATATGGAACGTATCGTTGTGTCAGGCGTTACTAGTGATAAAAATCAAGCTAAAATTACACTTTTAGGTGTTAAAGACGAACCAGGAGTAGCTGCAAAAATATTTATTGGATTAGCAGAAGCTAATATTAATGTAGATATGATTATCCAAAATGTTGCAAAAGAAGATGGAAAAACAGATATTTCTTTTACTGTGCCTAAAACTGACCTTATTAAAGCAAAGGCAGCGTGTGAACATTTAGGTAAGGAAGCTGGTGTTACAGAAATTTTATCTGACGAAAATATATCTAAAGTATCTATTGTTGGTATTGGTATGAAAAGTCATTCTGGAGTGGCTGCTACAATGTTTAAAGTTCTATCAGATAACCAAATTAATATAAAAATGATTTCTACAAGTGAAATCAAAGTTTCTTGCATAATTGAAGAAAAATTTACAGAACTTGCTGTTCGTGTTCTACATAGTGCATTTATAACTGAGAAACAAGATGGATAATAAAAAGATATTTTTATATGATACAACATTAAGAGATGGAACACAGTCTGAAGATGTTAATTTTACTGTCATTGATAAAATAAGAATTGCAGAAAGATTAATAGATTTTGGTATTGATTGTATCGAAGGTGGCTGGCCTGGGTCAAACCCAAGAGATATGGAATTTTTTACTAAAATACAGACTGTTAAAAATATCGATATACATAAAATATCAGCATTTGGTTCTACAAGACGTGCTAAAAAAACTTGTGAAAGTGATGAAATAATACAAGCATTACTTGAAGCAAATGTGCCAAATATTACAATATTTGGTAAAACATGGGATTTGCATGTTAAAGAAGCATTAAAAATATCACTTGATGAAAATATAGATATTATTTCAGACACTATACGTTATTTAAAACAAAAAGTGGACAGGGTATTTTATGATGCAGAGCATTTTTTTGATGGTTATAAAGCAAACCCTGATTATACATTAAAAACATTATTAGCTGCTAAAGATGCAGGTGCTGACTGTGTAGTGCTTTGTGAAACCAATGGTGGAGCAATGCCTGATGAAGTTGCAGAAATTGTAAAAGTAGTCAAAAATACATTAGGCGATTTTCCTTTTGGCATACATACTCATAATGACTGCGAAATGGCTGTTGCAAATAGTGTTATGGCAGTTAGAAATGGGGCAAGTCATGTTCAAGGAACAATTAATGGTTATGGTGAAAGGTGTGGTAATGCAAACTTATGCTCAATTATTCCTAATTTGCAGTTAAAGTATGGGTATAATTGTATTAACAGTGAAAATTTATCTAAATTAAAAAGTTTATCATACTTTTTAGATGAAATAGGTAACTTAAAACATTTTACTCACAGACCATATGTTGGTAATTCTGCATTTGCTCATAAAGGTGGAGTGCATGTTTCAGCAATACTTAAAAATGCAAAAACATATGAACATATAGAACCAGAATTAGTTGGTAATACTAGACGTGTTTTATTATCAGATTTATCTGGTAAAAGCAATCTCATATATAAGGCTAAAGAATTTGGGCTTGATATTGACAGTAAATCTGAAACTGTCCAAACCTTATTAAATCAATTAAAAGACCTTGAAAACAGAGGCTTTCAGTATGAAGGTGCAGAAGCTTCTTTTGAGCTTTTAATCAGAAATGCAATGGATGAGAAAACTCCAGAGTTTTTTGATATTGTTAGCTACAGGGTAATAGACGAAAAAAATAAAGCACTTTCTGTTGCACCAATGGCAGAGGCTACAGTTAAAGTGACAGTAAAAGGTGAGATGGAGCATGTAGCAGCAATAGGAAATGGTCCTGTTAATGCGTTGGATAACGCTATTAGAAAGGCACTAGTGCGTTTTTATCCATCACTTAAATCTATGGAATTAGTTGACTATAAAGTTCGTATATTATCACATAATGGCACTATGGCTACTACAAGGGTTTTAATCTTAAGTAAAGATGAGAATTCTTCATGGAGCACTGTTGGTGTTGCTGAAAACATAATTGATGCCAGCTATCAGGCATTACTAGATTCTATAATTTACAAGTTAATGAAAGACAGTAAATAAAATAAATATATTTTCTTGAAATGGGATTTATATTATCCCTTTCAAGAATTATTTTCCTCTTTTGAAAGACTAATAAATTTTTCCATTATACTATCAAGTTTATTTAATGGAACTGTTCCCCATAATTCTTCTATTTTATCTTTTCCTATACCATGTGTATATTTAACAGTTGCTTCAGAAATTTTAGGCAGGATAATTATATCAAGAAATATATCACCAATATTAAACATTAAATCTATAGAACCATCAACAGATGGTGTCCCACTAACAGTAATAGCGTATTTCTTATAATATCTAAGTGCTAAAAGGGCTGCTATTTCCACATGTTCTTCATTAAAAGGCTCACCTTGGCCAAATGACCAGCCTTTTTTTAGTTTTGCAATTTCTCTAATTCTGACTTCAAAATTTTCCTGCATTCTTTTTTCCTAAAATATTTTTTTAATATTAAATAATTTACTTGCTATTTACTAAGAAAACAAGTATAAATTAAAAATTATAATTTGTAAATACATACTTTTTGGTGCTTTATGATTTATGATTTACACACTCATTCTACCCATTCTGACGGCATGCTAATTCCTGCAGAAGTGGCAAGAACTGCTCAGGTAAAAGGGTATTTAGGGGTTGCACTTACTGACCATGTAGATAGCTCTAATATTATAAATGTTATTAAATCTAATATTGAGTTTAAAGAATGGTTCAATAAATCATCGGATAGTTTTAAAGTTATTATTGGTGTAGAAATTACTCATGTAAATCCTAAAGATATATTGAAACTTACAAATATTGCAAGGGATAATGGTGCTGATATTGTGGTAGTTCATGGTGAAACTATTTCAGAACCAGTTTATACTGGTACTAATAGGGCTGCAATTGAAGCTAAAGTAGATATTCTTGCTCACCCTGGTCTTATTAGTATGGAAGATGCTTCTTTAGCTTCAGATAATGGTGTATATCTTGAAATTACTACACGCAAAAGCCACGCATATACAAATGGTCATGTTGTTAATATGGCTAGAAAGACTGGGGCAAATCTTGTGATTGATAATGATGCCCATGAACCAGGTGATTTTGTTGGATATGAAAAGGCATGTAAAATTATGCTTGGAGCAGGGCTTACTGATGATGAAATAAAAAAAATAATAAAAAATAATAAGTTTATATTTGAAAAAGCCTTTGGAGGTAAACATGGCTAAAAAAGATAGAATTAATATTGATAATACTGGTGTAGATAAACTTGAGTTTTTCTTACAGCATAATATTAAAAAAATAGTTTTTATTATTACAGGTTTATTAGTTATTTTTATAGTATCTTATCTAGTATATACAGCTAAAAATGTATCAACTAATAAGAAAATAGATAGATTAGGTGCTGCAGAAATAATGATGTTTGATAATGCATCTATTGATAGTTTTGTAAAACTATCTACTGAACTTCCATCTTTAAAAGATTATATAGCTTTACGTGGTGCAGGTATGTATTATTTGTTAGATAATAAAACTGCTGCTGTTCAAGAATTAAAAAATGTTGGTGGAAAATATGCAGAGCTTGGTGCTGGTATGCTTTATGATATGGGTGAATCTATTGTACCATCAAATTACCTTAATGGCAGTATGAGAGAAGTTTGGCATTATAGAAATGTTTTATCATCAGATAATAATAGTGTTGAAACAAATATTAATAATTTCAAATTACTATATCCAGAAAGTCCACTTTTAAAAATGGTTGAAAACTGGAATGTAAAATAAATATATGGGTGTATCTAAAAAGCTTAAAAGTGTATTTATAGCAGGGATACTTGCATTATTACCTTTTGTAATAACAGTATACTTTTTATATTTTTATACAATGTGATAATATCAAATGCTACGCCTATTGTTAAACAAATAGCAAGGCAGTATCATTATGATTTTAATGAATATATTTTTCAGATAATTACATTTGTTATAATTATTTTACTTGTTTTTTTGATAGGTGTTTTAACAAGGCTTTATTTTGGCAAAATGATTATAAAACTTTTAGATAGTTTTATTGCAAAAATCCCTGTTGCACGTTCCCATATATAATGCTACAAAGCAGGTTGTAGAATCATTTAAAAATTCTACAGGCACATCTTTTTCTAAAGTTGTATTGGTAGAATTTCCTAGACGTGATATGTGGATGGTTGCTTTTTTAGTCCGTGATTCTTTGGGGTTTATGGTAGATGCTTCTACAAAAGAAGAAAGCTGTAATGTTTTTATTCCAACAGCTCCTAACCCAACATCTGGTTTTATTGCAGTTGTTCCAAAAAAAGATGTTAGAGAGCTTGATATTACAGTGGAAGAAGGAGTTAAGTTTGTTCTTTCTGTTGGTATAATAAATTTAAACAGCCCAAGTAATATAGAAAAAATTAGGAAGTAATATGTATTTAAATTTAGGTATTATAGGAAACCCATTAAATCATACTTTTTCACCATTTATTCATAACTATTTTTTATATACATCTAACTTATGTGGTGGTTATACTTGTTATGATACTACTTTAGATAAGCTTGATGACGTTATAAATATATTTAAGGAATACAATTTTATAGGTGTGAATGTTACAGTTCCTTATAAGCAGGAAGTAATTAAATATTGTTCTCGTTTAGACATTACTGCAAAAGAAATAGAAGCAGTTAATACTCTTCATTTTACAGAAAATGGTATTATAGGGCATAATACTGATATTTTTGGATTTCATATGATGCTTGAAAGTAATGGTATAAATACACAAAATAAAAGAGTATTATTATTGGGAGCAGGTGGAGCATCTAGAGCTGTTATCCCATATCTTAGAATAAATACTCCATCATCATTTGTAATTGCCAATAGAACAATAGAAAAGGTAGAAGAATTATTATCATTATATGATAATAATGCAGAAGTATGCAGCTTGTCAGACTTAAAAGATGAGAAATTTGATATAGTAATAAATGCTACATCTTTAGGTGTAAAGGGAGAACCATTTATAGATTATGGCTTTCATATAAAAGAAGCAGCAGTGGATATGATTTATAAACCACAAGTAACATCTTTTTTATCATTATACTGCAATCAAGATATTAAATTAGTAAATGGCTTAAGTATGCTTATCTATCAAGCAGCAGGTTCATTTAATATATGGACTGGAAAAGATATAGAGCCTGATATGCAGTATTTTAAAAGTTTAGTATATAATAAATAGTGGGCTATGCAGGAATTGAACCTGCGACACCCAACTCCGGAGGTTGGTGCTCTATCCACTGAGCTAATAGCCCAAACTTGCTGATTTTATATAAATTAATATTAAATATCAAGTTTTTTTTATAAATATCGATAATATTATTTTTAAAAGAATATTTATTGCACTTTTTATTGTAAAATCATTATTTATTCTTGACAAATTTTTTATTATAGCTATAAAGTTATATACATTGAGGAGATGATAATATGATGGTTCAGAAAAAATCAGCTTATAATGTTGCTATTGTAGGAGCTACAGGTGCTGTTGGTCAAACTTTTTTAGATATCTTATCTGAAAGAAATTTTCCAATAGATAATTTAAAACTTTTAGCATCAAGCAGGTCTGCAGGTAAAAAAATAGAGTATAAAGGAAAAGAATACACTGTAGAAGAATTAACACATGATTCTTTTAATGGTGTTGATATTGCTTTATTTTCAGCAGGTGCCTCAAGGTCTAAAGAATTTGCTCCATCAGCTGTTAAAGCTGGTGCTGTTGTTGTAGATAATTCTTCTGCTTTTAGAATGGATAAAGATGTTCCATTAGTTGTTCCAGAAGTAAATCCGGAAGATGTGGAAAAAAATAATGGCATTATAGCAAATCCAAACTGCACAACTATTATTATGCTTGTTCCTTTAAAGCCATTACATGATTATGGCACTATAAAGCGAGTAGTTGTATCATCATATCAATCAGCTTCAGGTGCAGGGGCTGCTGCTACTATGGAGCTTATGGAGCAGGCTAAAGCATGGAGTAAAGGTGAAAAATTAGAAGTAAATGCATTTGCACATCAATTATTATTTAATGTTATTCCTCATATAGATGCTTTTACTGAAAATGGTTATACTAAAGAAGAAATGAAAATGTTTAACGAAACACGTAAAATGCTTCATTCTGATGATATTAGAGTAAGTGCAACATGCGTAAGAGTGCCTGTATTAACAGCACATTCTGAAAGTGTATTTATAGAAACAGAAAAGAAAATCACACCTGAAAAAGCACGTGAGTTATTACAAAATGCTCCAGGTGTTAAACTTTATGATAATCCTAATGAGAAGGTGTATCCTATGCCATTACTTGCTTCTGGTCAAGATTTATGTTATGTAGGTAGAATTAGGGAAGATATTGCATATGACAACGGTTTGTCATTTTTTGTAAGTGGTGACCAGTTAAGAAAAGGAGCTGCAACAAATGCAGTTCAAATTGCTGAATTATTAATAAAATAAAATAAAATAAAAATAAAAGGGAAAAAGGCAATATCTTTACTTGACAAGAAGTAGTAATAGTATATAATAGCCGAATGTACCCTATATATTGTGGAGGTTTATGTGAATAAAAAAGAGCTTATCGATTCTATTGCACAAAAAACTGGTGTAAAAAAAGTTGATGCGGAAAAAGTGCTTTCTGCATACGAAGCAACTATTCTTGAAACTTTAAAAAAAGGTGAAAGAGTTACTATAGTTGGTTTCGGTACTTTTACTGTTAGCGACAGAAAAGAAAGAAAAGGTCGTAACCCTAAAACTGGCGAAGAAATGGTTATTCCAGCTAAAAAAATGCCTAAATTTGTTGTGGGAAAATCTTTCAAAGAATCATTTTAGTTTTAAATGGATATAATAAGCATGGTTTACACATGCTTATTATATCATCACTTTTATTATGTCAAATAAATCGTCATTTAATATTGCATCATTTATATTTGAAGTTGGTCTTTTAAATAATTTTAAACGCAGTGGGTTTGATTTTTTAGGCTCATGTAATCAAAATATTTCTTCTCATTCTTTTAGAGCATCTATTATTGCATATGTTTTAGCTAAAAAACTTAAAGCAGATGAAAATAAAGCTACAATTTTAACTTTATTTCATGATATTCCAGAAACTCGGACAGGTGATATTAATTATTTTCAAAAACAGTATATAAAAAAAGATGAAACAAAAGCTGTTAATGATATTGCATTAAATATTCCAGAGTTAAGTTCTTTAATAGAATTAAATAAGGAGTTTAATACAGGAGAAAGTATTGAATCTAAAGTAGCCCAAGATGCTGATGTTTTAGAGCTTATTTTTACATTGAAAGAAGAATTAGATAAAGGAAATCATCAGGCAGAAATATGGATCAAAGGGGCTGTGCAAAGGCTTATATTAGATGAAAGCAGACAGATTATAGATGCTGCATTGACTATGAAATCATATGATTGGTGGTTGGATATATTAAAAATAGAAAGATGACTTTTCTTTATTGACACTTTTTTTGCTTTGTAGTAACTTAATTTCAAGCAATGGAGGGAATATATGAAAATATATGAAAAAAAATCATCTAAAAAGATTGTTTATATAGTTCTTTTGGTATTTTTAATATTTGGTGTATATTATATATATAACCATATCCATCAAAAGAATGCTGCTGAATTGATTAATGAACTTACTATGCTTAATCAAAAAAAAGAGTTTGCTAGAAAGTCATATGAAACAGAATTACATGCATTTGTTATATCATTACGATCAGATAAATTTTCTGAAGATCAACTTAGTGGTGATATGGAAGAAATTAACAATTTAAAAAATAGTTATCTTAGTAGATTAAAAGAAATTAGAAATGAACTTAAAATAAGTAGAGTTCAAGAATATATGGATAATTATATTAAAAGGGAGATGCTAGGAGTTGAAATGATGTTTCTGCCATTTAAAATATTTGATAATAGATATAATGGAATAAATATAGGTAAACAAGAATCATCAAATGAAATAAATAATTATGATGATTATTTAGAACAATTAAAACCGTTAAATGAAGCTAAATATGAAATGGAAAAAGATTTTTCTAAAATTATAGGACAAGATGTTACGTTAGATTAATATTATTTGTAAAATAAAATAGAAGTCCCTTTTAAATTATACAAACAAGGTTTTGAGCCTGTGAAAAAAAGTCTGTAAATAGTGCAAACTTAAGTTTTCTATGATATACTAAAAAAATATGAAAGGAGC
>CALUZC010000036.1 GCA_944325215.1 uncultured Mucispirillum sp. | reverse complement strand
AGCTCCTTTCATATTTTTTTAGTATATCATAGAAAACTTAAGTTTGCACTATTTACAGACTTTTTTTCACAGGCTCTCTTATAGTATTTAACATAGATTCATATAGAAAATTAACATTATTTGCTATACAAATAAACTTACCAGTATTAATAATGTAAAAATATAATTATCATTCTCATATATTATCTTTATTAATAGGTAATCATTTTGTTTAGTTATTTTTTATATATCTTCTACTTGTTTTTTATTTTATACCTGATTTTATAATAATATATTGCTTAATATATTTTTAATTTTCATATATAATTTCTTGCTAACTTATAATAATATTTACATTATAAAAATTATTGTATTTTGTCTTTGAGTTTATACTAAATTAATGATCCTATATTGTGCTGTATAGCTATTACAAACTGTAGCATTATTTCATACCTGTATAACCATTTACTATCTGATAAACTATTTGATATAAAATCTATTTATATTTTTAGTATGAGTTGAATAGAAAGATTTTATTTTTTTAGATTTTTTCATTTACTTATAATATCAATAGCTGTTTATTGTAAAAAAAATAACTCCTGATTTATCAGGAGTTATTTTATGTTAGAATATCTAGCAGCTTTACTACATTTTTATTCATTTCATGTTTTTTTGAAAAAACATCTTCATACGATACATATTCAATTTTATTACCTTGCAACCCTGTCATAACACCATTTTTACCATTTATAAGACCTTCTATGGCAGCAGCTCCCATTCTTGAACCTAAAACTCTGTCAAAATATGATGGGAAACCACCCCTTTGAATATGTCCTAAAACTGTTATTCTAGCATCAAATGTTCCTGCTTCCTGTAAAATTTTACCAAATTCATAAGCAGAACCAGCACCCTCTGCAACAATTAATATGTTTCTTGTCTTACCATCTTCTGCACGTTTTTTAAACTTTGAAATAATACCATCTAAATCTGGTTTAACTTCTGGAATAATTACAGCATCTGCACCTGTTGCAATACCTGCCATTACTGCTAAATATCCACAATGCCTGCCCATAACTTCAATAATGAAAGTTCTACCATGAGAACTTGCAGTATTATTTATCATATCAACAGAATCCATAATTACAGTAAGTGCTGTATCAACCCCCAAAGATACATCTGTACCATAAATATCATTATCAATAGAACCAGGGATTCCTACTGATTTAATATCATACTTATCATATAATACCTTAGCTCCACTTAATGAACCATCACCACCTATTACAACAAGAGCTTCAATACCACGTTTTTTTAAATTTTCTACAGCTTTCTTTTGCCCTTCTTCTGTTCTAAATTCCTGACTACGTGCTGTTTGTAAAATAGTACCACCCCTGCCTATAATATTAGATACATCGGAGTGTTTTAATTCAAATATATTATCCTCAATCATACCCTTATAGCCAGATATAATACCATACGACGTCATATTATAATGAAGTGCAGTGCGAACTGCAGCTCTAACAGCACCATTCATTCCAGGACTATCGCCACCACTTGTCATTATTGCAATCTTTTTCATATTACTCTAACCTCTTTTAAATTTTTATAATAATATAATTTAATAACTTTTTAAATATATTAACAAAAAACTAAAATCCTAAATATGCAGCTTTTACACTTTCATTATTCATTAAATTCTCTGCTTTATCTTCCAAAACAATTTTTCCTGTCTCCATTACATATCCACGACTTGCAACAGATAGTGCTAAAGTTGCATTTTGCTCTACAAGTAATACTGTTGTTCCCTGCTCATTTACTTTTTTTATAACATCAAAAATACCATAAACAAATTTTGGTGCAAGCCCAAGAGATGGTTCGTCCATAAGTAAAAGTTTCGGTTTGCTCATTAATGCTCTAGCAATTGCCAACATTTGCTGTTCACCACCAGATAATGTCCCACCCAATTGATTAAAACGCTCTGAAAGGCGTGGAAAAAAACTTGTAACATATTCTATATCCTGCTTAACTGCATGTTTATCTTTACGTAAATATGCTCCTAATTTTATATTCTCAAGCACTGTTAACTGTGGAAATATTTCTCTGCCTTCTGGCACTTGAACTAAACCTGCCTCAACAATTTTGTCTGCAGGCATATGGGTTATATCTACCCCATCAAATTCTATACGACCATAAATAGACTGCACTATACCTGATATTGTATTTAAAGTTGTGCTTTTGCCTGCACCATTTGCTCCAATAATTGTTACTATTTCACCTTGATTTACTACTAAATCAATACCTTTTAAAGCATATATACTCCCATATTTAGTTTGGATAGAGTCTAACTTTAACATTTATTCCCCCTTTCCTAAATATGCTTTTATAACAGCAGGATTATTACGAATTTCTTCAGGTGAACCCTCAGCAATTTTTTCACCATAATCAAGAACTACTATTCTATCAGATATACCCATCACAAGTTTCATATCATGCTCAATTAAAAAAATAGACTTATTCAGTTCTGTTTTGATTTTTTTAATAATATCCATAAGCTGCGTAGTCTCAGATGGATTTAAACCTGCTGCTGGTTCATCTAATAATAACAAATCAGCTCCTGTTGCTATGGCTCTACATATTTCTAACTCTCTTTGCTTACCATATGGTAAGTTTTCTGCACGAATATCTTTAAATTCAACTAAATTTGCATACTCTAAATATTGAATTGCCTGCTCTTGAACCATCTCAAGTTCCTTTTTACCTGGTCCAAAAGGAATAAGTGATGCAAAAAAATTAACTTTTCTTCTATGATCCATAGCTAAAATTATATTTTCTAAAACTGTAAGCTGTTTAAAAAGCCTAATATTTTGAAAAGTTCTTGCAATACCAAGCTTTGTAATTTGATGTGGTTTATATTTTTTCAAATCTTTATCTTTAAATAAAATCCTTCCTTCAGTCGGGGTATATACACCTGTAATAAGGTTAAAAGTTGATGTCTTACCTGCTCCGTTTGGTCCAATAAGGCTTAAAATTTCATTTTGCTGCATCGTAAAACTTACAGTGCTCACTGCTTTTAAGCCACCAAAAGCTAATGTTACATTCTGTAATTCTAAAATAATATTATCTGCCATTTTACCACCAGTTATACATTAACTCTAATATTGCCAAATAAACCTCTTGGACGAAATACCATCATTATAATTAAAACTACACCATACATAATCATTCTATATTCTGCTGCAAACCTTAAAAGCTCTGGGATAGATGTTAATATAATCGTCCCGGCAATAACACCAACAATACTACCCATACCACCAAGCACAAGCATACATAGAATACCTATTGATAATTTAAAGCCAAAATCAATGGGCTGAATTGCGGTTATATTACTAGCCATTAATGCTCCCCCAAGACCAGCAAATGCTGAACTGATAGCAAAAGCCATTACTTTATGACGTGCAATATCTATACCCATCATTTGAGAGGCTACCTCATCTTCTCGTATACTTCTTAAAGCTAAACCAAATTTTGACCTTTCTAAACTAATCATAAATAAAATAGAAAAACATACTAAAATTAATATGAGTGGTAAATTAATATGTTGCGGTATATTAGCTAAACTTACAGATAACCTTTGAACTTCCCCATTTATAGTAACTTTCATATTTGTAAAAATTACTCTTACAACTTCACAAAATCCTAGTGTAGCAATAGCTAAATAATCACCACGTAAACGGAGTATAGGTATACTAAATAAGCCGCCAATCAAACCAGCCATTAAAGCAGCCGCAATAAGTGCCACACCAAAAGGAACATTAAACATCATCATTAAAAGTGATGATGTATATGCACCTATACCAATAAAAGCTGCATGACCTAAAGATAATTGACCAGTAACACCTGTAATTAAATTAAGCCCTAACACCATAATTATATTAATTCCAGAAAGAATTAAAATATTATATACGTCTATATACATAATTACACCTTCTCTTTCATTGGTTTGCCAAATATACCTGTAGGCTTAATTATTAATATTAAAATGAGTATACCAAAAGCAATAGCATCTCTATATGATGATAATATTGGTGATGCAGTACCAAACGTTTCAACAACACCTAAAATTATACCACCTACAACAGCACCCGGAATACTGCCTATTCCACCTAAAACAGCCGCTACAAATGCTTTTAAGCCATACATAATACCAATATTTGGATCAACCTGTCCATAACTTGTCCCAACTAAAACACCAGCTACACCTGCTAGAGCAGAGCCTATTATAAAAGTATTACCAATAACTTTATCAGGATTTATACCCATTAATTTTGCTGCATTTAAATTATGTGATACTGCACGCATAGCAAGCCCAAATTTAGTCTTATGAATAATATAAAAAAGCACACCCATTAAAACAAAAGAAAATAGTATAATAAATATTCTCAAATATGATATATGAAAAGAACCAATTGTAAGTATTCCTGAAGAGAAACCCATATCATAGCGTATTGCTGAGTTTCCCTTTAAAAGTGCTACAAGATTAGTTAATATCATAGACATTCCTATGGCACTTATTAATGCATTAATCCTAGAGTTACCACCCATATTAGAACTTTTTACTCTACTTACTACAAGCCAGTATACAAGCAGCATAACCATAAATGATAAAAACATAATATTATTAATATCATAATACCATGCAAGATAAGCAAGAATAATAAATGCTGTAATATATAATATTGTATAAATGATATGTTTTTGAGTAATATTCCCCTTTTTAAAGCCTTTAAAGTTATTGAACATGTATTTTAAATATGCAATAGTCGCTGCCGAAAGAGAAATAAGAATAACAAGAAAAAGTAAAGCTATTCCAAAAGAAATACTTCCATTACCAAATACTGCTATCATGATAATTACAGCAAGACCAACAGCAGAACCAATAATTGTCTTTGGAGAACCTTCTCGCAATGGCCTGTATGCAACTTTTTCAACAAATAAACCAAGTAAACCACAGAAAACAATAGAAGCAATAACTGCAATATATAAACGATACTCTAATATGAAAGACTTTAAACCACCAGATGATGCTGCATCTAAATTTAAAGCAGAAGCAAGAAAAGAACCAATAAAAATATCTGCAATAAGGATAACAGCAAAATAACCAGAATATGCACCTATCATAAAAATATCACCATGGGCAAAATTAATAAGCTTAATAATTCCATAAACCATTGTGTAACCCAAAGCTATTAATGCATAGATACCACCAACAGTTAAACCATTGATCAGCTGTTCTCCAACCATAACTAAAAATTGAATTATCTGCCCACCTGTATCCACTAAAATACTCCTAATAAATTCATTATTTACAGCTTAACATCTTAATATAAATTTATAAAAAAATATAGTATTTTTTTATAATAACAGAAGAATATATTTATTATTCTTCACCAGTAAAATATTTAACACCTGATTCAAAAAGTCTTTGGTCCATATTACCATATTGGTTATTCATATGGACACCATTACCAAACCTTTCACTATGTCCCATTTTACCTAATGCTCTACCACATGGAGAACACATGCCTTCTATTGCCATATCTGAACCATTTGGATTAAATGGTGACTGCATTGTTATATTACCATCTAAATCGACATATTGAAATAATATTTGCCCATTATTAAACAGCTTATCAATTAATGGTTTTGGTGCTGTAAACCTTCCTTCACCATGTGATACTGGCACAATATCTATTTCTCCAACCTGCCTAAAATTCATCCATGGGGAATTTACTGAAGTAACACGTGTTCTAACCATTTGTGATACATGACGCCCAATTTTATTAAATGATAATGTAGCATCTTCTGAAGTTAAATCACATATATGACCATAAGTTAATATACCAGTTTTAATTAATGCCTGAAAACCATTACATATACCAATTATCAAACCATCTCTTTTATTTATTAAATCATCTACTGCCTGCCTAACTTTTGCATGCTTTAATACTGATACATAAAATTTACCTGAACCTTCTGGCTCATCACCTGCACTAAAACCACCAGGTAATACTAATATTTGAGATTTATTTATAATATCAGCAAACTCATTACATGAATTTACTGCATCTTCTGTTGTTAGATTTCTAAAAATAAATGGCTTAATTTCTTTACTGCCCGCAGTTTCAAAAATACGTTTTGTGTCATATTCGCAGTTTGTTCCAGGAAGTGCAAGCACAGCAACAGATGGTTGAACTTTAATATTGGCACATTTTAAGCTGGTTCTGCCATTAAAATCATGTGGGTGTATAATATTTTCTTCCGATTGAACACAGCTTGGAAAAATATGCTCCAATGGTTTTTGCCATAATGAAAGCATTTCTAATAATTTAATGTTTTCACCATTATATGAAAACATATCACTGCTGTTTATTTCTGCTATTTCTGTTATATTATTTACACCACTAATATTATATCCTTTTTTAGCTTGAATAATAAAACTTGCATAATATGGAAAAGTTAAATCATGTAATTCAATATTTTTAATATTTAAACCTACCATATTACCAAAAGCCATTTTAGATAATGCTTCTATAACACCACCATTGGTTACAGTATAAACTGCTTTTACAACTTTATCAGATATTAATTTTGATAGTGTTTGTAAATTTTCTTTAAAACTATTTATATCTATTAAATCATTGTCTAATATACTAGTTTTTAATAAATAAATATTACCACCATCATGTTCAATTTGGTTTGTAGTAATATGGGATAAATCAGAAGGTGCAACAGCAAAAGATATTAAAGTAGGTGGAACATTTATTTTCCTTCCAGTTTCACTATCTTTAAATGTGCCAGACATACTATCTTTACCACCAATTGCAGCAAGCCCTAAATCAGTTTGAGCTTTTAATGCACCAAGTAATGCTGCCACTGGTTTACCCCACCTTGTTTTGTCATGAGATAATCTTTCAAAATATTCTTGGAAAGATAAACGAATATCTTCTAATTTTCCACCTGCTGCTGCAATTTTTGAAACTGATTCTATAACTGCATAATAAGCACCATGATATGGGCTCCACTCCATTATGTATGGGTTATAACCTGAAGCCATAATAGATACCGTTGTTGTATCACCTTTTAAAACAGGGATTTTTGCAATCATTGACTGAGCAGGTGTATTGCCTGTTTTACCACCAAAAGGCGTAATAACACTTGATGCTCCAATGGTGGAATCAAACATCTCTACTAAACCTTTTTGTGAGCATATATTTAAATCTGATAATGTATTTTCTACCATATTTTTAAAATTATTATATTTTTTATGCTCTATGTATGTTGTTTTTTGTGGGTTAGAAACAAATGCACTTTCACTTCTTGATGCACCAGCACTATCAAGAAAATCCCTTGAAATATCAACTATTAACTTACCATCATGCATCATCTGTAACCTATTAGTATTAGTTACTTTTGCCACAATAGTTGCTTCTAAGTTTTCTTTTTTACATTCTGAAATAAAAGTATCTACATCTTCCTTGTTTACTACAACAGCCATTCGTTCCTGTGATTCAGATAGTGCAATTTCAGTTCCTGTTAAACCTTCGTATTTTTTTGGCACTTTATTTAAATCAATTTCTAAACCAGCAGCTAGCTCACCAATAGCAACACCAACACCACCTGCACCAAAATCGTTACATTTTTTAATAATTTTAGATACATTTTCTTTTCTGAAAAGCCTTTGGATTTTATGTTCTTCTGGAGCATTACCTTTTTGAACTTCTGCCCCACAAATCTCAATAGATGATGCATCATGCTCTTTTGATGAACCTGTTGCACCACCAACACCATCTCTACCTGTTCTGCCACCAATAAGTATAACCACATCATCTGGTTCGGGGCTTAATCTTGTTACAGCATTTTTAGGACATGCACCAATTACTGCTCCAGTTTCTAGACGTTTTGCTGTAAAACCATCATGGTAAAATTCCTGCACATAACCAGTTGTCAGCCCTATTTGGTTACCATAAGATGAAAACCCTTTTGCTGCGTCCTGAACTATTTTTCTTTGAGAAAGTTTTTTACCTTTTAAAAAATCTTCCATAGGTTTTCTAGGATCTGCTGCTCCAGTAATTCGCATAGACTGGTATACATAAGCTCTGCCAGAAAGTGGGTCTCTTATAGCTCCACCAACACAAGTAGCAGCACCACCAAACGGCTCTATTTCTGTAGGGTGGTTATGGGTTTCATTTTTAAACTGTAAAAGCCATTTTTCTTTATTATTATTAACATTTACATCAATTTCAATTGAGCATGCATTATTTTCTTCACTTTCTTCTAAATTATTAAGTAAACCTTTACGTTTTGCGTCCCGTGCTCCAATAACTGCCATATCCATAAGACATACTGGTTTTGATGATATTTTTTCATTATATATTTCATTACGAAGGTTATAATACATATTTAAAGTTTCTTTAAATAACTGGCAGTATTTACCTTCTTCTATATCAATATTTTCTAATATAGTATTAAATGTTGTATGCCTGCAGTGGTCAGACCAGTATGTATCTAGTAATTTTAATTCTGTTTCTG
This sequence comes from uncultured Mucispirillum sp., assembly GCA_944325215.1. Classification (GTDB taxonomy): domain Bacteria; phylum Chrysiogenota; class Deferribacteres; order Deferribacterales; family Mucispirillaceae; genus Mucispirillum. Next base: position 10,377 of record CALUZC010000036.1, on the reverse strand, counting down.
TTGGGTTGCGTTTTTCTTGGTTTTTAAAATAATCCTGTGAAAATTTAATATCATCTATATTCATAGCAAGCCCCATAGATGATATTGTTTCCTGCAACCCTTTTTCATCAAGATTAATAAAATTATCAATTACTTTTATTTTTTCTGGCTCCAATATATGTAAAGCAAGAGTATCAGGTATATTTTCACCAGCTATTCTTTGGTCGATAGTATTCACCATAACACTAATAATTTGAGATAAATCTGTATCACTAATACTTCCTGATAATACGTAAGTTTTAGCACATCTCACCCTAACATTATCAGCACCAGTAATAACTTTTATACACTGCTCTGCACTATCTGCCCTCTGGTCATACTGACCAGGCAAATATTCTATGGAAAAATACTTATTGTTACTAAAATCATAAGTATCCATATAAATATCATCTACCATAGGTTCTGCAAATACAGTATTAATCGTCATATTTAATTGAGCATCTGTTAAACCCTCAATATCATATCTATTAAGGATTAAAAGATTAGATATACAAGAAATATTTTCATCATCTTTTAATATATTCAATAATTTTCCGGCTTCTACTGCGTGCTCTTTGCGTTTTGTAACATAAATGCGTCTAACTGCCATGTTGATAAACTCCTATGGTATTAATCATACAAGAAAAATAATTATAATGATTTTTAATTTTTTTTCAAATAATATTTTACTTTCATGTAAAATTTTGTGATTATTTTTGAACTTTAAAAAACATTGTTATTTGGGCAAAATCATCTCTATCATCTATAATAGCATCAAATTTCATATTGCTTACATAGTCATATGCTAATTTTTCCACATCAACACTACTTCTTGTTATAAATGTAATATTATAAGTATTTCCTTTTTTATCAATGTGAAATTTAACTGTAACATAAGTATCATTTGCTAATGCAAATACAGGGTCTTTTGGAACATATACTACTTTTCTGTTACCTGATGGTGCTATATCAAAATTATAAAGATTTGTTTTATTCTCTACATTACCTGCCATTTTAGTTTCTTCTTTAACCTGGCTTGATAACTGGTTATTACTGCTTGCAGAATTTGAAGCACTTTGCAATGATGAAAGCTCTTTAGTAATATCTATATTTTGCTGATTTTCTACCATTTCATTTGTAATATTTGGTTTTGGTATATCTGGTATTTTTATTTCTGGTATATCCATATTTTCAGTTAGCGGCACATTTATTTCTGGTAAAACAAGTGGATCATCTGCCTCTTTTGGTCTAAATGGCTTTTCTTCTTTATTATTTTTTGGAGTTGGAGTATTATTTGCAACCTGCTTTTTAGTATCCTGCTTATTTTCAACCTTTTCTACTTTTGGTTTGTTATTAGGTTTACTATTATCCTTATTAACTAATTTAGTTTTTGCAGGCTCCTGTTTTTTTACTGTTTCTTTCTTTTCTTCTATTTTTTTAGGTTTTTCCACTACTTTTTTAGGAGCAGGTGTATCTTTTTTCTGAACTTCTTCTTTTTTAATATCAATTATTGACACTGGGATTATTTCCTGCTTTTTCATTTGTTTTTCAGGCAAAGGTAAAAGCAGGATAAGTATATGAACAGTAATAGAAACAGCTAGGACAAAAAATAATCTCACAGAAATATTATTCCTTAGTTGCAATGGCAAATTTAGTATAGTCTACACTTTTTGCTTTATCTATGACAAATACTACTTTTCCATGCATTGCTTTTTCATCTGCTTCAATAATAACAGTTGCTTCAGGGTGTATATCTTTTAATGTTTTAAGCCTGCCTTCAAGCTCTTCATCTTTAATAGGCTCACCATCAATATATAACGCCCCAGCACTATCTACAGCCACTCGTATATTCTTTTTATCTTCAACAGCCTCACCCTTTGCTTTAGGTAAATCCATCTTAATAGATGATGGAGTTACAAAGGAAGTGGTAACTGCAAAAAATATAAGTAAAATAAATACAATATCTATAAGTGGTGTAATATTAATAATTATATTTGTATCTCTTTTTGTATCTCGAAAACGCATAATTTTACCATTTATTTTTCATCTTTAAATAAAAGATTCATAACTTCAGAAGACGCTTTTTCTAAATCATTACCAATAGCATCTGCTTTTGCTCTTGCTATAAAATAAAATATTTGAGCAGGAATTGCTACCACAAGCCCTGCAGCTGTTGTAAGCAGTGCTTCTGCAATACCGGAAGATAATGCTTCTGGATTACCTGTGCCTTGTAGCGCAATTACATCAAATATTTTAATCATACCTAAAACTGTTCCTAAAAGCCCTAAAAGTGGTGCAATAGCAACAATAGTTTGCAGTGATGGTAAATACCTGTCTAACTTACCTGCTTCACTTCTGCCAGATTCTTCTGCCACTTCTAAAAGACGCGATAACGGTAAATCTGTATTTGATATAATGGACTCTGATATTCTTGCAAGTGCTGATGGGTTAGATTTACAAACTTCCACAGCCTCACTAATATTTTTCTTTTTTAAAAGATTAATAAGTTGTTCTTTAAATGCTTTAGGAACAAATTTTTCTTTTCTCAAAGATATGAGCCTTTCTATAAATACTGCTAATGATATAACAGACAGCAGTATTATAGGATACATTGTAATACCACCTTTCTGTATTAATTCCCACATATAAGCCTCCAAAACTTACTTTCTACTAATATTAACTTTTTGATTAGTATTTGATTTTTCATTTTTTATATTATATTTTTTTAGCATTTCATCAACAATTGCTAATTCTTTTTCTTTTTTACGTTTAGTATAAGTAGCTTTCGCACCTATTAAGTTTTCTAAAGCATACTTTTCTTCAGGAAATAAATAATAACCTTTCATAAATGTAACAACTGCCTCATCTGTTTTACCACTTTCAAACTGGTCTTTTCCTATTCTCCATAACGATGCAGACCGAACAGCAGGTGTAGAAGTTTTTGAAAGTTCTACAATATAATCCATATGTTTTTCATATTCTTTTTTATTGGATAAATCAATAAATCTAATAATACCATTTTCCCATACTTTAGGTGATGTCGTTTTTAATTTTTCAGCTGCCCAGATAACATCTTCTGCTGAATTACTCATACCTGCTACTCTACTATATGCTGGTTTTGCAAATCTTTCACTTTTTTCTGCTACCTCTTTATAAATATTCATAGCACTATTTTTATCTATATATTCCATACATTCTGCTTTCATAAATAACGCATCTTCTGCTGCTGTGCCACCTTTTGCAATAATTTTATCAGCATCATTTATACAATTATCATATCTTCCTGTAAATTTAAAAAGTTTTGCTCTTGTCTCTAATACACTAGGATAATATTGTGACTGTGGGTAATTATCCATAAAAAAGTTAACATATCCAATAGATGTGTTAGTGGATTTTACTTCTAAAGCATATGCTGCAAATTCAGAAATAATCAAATCCTTTTGTTCAAACTCTGCACTTTTTTCTATAAAACTAAGTTTATCATCAACAAAATCTTTACCTTTCTTTTCTTTTTTAGCGATTTCAAATAAACCAGATAATGATTCATATAAATAATCACCAGATATAATTAAATCATTATAATCTTTCTTTGCGTCCTTTAGCCTGTTATACGCCGCTAAAAGTTTTGCTCTTTCAAGTTTAAAATCAGGTGTTAAGTTTTTTAAGCCTTCCATATAATCAAGTGCTTTTTTACCATTACCTGTTAGTATTAACTGTTGTATACCACTTGAAAACATTCTTAAATCATCTTTATTATCAGCCATTATTCTTTCAGCTTCCAATATTCTTTTTTCTTTAAAATAGCACATCATTAATAAAAATTTTGAATCAGGGGAAGATTTTTTTATTTTTAAAAGTTCATCAAGAGCTGATTTGTATTTTTTATTATTATAATAAACATTTGCTTTAATAAGTCTCGACCTGTCATCTGTTTTATCTTTAACAAAGCTAAATGCTTTTTCTTCATCATTTAGTGCAAGATATAAATCACCTTTTAAAATATGACAGTATGATGTATTGCAATCATCTACAAGCATTAAAGCATCATCGTATTTTTCTTTTAAATAGTAAATCTGTGCAAGCATAAATTTAGCAAGCATTAATTTTTCATATTCCTGACCTGAAGAAATATATCGTTGAAAATTATATTCTGCCCTATTCATATCAATATATAAACTTGCCATACCTTGATAAAAGTATGATGCCCCTAGTAATGACCTGTTAAAACCAATAAGTGAGAAAAACAGCATCGAATTAGCATAATCTTTTTTCTCAAAATATTTTATACCTGTATAAAAATATACATAATCATTTGTAGCTCTTTCTTTAAATTTAAAGTTTTGTAAAAATTCTGGAGTAATTGATGTAAATTTATCACCGACAGCATAAAATAAAAGTGCAAGTTTTTCATTATCATTCTTTATTAAAGGTATTTTACTCTCTGCTGCTTTTAATTTATTTTCTGCTATATCAATTTTTGCATTTAATAAATAATATACATCATCTTTAGGAAGATTTTTCATATACTCTTTTGCTTTTGTATAACTGCCACTCATAATATATGCATCAGCTATTACTGGTTTTATATGTTCATCTGTAATATCTGGTGCATTTTTTACTATTTGCTTATATTGCTTTAAAAAATAATAACAAACAATACGTATATTTTTATATTCAGGATAATCTGTTTCCATAGATGGATGGTTATTTAATGCTTGGAGTATATCTTCATATCTATCTTTAGAATATAAGTATTCTATCCATTTGGAAAGACTATAATCTGTAAAATCAATATTTCTAGCAACAGCATCTTCCATAATATCATATTTTCTTAATTCTGAACTAATTAAAAATAAAGCATCTTGAGCAAGCAGCGAGTATTCATCTTTATTATCAAGTAATGATAATAAAATTTTTATTGCTTCCTGCTGACTGCCTGTGTAAAAAAGACTCATACCATAAATAAATCTTGTTTCTGAATTATACTCACTTTTTACTAATTTTTTTTCAAACCTTTCATATGATGCTACAGTATCAATATATGATTTATTTAAAAAAGATTTAACAACATTATTACGCAGTGCTTTTGCTCCTACAAATAAAGATGTAAACCTGGCTGAGTTAGGATCTTTATAAATAAAACCTGGCTCATCTGATTTATAATCTCTCTTATCACCACCTGATAATTCCTGCTTACGAACCTGCAGATAAATATCCATCTGGCTTGGCATACTAAAATTAAAATGAACAGCAGTATAGCTTGGTCTAACTTTAAAATTAGTAATCTCTTGCCCAGTAAATGAGTAATTTGGAACAGTTATTTGCCCATGTGCAGTTAAAATGCAAATATTAAAAAACACAAAAATAGCAGCAATGCGTTTTATTATCACCATATATCTCCTATTTTAGTAAGCTTTTCAAGTGCAGAGTAATTAGTTCTATCCATTAACAGTGGTGTAATAGAAATAAAATCTTCACTTAATGCACCGTCGTCAGTATCTTTATCAATATGTTCTGGTTTTCTAAAATCTGAAAGCCAGTAGAAAGGTTCACCAAATGGGTCCTGCCCTTTATAATAATTTGTAAGATATGAATATTGTGATGCCTTTGTCCACCTAACACCTTTGATATCTTTCTTTAAAAGTGGTGGAATATTTATATTATAAAGCAAACATTCTTTTGGTAACATATTAGCTTTAAGAATAAAATCTTTCATAAAATCTGCACTAACGGTATAATCATGGTAATGATACCCTGTTAAGCTTACAGCAAATGATACTATACCATTAACAGCCCCTTCACTAGCTGCCCCCACTGTTCCAGAATAATGAAGGTTACAGGCGTTATTAGGACCTTTATTAATACCAGAAATAACATAATCTGGTTTTTTACTGCATATAGATGTTAATGCAAGTTTTACACAATCTGCAGGACTGCCATTAACTCCATACCCTATAAATTCACCATTTTTTATAACTTCCTTAATTTGTAAAGGTGAATGTATGGTTAATGATTGGCTGGCACCACTTCTTTCATAAAGTGGAGCAACAACAGTAACATCAGCAATCTTTTTTAATGCAGAAATAAGGTGCAAAATACCTTCTGCTTCTATTCCATCATCATTACTAATTAATATATTCATAATTCTACCATTATACCTTATACCATTAATTAATTAATTTTGCAAATATTATTGATTATATTCTTTTAAAAGACCATATTTTTCTAATTGTTCACGATTAAATGGTTCCACATTTACTGTTTTAAAATTTTTATATATTACAAAACCTGGTGGTGTATTTTTAGGTTTAGTTACATATTTTTTATATGTATAATCAACATCAATATTTTTTTCTGTGTTATATTTTGAATATGATGCTACTACTTTAGCTGCAAATATTATTATATCATTACTAATTTCTATACCATGCATGCGTATAATACCATGGGCTGATGGAATATTTCTTGCATGCAGCCAAATATCACCACTTTGAGCAAATTTAAATACAAGTTCGTGATTTGAAGCTGAATTTCTACCTACATAAATTATATAACCATCTCCATGATATTCTAAAAATGGTTTTAATTGTATCTTTTTATGTTTTTTTGCTTTTGTTTCTTCATCAATAATCTTTTCAAATTCTTCTAACTCATCTTCTGACAATGTATCTGCATAATATAACTGCTCTTCAGAAAATAAGGCAAGCTGCATAATATCTTGCAGTCTTTCTTCAATTAAAGGTATAGATTTTTTTAATCTGTTGGATTTTTTGAAAAGTTTATCACTTTTCTCTGTAAGATTTTCTCCATACTCCACGTTATATTCTATTTCCTGAACTCCTTCTGGAGTATATTTTTCAAATATATATTTACCTGCACCATTTACTTTAAATAAATTATCTTTAAGTAATTGTGCCTCATCTAATATATTATGATATTTTTTTGCTACATTTAATTCAAGCTCAAGTTTTGCTGCCAACTCTATATATTTATCCCTTTTTGAAGAAAAAATTTTTTTTATTTTACGCGCAACATCTTTTGTAACTTGTTTATTTTCTTTTACACAAAAATAATCACCTAACTTATCATAAGTTACAGCAGTGGCTTCATCAATATAAAATGGGATTACCTTTCCTTTACTATCTATATAGAAATATTCATTATTATTTAAATCATCAAGAATTTTTAAACATGCTTCACTAAAGGAATACTTTTGCAGCATAATATCAGCATATTTAGCAGTAACAGGATAAAACCCTGAAAGTTCATTAAAACTTTTTGCACCATCAAAATGTAATAAAGAATATTTTTTATTAGCTTTTGGCAGGCTGTATTTACCACCTATACCTATATTTCTATCTGCATCTATAGTTCGTGATGATAAAGAATATAAAATTGTCCCATCATCTGCAATTAAGAAAAAATTAGCATAATTACCGGCAGGTTCTAATATTAACCTGTATGATAATACTTTACCACTAGGTTTTCTTTTTTTTATATCAAAAAAACATGCCCTTTCAAAAGAAAAGCTGGAAATATCTGTTACTTTTGCCCCATGTATAGAAGAAATAATTCCCGGGCTTTCTCCAATAATGTTGTTGACTGGCTTTAATACTGGTGGAGCTGGTGCTGCCCTGTATTCAAAATTAACTGATTGATTAGTATAGAAAGAAAAAAATACACTATCATTATTTATAGTTATGGTGTTTAGTTTGGAGTTAATAAGTTGTTTTTTTAGTATATTTATTAATTTATAAAAAGTAAGACCGTCCACAAAAATCCCTGTTATTAAATATTATTTTATGATTTTATATATAAAAAAATATTTGTCTATATTTTTTTTGAACTTTTTTAAATTAACTATGTCAAACAATTATAAGATTTTTTTTAATTAACCTCCTATAAGAGGAATGGTGGAAATGGTTATTACCCCAAGTAACCATTTTATCCCTCCTAGAACCTAGAATAAAAAAATTCCAACATTTCCCCAAATGTTGGAATTTTTTTTCATTTTTTATAATAACTATATACAATAATACCAGCTTGTAAAATTAAAACATTACATTCATTTGTAATCCAGCTACTACACTTAAATATTTTTCTTTTATATTAATATTTGTTTTTGCCGTTGTATCTGTTTGAGTATAACTTATCTGTGGAGCAAAAGATAAATATTCATTAACAACAATAGGGGCTTGTAAATATATGGCAAAACTACCTACATTATCATATCTAGCATATGCTTTACTTGCAATATCTGTTGTATATGGGTTTTTTGTATAAGAATATTGATATCCACCACCAGCAATCAGTGAAATATACTTATTAAATTTATAGCCAAATTCTAATAAACCTGAAACTCTATAAACATTATATGTTAAACTATCTTTATTTCAAAAGGACTTAATATATTAATACTATTTTCATAGATACCACCATTATATATAGTTCTTCCTTCACCATAAATATCCTCATTCATACCAAAGCGTGCAACTATAGAAAACCAAAATTTATTATCTAAAAACACAGGCTTAATACCAGCAGTAATACCATATCCCATCAAATATTTAAGTTGACCTGCATTAGATGTAGTATTTTGAAACTCACCTTTTCCTGCTAAAAAAGTTGCTGCTATTTTTGCTAATATTTTCGGATTATTATATGTGTAGCCAATAGCTAAACGAGGCACTTTTTTGCCATTGTCTTTATAATAAAGTTCATATTGTCCAGAACTATTTTGATAGCTGTCTGATGCATTATTAACTGCATCAGGCACAACATCATCTTCCATTACTGCAAAACTAAACCCCATATTAGTATATTTTACTTGAATTCGTCTTGTACTTGAAGTTGAGCCACCAAAACCGTTCATTGCTTCATTATTATCAAAATAATTACTAAAAAACATACCCATTGATGTTAGAGTATCAGCCTTTCCTAATAGTAAAGCACCACCTTTTCCAAAATCATACTCACCCCAAAAATATCTAACACCTAGACCACACATGTTATTATTACAGTTACTTTGAGTTACAAAAGTTTTTTCATTTAACCCTATTTCTATATTAGACTTAAATTTTCCAATATTAAAACGTATTCCTACATTTGAATTATCCTGCACTCCATACATCATACTATTTGCCATATTTTTCCCAGCTTCTAAATCAACTCCTGCAGGTGCCTCTCCATGTCCATAACCTAAATATAGATGAATATTACCATAAATATCTAACTGTTTTTGTTCATCTTGCAGAACTGTTGCAGCATATACATTTTGTGATAAAAACAATAAAAATATAAGTAAAAAAACTCTCATAAAATCACTCCTTTTTCACTAATTACTAAGCAGAAGTATTATTATGATTATTTCTTTTTAAATCAATAAAAAATTTGTAAAAAAATTAAATTATATATAAATTAATATATTGTAATAAATTATAAATTAATATATATAGACATAAATATAATTTATGGGGTAATTTATGCAGGAATTTGATAGACTAGTTGAAATTGTAAAAAGATTACGTGCTCCAGATGGCTGCCCGTGGGATAAAAAACAAACATTATACAGCTTAAAAGATGCAATTATGGAAGAAACAGCAGAGCTTGTAGATGCTCTTGATAATAAAGACATTGAAAACATAAAGGAAGAACTTGGTGATGTGCTTTTGCATGTGGTATTTCATTCTGAAACTGCCAGTGAAGAAGGTTTATTTAATATAGAAGATGTGGCTAAAGATATAAATGAAAAACTAATACGCAGGCACCCTCATGTTTTTAAAGACGAACATTATGAAACGGCAGAAGAAGTAAAAATTCGCTGGGATAAAATTAAAGAAGAAGAAAACAAAAATAAAAAAATGCCAGAATCTGTGCTTGATAAAGTACCAAGAAACCTGCCTTCCCTGTTGCAAGCTGAAAAATTACAGAAAAAAGCCTCTAAATACGGCTTTGACTGGGATAATGCTAAACAGGTTTTTGATAAACTTCAAGAAGAATTAAACGAGCTAAAAGAAGCTTATCTTGAACAGGATAAAGAACATATCAGTGAAGAATTGGGCGATGTAATATTTGTACTTTCACGCCTTGCTTCTCATCTTGATATTTCAGCAGATGAATCACTTAGAAAAGTAAACAATAAATTTCGCCTGCGATTTTCATATATTGAAAAAGCATTAAAAAATGAAAACAAATCTCTAGATAATGCCACAATAGATGAAATGGAAGCAAAATGGCAGGAAGCTAAAAGCAAAGGTTTATAAATAATATTAAAGGGGCTTTATGAGGCGAACCCAAATTTTTGGACAGATTTAAAATTATACGGTTTGAGTTCTGTATTTTACAGGGCTCAAGCCATTT
>CALUZC010000035.1 GCA_944325215.1 uncultured Mucispirillum sp. | reverse complement strand
CTAAAAAATATTATTTTATTTAAAGAGATTTAACAACCACTTTTTTATTTACTACTTTTTTCGCAATCGTTTTTAGATTTTACTAAAATCTACTTTTGGAGCAGTAGAAGCACCTTCATCTGCTTTAAAATATGATTTTTCAGTAAATTTAAATGCTGAAGCTATCATATTTGAAGGGAAACTTTTTACTTTTTTATTATACTTCATAACAACTTTATTGTAATTATCACGTTCTACTGAAATTCTATTTTCAGTTCCTGCAAGTTCGTCCATTAATGCTATTATTTGTTTATCAGATTTTAGTTCTGGATAATTTTCCACAACAACTAAAAGCCTTGATAATGCACTTTCAAGCTGATTATCAGCTGCAATTTTTTCCTGCACATTACCTGCTTTAGTTAAAGCTGTCCTTGCATTTGCAATATCTGAAAAAACTTTTTCTTCATGGCTTAAATAGCCTTTTACAGTATTTACAAGGTTAGGTATTAAATCATACCTTCTTTGAAGTTTAGATTCCAATACTCCATACTGCTGGTCTACCTGTTCGCTAAGAGAAACAAGACTATTATAGTTTGCTCCAACAAATAATGCAGTTAATACTCCTGAACCTAAAATTATTACAATTAAAAAAATAAGTAAGTTTTTCATATGTCACCTTTTTTAAAAAAATTTATCTTCTTGCACCACCGCCACCACTGCTTCCACCACCTATTCTTCCTGCTGTTAAAATCATTAATATTATACGGACTATAAAAAATAATAAGTAAAATATTCCCTTTAAAGAAAATTCTAGATTAGAATCTTCCATCATATTCATAATATTATAGCCTACAAATAAATTATATATAACTAATACTATGGCCGCAATCAATAAATAAATTGCAAAAATCATATTACTGTCAATCATTAAGGCTGTAAAAATTGCACTATATATGCTATAAGGAATAACTACTCTAGCTGCCTCCTCTCGCACTAAAACTATTATAGATACTATGAAAAACACTAAAATAGCAAATAATACATATATATTTTCTAAACCGTATTTCTGGAGCATAAGAAGTAAAAATAAACCTATTCCATAAAAAGTTATAAACGTATTAAGGCAGTATCTATAAACAATATTCTCAAATTGTTCGCCTTCTGGGGAGTGAAATAAAGACCTAAGAAAAAGCATTAAATGGGGCATTTTATAAACACGCACTTCGTCCATATCATCACGATAATATGTTGCATTTGAAAATGCTGTTATTATAAGTGGTAAAAACAGCAGAGAAAGCAGTATTGTAACCCAAGTTCTATTTAATACAGCATAGCTTATATATCCTATTATAGATAGCGATAAAAAAGTTATATATACATACCTGTATTTTAAAGCTCTAAAATAAAGCAATATTATCATTATTACAAAAAGATATTTATAAATTTCACTGACTTCTTTTGTAATAAGCGTATAATTAACTGTAAGCCTTTCTTTAGTATCATCAATATAGTTTTTAGCCATTGTAGAAACTGTAGAAGATTGTTCTGGAGCTGCTATATTTAATACTATATTTATTCCATATTTTTCAGCAATAATATGTGCAATATCGCTAAATATATAAGTAACCAACTGGGAAAGTTCATTATTATCAAACTCTTTTAGCTGCTTACTTTCATTTATTCTTTTAATATTATCATCAATTATTCTTCCTGCCTTTGCATCATTTATTACATCTTCAAGCCCATAGCCCACTTCTATTCTAATTTTTGGTGATGGGTTAGGTTTACATATATTAATATACCATGATTGTATTTAGCACTGCCTATGCCTATATTATTAAATATTTGATTAGCTTTTAAATTAATATCAGTTATTTCATTTTTATCTGTAAATATCATTATTTCAGGACTAGATTCTGATGCTTGAAAAGAATTATTTATACCACTTATATCTGATAGCTCTTTAGCGTTTATAGATATTTCTGCTTTATCAAATATATATTTATTGTTATAAACTGGTATATATTTTACCTGCTTATCAATATCTACAATTTTAAAAAAAAATAGAAAAAAAGATGAGAATAAAATTAATGAAATAATAGTAAGTAAAATACCATTGCCTTTTACAAATATATGGTTCAAATATTTTGGTATCCCTTCAAGTAAATACGCTAACATATTTCTTATTTTACTTTCCATTAATATATACTCCCTCTTTATAATGTTAATAAAATAGTAAAATATTATAAATAAAAAGTAAACGGCTGTTTTTACAGCCGTTTTTATAAGCAATTATATTCTAATATATTTTGCTTCAAGAATATCATCTAAATCAGCAATTTTCTTAACTACTTCAGATGTTACTTTATCATCTACAAGCACGAAAGAAATAGCTTCACTGCCTTTGCTTCCCACACGAGCAAGCCCAAAATTTGCAATGTTAATATTATTTTCACCAAGTAATGTAGCAACTTTACCAACAATACCTGGACGGTCATTATTTCTAAAATAGATGTAATTACCACTTGCTTCTAAATCAAGTGTATAATTATCAATAAATAATATTTTGCCAATATTTTCTGCAAACAGTGTGCCACCAATAGTAGTTTCTTTGCCATCGCTTGTCTTAACAGTTAATACAAGCAGGTCATTATATTTATCATAATGGTCTGTTTTAGATTCCATTACTTGTATATTTCTATCTTTTGCTAAATATGGTGAGTTAATAAAAGAAACAGAATCTTCTAATATTACTTCTAAAAACCCTTTTAATGCAGCAATTGTAAATGGCTGATAATTAAATGGGGAGTCAAATGTTCTCTCTCCAAAATCTTCTTCAAACCTTTTGCCTACCATAGTAAATCTAATTTCTTCCGGTCTGCCATTTACAAACTGAGAAGCAAGCCTTCCCATACTTCTTGCAAGTTCAAAATAACGCTGTAATTCTTCTGGTAAAAGTGATTTCATATATGGAATATTTACAGCATTAGCATAAGAACGACCTTCTAATGCATTTACAATTTGTTCGCAAATAATTACAGCCACGCCTTTTTGACCTTCATGTGTATTTGCTCCAATATGAGGTGTAACAAAAATATTTTCTAATTCTAAAAGTTTCATGCCTTTTGGAGGTTCATATGAAAAAACATCTGTTGCAGCAGAAAAAAGTTTACCACTTTTTACAGCATCATATAATGCATCTTCATCAACAAGACCACCCCTTGCACAGTTAACAAACACGGCGCCATCTTTCATGATATCAAATTGCTTTTTAGAAATCATACCTTTAGTTTCTTCTGTAAGTGGTGTATGAAGTGTAATAACATCAGCTTGAGAAAGCACTTCATCTAAACTTTCGCATAAAGTAACACCTAAAGTTTCTGCTCTTGATTGTTTAACATATGGGTCATATGCTAAAACGTTCATACCAAATGCTTTACACCTTGTAACAACATTACCACCGATACGCCCTATACCAACTATACCAAGAGTTTTATTTAAAAGCTGAATACCCATAAATTTTTTCCTATTCCACTCATCTGATTTTACAGACTGGTTAGCTGTAGGAATTTTACGACATGCTGCTAAAATCATACCCATAGTAAGTTCAACAGCGGCATGAGTATTGCCAGTTGGGGCATTCATTACAATCAGACCTTTTTTACTTGCGGTCTCTATATCAACATTATCAAGACCAACACCTGCCCTGCCAACTATTTTTAATTTACCTGTATTTTCAAGTAAATCAGCATCAACAGTTGTTCCACTTCTAGTAATAACTGCATCATAATTACCAAGAATAGGTTTTAAATCAGCATTAGATATACCAGCACGTATTTCATAATTAATACTTTCTGCTTTTTCTAAAATCTCAATACCTTCATCTGCAATATGGTCGGTAATCAGAACGTCAAATTTTTTCACATTTCACCTCATATATAAGCTTTAATAATTAAAAGCAATGATAACAATATCAAATTTATAATATATAATCAAGTAGTAACTACATATTTTTACAACAAAAATTCTATTTGTGTATTATATCATTGAATATACTAAATATTTTATAATTTTTACTTAAATTACTTGAATTTTTTTTTACATACATATATACTTTTTAAAAATTTTTTTGGAAGTGATTTATGGCATTTAATGATTTATTACTAAAAGCATTACATAAAGAAAAAACAGAACGACCACCTGTTTGGCTTATGAGACAGGCTGGCAGATATATGCCAGAATATATGGAAGTTCGTAAAAAAGTTACATTTTTAGGGCTATGCAAAACTCCAGAGCTTGCTTGTGATGTAACATTACAGCCTATTGATATTTTGGGTGCTGATGCTGCTATTTTATTTTCTGATATTTTAATACCTATTGAGCCTATCGGTATAGATTTAAACTTTAACCCGGCACCAGTTATATCAAACCCAGTTAGAACTCAAGATGATATTAATAAACTTCGTGCATTTAACCCAGAAAGTGATGCACCTTTTGTGTATAAGACTATTGATTTACTTGTTAAAAAATTAAATGTACCTTTAATTGGTTTTTCTGGTGCACCATTTACACTAGCCTGCTATATGACTGAAGGTGGCGGCTCTAAATCGTTTTTAGAAATTCGTAAAATGATGTTAAATACTCCAGCATTATACCATTCTTTAATGGCAAAACTTACAGAAGATACTATTAAATATCTTCAAGCTCAAGTTAGCCATGGTTGTGCTGCTATCCAAATGTTTGATACATGGGCTGGTATACTGCCACCTGCAGAATATAAAGAAATGGTTTTTCCTTATGTTAAAGAGATTAGCGAAAATATCTCTGCTCCATTTATTTATTTTGCAAAAGATGGTTCTGCTTATTTTGATACAATAAAAGAGCTAAATTGTGCAGGTATTGGGGTAGACTGGAAAACTACATTAATTGAAGCAGATAAAAAATTAGGCAGCAAATTTACACTTCAAGGAAATATGGACCCTTCTGTTCTTTTTTCTAATAAAGAAACTGTGGAAAAAACAGCTAAAGATATTATTGAACAAGGCAAACAATGTGCTGGCCATATTTTTAATTTAGGTCATGGTATTATGCCGCAAACACCTGTTGAAAATGTAAAACATCTTATTAATACAGTTAAAGGTTTATAATGAAACATGATGCATTATTTATGATGGGAATGGGTGGTCCAGACAGTATAGAAGCCATTGAGCCATTTTTATATAATCTTTTTTGTGACAGGGATATAATAGATTTTCATGTAGGCAGCTTTTTACAAAAATTTATTGCAGGAAAAATTGCTAAAAAAAGAGCAAAAAAATTAGCTCCAGAATATATGAAAATGGGCTTTGGTGGTGCTTCCCCACAGATTATTATACATAGAAAAATATTTAAAAAGTTAGAAAGTGCATATTTTGAGAAAACTGGCAGAAAGCTTACAGTAATAGAAGCAAACTGTTATTACCACCCATTTTTTGAAGAAGCAGTTAATGAATTGTATAAAACTTCATATGATAATGTAATATTTATGACAGTTTACCCACAATACTCAATGACAACAGTAGAAGCATGCTTTAACAGGCTTGAAAAAATATATAGAATACAAAGCTGTAATAATTATAAAAATGTAGTTATATCTACTTGGTTTGAAAATGAAAAATATTGTCAGGCTATTGCTGGTAGAATAAAAGATGCAGCAGCTAAATTAGGAAGGCAGGTAAATGAATGCCATGTTCTTTATTCTGCTCATTCTGTTCCATTAAGCTATGTAGAAAAAGGTGACCCTTATCCTTCTCAAATTGATAAGCATACATCTATTCTAAATCAAATGGCTGGTGTTAAATCATTTAAAATTGCATATCAAAGTAAAGTAGGACCTGTTAAGTGGATGCAGCCAACTATGCAGGATACATTAGAAAGCTATAAAACACAAAATATAGATAATATTATCATTGTTCCTATTTCATTTATTTCTGACCATATTGAAACTTTAATAGAAATAGATGAGCAGCTTATTCCTATTCTTAAAAATAGTGGAAAAAATATTGTTAGAATAGAAAGCTTAAATGATAATGATGATTTTATTGATGCTTTAAGTGACATCATTAATTTATACAAATAACTGGAGAATATATATAATATGAGCAATTTCAGAGCATTTATAAAAATGATAAAATTAGAACATTCACTATTTGCACTACCTTTTGCATTTGTAGGTATGTTTATGGCTGCAAAAGGGTTACCATCATGGTGGACAATCCTATGGGTTGTTGTTGCTATGGTTGGTGCAAGAAGTGCAGCAATGGGTATGAATAGATATGCCGATGCTGAAATTGATGCAAGAAACCCCCGCACTGCATCAAGGGAAATACCTGCAGGCAATATTACAAAAAAATCTACAATATTTTATATTTGTTTAAGTCTTTTAATATATTTTGTCGCAGCATTTATGTTAAATAAACTAACAGCTATATTATCCCCTATTCCCATACTAATTTTCGTTCTTTATGCTTATGCAAAACGATTTACTAATTTTTGCCATGTTATATTGGGTATAGCCTTAGGGCTTGCACCAGTTTGTGCATGGATTGCTGTAACCGGAACAATAGACTTACCGCCTTTTATACTAGGGCTTGCAATAATAGCCTGGGTTGCTGGTTTTGATATTTTATATGCTATTCAAGATATTGAGTATGATATTAAAGAAGGGCTTCATTCTATACCTGCTGTTTTAGGTATACAAGGTTCATTAATAACTGCAAGATTGCTACATTTCCTTGCATTTATTGCATTTGTTGTATTAATGGGGGTATCTGATTTAAGTTATATTTATTTAGCTGGTGTATTAATCTCTGGAGCTTTTATGGCTTATGAACACAGTCTTGTATCAAAAGATGATTTATCAAAACTTAATATGGCATTTTTTAATATGAATGCTTATATTAGTATAACTATTATGGTATTTTCTATTATTGATATTTTGGTGAACAGATAATGAAAAAATCATTTATAGCTTTAACTGGTGCAAGTGGTATTGTATATGGTTTTGGAATAATGAAAGCTATGCAGCAATCAGGCTATGAAATACATATTACTGCCACAGATGAAGCAATATTAAATGCACAGGCAGAAACAGGGCTAGAATATACTGATACAAAAGATATGCTTGAAAAAAATAAAATAAGTGACTGTATTGTTTATGATATTAATGATAGTGGTGCAGCAGTTGCCAGTGGTTCATTTAAGGTTGATAACTATATAATTGCTCCAGCCTCTATGGGCTTTATTGGAAGGGTTGCAAATGGAGTAAGTTCTAATTTGGCAGAACGATGTGCAGATGTGGCGATTAAAGAACGCCGTCCATTAGTTATATTATTTAGGGAGATGCCCCTATCAAATATACATTTGGAAAACTTATTAAAACTAAATAAATCTGGTGTAATCACTATGCCTGCAGCACCAGGGTTTTATCATAAGCCCGAAAACATAAATGATTTGATTAATTTTGTATCAGGAAAAGTACTTGATATATTAAATATTGAAAATAATTGTTTTAAGCGGTGGAAATCTTGAGAATTCTTTGTGCTGAATGTTTTAATCAAATAGTATATATAAAAAAGGGAATTGCAAAATGTTCCTGTGGAGCAGAATATAATATTGCTGAAAAAGCCAGTAGTTTTAGGGTTAGGCTTTCAGGTGGTTTTGTAAAATCTAACTTATCATTTGATGATATAATATCTGGAATTAAAACAGGAGCAATATTAGCAGATGATTATATTGCAAGTATTAATGGACCATGGATACACGTATATGATTCTTCTTTTGAAGACTACTATAAAACAATACAAAATAAAGAAAATAGAAGCGGTATAATATTATATGAAAAAAAGAAACGCAAAATTTCAATAATATCAACTCTTTCTATTCTTTTAATAATTTCTATTGCAATTAATTTCACATTAGTAGTATTATTATATATTATGAATACTAAAATGACTGGATTAATAGAAAAACTCACTGGAGGATAAGATGGATAAATCTGAGGGCAAAGATTGGTTTGCTAAAACATTAAATAATGTTACAGAGGAAACAGCAAAAGTTTATAAAATATCAAGGTTAAAATTAGAAATTAATTCCTTTAATAAACTTTATCATGAAAAAATGAATAAAATGAGTAAACGTCTTTTAATGCTCATTAATAATGGAGAAATAGACTCTTCTTTATTTGAGCCAGAATATAGTGGACTTATGCAGGTTAAAGAAAAAATTGATGAAATGGAAGCAGAAATAGAAGGTATTAAAGGTAATCTAAAATTTGGCTTTGGTAGAAAAAAAACAAGTGATGATGTAATAGATGTTAAACCAGAAGTTATAAAAGAAGATGAAAACAATAAAAATGGTGAGAAATAGCCTTTTTGTATTAATACTTGTTTTTATAACTGGGTGTTCAGGAACTTTGTTTGGTTTTCATAACCTTGATAAAAAATATGAGGAAGAAATATCAAATAGTGATATAGAGCTTTACTATACAACTTCCACCACCTATATTGCTATGGCAGTAAGGAATATAAGTAGCACTTTTTTTACTGGTTTGAATATGTCTTTAGAGTGTGTATATGAAAGTGGTGATATTATTACAGAAATGCACTCTTTAAATAACCTTAAGACATATTACTATAAAGAAGTTATATTTAAAATTGATTATTCTAAATGCAGTAGCATAATATTTAATTATAAATATTATCCGCAGTCAGATGGTGGGTTTGTGTATAGAGACAAATTTGGTTCAATACCATATCCTGAAGAAAATAATATACCCGTTGATGGTGTGTTGGTGATAAAATAATGTGGAAGGTGTGATTTATGATTAACAAGATTAGCAACGAACAAGAATTTTTAGCCGCATTAAACAGGGTTGATGCTCTTATGTTTAATGCAATACCTGGCACTCCAGAAGGTGATGAGCTTGAAAAACTATCTAAATTAATTGAAGATTATGAAAACCGCAACTCTATTGTAATGGGTAAAACAAGAGTTAGTGACAGTATGTTAAAACATAGATATAATAAATAAATTTTTAGTTTAAATTATTTGTTATTAAGATAAAATAAGTCTTGAAAGATGAATAACAATATAATAATATAGGCTTATGAAGATACTAATAATTAATGCAAGCCCCAGGAAAAATGGTAACTCAGCATTCATAAGCGATGCTTTAGCTGAAAAATATGCTGATAAATGTGAAGTGATAAACCTTAATCAGTTAGAAATAAAACCATGTACTGCCTGCAGGTCATGTAAGGCTAATAATTCCTTGTGCGTCATAAATGATGATATATCAACACAAGTGTATTCAAAACTACTGTCTGCTGATAAGATAGTATTGATTTCGCCTAATATTATGGGTTTTATATCAAGCCTTGCAAAAATATTAACAGACCGTTTTTATTGTTTAAAAACATCTGATAGAAAAACAAAATTTGAAGAAAACAAAAAAATGTTTTTTATACTCACTCAGGGTGCAGCTGATAGAAATCATGGTGAGATGGCAGTTTCTTGGGCTAAAAAATTCTTTGAACAATATGGGCTTAAAACATTTACAATGGTTATACCTAATTGTTCATATGATAATCATGATGGAGTAAAAATAAAACTTGATGAAATAAAAATGAATGTATCAATGTTTTAATAAAACATTAGTAATATTAAGGGAGGTAACTCTGATGGCAGTTTCTTACAAAGAATTAGGTCTTGTAAACACAAAAGAAATGTTTGCAGACGCTATGAAAAACGGTTATGCAGTTCCTGCATACAACTTCAATAATTTGGAGCAAATTCAAGCAATTATCCAAGCATGTGCTGAAACAAAATCTCCAGTTATACTTCAAGTATCAAAAGGTGCTAGAAACTATGCTAATGCAACAATTCTTCGTTATTTAGCAATGGGAGCTGTTGAATATGCAAAAGAACTTGGTTGCAGCATACCTATAGCTTTACACTTAGACCATGGCGATAGTTATGAACTATGTGTTGACTGTATAGAAAAAGGTTTTTCTTCAGTTATGATAGATGGTTCACACTTGCCTTACGAAGAAAATGTAGCTCTAACTAAAAAAGTAGTTGACTATGCTCATCAACATGATGTTACAGTTGAAGGTGAGCTTGGTGTATTAGCAGGTATAGAAGATGAAGTTCAAAGTGAGCACTCTCACTATACAGATCCAGAGCAAGTAGAAGACTTTGTTAAACGCACAGGTGTTGATTCATTAGCAATTTCTATAGGAACATCACATGGTGCATATAAATTTAAAGTTCAGCCAGGTGAAAGCGTTCCACCACTTCGTTTTGATATATTAGAAGAATGTGAAAAACGCTTACCAAACTTTCCAATAGTTCTCCATGGTGCTTCTTCTGTATTACCTGAATATGTAGAACTTATAAACAAATATGGTGGCAAAATGGAAAATGCTGTTGGTGTTCCTGAGGACCAGTTAAGAAAAGCGGCAAAATCAGCAGTTTGTAAAATTAATATTGACTCTGACGGTAGGCTTGCGTTCACTGCAAAAGTAAGAGAAACTTTAGCAACTCAACCTTCAGAATTCGACCCAAGAAAATACCTTGGTAATGCAAGAAGCGAACTTGTAAAAGCATACAAAGCTAAAAACGAAAACGTTTTAGGCAGTGCAAATAGAGTTAAATAATTAAATATTATAAACTTTATAAAATCAAGCCCTTGTATAAGGCAACCCCATTTATTGGACTAATAAATGGGGTTTTTATATCTAATCTGATAAATTGTATATAATAGCCTAAAACATTTAAAAATGAACGTTTATAAACAGCAATTTTGGGGTGTTATTAAATTTATGAGAGAAGCATTTTTAATTTAAAATACTTCTCTTATTATTTTCCTTGATTATTTTTTAATTAGTTAGTATATTTACAGTATAGAGATAAGGTTGTGTAAGCATTCGCCGTTACACAGGTAACTTTAACCCGTTGCGAACTTTCGGTTAAAACCTTATCTTTTATTTTTATCACTTTTATAATATCCAGTTACACACCAACACTGTTTATCCCCATACCAGTCAAGAGCTATGATGCCAATTTTATCATTTGTTTTTACAAACAACTTTTTAGGTAATTGCTCGTTTTTATTTTTTGGCATATTCATATAACTTGCTCCATTTTTTAGCAATGGTATCAGCTCCTTCTTTACAAAATTTTCCCCATTAAGACCTTCGTTATTTCTTCGCTATATAATATGGGCTAATCCATATCCAACACTTTCACTAGTTTTAATCTTCCCATAAGGTATATCTACACCATAACCTGCAACAGTTATCACATCAGGCACATAACCTTCTTTTTTATCAAGTAAAAAGTTTATTGCAACTTGTCCTTTGCCTGAATATTTTATATATGCTGTTCCCCATTCTTCTGGTCGAACTCTTTGCTCATTTTCTATGTCGCCACCACCAAGAAGCAATTCCCCAGTTTCTGTATCTATTAAAACTCTTTTACCATTTTTCAATGTCCGCCATTATGCACCTTCAATATAAACATCTATATCATCATCTTTTATCTTTATTATTCCAGCTATCTATCCACTGATTAAATATTTCATTTTCTACTTCTGGATTTTCTGGTATTTTATAATCTTCACTGTTTACCCAGTCAAAGTTAAAATTATCTTCACTAATTGCTCTTATTGCATCTTTACCTGTAATAACACCACTCATTATAAGTTTTGAAATATAATCAGCTTTTAAATTATTTATTTCTACCTGCTCTTTTTGTTTTTTAGGATTAAATATATATTTTTGTTTATCAAGCACACCAGCTTTAAAACATAATACATACTCTGCTGCTTTTTCCATAACAGGTATAACTACTGATTTTGCATATCCATCTATCACATCATAAAAATTATTTTTATCATATTTCCCCGTTACATTAAAACAACCATATAAAAGCTATAAATATTAATCTAATGATTTTCTTATGTATTGACCACAATATTTAATATGTTATAATGCCAGTGCTAAAAAAAACTGTAACACCTACGTTCTGTATTGACCACAATATTTAATATGTTATAATATAAGCTGAAGTATTATCTTTAAAAGATTCGTTCTGTATTGACCACAATATTTAATATGTTATAATTTAATTAATTTAGATTCTTCAACAACCTTTGTTCTGTATTGACCACAATATTTAATATGTTATAATTAATTTCTCTATCTTTTAAATAAACTGGATGTTCTGTATTGACCACAATATTTAATATGTTATAATCTGCTTGTGTAGTGGCAGTGCCTGGTTGTGGTTCTGTATTGACCACAATATTTAATATGTTATAATACGTAATCGCTTTATAAATAATTGAATATCGTTCTGTATTGACCACAATATTTAATATGTTATAATTCTTTTGTGAGTTCAAATCCTAGAAATGTGTTCTGTATTGACCACAATATTTAATATGTTATAATAGGTCAACAATAAACCCCTTTATTATAAGGGGTTTATTACTTTATTTTAAGAAAAAAATTTTAAATATTTACTATAATTTTGCACTTTCTGGTAAAAAAGAATCAATATTTGGTTGAAATAATATATACTGGTCTGGATTATTTCTTTTAATTTTTGAGTTACCTCTTAAGGTTACAATATTTTCATACTGCTTATCTGTAAATGATAAAATATCCACCTTTCCTTCTTCTGGCATATTCATTTCTATTAACTTAATTAACCTTTCAACATGTTCTTTGCCTGGACATGGTCTTATATATACAGAAAACTGAACCATTTCAAAACTATTATCTAGTAAAAAATTTCTAAACTTTGTTGCTGTTTTTCTTTCTTTTTCAGTTATCACTGGTAAATCAAATAACACCATTACCCACATAAGCCTATACCCACTTAAATAAGTCATTTTTTACCTACATATTAATTGCTTGTAAATCTTCTAATTAAAGTATCGGTAAATCTAAATTTTTCTTTAGTGTTTCTAATGAATATGCATATGTGTAAGCTAATGACTGCATTCTATTAATAACGGGGCTTCTACCTCTTGGGCTATCCATATCCAAATATAATATATTAACTAATTGCTTTTTTACTTCTGGTGTAAGTTCTGTAATACCATCCATACTTTCTTTATAAGCAAAATAATCTACTATTGGGCGAAAAGGCTCCATTAAATCATCTGCTAATCGCATAATATTATATTTATTTTTATGAAATATGCCTATTGCTGGGTGCAGCCCTGCTCCCATAATTGACCTTGCAATTCCAGAACGTAAAATTGTATAACCATAATTTAATAGAGAATTAACACCATCTCCGTTTTTATCTCTAATAAAATTATCTCCAAATAGTTTATTCCAGTATATTTTTGCTGCTTGTGCTTCAATATTTTCCCTATCACCAATTGAGACTTTTTTTATTAAAAATTCCAATGTTCCACTATCTTTATTTAATGCTTTTAAACATATGAATTGATTATATATTTTAATTTGTATAATATCTTTCCATATCTTTTCATAAAAACTTTTTCTTGTATTTATTTGTATATCGATTTTACCAGCACTTAATGAATGAGTTTCCACTGGCCATAAAAATGCAGCAGGAGAATGGTTTTGCCCACATATAATAAAAGGAATATTTAATTCAGCAAGCTTTACTAATAGATTATTACTATATGTAAGACTATATGAATTGGCTATAACTCCCCCAATATCATGAAGCGGTATTTCATATTCTTTATTATCTTTTATAGATACTTTCAAAAATCCTCTATGCAGGCTTAAGTGAGCCTGCATATCTGTTATTTCTAATATTCTTAAATTCATTTTCTATTATTCCAAAAATTAATATCTGCTGTTTTTTTCTTTGTTATAACACCAGAAACACTTATATTAAATTGTTTTACATTTAATATATTAGCAAATTGATTATGTGATTTACGAATAATATATTCATCACTTTTACTATGATAATTTATTTCTTCCATTACAAACCTATCATTAGTAATTTGAGTAATTAAAGCATACTTATATTTTCTATTATCTATATAACCAACAACATCACCTTTAAATAGTCGCATAACTAACTTTGCATTAGGATATTTATTTATCCATTTAGGTGTAAAATTTTTCTGAGATGCATCAAAAAGCGTAATAACTTCAACATATTTTTTATCATTTGGAACCTCAAATATTTCAGCACAAATATTATTACCACCTTCAAAAACTTTATAAATTTTATTATTTCTATCTTTTATTGAAATGATAGGGTTATATTTTTTTAATGTCCTTATATGTCTAATATTTCTTTTTTCTATTATTTCATTACGAGTTTTTTCATTATTTAATAATTCTCTTAATTCTTTATCGCGTACTAAATCAAAATTAATACTCTCTGTTATGCCCTGTCTTCTTACTAAATTATAATCATTATTATCCCTTACCAATCCATATGCTGTATCTTTATGTAAACAGCCTGATATACTTCTATCTGCTTTATGGGAAGTTTTTATATTATTTAATGCCAATTCTAAACTTTTTCTATAATTAGTAAATGGTTCTGGCATTTTATCTAATATTCTTCTTCTATTAGAATTTTCATTCATATTATATAAATCTTCCATACTATTGGCTGCTGTAGATATTTTTTGAAGAAAAGAACGTGTTGTTATAGCTACCACAAAAGCATCTACTGCATGGTGCCTATGGTCATTTCTATTTTTTTCACTATTTTCTGATAATAAATTATTTAAACCAAGTTTTCCTCGTATCATGGCTGTTAACTGCCCTGGTATTTTCCATAAACTGCTGTGCTTTTCCTTTGGATAAAGTGATTTTAAATATTTTAATGATATTCTTGAAATATACTGAGTATCACTTAACTGCCTTGCAATAAAATCATTACCATCTTTATTATATATATCCATCGCATCTTTTGTAAATCTATCAAATTTACTTTTATTAAATATTTTTGCTCGCTCTAAAATTTCATTATAATTAAATCCATCTTTATTATTACCAAATGCTTCATAAGGTGTTTTATTACCTTTGTAATAATTAGCAATTCTATATGATAAAGTTTTATTATTAAAGCTGTCATCTAAAGAACGGGAGTATGGCACAATATGTTCTATTTGCACATCATCTGAAAATAATTCGGCAAGACTTATTGTCTTTCCAGTATATACACATCTTTTAATATTTTCATCTTTACCAAGTTCAAGCCATAATTTTACTTTATCTCTTGTATTTTTATCATTTTTAGCATTATACTCTTCAATGTATTTTCTTACATTATCATTTATCTTTTGGTTTTCTTTACCTATCTTTATATATCTTGCCTTTCTAGCCTTACTATTTTTTAAATCTCTTGCTAGTTCAATAACGATTTGTTCTGGCTTGCCATAAAATTCTACTAATTCATTAATAAGCTTTCTTAGCTGATTTAATGCAATATGCACCGTTGGATTTGATATTTTGCCATATTTTTCTTCATCATTTTTAGGGTTATCAAGTTGTGGGTCAATAACGCTATCCTGTAAAATCTTCCCATAATATTCTAAAGATTCACTTACTTCATTACTTTCTTCTTCTATAAAACCTGATTGTTGTATGGCACAATATAAACCAATATTTTCTTTATCCATTATATTATTTAATTTTTGCACTGCTTTTTTGCCATACCTTAAATAACCAGTATCAAGTTTATAAATTGCTTTATCTAAAAGATTACTTATTTCAACATCTGTTAAGCCAAAATTCATTTTTAATTTTTCTTTTAATTTGTCGTTACTATCATCAGACAAAAGCGAATCTATTAAATTATATTTTTCACCATCTGATAAATCATACCATTTATCTCCCAATATATCTTTATGCGACATTATAGCATTTGTTTTATTACCAGCAATTTTATCATCAATACTTTCATGGGAAAATTTACCGTATTTAACAGTTGTAAAATTTTTCTTTAAAAGATTTCTTACTTTATCAAAACTCATTTCTTTTTTATTTTGAAGTTCAACTTTTAATACAGCTTTTTCATTAGGGGTTAGTTCTCTATTTTCATATATATTTTCATCATAAACTCTTAAATCGTTGATTTTTTGCAACAGTATAAAATTTTGAGCTAACACATGGGCTTTATGAAGTTTTATATCTTCACCTGTTAAGCTGCATTTACCTATTACTTGTTTTTTTAGTGGCCTCTGGTAAAAAATAATATGAAATAATTCCTTAATAACATCATCAGTTAATTCTTTATGATATTTTTGCTGTTCTGCCATTATTATATTATATTCTTCTTCTATTAATGACCTATCTATATATATTTCATACCCCTCTTTTCCATCAATTTTTCCAAGACGGGCTCTAACTGATTTACCTTTTTCCAACAATGAATAAAAATATTCCCCAACAGTTTTTTTATTATGTTCTTCCATTTTCTTTTTTAATCTTTCAATAGCTGGTTTTATTTTACCACTATCACTTTCTTTATCCACCTTTCTATTACTTTTAAACCCTCTACGTTTTGAAAGATGCATTAAAGCTCTACCAATTTCATATAATTCTATTTTTTCATATACTGCCCTGCATCTTAATTCATAAGGATTAAAGATAGATAATGCCTTCCGTTCACTTTCATTTTCAGGCAGTAAGCCATATTTTACTAATTTATTTAATAAATGGTTTCTACGGGATATTTTTCTATCAAGATTTCTCCTAATACTTCTAGCATTTCTACGGGCAACAGCTAAAGGTTCTGTTGATTTTTCATTTCTACCATCATGAAATATTCTTACACCTGCTTTTACAACAGCTACTGGTTCATTTGCAGTATTTAGCTTAAGCATACACCAGCCTATAGAATTTGTTCCTAAATCAAGTCCCAAAAGATATTTCAATTTATTAACTTCCATTTTATGCTCCCCTTATACTATAGTTACTATATGTTACTTTATATTTCATACATTATCAATAATAAATATTGACAAATTAGTATAAATAGAATATAGTAAACCCATAACATATTAAATATTGTGGTGAATACAGTAATAAGTGATTCATTCACACCAAATTTAGCCCACTCTATATGAGTGGCTTTTTTTTGCAAAAAAAAGACTGCTACAGGTTATATCTGTAACAGCCTTTTTAAGATATATTAAAGGACTATAAGGATTAATTATTGTAAATCAGCAGCTTCTGCACCTGCTATTCTACCAAAAGTGATAGTTTCAGAGATAGAGTTACCACCAAGCCTGTTTGCTCCATGAACTCCACCTGTTACTTCACCACCTGCATATAAGCCTTTTATAACTTTGCCTTCAGTATTTATAACACGAGCTTTCTCATCAATTTTTAAACCACCCATGCAATAGTGGATAGCTGGTTTTACTTCTATAGCATAAAAGTTTGGACCTTCAATTTTTTGAGCAAAATTATGCCTTCCAAAATCTTCATCTTTACCTTTTTCTACCATAGTATTAAACCTTGCAACAGTTGCATTTAATGTATCTGCTGGTATTCCTAAAGCATTGGCAAGTTCATCTAGTGATTTACCTTGTTTTACTTTACCTAATTGGAAAAATGCTCCAGTTTGTTTTACATTATTACGAACTGTATCATCAAATATTATAAAGCATGATGCACCAGTTTGCTCTCTAATGGCAGCAGTAGTTACATCTCTTGTAGTAAGTTCACTAATAAAGCGTTTACCTTCTCTATTAACAAATATACCACCAGCACCACGAACAATTTCTGATACAATTACTGGGCTTCCTACAAGCATTGTAGGGTTAAGCTGTATTTCTTTCATATCAACAGTAGCAGCACCAATTGCTGTTCCTAATACAATGCCATCACCTTGAGTTCCAGGCTGGTTTGAAGTTTGAACGCCTTTTGCATCTGGTCTGTAGCTTGCAACTAAATCATTATTAGCACCAAAACCACCAGAAGCTAAAATTACAGCTTTTGCATCAATTTGGTATATACCTGAATGTTTACCTTTTACAAGCACACCTGTAACATCACCTGCTTCATTAGTTATTAATTTAACTACTTTAGAATTAACCCTAACATCAGCCCCATCATTAGCAACTTTTGTTCTTAATTTTGCACTTAAAAATGGTCCCACAAAGTCGCCACTAGTTGGACCATGAAATCTTGGATAAGTAGCCCCACCACCCATAGCAATAAAACCAAGTTCTGCTTCAATAGAAGCAAGCCATTCAATAGAATTAGATGATTCATTTGCTAAGATTTTTACAAGTTCAGGGTTATTAATGTTTTTACCCCCTTTCATTGTATCATTAAACATTGTTTCTGGCGTATCTGGTATATTTTTAGCTTTTTGGAAACGAGTTCCAGCTGCATTCATACCACCTGCTGCAAGCTGTGAGTTACCACCAACTATAGGCATTTTTTCAAGCATGATAACTTTTTTACCCTTATTTAATGCTGTAATAGCTGCAGTAAATCCTGTAGCACCAGTTCCAACCACTACAATATCAGTTTTTTCTACTCTTGTAGGTGTTGCATTATCATATTGAGATAAATCTTCATACCAAACATTTTCTACATTACCACCTGCAGATATATTCATATCAAATTCATGGCAGTTTAAGCAGTATGCTTTAGATGGAGTATGCCCAGTATGACATGTTGTACAGTTCATTGTGCCTAAGTGAGAACTGTGTGGGTTTATCTCTCCTTCTGTAAGCTTTGCCACTTCATCTAGTGTTTGGTGACATTCAACACATTTAGCATTGATATCACGTTCGCTGTCGTCAATAATGTTTGATGTGTGGCAGCTGCTGCAGCTGTCGGCAGTTCCTGCTTTCATGTGAATACCAGATAAATATGCAGCTTTTTCACCCTCTGCATAACTTTTCTCCATATCTGGTGAAAACACACTATCGCTTGTTGATGGAGCAACTGTCTCCTGTTGTGCAACTTGTGGCACTGATTCAGTAGATGCAGTTTCTACAGCTTTTTCTTTTTTAGGAATTAAAGCAATAACTACAATAACAGCAATAATAATAACTCCTAAGATAATTAGCTTTTTACCCATATTATACCCCCTGTAACATTAGGATAGTATATTTTTAGATAATAAGTAGAACCAATTTAATAATTTGGGTGATACCAGATTTATTTTAGTTTATTAATATTTTGCTGTAAGATTTTTATTGCCTGCTCCATTTCTTCATTACTGCAGGAAGCAATGCATATTGATAAATGAGATGTATCTTTTTTATCAAAGAAAAATCCGGGATAAAAAAGTATCTGGTTTGTATTATCATATAACTTTTTGCTATTGATATTTTTTAATTTTAGCCATATGTAAAAATCAGAATTATTACTATCCCATTCTGCTTCATTAGATAGATATTTGTTAAGTAAATAATGAGTATTGTTTCTTTTTTCAAGAAGTAATTTTCTTACCCTTTCTAGATAATTATCATATGTGCCACTTTCCATTAACTCTGTTACAATTAACTGCAAAAGCATACTAGGGTATATATCATGCTGAGCTTTAACATCGCTTAATTTTTCAATTACATTTTTAGGTGCTGCAATCCATGAAATTCCTAAATTAAGAGTAAGAGTTCGTAAAAGTGAACCAAAATATATTACACTTTCATTATTATCAAGGGCAAATAATGATTTACCAAGTGGTTTATCAAAATAAATATCACGCATGGAATCAACTTCCATTATAGGTATTTTATATTTGCTGGTAGTTTTTAATAATGATATTTTCCTATCCAGGCTCATACTAATCCCAGTTGGGTTATGATAAGATGAATTAGTATAAACCATACAGTTATGGACAGATAAATGATGTTTTAGCTGTTCTACATTAATGCCTTCATTATCCTGTTCAACACCTATCATATTAACACCTGTATAATGAACAATAGAGTCCATGTTAATAACATTAGGTGTAGCAAATATAAAGTTTGATGCAAAAGATAAAAAAGCCATAGATGTAAGATTAATACCTTGAAGCACGCTTGGCACAATTAAGATATTATCTTCATCAATAAGCCTTCCCTGCATAGATATTCTTTCAGCTATTAATTTACGAAGTGGCCTGTATCCATATTTGTTAAAATGATTTATTTTACTTAAATCTTTTGAGCATATTTTATAAGTGGCTTCTGAAATTGATGAAGCTAAAAAATTAAAATCTTTTCCAAGTCCAGCAGCAGAAATATTTATAATATTACTGTCATTACTAGAGCTTGTAAGCTGGTCAATACGTTTTATATTACCATATCTATGCAGACTGTTTGAAAAATATTTATCCCAGTTTGGAGTAGTTTTGTTTTTATCATCAATGAAAATATTTTTTACATATACGCCAGACTGAGCTCTTACTTCTACATATGAAAGATATACAAGCTCATCAATAGCCATAATTATAGTATTACGACTAACATTAAATATTTCACATAATTTTCTTTGTGATGGCAACCTTGTATTAGGTTTTAATCTACCACTTTCAATATCATGAGCTATAATATTTGTTATCTGTAAATATAAATATTCATCATTATTATCTATTTTCCAACTACTATACATAATAATCCTTCTACAAAATAATCATACTTATACATAAAATATTTGCTAATTTATAGTACCACTTTTAAATTGGTAATGATACCAATTTAAAATATAATATATTTTTTTTAAAAGAAAATAAATAATTATAATAATAAAGATGAATTAGAACAGTTTAGTGTATAGTACAAATAAGTATAATTAATTAAATAATACATATATAATATATAATATATAATATATAATATATAATATTGCTTGTGAGATTATTTTATATTTAGCAACTAATTAATTATACCCATATAATAATTTTTTTAGACTTTTAAATCTATATATACTAGGAATAAATCCTCCTTCACCTAATAAAAAATCCATATCCTTATGAATTAATAGAGTGCCGCAGATAATAAAAAAGGGTTATCAATTGATAAATCTTTATATATTTTATTAGCTTTGATGGCTAGTTTATTATACCTTTATTAAAAAATCCACCCTTATATTTTTATTCAATAATAAAATAAATTTATAAGAAAATAGAATAATCATATAATATAATGTATAGTAGATATAAAACTGTTTTTAAGATTTTTATTTTTGACAAGGCAGCTTAAAAATTCATGCGGGGAGTTTACATTGAACGTAAGTAAAAGCAAGATAATTTTTAAAAAACAATATATGATAAACATATATTAGTAAAAAATTTATAATATATATAAATGCAACAAGTAGCATGTATTTATGTATAATATAATGAATAATTAATACATCTAACAAATAATTACATTTACAACACAGCATAAGTTAATATATTGTTACAATACAGATAATTACATCGTAATTTATATAAATGTGATTTTACATTATACTAAATTTAGATATTCTATATATGTATTTCAATGTTGCATTAGTATATTAAATATCCAAGTGAATTTTTAAATTACAATATATGATAAACATGCATTAGTAAAATAATTATATAATTTTTATATATATGCAACAAGTAACATATATTTATGTATAATAATGCAATAAATAATAAATCTCATACATAATTACATTTACAACAAAGCACAAGTCAATAAATTGTTATAGCACATATAATTACATCATGATTTATATAAATAAACAATATATATTACTTTATTATATATATGTATAATAAGTTTATACTATTATTTGTAATGACCAAATGAATTTTTTAAATAACGCAGTATAAAATAAAAAGATAAAAACAAAAAAGAGATAGCCGAAAGACTATCTCTTTTTATATATATTTTAGCTTTGGCGGCGTCCTATTCTCCCAGATGTTACCTTCATCAAGTACCT
>CALUZC010000034.1 GCA_944325215.1 uncultured Mucispirillum sp. | reverse complement strand
CAGCACCTTTAGATGCTGCAGGTGGTAGTGGCTTATAGCCAAAGAGCAAACTACCCGTTTAACGGGTAGTTATGATTCTATAAACATAAGTTACCTAATAATAATATGAAATAAAGTAAATATCATAAACTTGACAATGAAGATAATGTATTATAATATACTGCAACTAAAAAAAGGAAATATTTTATGATTAAAAAGTTAAGTTTTATATTTGCTTTACTTTTTGCAGTTTACGGCTATGCAAAAGCAGATGATTTTCAAGAAATTAAATCAGCAATGAGTGGACCTTGTGAATATGTTACAGAAGATGGCAAAAATGAAAAACTTGGTGAATATATGTATAGTAACTTATGTGCAGAAGTTTATAAAACAAATATAGATGATTTGGATAACGCTTACATTGCTTATAAAAAATATATAAAAAATAATCAAGGTGGAGATAGTATTTTTAAACATTTGCCAGATAAAGCCCCAGCAAAAAGAAAAGATAAAAATAAAATACACCTTAGATTTATGTATAATGATGTAGATTTTAATTTGTTACTGGTAAAAAAATCAGACGGTATATATGTATATGATTATACAAAAATATGGTATTTAAGAATGATATTTGGAGGAGATAGTCAGCCTACAAAAATTAATGATAAATTATCCATTATAGAAAGTGGCAGTAAATTTGTAGGGAAAAATTTAATAAGTAAAGATTCAAATTTAGTAATAAAAAATGCATATTATTTCCAGGATAATGTGAATTATATAAAATTTATAGTAAATACTAACAACATGGAAGAAGCATATAGGATTATAAGAGAGTATGCACTATCAAATGACCCATATTTAAAAGATTATGCTCCAGAAGATTTACTTGCAACATATCCAAAAACACTTGATGAAAATAAAGCAACAAAAAGGATAAGTGATGATTATGTCATAACAGAGCTTTTATTAGGCGTAGTTGATAATAGTGTGTTAACTTTTAAAAAAGATGGTAATGTAATTTATGCAGAAGGAGAGATTGCTCAACCATAATATATAAAAAAAGGAGATTATAATGAAAAAATTAAGTTTTATTTTTATGCTGTTTTTAGCAGTAAATGGCTATGCACAAGAAAGCAAATTTAAAGAAATAGATGGTTATGGTCTTTTAAGCGAAAAAGGTTGCAGTTATAAAACAAAATATGGCAAAACTGGTGTAGAATTAGGTAGTAATATTTGTGTTCATGTATATAAAACAGATATAGAAGATTTAGATAAAGCATATGAAGAGTACATAAAGAAAAATGAATATAAAGAATTATTTGCTAAACTACCAAAAAAAGCACCAGAAAAACAAAAAGATAAAAATAAAATACATATAAGGATTTCATATAGAGGCGTAGATTATAACATATTATTTGAGAAAAAAGATGATGGTATATATGTATATGACCATACTATGTTATGGCTGCCATATGAACTAGTAGGTAGAGATAAACCAGTATATAGTGATGATAAAATAAAAGTGTATAGCGGAAGAAGCCTGCAAGTAGGAAAAGATTATATCAATACTGTATCAAATGTATTAGTAAAGAATGTATATGTTGCATTTGAAAATAATGATTTTTATGAGTTTGAAGTAAATACAACAAGTATGGAAGAAGCTTATAAATATATAAGAAAATATTTTGTTCAAGACAGTGGCTATGGTTATGGCGATGAAGTAATCAATGATTATTTTCCTGAAACACTTTCTTCAAATAAAGCTACAAAGAAAATAAGCGATGATTATGTAACAACAGAATTAGGTATTGGTGAAGTTGATGTAAGTGTTTTAGAATTAAAAAGAAATGGAAATATGATTTATGGCGCAACTTCTGTTGCCCAACCATAATATATAAAAAAGGGAGATTATAATGAAAAAGCTAAGTTTTATTTTTATGCTGTTTTTAGCAGTAAATGGCTATGCACAAGAAAGCAAATTTAAAAAATTAGAAGGCTATGATATTTTTAATGAAAAAGGCTGCAGTTATACCACACAAGATGGCAAAGAGAATGTTGCATTAGAAAGTACATTATGTGTATCTGTATATAAATCAGAAATTAAAGATTTAGATGAGGCATATACCACATTTAGAAAAGAAAATATGTTTCATCAAGATTATTTACCAGAAAAAGCACCAGTTAAAAGAAAAGATAAAAATAAAATACATATAAGGCTAAAAAGTAATGGTGCAGATTATAATATATTATTTGAGAAAAAAGATGATGGAGTATATGTTTACAGCCATTTAGGCTTGATTAGTAATAAAGACAGCATTGGCGAGGAAAAGGCAGAATATGAAAGTGATAAACTGAAATATTATGAAACAAGCAGTATGCTTGTTGGGGAAAATTTAAAAAATACAGTATCAGGTGTGGTTATTCAAAAAGCCTACAGCTTAAAAGATAATATATATTATCATATATATGAAGTAAATACATCAGATATTGATGAAGCTTATAAAATAATTAATGAATTTAGAAATAAAAAATATAATACAAATTACCCATTAACACTTGATAAAAATAAAAAAACGAAACGTATAAATAGTGATTATGTTACTACTGACTATGATGTTATGGAAGTTGGTATTTATACTTTAGAGCTTAAAAAACAGGGTAATAAGGTAATAGGTGTAGTAGAAATCACAGGCAATTAGATAAAAAGCTTATAAATATATGGCTGAAAAATGATTATATAAGTAAAATATATAAGCTATTTAAGCGAGTATATTTAGTGAGCAAGACAGCATTTACTGCGACCGAGCGGAGATTTAAAAAATCTACGGACAGATTTTTTAATAAAAGTTTAAATAGATTTTAATGGACTCCCTGCCTGTTTCTAAGCTAAATTGGCGGTTGCTTATAAAATGAAACAGGCAGAGGATAATTCCATTGTCGGAAGGATATTATTATGTTATGCGAAAAAAGCAATCAAAATAAATGCATAAAGAAAAGTTTGGCGGAAATCTCTCTATGCACTAGCCATATTAAGGCTTTCTAATCGCTCCAACGCCTCTTTCGAAATGATAACTTTATCCATAGCCATAGAAGTATCATCAGATGAATTTTTAGGTTCACCTACTTTTTCACCTTTTACAAGCTTAGATAGTTCAGAAACACTTTGTTCATTTTTTGCAGCAGCAGTATAAGCTGCATACTGGTTTGAAGTAGATATCATTAAAGAATCTGTCATTATAACACCTCTTTTAACTTCCCAATAGCTTACGCAAAACATAAAGCAATCAACATGCCAAAAAAAACACTTGCCAAAATAAGAAAAAAATGAAAAATATTCCTATGGTTAGTTTTGATAATGTATCTAAAAGTTATGGTGCAAGAGTTTTATTTGAAAATGTTACCTTTAATATAAATAAAGGTGAGCGTATAGGGCTTGTTGGTAGAAATGGATATGGTAAGACCACATTAATGCGTATTATTACAGGGGAAGAATCTGCAGATGATGGCAAAGTATCTATTCCTAAAAATTATAAAATAGGTTTTTTAAAGCAGCATATAAGTTTTAGTAAAAATAAAGTTGTAGAAGAAGTAATGCTTGGCTTAAAAGAAGATGAGAAAGACCAAAGGTGGAAAGCTGAAAAAATCCTTTCTGGGCTTGGTTTTTCTGCTGATGATATGGAAAAAGACCCTGCATCATTTTCTGGTGGTTACCAAGTTCGTATTACTTTAGCACAAACTCTGCTTTCTTCCCCTGACCTTTTACTTTTAGATGAGCCTACAAACTATCTTGATATTGTTTCAATTAGGTGGCTAAAAAGTTTTTTAAACACATGGAAAGGTGAGTTATTATTAATTACTCACGACAGGCAGTTTATGGACGATGTAGTTACTCATATTGCAGGAATCCACAGAAGTAAGGTTAGAAAAATTGCTGGTAAAACAGATAAATTTTATGAGCAGATTGCCCGTGATGAAGAAGTTTATGAAAAAACTAGAATAAATGATGAGCAAAAACGAAAAGAATTAGAGCAGTATATTACAAGGTTTAGGGCAAAAGCACGGCTTGCTGGTCTTGTGCAAAGCCGTATTAAAACATTAAATAAAATGGAGAAAAAGGAAAAACTTGAAGCCATTAAAAATCTAGAGTTTTCTTTTAAGTATAAATCTATTACATCAAAACAAATAATGAGGGCGGAAAATATTTCCTTTTCATATGATGGAAAAAATTGTCTAGTTAAAGATTTATCTATAATAATAGGTAGTGAGGATAAAATTGCAGTAATAGGAAAAAATGGTAGAGGAAAATCTACACTTTTAAAATTATTTGCTGGAATATTAAGCCCACAAAGTGGTAGTATAATATACTATACAGGCTGTGCAAAGGGATATTATGAGCAGACAAATGTGTCAAGCTTAAACCCTGAAAGCACAATTGAGGAAGAAATACAGTCAGTATCTGATACTTTTGATAGAACATATGTAAGAAATATATGTGGCAGCATGCTTTTTAGCCAAGATGATGCATTAAAGAAAATAAAAGTTTTATCAGGTGGAGAAAAAAGCAGGGTAATGCTTGGTAAGATTATTGCAAGTCCATTAAATGTTTTAATGCTTGATGAACCTACAAACCATCTTGATATGGACGCATGTGATTCTTTAATAGAAGCTGTTGATAATTTTGAAGGTGCTGTTATAATGGTAACACACAATGAAATGTTTTTACATGCGCTTGCAAACAGGCTTATTGTGTTTCAAGATGAATATCCATATATATTCGAAGGCACTTATGAAGAATTTTTAGAAAAAGAAGGCTGGAAAGAAGAAGGTGGAGTAAAAGAAAAAGAAGTAAAAACAAAAGTTACTAAAAAAGATGCCAGAAAATTACGCAGTGAAATAATATCAGAAAGAAATAAAGTAATTAAGCCACTGGAGGAAAAATCAACTGCTTTAGAAAACAGCATTAGTGAATACGAAGAAGAAGTAAATAAGCTTAATGAATTATTAATAGAAGCATCATCTAATAATCAGGGTGAATTAATTGGGGAGTATGGTAAAAGGTTATCTGAATTAAATAAATTAATAGATGATGCTTTTGAAGAATTAGATAAAATAGTGCAGGAACTAGAAACTAGAAAAAAAGATTACGATGAAAAATTAAATAAAATAGAAGAATAAGGATATGATTATGAAAAAATTATTAATTACATTATTAATGATATTATGTGCTTGCATAGTATATGCTCAAGAAAATAACTCTAATGATTTAAAGGCAGAAAATACACCTGTTGAAAATAAATCAGATACTACAGTTAAGAAAAAGCCAGATTTTAATAAGAAAAAAATATCACTAGATAGAATAGATGAAAAAAAATGGTCACTGCGTCTTGGTTATGCTTATTTTTTTCCAAGCAGCCAGTATGCTTCAATCTTTGCTCATAAAATTAAAATAGGTGGAGCCTATGATATAAACAGGTTTTTACAAGTGCAGGCAATGCTTGTTTATGCAGATGGCAGCAAGGGTTTTAATGTAAATGGAGTAAATACAAAGTTTTCAGGCACTATGTATAATCTTGGTGCTGTTGTAACAGGTATGTATCCCGTAGAATTATCTACTGGTGAGATTGCTCCATATGGAAGTTTAGGTGGTGTTTATACATTTGGTAATATAAAATCAACAGCTAATAATGTAGAGCAAAAGCAAAACTTATCAGGTGGCGGCATTGTTGTGCAGGCAGGTTTGCAGTATAGTTTTAATGTATTTGCTTTTAGGGTTTATGGTGAATATTTACATGATTTTACACCAATAAAAATAAATCATATGAGTAATTTATCAGGCATAAGTGTTGGTGCAGAAATAGGGGTTAAATTTTAGATATATGGCAGAACAACCACCTCATTATACAGGTCATAGAAAAAGGCTGAAAGAAAAATTTGATAAAACACCTAATATTTTAGCAGATTATGAAATATTAGAATTAATGCTTGGCTATGCTATTCCAAGAAAAGATGTAAAAGCAATAGCAAAAGATATTCTTAAAAAAACTACTAATATGGGTGATATTTTTAGCCTTGATTGTTCAGATATAAAGGGAGCAGGAAGAGAAACAGAGAGATTTTTTAGAATAGTAGCAGAATTTTATAACAGGGTTGAAAACTCAAAATCTGAATTTAAGGAAAGTATTACAAGCCCACTGCAAATATATAAACTTCTAAAATATAGTATAGGCTTTGCTGAAAATGAACTTTTTAGCGTAATATTATTAAACAGTAAAAGCCAGTTTATAAGTAAAAAAATATTAACTGAAGGCATTGTTAATAGAGCCATAGTATACCCAAGGCAGATTGCAGAATATGCTTTAAAAGAAAAAGCAGTATATGTAGTTATTGCCCATAACCACCCAACAGGAGACAGCAGTCCCTCTCAAAAAGATATAGAATTAACGCAGCATATAAAGGAAAGCTTAGATACATTAGGTATCACATTAAAAGACCATATAATAGTTTGTAAAAACGAATATACAAGCCTTTTTGACTTAGGATATATAGAAAATTAGCAGCCAATTTATAAAAAATTTGAATTTTTTTTCATATTCTTAAAATTTCCCCTTGCATTTTTTTCTCTTAGTTGTAATATTAGCACTCATAGAGTGTGAGTGCTAACTATAAAAAGCATATCATAAAATGAAAAATATATTAATATTATAAATAATTTCAGGAGGCTTAGAGGTATAATGGCTAAAATCCAACCTTTACAAGACAGAGTTATTGTTAAACGCTTTGAAAGCGAAGAAAAAACTGCATCAGGTATTTTTATTCCTGATTCTGCTAAAGAAAAACCACAAGAGGGTGAAGTAGTAGCAGTTGGTGCAGGTAAATATTTAGATAATGGTAATATTATCAAACCTACAGTTAAAGCAGGTGATAAAGTGCTTTTCAGCAAATATGCAGGCACTGAAGTTAAAATAGATGGGCAAGACCTTCTTATTATGAGAGAAGATGATATATTAGGTATCATTGGTTAATTTTTGAAAATATTATATTTTAGGAGATAATTTAAAATGGCAAAAAATATTACATTTAGTGAAGACGCACGTCAGGCTATTATGCGTGGTGTAGACCAGCTTGCAAATGCTGTTAAAGTTACACTTGGACCAAAAGGTAGAAATGTTGTTATAGAAAAAAAATTCGGCACTCCATTAATTACAAAAGATGGTGTTAGTGTTGCAAAAGAAGTAGAGCTTGCAGATCCACTTGAAAATATCGGTGCTCAAATGGTTAAAGAAGTTGCTTCTAAAACTAATGATGTAGCAGGGGACGGAACTACTACTGCAACAGTTCTTGCTCAATATATTTATAGAGACGGTATGAAAAATGTGGTAGCTGGTGCTAACCCTATGGAAATTAAAAGAGGTATTGATAAAGCTGTGGAAGCTGTTATTGCTGAACTTCAAAAAATTTCTAAAGTTGTAAGCACTAATAAAGAAATTGAACAGGTTGGAACAATTTCAGCTAATAATGATAATGAAATAGGTGGCATTATTGCAAAAGCTATGGATAAAGTTGGTAAAGACGGCGTTATCACTATTGAAGAAAATAAATCTATGGAAACTGTGCTAGATG
Organism: uncultured Mucispirillum sp.; assembly: GCA_944325215.1. GTDB lineage: Bacteria > Chrysiogenota > Deferribacteres > Deferribacterales > Mucispirillaceae > Mucispirillum. The sequence goes on along the minus strand of CALUZC010000034.1, from coordinate 14,634 downwards.
TTGTAGAAGGTATGCAGTTTGATAGAGGTTATTTATCACCATATTTTGTAAATAACCCAGATACTATGGAAGCAGTTGTAGAAAATGCTTACATTATAATCCACGAGAAAAAAATATCTAACATGAAAGATATTTTACCAGTATTGGAAAAACTTGCAAAAGTGAATGCTCCATTTGTTTTAATAGCTGAAGATATTGAAGGTGAAGCACTTGCAACACTTGTATTAAACAAACTTCGTGGCACATTAAACTGTGTAGCTGTTAAAGCTCCGGGTTTTGGTGACAGAAGAAAAGAAATGCTTAAAGATATTGCAGTGTTAACTGGCGGCCAAGTTATTACTGATGATTTAGGTATTAAAATCGATAATGTAGAGCTTGAAGATTTAGGTAGAGCAAAAAAAGTTGTTATTGATAAAGATAACACTACAATTGTTGAAGGTGCTGGTAATACTGAAGATATTAAAGCAAGAGTTAACCAAATCAGAAAACAAATTGAAGATACTACAAGCGATTACGATAAAGAAAAACTTCAAGAACGCCTTGCAAAATTAATCGGTGGTGTGGCAGTTATTAAAGTTGGTGCTGCTACTGAAACTGAAATGAAAGAGAAAAAACACAGAGTGGAAGATGCTCTTGCAGCTACTAAAGCAGCAGTTGAAGAAGGTATCGTTCCTGGTGGTGGTGTTGCACTTGTAAGATGTGCATCTGCGCTTAAAAACTTAAAAGTATCAAGCGAACAACAAGTTGGTGTAAATATTATTGCTCGTGCATTAGAATACCCATTAAGGCAGATTGTAGAAAATGCTGGTCTTGAATCAAGCGTTATTGTTAATAAAATTAAAACAAGTAAAAATGTAAACTACGGCTTTAATGCATATTCTGAAAACTATGAGGATATGATGGCAGCAGGTGTTATAGACCCTACTAAAGTAACTCGTTCTGCTTTACAAAATGCAGCATCAGTTGCAGGGCTTATGATTACTACAGAAGCTGTAATTACAGAAATTAAAGAAAAAGCTGCACCTATGGCTCCAGATATGGGCGGCATGGGTGGTATGGGCGGCATGGGTATGATGTAATACCTGCCCCATATTAATATGACAATATAAAACAATATACCCGCCATAGAAAAATAAACTACTGTGGCGGGTTTTTTATAATTATAAAGGTGGTAAATATGGCAAAAAATATTATGACAGAAGAACTTGAAAATACATTAAACAATATAATTATACCAGATTTAGAAAAATTGCTGGATAAGGAATACCAAACAGATGCAGAGATTTTAAAAGCATTAAATGAGCTTGAAGAAAAATGGATTAATTTGCCACTACCACAGGAATATATTGAGGCTTTAAGTATGCTTGAAAGCCAAAAATATAAAAAAGATGATATATATAATTTAATGCCATATATCCGTATATATATTTTCACAATGAAACTTATAACTTATTTATTTTTCAAAAATAGTAAGTTTGATACTGAAATATCGCTTATTTCATCATTAAACCAAATATGTATAGATGAGGCAGAAAATAAAGCTGCAGCAAAATATATTTTAGAGCATATAAACTACGTGCAGGATATTGCTATGGCAAAAGATGATGAAAAAGAAAAGCTAATTACATCAGCATTAGAAGAAAATGCAGAAAGTTTTAAAAATAATATTTAAATAGCAACAGGTTTTATTATTACAGCAGTATAGAGTGTAAAAATTATTAGAAATAAACATATATATGATATTATTTCAGATTTTGGCATCATTTTAAAACGATGCACTAAATTATGGGCTATAATGCTTGATAAAAATGTGCCGCATGCTAGAGCAATAACGTATTCCATAGCTCTAAAAATACTGTGTTCAATATGAAAAACGGCATGGTTTAATAGTAGAAAGATAAATAGAGTAAGTATTAGTATTGCATAATCATATACGTAACTTTCAAATCTTTTCACAATATTAGATGATATTTTTTTTGAAAAAGGCAGAATTGCCAGTGAATATATAAAATATATCATATATGTAATAATAAAAAAAATTAAAAGATAAACTGTTATAATATTTAAAAGCATACTACTCTCCATAAATATATCTTACAATAATAAAATAAGAAAATCTATAATTTTACTAAATAAAATATAATTATAATCCGATAAGCTAATAAAACCCCTTGTATTTTGTGGGAAATTAAATAAGCAAAATTTGTTTCCAAATATTATATGGAGTATTTTATGTGCAAATATCCTTTAGTTGTGGGAGTGGGAGAGTTACTGTGGGACAGGCTGCCTACAGGTAAGAGAGTAGGTGGTGCACCTGCCAATGTTGCTTACCATGCATCTTGTCTTGGAGCAGAAGGCTATGTTATTAGTGCAGTAGGTAATGATAAAATGGGTAAAACTCTGCTTGAAGAAATAGGCAAAACAAAACTGCATACTTGTATTGAGCAAGTTGATTATCCTACTGGCAGTGTGCATGTAAGTTTATCTGGTGGAATTCCTGAATATAATATTGTGGAGCAGGTTGCATGGGACTATATTCCAGTAACAGATAAGGCATTAACTTTAGTGAAAAAGGCAGATGCTGTCTGCTTTGGAACGTTATGCAGTAGAAATGATGTTTCACATGATACAATTATTACATTACTAAAGCATACTAACCCATCAGCATACAGGCTTTTTGACATTAATTTGCGCAGCAGCTATTATTCTAAAGAATTAATTACAGAGCTTTTAAATTATGCTAATATTTTTAAAATAAATAAAGATGAATCTATCGTTTTAAAAAGTATAATAGATGCAGAAATTAGTGATGATGAACTATGTAAAATGTTGCTGGAAAAATATAATTTAAAATATTTAATATTTACAGACGGCAGTATTAGTTCAACTATATATACTAAAGATGAAAAATCTACAATACAAACACCAAAAGTAAACACGGTAGATACTATTGGTGCAGGTGATGCTTTTTCTGGTGCATTTTTATATTACACCCTTACAGAGATGCCACTTAAAGAGGCTCATAAAATGGCTGTAAATATTTCAGCATTTGTATGCAGCCAAAGTGGTGCATGGCCTGTATATCCAAAAGTGCTGCATGATTATTTAGCTTAATTATTTTTCTGCCAGTTCAACAACCTGCACAGGAATATTTCCTACAAGCAGGTTTTTAAGTGATATAAATGCAGGCGTATCATCAGTTACAAGCACTTCTCTTAAGCCTTTACCATCTTTTTTAAGGTTTAATTTTGCTATATCTTCAATAATATAGTGAGTGCTGTCCACAACTGATACTTGGGGCAGGTATTTTTCTATTAAATCTTTCAGCACAGGGTAATGGGTGCAGCCCAGTATAACTGTATCTATACCAGTTTTTGCTATATCTTTTAAAGTTTCTTCCACAACAGTTTCTGCCATTTTACCAGATATTATTGCTTCTTCCACCAGTGGCACAAATAAAGGGCATGCCTGCTGGTAAACTTGAGCATCTGATAATATGTTTTTTATAGCATGGATATATGCTTTACTGTTAACAGTAGCATGAGTTCCAAGTACGCCAATTTTTTTATTTTTAGTCAAATCTACGGCATATTTTGCACCGGGTTTAATAACACCAAGCACAGGTATATTTAGTGATTTTTCTAAATCAGGCAAAGCGTGAGATGAAATAGTATTGCAGGCTACAATTAAAGCAGAAATATTATACTTTTCTTTTAAAAACGAGCCACATTCTATACTGTATCTAATAATAGTATCTCTTGAACGGTTACCATATGGCACTCTAGCCACATCACCTAAATATATTAAATCATCATCTTTAAAATGGGCAGATACTGCTTTATATACAGTTAAGCCACCAATACCAGAATCATATACACCTATTGCCATAATTGCCTCAATGCACTACATATCATTTACACACGTATATGATAACATATTTATATTAAAAAATAAATATAAATATAATTACTAAGTTTACATAAAAATATTTAGATTACTACAATTTTTATTAATAAACCTTGTCTATAAATATGATTTAAAAATCAAATCAATTTTACGCCTTTATTTAAAATAATAAAATTAAAATAATTTTAAAATGTAATAAGAGTTGGTTTTATAACATCTTTATTTTCGTATTTATCAAGTCCTAATAGTATGGAGGTTTTTAAACCCCATAAATATAGTAAACCATTATTTGTTAAAGCATACAATTGACCACTAGGATTACAAAGTAATTTTTTTACTGGTTCTTTAATATTTATTTTTGTTGGTGTATGTGTATCTTCATAATGGTTAAGCCCAAGTTGTCCTTTGTTGTTTAAACCCCATGCATACACTAAACCTGATTTTGTTAAAGCATATATAGAGCCATCATTTATAAGTATTTCGCTAATTGATTCATCTATATTTACCTTTACAAGAGTATTTTGACTTGTAAAGTTTCCTATTCCAAGTTGACCCTCATTATTATATCCCCATGCATACAGCGAGCCATCATTTGTTAAAATATATATTAGATTGTGATTTTTCGAAAAATAGATATTATTAACTTGTCCATCAATCTCTACTTTTGTAGGGGTATCAACATACTGCTTATTAATATTAGCAATAAGTTGTCCTTTATCATTATTTCCCCATGTATATAAATAACCATTTTTTGTAATTGTATATATAGAATCATTGTTTATAATAATTTCTTTTACTGGCTCATCTATATTTAATTTTTTAGGCTGGTATAGATGATCAAAAGTTTTTTTTTCACTATGATGCCAAGTATATAATAAACCATTTTCTGTTATAGCATAAACAGCATTGTCTTTATAGAATTGAAAACCATCAAAAAATACTATATCTTTAACTTTATCTTGTATATTAATTTTTTTTGGAGCTTTATCCCCATACCAACCTGTATATAAATTGCCCTCTTCTGTAATAGCATATACAATATCTGAAAAAGAACCAGATTTGTGTAAAATCTTAAATTTAAGAATATGTTCTGGAAAATCAACAGGTGCAGGTGATATTCTATTTTTATAATCACCTAATTTTAGTTGTCCTTTTTCATTATTTCCCCATGCGTATAATGAGCCATTTTTTGAAATAGCGTAGTTAGAGATATATACAGATTTATCATCTGAATTATAAAATCTAACTAAAAATAATTCTTTAAATTGTTCTTCAGAATTTATTTTTGTAGGAGTGTTAGTATTGTTATAATTTCCTATTCCAAGTTGACCTTCATTATTATTTCCCCACGCATATAATGAACCATTTTTCGTAATAGCATAATTATATATTGGGCTATGAATATTATGTTCATCAAATAAAAAAAATTGTTTAATAGGTTCATCGATATTAACTTTAACAGGATCAAAATTACCATATTCTTTTCTATTTCTTCCAAATTCATAAAAATTATTATTTATTGTTTTAGCGTATATTTTAGTATGGTATGCACTTTCAATGATTAATATATTATCGATAGGCTCTGGAATATTAACTTGTTGCTTTAAAGCTTCTTTAATAGTAGTAATTTCACCATCATGTCCAAGAATTAATGAATGTTGATAGTCTCTTTCCTTATACCATGAATATACTAAACCATTTTGATCTACGATATATGTATAATCATGATATAATATGAGTTCTTTTACTGAGAGATTTTTTAATGTATTATCATCGTTTATTTTATTGTGTTGACTAGTATAAGATGAATCATTTATACTAAACCCTAAATTATGAAAAAAACAACCTGTAAACATTAATATTGTGATAAAGATAATTGTAAAATAAATTTGTTTATTCATTAAAACTCCATAGAATTATATTTATTTTTTATTAATAAAAAAATGGGAGAATTTATCAAAGCATGCATCATAATCAGGAAGAATATGTTGTGTTTCTTTGGTATTTTTTGTATTTGTTTGAAAAATATCAATAGAAGAAAAAAACATTGTTTTTAAAGGACGGTATCCCGAAGTATTTTTTTCATTAAATACTACCCTTAATATAAAATCGGTATTTATTCTCTCTGATAAAAACTTATATGCATCAATGCATGGAATATCACCACTTATTATATTATCAATTATGTTTGAGTCAAATTTTGTAACTTCAAAAATAATTGTTTTATCATTATCCATTGTGCTCATTCTAATTGAATCAGCATGTTTTAAATCAATCATTTCAGCTATTGCATTAATAGCAACTTTTGCTTTTTCAACTTCAGCATAATAGTAAAAAGGCATATTATCAGGACAATTATCTACACATGTATAATTATCAAGATGACTAAAAATAGTTTTTCTAATGTCAGCAAATTGCCTAGGTGATATATATTTTTGAGTAATATCTGCCTGTGATGTATACGCAAAAGAAAATAATATAATTAATACAAATATAAAATTATAAAATATTTTAATCATATAATATTCCTTAATTATTCTTTATTTTAAATATTTTCGGTATAATAAATTAATGTTTACCAGCCATCTGTTTCATTACTATCAAGAAATTTTGAATGAATATCTGCATTATACCCTTCACCACCTTCTTTGCCATCTGCACCTAATGAATATATTTCATAGCCTGCTTCCACAGTTTCTGCTGGACATCTATAAATATAATCATTTCCCCATGGATCTTTTGGAACATTGTTTGTTGAAAGATATCCACCTGGATTCCAGTTATTAGGAATAGGTTCTAACTCTGTTTTTTTTACAAGAGCCTGTAAACCTTGACTAGTAGTAGGGTAGTTACCATTATCAAGTTTATACATCATGATAGCAGTTTCTAACACTTTAATATCATTTTGTGCTTTTTTGATATTTTCTTTAAGTTCTTTCTTTGAAAATTTCTTTTGAGCTGTTTTTTGTATTGGTATAGTATGCAAATTATCAATTTCATTAAGAGTAACATATATTTGTTTTCCATCATCTGTGTGTTGTGCTTCATAAATTATATCTATACCTATGCCTAGTTCGTAAAATTTTGCAGTAGCCTTGCAGGAACATTTTTTAATAGAATTATCAACATTCGTAGAAAATATTTCATCAAGCGTTATATTTGTTGTTTGTAAAGTATTTACGTCATACTTAAGCAAATTTAAAAGCATATTTATTTCATTGTCTGAATATCCTTCCTTTTGTAATTCTTGTTTTAAAATAATAGAAAAAGTTTTTTTATCAATAAATAGTGACATTCCTTCTACTATTTCTGATAAATCTGACTTAATATCTATTAGTTGTTCTCTAGAAAGTTTAATTGCTAATTCTTTAACATTATCATCACTACACTTTGGTGTCTTATTTAAACAGCTTGATAGTAGCATTATTAAAAATATTGAAAATAAAAATTTTTTCATATTAAATAACCTCATATTTCTGATTTTATAAAAACATCATCAGTAAAACCCCATGAAATTTTAACTTGCTGTTTTATTTGTTCATTATCATCTTTAATTCTAAATCCATGTGTTAAATAATATTTTGCAGTCATTTTATTACCTTGAACAAAAAATGTACAAGAAACTCCTAGTGATAAAATATTGACAATTAATAAATATTGTTCAAAAGAACCAGGATAGTAACCCGCACCAAACAGAGCACTATTAATAATATGTGTTATTAGCAGTAAACAAATAATTATGCCATAGGAATACATTTTTCTAATAAAAAAAGGTATTCCAAACAACATACCAAAAAAGAATAATGTCCAGCTATAACCTAATTTAACTTGTCTTGCCTCATTTGTTACAGGATGTATAAAATTTACATACATAAAATATGCCTCCTAAAAAATTTTCTTCAGTATAGCATGGGGGGGGGAATGTCAAGATTAAATTTTAAATATATTAAATTTATTAAAAATAAAGTAAATTTGTTAAATAAGATATTTATATAACTGCTTTTATATGTAGGATAATATATAAATAATGCATTACTATTAACTCTTTTTAAAATAAACTATACATATTAAAAAAAATTATCTATATTAGTAGAAAAAATGGAAATAATATGGAAGTAATAAATAATTTAGAAATAACTGATACAGCTTATGGTGGTGCTGGTGTTGGCAGAAGTGGGGACGGCAGAGTTATATTTGTCCATAACACTGTAGAAGGTGATATTGTTAATGCTGAAATTTATGAAGATAAGAAAAGTTTTGCAAAAGCAAACCTTTTAAATATTATAAAACCATCAGTTTATCGCATTAAGCCAGAGTGTGAAAATGCCATTCATTGTGGCGGCTGCCCCTTTGCTCATATTGATTATGAAGCCCAGCTTAATATTAAAAAGCGTATAATATTAAACCAGTTACGAAAGTATAAACATGAAATCCCCAATATAAATATTTTTAAAAGCAGTAATAAAGGTTACAGGTTAAGGGCAACTGCAAGAAGTAAAGAAGGAAGAATAGGTTTTTATGCTCAAGGCACAAATAAGTTAATTTATGCAGATAACTGCCCTGCCATAAAGGAAAGCTTATTTGAAAAAATGAAAAATTTTGCCTGTGATAATAATTTAACTGGTGAAATATATGCAATAGAAAATGATGAAAATATAAGCCTTGCAAGTATTAAAAGCGAGCATATAAATATTAAAAATACATTGTATTTTGAAGGCTGCAATATAGATAATAAAAAATATGGAATATCTAGTATGAATTTTAATACACCATATGGTGCAGTGCCTGTTACGTATAAATCTTTTTTTCAAGCAAACAGGTATTTATTAAATGATTTTCAAAAATATGCCATATCTTTAGTAAGTGACCATATGGATATTGTAGAGCTTTATGCAGGAGCAGGGTTTTTTACATGCGGCTTAATGCAAAAAGGAAATGTGCAGGCTTGTGAGTCTGAGCAAATATCATCAAACCTAGGCAGAAAGTTAGGCTATAATATTAAAACTATGGATAGTGGAAAGTTTTTACAAAATATAAAAAAATGTGATACAATATTTTTAGACCCACCGCGAGACGGGGCAGATAAAAAAGTAATAGAAGCAATAAAGCGAATAAAACCCTATGAAATAATATATGTATCATGTAATCCAAATACTTTAGCAAGGGATATTATTCGTTTAGAAGATAGTTATAAAACTTATGAGTTTAGTATGTTTGACATGTATCCAGATACATATCATGTGGAAAGTGTCGTAAGGCTTATAAAGGTGAAATAATGAAAGTAACAGTTAATCTAATATCTAATGTATTTTTAGCAGGGTTAATAAGTATGCTCCCATTTTTATCTATTATACGCGGTGCATTGGGTAATAATGATAGTAATATTATGATGTACCTTCCTGTTATGACAGCTCCCTTTATAGTTTATATTATATCAGCTTTTGGGCTTGAAATTGCAGAGCAGGGCTATAAAGCAAGGTTAGAGAAAAACCGTGCATCTACTATTTATTTTATTATGTTAGTATCTACTATTATAGTGCCATATATACTAGCCATGCTTACAATAGGAGTAAGCTATATGAAAGAAATATCTTTTATAGTTTTTTTACTGCTTTTTATATACACTTTTTATATTTTTTTAAAAGGTAGTAAAATATCAGTATTTTTTATACTACCGCTTTTAATTTATAAAATAACTAATTTTTTAAGGTGATGTATGAAGTTATATGCTGCTACAAAAAATAAAGGGAAAATATTAGAGATTAATAAAATACTGCACGATGCAGGCATTGAGTGTGAAAGCTTTCCTAATATGGAAGATGTGGAAGAAACAGGCACAACATTTGAAGAAAATGCTAAAATAAAGGCAGATTATTTATCATCAAAATTAAAAGATGTGTATGTTATTGCAGATGATTCTGGCTTATCTGTAGAATCATTAGGTGGTGCACCGGGAGTTTACTCTGCAAGGTATGCAGGAAACCATGGTGATGATAATGCTAATAATAAAAAATTAATACATGAAATGCAGGGCAAAAAGATAAGAAAATGTAAATATGAATGTGTTATTGCATTATCTAAAAACGGTAAAACTATTAAGACATTTTATGGTCATATAGATGGTGAAGTAGCAGAATATGAAAAAGGCAGTGGTGGTTTTGGTTATGATCCACTTTTTTTACTTCCAAATGGCAAAACAATGGCAGAAATATCAATTGAAGAAAAAAATAAAATAAGCCACAGATTTATTGCATTAAATCAGTTAAGGGAGTATTTGATTAATAGTAAATGAAAAAGATAGTTATAGTAATTATTATATTTTTACTGCTGCAAATATCAGCAGGTCTTGTAATATATTTTAAATCTGAAATAGAGTATGCTAAATTATATGTCCCTAGTATTGATAATATAAGCACATATAATACAAACATATCTTTTACTATATATGGAAAAGATAATGTGGTAATGTATCGTAAATATTATAAAAGGCAGGAAAAATTAAAGGGCAGCTACCCTATGATGAAAGTTATGCCTATGATAGATATAATAATAAACCAAAGGCACCAAAGTATAAAAGAAACAGGAATAGAACGCTGGAAAAAGATAATATTAAATAATCAAGGAATAGACCCTTTTTCTTTAGAGGGGGCAGCTTATGTTCATTATACAGATATGTTAATATCTAAAAGTGATTTAAAAGGACCAAAAAAAGAGTTAGTAAGATGGTATACAATAGATAAATTACACAACCAGTATAGCCAGGTAGGGCTTTCAAAACTTTTGCTTGATTCATCAAGCTATGCTGAAAATATATATGGTATAGCTGCAGCATCAAAATATTATTTTAATAAGGAAATAGAAAATGTAAGTATGCTGGAGCTTGCATTTTTATTATCATGTATATCATGGAATAATAATGCAACAGATGCTGTAAAAAACTACCAAGAACTTGATAGGAAAGCTAGAAATATACTGTATATATTATATAAAAATAAAGATATATCAGAAGAAGAATATAATAAAAATATGGCAGAAAATATTACTTTCCAACCAGAGATAATCAATACTGTGGAACCATCATACGTTCATGCAGTGCTAAAACAAATTGAAAATATTAAAGAGATTAATGATAATCTTGGAAAAGTAAATGTATCTGTATATACAGGTTATGATGATAGAGCAAATAAAATAGTAAGAGAAGTGTTAAAAGATTATTATAAAGATAAAGATGATGAATTACAGGCTGCATTTGTGCTTTTAAATAATAAAACTCAGGAAGTAATATCTGCCATAGGTAGTAGAAGGTATGATACAAAGGTAAATAGAGCATTAACAATTTCAAGGCAAATGGCTTCAACCTTTAAGCCTATTGTATTTTTATCGGCTTTTGAAAAGGGTATTAGGCCATCAGATCAGGTAGTAGATATGCCTTATGAATTTGTGGTAAAAGATGTGGTATATAAGCCAAATAATTATAATGGTTTTTTTATGGGTAAAATACCTATGCGTTATGCCTTTGTATATTCTTTAAATAATTCTACAATTAAAGTAGCAGAGATGGCAGGGCTTAAATATGTAAGAGATGTAAGTATATCACTAGGTATGAATAAGGATATACAGCCATTTTATGCAATGGCTTTAGGTGCATTTCCAGCAACACCAATGACAGTTGCACAAATGTTTTCCACCATTGGTAATCTTGGTGAATACAAAAAAGCAACACTTGCAGTATCTTATAAAATAGGCGATAAAGAATATAGTTTGAAAGAGCCTTCTAAACAGGTAGTTTCAAAAGAGGCAGCATACCAGACATTATATATTATGCAGGCTGTTGCAAGCAGAGGAACAGCAAGAGGGGCAAGGCTTTTAAAAGGAACTGGAGCAAAAACAGGTACATCAAATGATGCAAGAGATGCATGGACTGTTGCAGTTTTTGGAGATTATACAGCTGTAGTATGGGTAGGTTATGATGATTTACGACCTATAACAATAGGTGGCAGTGGTGGCAGGCTTGCAGCCCCTATAATTGCAGAGTTCCAAAGAAGGTATTTTGGTAAAAATGCAACTTTTTCTTTTCATGTGCCTGATAATATAGTATTTAAAAGAGTAGATGCAAGAACTGGGCTTTTGACAAGTAGAAAATCATCAGGAACATATATAGAAGCATATAATAAAAAAAGATTACCAAAAAGTGAGTGATTTATGGAATTAAGTATTACACATAGGGATAAGATTTATTTAACAGGGTTTATGGGCACAGGTAAAACAATAGTGGGTAAGCTTTTAAGTCAAAAATTAAATTACAGATTTATAGATACTGATGATTTAATTGAAAAAGAAACAGGTATGACCATAGAAGAAATCTTTAATATTCATAGCGAAGAATATTTTAGGGAGCAGGAAAAAAAAGTTCTACACTCTACATTTAATTTAAAAAAAGCTGTTATATCAACAGGTGGCGGTCTTGTAACTTATAAAGATAATATAGAGCTTATAAAAAATAATGGTATAGCAGTTACACTTACTGCTTCACCTGATATTATATTTTCAAGAATTTCTAAAGATGCAAATATACGCCCACTTTTACAGGGTGATAAAAGAGAAGAAAAATTAAATTTACTTATCCAAAAAAGAGTGTATTATTATATATCAGCTCATTTTGTAATAGATACAAGCATATTAAATGCACAGCAGATAGTAGATAAAATATGTCAGGAGGCAGGTCTTTAAATGAAATGCACAACAGTAAATATAACATCTCAAAAAACAAAGTATAAAATATACGTGGGTAGTGGGTTTATTCAAAATAGAATAGAGGACTATGCAAATGATAATGCATTTTTTATAGTAGATGAAAAGGTGGCCTCTCTTTATAAAAATATTATACCTAGTAACAGTAAGAGAGTATTTCTTTTTAAGGCAAATGAAAGAAATAAAACATTGTTAAATGTAGAAAAAATGCTAAAATTTCTAAAAAATAATGGTGCATTAAGAGATTCTACACTTGTAGCTATTGGTGGTGGAATAACAGGTGATACTGCAGCATTTACAGCATCACTTTATATGCGTGGCATAAAACTTATACAAATTCCTACAACACTTCTTTCTATGCTTGATTCTAGTGTTGGTGGTAAAACTGGTGTTAACCTGCAGGGGATTAAAAATAATATTGGCACATTTTACCAGCCAAAAGAAGTTTTAATAGACTGTTATTTTTTAAACAGTCTTACTAATAAAGAATATTTAAACGGTTTTGCAGAAGCTGTAAAAATAGCAGCAGTGCAGGATAAGGAATTTTTTAGCTATATTGAAGAAAATATAAAGCATATATTAGACAGGAAAAAATCTGTTATGGAAAAGTTGATTTTAAAATCATGTATGCTTAAAGCACAAGTAGTAGAGCAGGACGAAAAAGAATCAGGTATTCGTAAGCTTTTAAATTTTGGTCATACTGTAGCTCACGGTATTGAAAGTGATTCTAAATATAGAGTCCATCATGGTTATGCTGTTGCAATGGGTATGGTATATGAAAGCCAGTATGCACTTAATAATGGTTATTTAGATGAAGAAACATTTAATAAAATCAAAAATTTACTTATGAAATTAAAATATCCTATAACTTATACACCAAAAGATAAGGAAAAAATGCTTCTTGCTATATCAAAAGATAAAAAAGCTGGTAAAGACGGCATTAGTATGGCTGTTGCAGGCAGTAATATGCAGGGCGTAATAATAAATAATGTAAAACCAAAAGAAATAATTGACTTATTCTATTAAAAAAAAGTATTATGTATAAACTGCTATATTGTTTTGGATAGGAGTGCTGCTTTTTAAAGCAAGTAACTATCCAAAACAATTATAATAATATATAAGGGGTAGCTTTTAGGTGGACGAAAGAACACATGCACGCTATATGTCTGATATAGCCTATTTTCTTTCTAAAATGGAGGCAGAGCCTAATTCAGGCTATTTCATACCTATTGCTTTAGCTTATAATAAGCTTGAAAAGTATGATGAGACTATTGCCATGTGCAAATCTGCCATAGAGCGTTTTCCTGCAAACTGTGCTGCTAAAACATTTTTAGCAGAAGCTTATGTTTATAAGGGGCAGTTTGATTTAGCTAGAGATTTATTATTTGATGTTACAGCAGAAGATGATAATAATTATAAAGCATTAAAACTACTTGGAATAATCTGTAAAGAAAATGGTGATACTACTGATGCTTTAAAATACCTTACAGGTGCTTATATTCGTTCTCCAGAGGACGAGGACGTCCGTAAAATGATAGAAGAACTTGGTGGTTCGCTAAATCCTGCACAAATTTATGATGAACGCATGAAACGTCAGTCACAAAATAATGTTGATAGTGAAGAAGATGAAGAATTAAGAACATATCAGGAAATTGACCAGCGTATTAGAAATGCAGAAATTATTATGGCAGATTTAGTTTCAGATACTACTATTTCAGCAAGAGATTATTCTGCAGAAGAAGATTTTTATTCAGATAATCCTAATGACTTTATGCCCCTAATTACACAACATGAAGAAGAGGAAGAAGAACTTTCTGATGATCCAAATGATTTTCTACCTACAATTACTCAAAATGATTTAGATAATTCTATTAGCGATGATAAAGATGATACGGAAAACAGCAGCTTACAGACAGCTTTAAGTGAAGAAAGTGATAAAGAAGAAAGTGATGATTTATTATCGGCTTTAAGTGAAGA
>CALUZC010000033.1 GCA_944325215.1 uncultured Mucispirillum sp. | reverse complement strand
AGAAACTGCTTCGCCTACTATCGTAGGCTCAGAATGACAGTTATTACAATTATTTCTATTTTTACATATATTATCAAATAGTTATAGCATTTTTTAATAAAAAATGGGGGTGAAGCAGCAATTCATATACTTCTTAGATAGAACATATTTAATATTTCATTTATTGATATTATATTATATTATATTATACAGGCTTTCCTTTTAGGATACTTTTAATATTTTTTGCAGGGGATGAGTTAAATATTTTTTTATATTCTCTTGTAAATTGAGTAATGCTTTCATAGCCTACATTATATGCTGCTTCTGTTGCTGTTAGGCTTTCTGCAAGCATAAGCCTTTGGGCTTCATAAAGCCTTAACCGTTTTTGATACTGTAATGGTGAAATAAGTGTTATCTGCTTAAATACCCTAAAAAATGTTGAAGGAGCCATATTTACTTTTGCAGCAATATCATTGATTGTTAATCTATCTTTATAATTTTCTGTAATATATTCTACAGCTTTATATATTTTATTGCTCTGCGAATCTGAAGTAAATAATGATTTTAAATCAGCCCCAGCAGGACCAGTTAATATTCTATAATATATTTCTTTTAATGTAAGTTCTGCTAAAAATGTATTATTATCTCGTTTTGCATATAAATCTATAAGCCTTTCATATGCTTCAAGTAGGCTTTCATCTGCTTTATGGCTAGAAATTCCTTTAAATGAATTGTTTGGTATATTTTTAATATCTTTTATTATCTCACTTATTATTTTATTATCAACTGGTAAATATATGGAAAGGTACGGATTATCTTCTGAAATATTACTAAAATAGGAAGATATTGGGTAATCAATATATGTAATATTATAACAGCCTTTTTCTATAAGAAAATCTTTACTGCCTATATTGATATGTTTTTCGCCATTAACCACAAAGAAAATACATGGATTTTGAACGCAAATATGAGCTAAATCCGTATTATTACGCCTGTAAAATTTAATACCTAAAAAGCCAGCATCAACTTCTTCTTCATAGGGCAAAATATTTATCATTTTATTTTTTAAATTATTAAGCATTATACTTTCCATATAAGCATTATAACATGCTTGATAGTTTTAGGCAAGAATTAAATAGTATGCGATATTGTAAAATATAACTATATCAGTAAAATTTATTATATACCATTGGAGGATATTATGAAGCGTAGAGAATTTTTGAAAACTATATCACTGCTTAGTGCTGGTGCAGTACTTGGTTTAAATGGAGTAAATATTATGGCAAAAGAAACAGGTGCAGCTATGCCAAATCGTGTATTAGGTAAGGATTTTAAAGTATCAGCATTAGGGCTTGGGTGTATGGGGATGAGTGCAAACCATGGCAAACCGCGAGATAAAAAAGAGATGATAAATTTAATTGCAAAAGCATATGATGCAGGCATAACTTTTTATGATACGGCAGAAATATATGGACCGCACACCAATGAAGAGTTATTAGGTGCAGCATTAAAACCATTTAGAAAACAGGTGGCAATAGGCACAAAATTTGGGCTTTACTATCCCAATGGTAAGCAGGTGGAAGATGCAAGGCCTGAAACAATAAGAAAAGCTATTGAAGGCTCATTAAAACGCTTGCAGACA
Source organism: uncultured Mucispirillum sp. (assembly GCA_944325215.1). Classification (GTDB taxonomy): domain Bacteria; phylum Chrysiogenota; class Deferribacteres; order Deferribacterales; family Mucispirillaceae; genus Mucispirillum. The sequence continues at coordinate 20,697 of CALUZC010000033.1, read as the reverse complement.
GATTATATAGATATATATTATCAGCACAGAGTGGATAATAAAGTACCTATAGAAGAAGTGGCAGGCACAATGAAAGATTTAGTAAAAGAGGGCAAGCTGCTTCACTGGGGCATAAGCGAGCCAAATATAGAAACAATAAAAAGAGCTCATAAGGAATTTCCAATCACAGCTTTAGAAAATCAGTACGCCATGAGCTTTAGACGCCATGAAGAAAAAACATTTAAAGTAATAGAAGAATTAGGCATTGGGCTTGTGGCATACAGCCCACTAGATAGAGGTTATTTAGCAGGTCATATGGATGGAAACACTATTTTTGACCCAAAACTTGATATGCGTGCATCATTTCCACGTATGAGCAGGGATGCTATGGCAAAAAACCGTGTGATTATTGATTTCTTAAAGGAAATAGGGCATGAAAAAGGTGGGGCAACTCCTGCTCAGGTGGCTCTTGCATGGATACTGGCTCAAAAACCATATATTGTGCCTATTCCAGAAACTACAAACTTATCACATTTAGAAGAAAATATAAAGGCTGTAAATATATCTTGGACAAAAAATGAAATGGATGAAATAAATAAAAAACTTGCTGGTATTAAGCTTGTTGGTGAACGTTATACTCCGGGAAGTGTAGCAGCTAAAAGCGTGTATAATTTAATATAAAGGATATAATATGAAAACAGTTAAACTTTCAAACTCACTTGAAATGCCGTTACTTGGATATGGTGTATTTCAAGTTAACCCAGATGAATGTGAAAGATGTGTATCTGATGCTATTGAAGTAGGTTACAGGCTTATTGATACGGCTCAGATTTATAAAAATGAAGAAGGTGTTGGCAGAGCAGTTGCAAATTCTGGTATTTCAAGAAAAGATTTTTTTCTTGTTACAAAAGTGTGGATATCAAATGCAGGTTATGAAAACGCAAAGCAGTCAATAGATAAATCATTAGAAAAGCTTAAAACTGATTATGTTGATTTAGTGCTTATTCATCAACCTTTTGGCGATTATTACGGCACATACAGGTTATTAGAAGAATATTATGAAAAAGGTATTATAAAATCAATTGGCGTAAGCAATTTTTATGCTGATAGGTTTATTGATATTGCAAGCTTTGTAAAACATATTCCTATGGTTAATCAAATGGAAACTCATGTATTTTTGCAGCAGCAAAAATTACATAAAATATTAAAGGAAAATAAATGCCAGCTTATGTCTTGGGGACCTTTTGCAGAAGGGAAAAATAATTTATTTACAAATGAAACTCTTTTAAATATTGGCAAGAAATATAATAAGACATCAGCACAAGTTGCATTAAGATATTTATTGGAGCAAAATATTGTAGTTATCCCTAAAACAGTGAATAAAGATAGAATGGTGGAAAATATTAATGTATTTGATTTTGAATTATCTGATGATGATATGGCAGAGATTTTAAAACTGGATACAGATACCACCCTTTTTGGTAACCACACAGACTATGATTTTGTAAAATATCTTTTAAGTATAAAATAATATCAAAAGTATAAATATCTGCTGTAACCTTATATTACAGCAGGTATATTTATAATCTTGTAATAATCATAAAATATCATAATTTATCTGTTGAAAAAAATAATAAAATTCTATATAACATAACTAATTTAATAATCAATAAAGGTGATAAATGGGCTTTAGTTGTGGTATTGTGGGGCTTCCAAACGTTGGTAAATCCACTATTTTTAATGCTTTATCAAAAGCACAGAATGCTGAAAGTGCAAACTATCCTTTTTGCACAATTGACCCAAATAGAGGCATAGTTCCTGTGCCTGATGAAAGAATGGTTTTTATTACAGAGCATATTAAACCAAAATCAATCGTTCCGACAACTGTTGAGTTTGTAGATATTGCAGGGCTTGTAAAGGGTGCAAGTAAAGGTGAGGGTAGAGGTAACCAGTTTTTAACTCATATTCGTCAGACTGATGCTATTGCACACGTTGTAAGATGTTTTGAAAATGATGAAATAGTCCATGTAGATAATCAGGTAAACCCTGCTAATGATATAGAAGTTATTAATACTGAGCTTTTACTTGCAGATATGGAAATTTTAGAAAAAGCCATAGCAAAAAACCAAAAGGCTGCTAAAAGTGGCGATAAAGCTTTAAAGAAAAAAGTAGAAGTTTTAGAAGAGTTTTTAAAATGTGCTGATACTGGTAAAGCATTACGAACTGTTTTACAGGAAAAACCAGAATATATTGATGAAATAAAAGAGTATAATTTCATTACAATAAAACCTATGCTTTATGTTGCAAATGTTGATGAAGATACTTTAGCTGAAGATAATATTCATGTGAAAAAAGTACGTGAAATAGCTGAGGCAGAGGGTGCTGAAGTTGTAAAAATTTGTGGTAAAACTGAATGTGAGCTGCAGGACTTATCAGAAGAAGAAGCAAAAGAATACCTGCTTTCTTTAGGAATGGAGAAAAGTGGGCTTGACAGCTTAATTAAAAGTGGGTATGACCTGCTTGGTTTGATTACATTTTTTACAGCAGGCGAAAAAGAAGTGCGTGCTTGGACTGTGGAAAAAGGCTCTACAGCACCGCAAGCTGCAGGAAAAATCCACTCTGATATTGAACGTGGATTTATTAGAGCAGAAGTTTGCTCTTATGAGGATTTTGAAAAGTTTAAATCTCTTACTGCTGCAAAAGAAAATGGCAGGTTAAGACTAGAGGGGAAAGATTATATTGTTCAAGATGGCGATATAATGTATTTTAGATTTAATGTATAAGTTTATTTTAATTATAATATTCACATTGTTTGTTACTATTTTATCATATGCTCAAACAGAAGCACCAAATATTATTGTGCCTAAAACACATAGTTTTGCTGATAATGATGAAGCTGAAAATCCAGATGAAGCTGGAGCGGCTATGCCAAATGTAGGTTTATCTGAAGAAAAAGTTATTGTGGAAGTTATTGAAGGGGTTGGACATATTCCATATAGTAAAATTCCCTTTAGAAATAAGCCATCTTTAACAGGCACTATTTTAAGAAATTCTGCAGGGGCTGAAAAGGTTATATTAATTGGTGAGGTTGGTGAATGGTATAAGGTTATAATGTATAATAACCGTGAAGCATATATCCAAAAAAAATATGTTAGAACTACAAAGCTTTTTATGGACGAAACAGTTTCTAAAAACCAAATGAATAAAACCTTATCTTTTGAACTTGATGATTTAATTACAAAGTTTGATAATACGCTGAAAAGCTCTAATTATGTTAAAAAAAATCAAATACGCCCTTTGTTTCAATTAGTTGAAGCAAAAAATGAAAGAAATATTGTAACGCTTACCTTTTACTATGCATGTGCTAACAGCAAAGGGCAGCCTATACCATCATATAATAATAATGATTTGTATAATTACATGCAGCAGTTTGTTGACTTAATACTGGGCAGGCTTATATTAACAAGTGCAGACCAGTTTAGAATAATAATAAAAACCCCTACTTATGATAATAAGGGCAATGTTTTAAATTATAATAATGAATATGCAGTTATTAAGTTGAACCCTGCTAATGTAAATATGGAAGAAGTTCGCAGTAATAATTTATCCCTTTTAAATTTAGCAGAATCTTCTATACCTGTTGCAGATTTATTTAAAACGTATCCTAAATAGATTATGGTGTTCTATGGAATTTACTCATTTTGACAGCAAGGGTGCAAGCCGTATGGTTGATGTAAGCATGAAAGCACCTACTAAAAGACAGGCCGTTGCCAGTGGCAAAGTTACTATGAAAAAAGAAACGCTGCAGCAAATTATAGATATGAGCATAAAAAAAGGTAATGTATTTGAAGTGGCAAGAATTGCAGCTATTATGGCTGTTAAACAAACACCACATTTAATACCCTTATGCCATCCACTTGCTATATCCTCTGTTAATGTGGAGTTTGATTACAGCTTGGAAAAAGGTGAGGTTTATATTGAAGTAATAGTATCACTTGATGATAAAACAGGTGTTGAAATGGAAGCATTAACTGGCGTTTCTGTGGCAGCACTTACTATATATGATATGTGTAAGGCAGTTGATAAAGATATGATAATAAGTGATATTATGCTTATGAAAAAATCTGGTGGCAAAAGTGGTGAATATATACGCAAAATATAGTTGCAGGTATTAAAAAATGGATTATACAGAAATTTATCATAATTTAAGTAACAGTTTTAAAGCTGCTTTTTTAAAAACATATGCAGAAAAAGTAGTTATTGGTATATCAGGCGGGATAGATTCTGCCTGTGCTTGTGCCTGTGCTGTTAATGCTGTTGGTAATGAAAATGTGTTGGGGTATTTTTTACCTTATAAAACTTCATCAGAACATTCTTATAATGATGCCTTAAAGCTGGCAGAAAAATTAAATATTAAGCTTGAAGTTATAAGTATTACTAATATGGCAGATGCATTTATTAATGGGCAAAATAATATTACTCCACTTAGAAAAGGTAATATTATGGCTCGTTGTAGAATGATATGCCTTTTTGATAAAGCAGCAGAACATAATGGTATTGTTGCAGGAACAAGTAATAGAACAGAGCTGCTTTTAGGCTATGGCACATGGTATGGAGATACTGCAAGCAGTATAAATATAATTGGTGAACTTTATAAAAAAGAAGTTTATGAGATAAGCCTTGTTGCTGGTATACCAGAAAGTATTATAAAAAAAACACCTACAGCTGATTTGTGGGCAGGCCAAACTGATGAGCAGGAAATTGGTTTTACATATGAGTTTTTAGATAATCTATTTTATGATATAGAGCAAAATAATTTAAATATTAATCAGTTATATGAAAAATATAATAAAGAAGATGTAGATGCAGTTATAAAAAGGGTAATTAGAAACAGTTTTAAACGCAGCACACCTTTTATTTGTGAAAGTAAAATAAAAAATAGATATAAAATTGATGAAAATCAGTTTTTAAATCTTGAAAAGTAATATACATTTGTGATAGAGTGCTAAAATAGTATTTAATATTAGGATAATATCAATTTATTATCTATAATGTAAATATTAAAGTTAAAGATACATTACTATATCTTTTAGGAGGACTTTGTGGATAAATTTACTCAATACTACGAAAGTAAATTCGTAGGTGAGGCTCTCACTTTTGATGATGTTCTTATTAGTCCGTCATACTCAAACATTTTACCAAGTGATGTGGTTACTGCTACAAAATTGACTAAAACAATCACATTAAACATTCCTGTTGTTTCTGCTGCTATGGATACTGTCACAGAAGCAAGGCTTGCTATTGCAATGGCTCAGGTTGGTGGGCTTGGCTTTATTCATAAAAACATGTCTATCCAAAGACAGGCTGATGAAGTGGATAAAGTAAAACGTTCTGAAAGTGGTATGATTGTAGACCCTATTACAATTGACCCAGACCAAACTATTGGGGACGCTTGGGAACTTATGACAAAATATAAAATATCAGGCATACCTGTTGTAAAAAATGGTAAATTAAAAGGTATTTTAACGAACAGGGATTTAAGGTTTGTAAGAGATACTACGTCTAAAGTATCAGAATATATGACAAGCCAAAATTTAGTTACTGTTCCTGTGGGGACTTCTTTTGAAGAGGCAGTGAAACACCTGCATGAACATAGAATTGAAAAACTTTTAGTAGTAGATGATGAGTATTGTTTAAAAGGGCTTATAACTATCAAAGATATTAATAAAAGAATTAAATATCCACTTGCTTCTAAAGATAAAATAGGAAGACTTTTAGCAGGTGCTGCTGTAGGAACTGCTGCTGATACCATAGAAAGAGTTGAAGAGCTGGTTAGAAAAAATGTTGATGTTATTACAGTAGATACAGCTCATGGCCACTCTCAAAAAGTTTTAGATACTGTAAACCAAATAAAACGCAAGTTTCCTGATTTGCAGGTGGTTGCTGGTAATGTGGCTACAAGTGAGGCAGTCAAAGCATTAGCAAAAGCAGGGGCAGATTGTGTAAAAGTAGGTATTGGTCCAGGCTCAATTTGCACTACAAGGATTGTTGCAGGTGTTGGAGTTCCACAAATTACTGCTATTTTAGACTGTGCAGCTGCTGCCCGTGAAGCAGATATTCCTATAATTGCAGATGGTGGTATTAAATATTCTGGTGATATAGTTAAAGCATTAGCAGCAGGTGCAAATTCTGTTATGCTTGGCTCACTGCTTGCAGGAACACTGGAAGCTCCCGGTGAAATTGAGCTCTACCAAGGCAGAAGTTACAAAGTGTATCGTGGTATGGGTTCTGTTGGTGCAATGAAAGAAGGTTCAAAGGATAGGTATTTTCAAGAGGGCACTGTTAGTGATGTAAAATTTGTACCAGAAGGTATTGAAGGCAGGGTTCATTTTAAAGGTGAATTAAACCAAACAATTTACCAGCTTATTGGCGGCCTTCGTTCTGGTATGGGTTATGCAGGCTGCAAAACTATTGATGAGCTTAGAAACAATGCTCGTTTTGTTCGCATAACTAGTGCAGGGCTTTCAGAATCTCATGTTCATGATGTGCAGATAACAAAAGAAGCACCAAACTATTGGGTAAAATAGATATTAAATTATTAATACCATTTATCTTGCAATAAGATAGGTGGTATTTTATATTTAAATAAAATAATCAAGTCTATATAAGCTGTTCAAAAAATATAGATAATACAAATATGCAGGGTATTTATTTGAAAATAGATAATCTTATTGCAATGCGTTATTTTAGAAGCCGTAAACGTAACAGCATTCTTTCGTTTTTATCAATAACTTCCATAATCGGTTTAATGCTTGGCACAGCCACATTGATTCTTGTTGTTAGTGTCATGACAGGTTTTACAAACAATTTAAAAGAAAAAATGATGGGCACAAATTCTGATATTGTTATTACTGATTATAGTGGTGTAACAGTTTTAAAATATGAAGAATTAATTAATGAAGTAATGAAAGTAAAAGGTGTAAAGGCGGCATCTCCCTTTGTCAATGCTCAAGCAGTTACTATTAGAGATGATGGTGTATCAGGGATTATTATAAAAGGTATTGATGTTGATAGAGAAAAACAAGTTTCCAAAATTGCATCATTTATTACTTTTGGTTCATATGATGAAATCAAAGATAAAATAGAGGGAGAACCATACGGTATACTGCTTGGTAAAGAGTTAGCCTTTGCTATGTCTGCTGGAATAGGTGATATAATAACACTTATTAGCCCTCAGCCTACAAGAGGTCCTTTTGGTGTTAACCCTAAAATGCGTAAGTTTATTGTGAAAGGTATATTTGATACTGGAGTATATGAATATAATACAACACTTGCATATATGAATTTAGAAGCTGCTCAAGAATTTATGGGTTTTAAAAATAATGGTGTTACAGGTATTCAAGTATCTGTAAAAAGTGGTTTTGATGCTGTTAAACTTACTAGTGATATAGATAAACAAATAGCCAATAAATACTGGACAAGAGACTGGCTTTCCATGAACAGAAGTTTATTTTCAGCTTTAGAGCTCGAAAAATATGCTATGTTTATAGTTTTAACATTAATTATTATTGTAGCATCTTTTAGTATTGTATCTATGATAGCAATTACAGTTAAAGATAAACAAAAAGATATAGCAATATTAAGGGCATATGGGGCAAGTCCTTCATTTATTAGAAGTATTTTTATAAGACAGGGTATGCTTGTAGGGATAGTAGGCACAATGCTTGGCAATATTACTGCATTTGTAATATCGCTGCTTCTTACAAAATATAAGATTATAAGCCTGCCAGAAGATATTTATTTTATGGACAGACTGCCTATTAATATTGATTATTCAGTTTATTTAATTGTATCTCTTTGTGCTGTTATTATTACTTTTTTTGCAAGTTTATATCCATCAAGTCAAAGTGCAAAATTAAATATAGTTGAAAGTATAAGACAGGATTAAGGGGGAATTGATGGCTTTTTTAGAAATTAAAAATATATCTAAAAGTTATGATATGAAAGGAAGCTCCCTTTTAGTAATAGATGATTTTTCCTATGAGGCAGAAAAAGGTGATTTAATCTCTCTTACTGGTCCATCTGGTGCTGGTAAATCTACTCTTTTAAATATTATAGGTGGTCTTGATAAACCTACAAAGGGTAATATATTATTTGACGGTAAAGATTTATACAGTAGAAAAGAAAGTGAACTTAATTCATACCGTGGCAAAAATATGGGTTTTATTTTCCAATTTCATTATTTATTAGATGATTTTAATGCTTTAGAAAATATTATGATGCCCATGCTAATACATAATATTAGCAAATCTGAAGCAGAAAAAAGAGCCTGTGAGTTAATAGAAAGTGTTGGGCTTTCAGATAGAAAAAACCATTATCCAAACGAGCTTTCAGGGGGCGAGCAGCAGCGTATTGCCGTTGCTAGAGCCTTAGCTATGAAACCAGATATTATTTTGGCAGATGAACCAACTGGTAATTTAGATAAAGCAAATAGTAAAGCTGTAATAGATATATTAAAAAAACAGTCTGAAAACGGTGTATGTGTTATTATTGTTACCCATGATGATTTTATTGCTTCAGAATGTATAAAGCATATTACAATGCAAAAACTGTAATAAATAAGGAAAAGTATGACAATATTATATTTTTTTGATTTATTTGGAACATTTGCCTTTGCTGTATCTGGTGCTATACTTGGGATAAAAAAAGATATGGATATATATGGCATGTTTATTTTGGCAGTATCAGTAGGTGTTGGTGGTGGCACAATGCGTGATGTTTTACTTTCACGAACTCCCCCTTTTGTGCTTACTGATATAAATTATATGATAGTAATTGCAGCAGCAACTTTAATTGTATTTTTTCTAAACTCAAAAGTAATAAAAGAGATGCCTATGAAAGCGTTAAATATAGCAGATGCTGTTGGGCTTGGTGTATTTACAAGTATTGGAGCAAATGTTGCAGTAGAATGTAATGTGGAATGGTATGGTATTATATTTTTTGGTGTAATGACAGCAACAGCAGGTGGTATGATACGTGATACACTGGCAGGTGAAGTGCCTTTTGTGTTAAAAAAAGAAGTTTATGCATCTGCATCAATTGCTGGGGGTATATTATTTATAGTTCTACATAGAGCAAATATTGGCATGAATATAAATATTTTAATTACATCAGTAATCGTAACACTAATAAGAATTATTGCTATATATAAAAACTGGAATCTGCCCCATTTTAGAGGAAGTGTTAAATGAAGAAAAAAATAGGTATTATTGGTGGCACAGGGTTAGAAAATATTGCAGGTCTACAATTTATGAATGCAGTTAAACAGGAAACACCTTATGGTAGCCCAGCAGATGAATACAAGGTTTATGAAAATGATTTATATATAATATATGCATTAAGCAGACATGGGAAGAACCATGAATACGCACCTCATAATGTAAACTATCAGGCAAATATTTATGGTTTTTATATGTTGGAAGCTAGTGAAATATTATCTTTTTCATCAGTTGGTGGTATAAATCTAACATATAGAAATGGGGATTTAGTTTTAACTGATGATGCTATTGATAATACAAACAGAGGTTCAGTAACTTTTCATAATGAAAAGGGGAAAGTTATTCATATTGATATGAGCAGCCCATTTTGTAATTCGCTTAGGCAGAAACTTTTAAAAAGTGCAGAAAATAAAGGTATATCATTAATTAATGGTGGCACATATATATGCACAGATGGTCCACGATTTGAAACACCTGCAGAAATTAAAATGTATAGAATATGGGGTGCTGATATGGTGGGTATGACACTTTTTCCAGAACTTACTTTAGCAAAGGAATTAGGCATTTGCTATGCAAATATATCACTTATTACAAATGCAGCAAGTGGTGTAGAAGAAAATAGAAAACTTACAAGTGATGAAGTGGTGGAAGAAGCAAAGAGAAATACTGCAAAAATTACTACAATTATTGAAGAATATATAAATAATAGCGAAAGGGAGCAGTGCAGCTGTAAAAATATACTTTTAGGTGCTGCTGTTAGTAAATAATATGGAAATAAAAAACAATATTTATTTAAAAGAATATACAAGTTATAAAACAGGTGGCAAAGCATTATATTTTGCAGACTGTAAAAGTAGTAAAGATGTTGCTTCTGCTTTAAATTTTGCCAGTGATAATAAGCTGAATTATGAAGTAATAGGCGGCGGCTCTAATCTTTTAATTAGTGATGATGGCTATAATGGTCTTATTATATGCACTAAAAGCTTAAACCAGTATATTATAAATAAGGGTAGTGGTATTATAAAATGCGGAGCAGGTATAGTTTTGGCTGATTTAGTGCTGTATGCCTGTAATCATGGTTTAAGTGGCATGGAAGCTATGGCAGGAATACCTGGCAGCACTGGTGGGGCCTGTAAAATGAATGCAGGTGCTTTTAATCAGGAAATAAAAGATACATTATTAAATGTTACATATATGAATGATGATGGCAGTATAAAAACTATAAAAAATGAAGAAGTTGGTTTTGCTTATAGAAAAAGCCCTGCATTAAATGGAAAAATAGTTCTTTATGCTGAATTTGCATACGGAAAAGATAAGGTAGAAACTCTTTTAAATAAACGCAGGGAGATACTTGATAGAAGAAAAGAAAAACAACCGCTTCATAAACCATCATGTGGTTCTGTATTTAAAAGACCAGAAGGAAATTATGCTGGCACATTAATTGAAAAATGTGGGCTGAAAGGATACAGCATTGGCGGTGCAATGGTAAGCACAAAACATGCAAATTTTATACTAAATGAAAATAATGCTACAAGCAGTGATATTTATAACCTTATCCAGCATGTTATAAACGAAGTTCATAAACAAACAGGCATTACTTTAGAGCCTGAAGTAAGAATGATAGGGTTTAATTCTTAATTAACTGAAAATTTAGCCTTTATAATATCTATATTTCTACAGGCATTATTATTTTCATCGTATTTGTCACATAAGCTTTTATAATAGTTTATTGCTGTCTCATAATATTTTACTGCCTGATTATAATTTTGAAATACATCTTCACCACTAATATAAATATCAGCTAAATTAGCACAATACTGGTTATTAATAATACAAGCTTGATTAATATAATCAAGTCCTGTATCAATATTTTTAGGAACTATTGCCATGTTTTCATTGAAACCAGTAAGGTATGTATTGCCTGCTGTCAGGCAGCCATCAGCTAATTGAAGACTGCACGCTTTATCCATATATTTTAAGAAAAATTCCATATCATCAGCTTTTAAGCGGGCTATATAATAGCAGCTGTAAGCTTCCCCTAATTTGCAGGCTTTTACATTATATTCATCAGATATATCAAGATTTTTCTCAACACCAAGCCCAGTTTCATAAAGTGCTGCAGTTAATTTACAGGCTTTTTTATCTTTATTTTCACATGAAATTTTAGCATACTCAAGAGCTTTTCCATAAAGTTTTTGTGATGTGCTGTTATCCTTTTTTATAATTTCGCCTTTTGAATAAATATCTGCCAATATTTTGCAGGCAGAATAACTTTCTTTATTACATGCTTTTTCATATAACGCTACTGCATTATTATAATCTTTTCTATCATATGACTGTTTTGCTTCACTTAAATATTCTTCAGCAGTTTTTGAACAACCTGCCAAAACAGTAATTATTAAAAATAAAGTAAAAAATTTCTTATACATATTTATACCTATATAGTGCATATTATAGCACAAAATGTTTAATTATCAAGAAAAATACAATAAAAACTTTTATTCTTGACAATAATAATCATTACAATTTAGTATTAAAACCACCTAGATAGTAATGTAACATGAAAAATAAATCAAGTTATATTATTATTTAATGTGTAAATTTTATGGGTTAATAGGAGGATACCATGAAAAAGATTATTATTGCAGCAATGGCTTTATTTGTAATTGCAGGCTGTAACACATCAAAAGAACAAAAATGGGATACAACAGTTGTGCCTGCAGTAAATGGGCTTCAAATTCCTGCAGGTTTTGAAAACTGGGCTGTTATTGCAGTATCTCACAGAATTGACAGGAGCAGCGTTAGGGCTATTTTAGGAAACGATATTGCAGTGGAGGCTGCAAGAAGTGGCAATACAAACCCGTATCCTGATGGGGCAATTATTGCAAAAGTAGCTTGGGAAGCAAAAGAAGATGAAGCATGGCCAGATGCCATAGTTCCAGGTAAATTTTTAATTGCAGAATTTATGTATAAAGACAGCAAAAAATTTGCAGCAAATGGAACAGGCTGGGGTTGGGCAAGATGGATTGGACCAGAGCGTAAACCATATGGTGAAAATAAAGAATTTGAACAGGAATGTATTGACTGCCATTCACCTGTTGAAGAAAAAGACTGGGTGTTCACTTATGGAGCACCATTTAAATAAACATTATAAACCCTGCGTTATGCAGGGTTTTTCCTTGTAAAAAAAGTAAAAAGTTATTGCATACAGCAGTAAATTTATATATTTAAAAAAAATAGATAAAAATTGCATATTTTTACTTTTCAATATTTTTATATCGTGATACAATACCAGTCTTAAATGATATAGTAAGGGAGAATTATGAATAATCCATTTCAACTAGATTTTCATACGTTAATAGAAAAAGCAGATAAAATAAGACAGGAAAAATGGAGTAAAAAAGTTTTTTTTGTTCGTAATCTGCATTTAAATTATACAAATATATGTGTAAGCCATTGTAAATTTTGTGCCTTTTCTAAAAATAAAAATGAAGATGGCTCATATAATATGTCAAAAGATGATGCCGTTAAATATGTGGCAGAAAAAGGTAAAGATGCTAGAGAAGTGCATATAGTTGGTGGTCTGCATCCTGATTACCCTTTTGAATATTATAAAGATATGGTTCATGCATTAAAAACAAATTTTCCAGAGAAAGTAATTAAATCTTTTTCTGCAGTAGAGATTGATTATTTTACAAGGATTTCAAGAAAAAGTGTATCGCAGGTTTTAAAAGAGCTTAAAGAAGCAGGGGTGGAAATGCTGCCTGGTGGTGGTGCTGAAATATTTGCAGAGCATGTTAGAAACCAAATATGCCCTGAGAAAATACCAGCTTCTAGATGGCTTGAAATACATGCAACAGCTCATGAAGAAGGGCTTACAACAAATGCTACAATGCTTTATAGCCATCTAGAAAATGATGATGATAAATTTCATCACTTACTAGCTTTAAGAGAGTTACAGGAAAAATCTTTAAGTAAAGGTTTAACTGGTTTTTCAGCTTTTATTCCTTTATCATTCCAGCCAGATGATACATTTTTAGATGGTAAATTTCATGCAACAGGGGTAGAGGATATAAAAACTGTTGCCAGTGCAAGAATTGTTTTAGAAAATATACCACATATAAAGGCATACTGGGTCATGCTTGGTCATAAAACTGCTCAAATTGCCTTACGTGCTGGAGCTGATGATTTAGACGGCACAATAGTAAAAGAAAATATAGCCCACGCAGCAGGTGGTAATACTGACGATGCTATGACTGCTGAACAACTTGTATTTATGGTAAAATCTGCCGGTATGCAGGCAGTAGAACGTGATTCTTTTTATAAGGAAGTTAAAGTTTATGGCTAATTTATTAATAGTAAACCCATCTGTTAATATGAAACTTGCTGCTCTTGAAATGAAAATGTATGGGAACCTTATTGATTTTGCTTATACATCAGATATCCCAGTTAGTAATGCTAAAAGAGTATTTTATTTTTTATCTGGTGTTAATATATGCTTTACAACAGAAGTTCAAGGTGAAATGGAGAGAGAAGACAGAGTATTTCTATTTAAACGCAATATTTTTTCCAGATTTAAAATGATGGGCTTTAAAAATAATATGGAAAATTCATATCCTGAGCTTGGAGCAGGTACATTTACAGACCTTTTAACGTTTAAGCGAAGTGTTCTTCGTTATGAAGAACCAGGTGAACTTGATGGCAAAATGGTCTATGGAAGTTACAAAGATATGCTTACATACAATAAAGAAAGTTTTATTATATCAAGTGCAATTGTAGGTATTGGTAGTGAAAATGCAACCACATGGGAAACAGATTTTGATTTGTATTCTAGTTTTAATAAAGATTATTTTGTATTTTTTTCAAACAATACCCGTATAGAAGCTTATGTTAGTAACGATAAATTAGTTACTATTGGAAAAGGTAATGGGGAAAATCATATTGAAGCTATATCAGCCTTAATGCCATTTATGACAAAATTTAATTTTAATAAGGTTGATGAAAAGCAGATTATGCGTAATTTTAACCCATGGCTGCAAAGCTTTACAGGTATAACTGGGTTTTTAGTAAATGATTACAGTTATGGCAGGCTTTCTGTATCAATGCCTTCTGCATGGTATGACAGGCTTGCTTCTTTTGTACACACATACTGTGAAAAGAAAAAAATCTACTAATGTATAGATGTATGCACATTACATATTTTCTTATTTACTGTAAGCTGCAATTTACTTATTAGTATATTTTAGTCTTTTTATACCTTAAGATTTAATTGTGTATATTATTATTTTAGTGCTTGACTATATTTTTGAATGTGGTAGCTTTGTTCTATTAAAATTAAGAGCAGCAATATTGATGTATGTGTTAAGTTTTATATATTAGGTGTAAAATGGATATTAAAACAGCAGTCTTTCCTGTAGCTGGCTTTGGAACAAGAATGTTGCCTGCCACAAAAGCAATTCCGAAAGAAATGATTACTTTAATAGATAAACCACTAATTCAGTATGCAGTGGAAGAAGCTATTGATGCAGGCATTGAACGGATTATTTTTATTACAGGCAGAACAAAAAAAGCGTTGGAAGACCATTTTGATATAAATGTTGAACTAAACCAGCAATTAGAACTGGCAGGCAAAACTGATATTTTAAAAGACATGAAAAGAATCAGTGAGATGGTGGATATAATATATGTTCGTCAAAAATATATGCTTGGGCTTGGGAACGCTATAATGTGTGTAAAAGATATTGTGCAAAATGAACCTTTTGCAGTCATTTTACCAGATGATATTATCCTGTCCAAAATACCTGTTACAAAACAGTTAATAGAATGTTATAAAAAAGTAGAACGTCCAGTTATATCACTTATGCCTGTTGCGAAAAATGAAACATCAAAATATGGCATTGTTGAAGTAAAAGAACAGATTGAAAAAAGATTTTTCAGATTAAAAGATATGGTTGAAAAACCATCAGTAAACCCACCTTCTAATATGGCTATAATTGGAAGGTATATTTTAACAGCAGATGTTCTTTCTGCACTTTCTAAAATAGATAGGGGAGCAGGGGGAGAGTTACAGTTAACCGATGCTTTAAAATATACAGCAAAATATTACGATGTTTATGGTTATGAATTTGAAGGTAAACGTTTTGACTGTGGAACAAAACAAGGTCTTTTAGAAGCAACAATAAATTTTGCATATGCAGATAGTGTTCTTGCAAACACTTTAAAAGATACAGTAGTATCATTGAATTTGTAGTGAGATGCAGTATGTTTAAATTTTTTAAAAATAGAAATACTCGCCTTCGCTTTATTGCACGAATGAGATTAAAACTTAAAATGATGCTTTCATTAGATGTATCTCCAAAAGTTTTAGCAAAAGCATCAGCCTGGGGTGCATTAATAGGTATATCGCCCTATGTGGGAACACAGACTTATATTGCACTATTTGTATCAAGCTATTTTAATTTACCAGTATATCCATTAATGATAGGTGTATATATTACAAACCCTGTTACTATACCATTTATCTTTGCTTTTACTACAAAAGTAGGGCTTATTCTTCTAGGAATGGACGCTTCCTTTACTTTTGACTGGTCTAATATAACATTATCATCACTTTTTGAAGCAGGTAAAACCCTTTTTATACCATTTATAGTAGGTACTCATTTTGTAGGTATTGTTTGTGCTATTCCAACGTATTTTATAGTATATTTTATAGCAAAAAGATATAAAGTATATAAAGGTGTTGATGAAAAAGGCAAGGAAAAATATGGTATAAAATAGGTTATTTATCTTAAATAATTTATTTTTTTATTGATTACAATATATCTGTAAAGTATACTGAATATATTTCACATTAATATTTAAGGTAAATCACATGGTTATCCATACTTTTGATGCGTTAAGGTCGAAAAATTTTGCAATTTATATGGCTGGGCAGTCTGTTGCCCTTACTGGTATGTGGGTACAGAAGCTGGCTACATCATGGCTTGTATATAGAACTACAGAATCACCATTTCTACTTGGACTTGTGGAGCTTCTATCAAATGCACCTATTTTTATAATAGGTTTATTAGCTGGTGCATGGCTTGAAAAGCACGATATTAGAAAGCTTATTATAGTTATGCAGGTTTTAACTATGGTTCATGCTGTTATTATGGCTATTCTGCTTTTTACAAACTCTATCCAGTTGTGGCATATTATAGTTTTAAGTTTATATTTAGGTATAGTATTTGCTATAGATATGCCAGCACGGCAGGCTTCTTTAATACTTATGGTTAATAAAAATTCTGACCTTAAAAGTGCCATAGCTTTACATTCTGTAGTATTTAATCTTTCTCGTTTAATAGGACCTACAATTGCAGGCTTTATTATATATATAACAAGTGAAGCTTTATGTTTTAGCATAACAGCAGTTAGCTATATTCCTGTTATTATAGCTTTATTTAGTATAAGGTTTAGAGAGCGTAACTTTGTAGAAACTAAAAAACAAAGTATAGTGCAGGATATTGTAGATGTAATAAAATATTCTAAAAATGTATATTATATGCGTTCTATGTTTGCATTTTTTATAGTTGTAGGCTTTTTTTCATATTCATATACTGTTATGCTTCCAATATTTGCTCATGATGTGCTAACAGGCACATCAAAAACATTAGGTTATTTACAAGGGTTTTATGGACTTGGAGCAATGCTTGGAGCATTTACAATTGCCACATTTATATCTATGCGTAAGCTTTCTAATGCAATACTTATACTTATTTTAATACATTCAATTAGTATGATAGTTTTTGCAATGAGTACAAATTTTTATTTTTCAGTTGTAATGATGGTTCCTGCTGGTTTTGGGCTTGTTTCCGCATTGATTGCAACAAATATTTACCTGCAGTCTGCATCAGATGCATCTATGCGTGGCAGGGTTGCAAGTTTATATTCTATTGGCATATATGGGTTAGGTCCTGCAGGTGGTTTTTTAGCAGGTATATGGACAGAATATTTTATGCCGCAATCTACTGTAATTGTTTGGTGTTCTACTATGGTTTTAGCAGGGCTTGTGTATGCATTTAGGCTAAAAAGGATAAATAAAGAGCTTGAGCCTGTTTGGAATGAGTTTGAAAAGAATTAAAAAATAGAGAAAAAACCTATTAAAAAATAATAAAAATCATTTTATTAGTAGAAAATTACAAAAATATCTTGTATTTATTTTAATATCATTGTATAGATATAATAAACGGTGGTATGTAGTGCTGTTGTGCTTGTGATTTTAATAAACAATTAAAGGGCTGGTAATGTCAAAGTTAATTTCAATTGCAAGTGGTAAAGGTGGAGTAGGAAAGAGTTTTTGTTCTTCAAGCCTGGCTTTATCTTTAACTGCTGCAGGTTATAAAACTTTATTGGTTGATGCAGACTTAGGTGGTGCAAATTTACACAACTTTGTAGGTCTGAAAGTTCCAGGTATTGGTTTATATAACTTTATAAGAGAGCGTAGTGAATTAAAAGATGTCATAGTAAAGTCACCTGCTGGTGTTGATTTTATAGGTGGTTCAGGTGATGTGTTAGGTATGGCTCACATTACCAAGTTTGAGAAAATAAAAATACTTACAAATATACAAGAGCTTGATTATGATTATACCATATTAGATTTAGGTGCTGGCACAAGTTTTAATATGGTAGATTTATTTAATGTGGCAGATATAAAAATAGTAGTTATGAGTGGTGAGCCTACATCTATTGAGAATGCATATGGCTTTTTAAAAGTAGCTATTTTTCGCCATATAGAAAGGTTTTTATCAAAACGATGGGATTTTGAAGAGATAAATAAGAAACTTCGCAGTAAGAGTATGAATTTTCCTAATGTGGATTCTATTATAGAAGCTGCAGCTCAGATAGATAAAGAAATAGCAACAACAATTTCATCATTTGTTGCGGCGTTTAAGCCTGGTATGATATTAAATCAGGTTAAATTTAAAAGAGAGCTTAATGTTTTTTATGGTTTTGAAAGTGTTGTTAAAAAATATTTAAGTATTGATGTTGAAAAATTAGGATTTTTACCTTATGATGAAAAGGTAAGTGAATGTGTTAAATTATTAAAACCTTATTATCTGCGTTTTCCTGATAGTGAGACAGTTGGCTGTATTGATGATATCAGAGACCAGATGATAGCTAAATTATAGAGGCTTGCTAATGAGTGAAGAAATGTTTTATGATTTTGAGCGTAGTCAAGAATATGCTGAAGAGATGGACCAAATCCAGCTTGTAGGTATGAAACTTGGTGATGAAGAATATGCGATTGATGTTCTTAAAATTACTGAGATTATACGCACAGTTGAGATTACCATTGTTCCAAGAATGGAATCATACATATTAGGTGTAATGAATCTTCGTGGTAAGGTTGTTCCAGTTATTGACTTACGTGTTCGTTTTAATTTGGACAGTTGTGATTTTGACAAGTCCACTCGTATTATAGTAGTAAGTGTAGATAAAGAAAATATAGGTTTTGTTGTAGATGAAGTTACCGAGGTTATACGTATAAAACGTTCTATGGTAGAGCCTACTCCACCGCTTGTTGGCTCAATTGGTCAAGAGTATATTTTAGGTATTTGTAAATACGATTCCCGCCTGATTATGCTTTTAGATATTGATAGAGTTATTGATGAAAGTGGCAGGTATAACGAAAGTGAACTTCGTAAAAAAATGCTTGGTTCAACAAAAACAGTTACTAAATTAGCTCCAATGCCAGAGCCTGTAGCTGCGCCAGAGCCAGAACCTGCACCAGCTCCAGCACCATCTCCAGCTTTTGATAATATGCTGCCAGATGCTAATAGTGTTGCTGCGCCTGTTGTTACAACACATGAAGAAGATATTGCAAGTATTATAGAGAAAGGCAGTGCATCTTCTGATATTGAAGATAATATTGATGCATTAATTGCTAAAGAATTAGCAATGAGAGAAGCTGAAACTGAAGAGTTAAATAAAAAAAAAAAGAAACAGCACTTAAGTCATGATGATGTTTTAGCTGATGCTTTAGAGCAAAGTAATGCTATTTTCCAAGTAGAAGAAGGCTCACACGTTGGTCAGGACGACTTGGACAGCTTGATAGCAAAAGAACTTGCTATAAGGGAAGCTGAAACAGATGCAATAAATAAAAAACACAGAGCTGAAAAAAAAAATAGTGATGTAGATATAGACCTTTCAGTTGTTGACCCAGATGCTGTTCCTATGGTTGAAATTATCACTCACCCAGTGGAAGATAAAGATGCTGACGGCAGGTTAACACCTGAAGTGGGTGTTGATACTTCACCTGCTGTAAAACCTACAACTGATGGAGAATCTGTTCAAGTGTCTATTAAAGAGTTAAAAAGAATTGCAGATAAAATTATTACTGGTGATGATGCAGGTAATAAAATTGATACAAATATTAAAGGCGAAATTGGCGAGCTTTTAAGGCTTATTATTGAGACTAAAAATAAAGTTGATGAGATAGACCCATTACTTGAAAAATCTCAAGAAAACCTGCCAAATGTTACTTCTATGCTTGAAGGTGTTAATGATGATACAGAGCGTGCAACTATCAATTTAATGGAAGCATCAGACAGTATGGCAGAGTTCTACAAATCATTTACATCAGATATTGCAGAACTTAAAAAACTTGCAAATAAAGAACATGAAAAAGAGTTTATGGCTTTATATGGTAAAATAGTTGAAAAATTATCAAAAGCTGAAAGTTTAGGTTTTAAAATATTAGAGTCTTTAGAATTTCAAGATATTACAGAACAAAAACTTCGTAAAGTTATAAAATCTATTGAAGATATGGGCTCACGTCTTGGTTCAATAGTTGGCTTTTTACAAGTTAACGATAATAAATCAGGTAATGAATATTCAAGAAGTAGAGAACAGTTACTTGTGGATTACGGTTTAGCTTAAAATTGAGTTTATACATAAAAGGGCTGTTTAAAACACAGCCCTTAGTTTTTTTATCAATTATACATGTTATTCATCTATAAAATTTATATAATCAATAATTAATTTATTATACAAGTTTAAATAGTCACATCTTTTCTTTATCATGTATTAATAAGTATAATTTTATTAAATAATAAAAATAATAACATCTTAATATAATATTTGTTTTTTATGGAAGTAATATAATTTTAAATATTATAAAACAATTAATTAATATTTTATTTAATTATAAACTTAAGTAAATATTGTATTATCAATTATTTATTAGGTAAATGTATTTAAAATTTATATATGTGTAAAAAACAGAAGTAATGTAATATTTATATGCAATTGAAAGAAGTTTAGTACATACTTTTAATGTAAATATATATAATTATAAGTATTTTATTTAAATATGCATACCATAATTATTTAAAATGACGATAAGAAATAGACTGATATTGCGATAAAGTGTAGTTAAAAAATTTTACAGATATGCATCAAG
>CALUZC010000032.1 GCA_944325215.1 uncultured Mucispirillum sp. | reverse complement strand
TAAATCGGCTAATGATATTTTTTATGAGAACTTTAATGACTGCTTAATTTGTTGCAATCGTTTTTAGAATTTACCAATATTTTAATATTAAATCTTTAATCTTGACATTTATATTTAATTATGATTTGATACATGACAGGTATATAAATTAAATCATAGTTAAATAATCAATGGAGTGAATAATAGGTAATAATAACAGCTTGTAGGATTTTACGATTTTATAATAATATATTTTTAATGTTTTTATAAGAATATGTTCTTATTGTATTTATCTACTCAGGCATTTTTAAAATCTATCATTATCACATGAGATATTTTATTATAGGTTTAGTTTAAAAGGAGTTTTTATGAAAAAAATCAAACTTTTTTTATCGTTAGTTTTAGTAACGATTTTATTTGGCTGCAGTAGCAGCAGTGGTTCTTCTAATTCAGGTGCACCTATAAAAACAACATTTATGGTGTATATTGTAGGCTCTAATTTGGAATCAAATTTTTATGCTGGTAATGTTAATATCCGTGAAATGGTTGAAGGCACAAAAGGTGATACTGATACAAATATTATCATACAGACTGGTGCAGGACAACATAGTAACACTCCTGCTACGGATCCAATATATAATCAACCATTACTTGTTAAAGATTGGACTAAGCTACAATTACATAAAATTCATAATGGTCAATTAACTACAATTGAAGAGAATATGGGAGCAAGCTGTCATGAATATGAGACAGTTCCAAATTGCACACCTATGAGTAAAGGTAATATAACAGAATTTATCAAGAAAGCTGTGGCACAAGCTCCAGCAGACAGGTATGTTCTTGTTTTATGGGACCATGGTAGTGGAAGCATTCATGGATATGGTGATCCTGAAAATTCATCTTCTGTAATTGATATCCAAGAAGCTATTAAGAATAGTGGAGTTCATTTTGATATTATCGGCTATGATGCGTGTTTGATGGCTACATTAGATTCAGCATACAGCTTGAAAGATTATGCTGATTATTATGTAGCATCAGAAGAAACTGAAGATGGATATGGGTGGGATTATAAAAAAATAATGGAAACCGTAGCTGCTAATAAATCAATATCTTCAAGGGATTTAGCTGTAAGAATTACTGAAGTTTATCAAGAAAGATATATAAATGATCCAACCCATACTCTTTCAGCAATAGATTTAAGCAAAATAGAAGCAGTAAAGACAGCATATGAAAATTACACTAACGCTATGAATAGCAATATATCAGCACAAGGAACAGGTTTAAATGCATGGGTAGATTTTAATGATGCAAGAAAAATAGTAGACCATTATGCTGAGTATGCTGATTCAAATATTTTACATGTTGATTTAAAAGATTTAGTTTCTTTATCATCAAATGGAAATAATGATTTTGGTTTAATTGAAGCAATAAATAATGCTGTTATTAGTAATAAATCTGGTAGAGCAACTTCATATGGAATAAGTATATTTATGCCATATTATTATGATTTAATGTTGCTTGATGCTTCTAGTCAGCCTAAAGATATAGTAAACTATGAGCAGTTATATGGTAGTATAATGCCACATAATATTAGTTTTATAAAAAGTCTTTACAATATATCTAAAAATGGTGCAAATGAAGGAGCGATTACTATATCAAATCAAAACTCGCAAGATTTAGGCACATCAACTAAATACACTGGAAATGTTACTTCTTCATATGGCTTTCGAGAAATAAATGTTCTTTCTTATTATAATGACCAATCAAACATGATGCTTGGAACACCGATTATGGAACAAACTAATTTAACTGGCTCTGATGCAACAAATTTTAACTACGATTTTACAGTTACAAAAGGAATGTTGCAATTAGCAAATCATGATGGCACTGTAAATGTAAGACCATATGCCGTTGAAGATAATATGACAGGTACGAATGAACATAAGCTTTCAATAATTGCATACTATGCAATACCAGAATCTGTGCAGTGTATGGAAGAAAATTCGTCAATGGAACTGGAATTGATGTTAAATCGGTGTCGCATTTTACCATTTGTTATGGATATTACTGTTAATAATAATGGTAATGTTGTAGCTGTTGATCCTGATTTAAAAGTGTATGATAAAAGAGCTACTAAGATAGCTGCTGTTTTACAACCAGGTGATACAGTTTTCTTAAATAGCGCCATAGTTACTTCTGGCAGTATTCAACAAGGTATGGAAGTTAGCTTTGATAAAAACAATAAATTTGTTATACAGCAAGATTTAGTGAGCAGTTTTAAAGGTTCGATTGTAGATACTGTTGATGCAAATGCAGTTAAGTTTATGATTTTAGCGATAAACCATGCTGGTGGCAGAAAAGTTGTTGACTATCCTGGTGGTATTAATGCAAAAACAAATGCAGATTATATGAACGAAGCAGATATAATTGCAAAAGCTTACAAATCTAGACCATAAGTAAAAACTTTATAATTAGATTATAAGGTAAATATACAGCGAGTTTGATATTTTCAAACTCGCTTTTTTATTATAAATTAATGAAATATGTGTATTTATTACAGCATATTACACTGGGTATATGCATAATATTTATCTTAATAAAACATTATATTATTTTATAAATAATTTTTCTGATAAATAATTTATTAAAAATTTATTTTTATCTTTTTATATATAATTTCTAAATTGAAAAAAATTACTATATGTATAACTTATTTATATTATTAATATAATAAAACAAAGTAAATTATACTAAAATTGTCTTATTTAATATATATTTAAAATCATAGTTATCTTGTATGGAATAAAATAAAAAACCATTTGATTTAATAAAAAATATGATGTATTATTTCTATTAGCAAAATATTTTGGAGGTAGGTATGGGAGAACATAAATCCAAAAAGCAAGTTACAAGACGGACTTTTTTAAAAGGTTCCCTTGCACTTGGTGCTGCTGTTTCACTTTTTGGTTGCACTAAACCAAAAGATGAAAAAGCTGCAGATAATGTATCAGAAAGTGTTGTTTCTGACAGCAGTTACAGCTACACACCTGCATTAACATCAAACAGGGCAGCAGGCACTGTTGATGGTGATATTTTCTGGGGTGCTACTCCACACAACTGCGGTGGTGAAAACTGCGTATTAAAAGCATTTGTAAAAGATGGTGCTATTAAACGTATTGTTACAGATGAGCGTGTTGAAAAAGAAATGGATAAAGGTGATAACCCACAAGACAGGGCATGCCCAAGGTGTAGAAGCCGTAAATCTACCATTTACTACTCAAACCGTTTAAAATATCCTTTAATTCAGACTGGTACTCGTGGTGATTTAACTACATTTAAAAAAGCTACATGGAAAGAAGTTACAGAATACTATAAAACAAAAATGGCTAAAGTTAAAGCAAACTGTGGTAATGGTTCTGTTTATGGTCTTTATGCTTCAGGTTCTGGTGGCACATTAGGTGTTGATGGTAAAGCTGTGGCTGGAATAGGCACATACCTAACTCATGATGGTGGTGTTACTCATGGTTTTGAAGGTTTTGATACTGGTTTACATTCTGCTTTTGGTCCTATTCAAGACTATTCTTGGCCAGCTTGGGAGCATGTAACACCTATTATTCAAGGTTACTATGCATATGCTCAAGCTCATGATGCTGCAAGTAACTCATATAGTGATGCTGTTAATGCTAATGTAATAGTAGTATGGGGGCACAACATGAGTGAAACTCAGTGGACGCCACAAATCTCATATTACCTTGCACAATTAAAAGATAAAAACCCAAATGCAAAAATATATTTAATTGACGGCAGATATTCTCAAACTGCTGCACTTTTAGAAAGCCACCCTAATTTTACTTATGTAGGTATCGCAAACGGAACAGATGCTGCCTTAATTATGGGTATGGTTCATTATATTATGACAAATAAAGATGCACTTGCAAAATTAAAAGGCTTATATGGCCTTTCAAAAGATGCATCAGCAGCTGATTTAAGAAAAGCTATTGGTAAATACCTTTTTGGTTTCTTTGATACAGATGATACTGATGGGGCAGATGTTAATAATTCATATCAAAACACAGCTGCAGCTCCATTTAATACATTAACTAATGATGTATTAAAAGTTCAGCCGGGTACATCTTGGTCTGCTTATATTTTTGGTAAATCAACTAAACTTGTAGATGAAGGTTATAATAAAGCTGCTTCAATCTACCCAGACCAAATAGGCTATAATGTTCGTAATTATAAACTTGCTGATTATGATTATAAAACGAAAAGCTGGAGCGAAGCAAAAGATGATGAATTAGCAGGCAAACATACATTCTGTTATGGTCAGGTTGAAAAAAATACTGAGTGGGCTTCTAAAGTAACAGGTATAGATAAAGAGTTAATAGAGCAGCTTGCAAATGACTTTTTAAGTGAAAAAGTAACTGTATGGTCTGGCTCTGGTTTCCAACGCTGCACAGAAAGTGAAGAGATAGTTCGTTCTTGGATATGTTTTAACACACTTGTTAGAAACTATGGTCAAGAAGGCACATCTTATGGTTCTGTTGGTAAAAAAGGCGGCAAGCCTGCAGGTTTTGGTGCAAGAGCAACAGGTGCACCTAAAAAAGTTGTTGATAATTACAGCACAGATAAAGGCACTTATATATTAACAGACCCTGCAAAAGGTGGATATAATAGAAAAGGTCTTAACGTTGTAACACAAGGGGCAGAAACACTTGGAGCAAGGGCAAACTTTAATTTCTGCACAGTAGATCCAAGCGTTGGTAAATTACATACTTCTTATAACATGGAAGCATGGGGCACTACTCCAAATGTAACACCTTGCTTTACATGGCTTGAAAATGTGGAGGCATCACTTCAAGCACCAGTTATGGTGGATAAGGTTGTATATGAAGATGGTAAATTTGCAGTGAAACAAAAGAAAGTTCGCCCTGCAAGATGGAATACTGGTTCTAACCAAACAGTATCTACACCTGTTGGCTGGATTACACAAATGTCTGGTAATCAGGTAGCTGTTACTGCTGGTAACTCAAACTTACATGCAGCAATTTACCAGTTAAAAGATAATGATAAAGAAAACATGTTAGATTTTATTACAGTTTGTGATAATGTTATGACTCCATCATGCCGTTTTGCAGATATTGTGCTGCCGGGCTCTATGGGTTTTGAAAGATATACAGTTTCTGGTAACTCTTGGGGTGGTGGTAGAAACTATGTATTTACTGGTAAAGCTATTAACCCACCAGGTGAAGCATTATGTGAACTTGAAATTGGGCTTATTCTTGCCCAAGCAACAGGTGATGAAGGCGGCAAAAAATATGCAAACGGTATTGATACTCAAGGCATTACAGCAGATAATGTAGTGGCAAACCGTGGCAAATTTGAAGAAGCTTTTTGGAAAGCATCATATGATGCAGCAGAAGTTAAGCCTAAAAACGCATCTGGTAAAACTATGAGCTGGGACGAAGCTAAAAAAGGCTTTGTTGTAAAAAGTAAAGACCCATTAACAGATAAAAATGGTTATGATAAAAACAGCGAATTTACAAACGGTTTAGGCACATCTTATGATGAAAAAGGTGTAAATACTTTCTATGCAAAATTTAGGCAGGACCCAAAAGCTAATAAAGTAAACACATATACTGGCAGGATTGAGGCATACTCACTTCGTTATATGGAAGATTATGAGGCAAGATATTTCACAAATGAAGATAATACTGAATATTCTTCTATATACACATTAGCAGATGATGGCATTACAATTAAGCCAGGCAGCAGAGGTAAAATCAACAATGGTGCATTATTAAATGGTGGTTCTTTATATACAAAAAGTACATCAGCAGTAAATAATAATGGAACACCAGCTGTTACTGCTGCATCAAACAAACCACGTTATGTATATCCTGTTCCAATGTATATACCATTAATAGAGGGCAGGCATGCAGATAACAGCCACCCATTTGGTAAAACATATGGTAATTCTGATTATGATTTAACATTAAATACATGGCACATTATGTATCGTTCTCACTCTACGCATAACTCAAGTGGCTTTTTAAATGAGTTAAAATACTCAAAAAGAGATGCACAAGGTAATGCTGCTCATTTTGGTAAAACAATAGAAACAGCAGATACAAACCCAGCAAACCCACTTGATGATGGTGTATATGAAACATGCTGGATAAACCCAGTAACAGCAGAGGATAAAAGTATTTCTGAAGGTGATTTAGTTGTAATAGAAAACGACAGGGGTGCAATAGTAGCATCTGCTCACGTAAGTAACAGGGTAAGCCCGGGAGCTGTATATATAGGGCACGGTTCATGGTATAATCCTGTGGAAAGCTGGACATCTCCATCTGGTAAAAATTACAAAAACATAGATGTTGGTGGCTGTGCAAATACATTAACAAACACAAGGCCTTCTCGTATGGCTCAAGGTATGACTTTAGCTAACGACTGCCGTGTTAAAATTTCAAAAGCATAAGTGAGGTAGACTATTATGGCTGAAAATTTAGTGAAAGACCAATTATATTTCTTTTTTGACCAGACACGCTGTATGGGCTGCCAAACTTGTGTTGTTGCCTGTAAAGACTGGCAGGAATTAAAACCAGGCAGAGCAAAACTGCGTAACCTGCATGACAAGGAAGCTGGTTCATGGCCTAAAATGCAGACATTTATTTCTGTATACTCATGTAACCACTGTGACAGCCCAAAATGTATGAGTGCATGTCCAACAGAAGCAATATTTAAAGATGAAAAAACTGGTATTGTTTACGTTGATGAAAATATATGCCAGGGTGTAGGTGACTGTATTGCTGCATGCCCGTATAATGCACCGCAAATACCAGATGATTTCCAAGAGCCTAAAAATCCAAATATTATCGAAGATTCTATTATGGAAGGCCATATTATGAGAAAATGTGATATGTGCTGGGACAGAGTAACTTCAGGTGAAGGGTTAAAGCCAGCATGTGTTGCATCATGTCTTTCCCGTGCTTTAGACTGGGGAACTTATGATGATTTGATTGCAAAATACCCAGATGCAAAAAGTGCAAGAGATACAGTATTAATGGCATATAATGATGAAAATACTGTATCTAAAATGGAAACAAAACCAAACTTTTTATTTAGGGCAAAACCTAAAAAATTCTAATTAATAAAAGGGCTGTAGATGAAAATTTACA
This sequence comes from uncultured Mucispirillum sp., assembly GCA_944325215.1. GTDB lineage: Bacteria > Chrysiogenota > Deferribacteres > Deferribacterales > Mucispirillaceae > Mucispirillum. The sequence goes on along the minus strand of CALUZC010000032.1, from coordinate 15,920 downwards.
GCCTTATTTTTATAAAATTTATAAGGATTATAAAATGTCAGAAATATACAGCAGTGAATTTATAGATGAAACAAAGGGCAGGGGAGCAGTATATGAATATTTATCATACGTTTTAAAACTTCCTGTAACTAAAGATTTTTTAGGGCTAAGTAAAAAGTATGCTAAAGTATTTGCAAGTTTAGGCGCAGAGTGTGGCAATGATGATATTATTAAGGGAGCAGAAATATTAAATGAATATGCAGTAAAAGAAGAAAATACAAAAGATATTGATGCACTTTTAGAAGAATTAAATATTCAATGGACTGCCATATTTTTAACTGGTGCATCAAATGTACCATGTTCATCATCTGTTGCCATAACAGGTATGGAGATGGACGCTCCATGGGAACGCGTTATGGAGTTTTATGCCATACGTGGATTTAAAAAACCAGCAGACTACACAGAATCAGATGACCATATATCAATGGAACTTTTATTCATGCGTGAAATGTGTGGCTTAATAGTGGAGCTATACAATAAAGGGCTGCATGCAAATATTAATGATGTATTAAAAGAGCAGTCAGTTTTTTTAAACAGTTATATGTATGACTGGATAAGTGGAGCTTGTAAAAATATGGCTGAATTTTGCCATAAAACAGACTACCAATACCCATTATATTTGGCCATATCTTATTTAGTAACAGGCTTTTTAACTTATGATAAAGAATATTTACAAGAGGTAATCAAATAATATTATAATTTATCAGCTTTCTTTATATACTGGCATATTGATTTCAATAAGGGCACCTTTATCAACATCTTTTCTATTTGATACTTTAAGTGTGCCATTCATTTTTTCTATAATCATTTGTGCCATATACATTCCTATACCTGTTCCGTTTGCACCTTTTGTAGTATAGTGCATTTCAAATATTTTGCTAATAGTTTCTTCAGTAAGCCCTGTGCCGTTATCCATAATGGCTATAATTACACGTTCATTATTATCAACACATTCAATATTAATAACTATCTGCCCTTTTATATCAGGCTCGTTTTCCTTACGTGTTAAAATAGCTTCTTTTCCATTAACAATAATATTCATAATCACTTGTTTTAAATCATTAACAAAGCCAAAAACTCTTACATTTTCCATAGCTGGCGACATATTATATACAACTTCAATATTGCTTTTTTTGAGAGCAGGTGTTAAAAGGCTCATAATTGATTTAATAGATGATACCACATTAAATGGAACATTAACATCTTCTGGTTTGAAAAAGTTTTTAAAGTTTTCCATAGTTTCAGACATGAAAACAATATGGTTCATAATAGACTGCATCATATCTATAATATCATCTCTTTCAAACTCTTCATCTTCTGTTAAAATATCTTCTGTATTTTGTGCTATAAGCCCAATAGCATTTAATGGCTGTTTCCACTGGTGAGTAATAAAACTAATCATTGTACCAATAGTTGCAAGTTTTTGATACTGGGCTAAAGTAAGCATATTATTTTCAATAGTGTTTTTCATATCATCATTAAAAGATGAAATTATATTATTAGCTTCTTTTAAACAGCGTTGGCATTCTATAATTTCGGTTATATTAGAAAATGATACTACATAAAAAGTATTTGTTTCATTTTCCATTAGTGTAGATTTTAGACTGAATATATTATATTTACCATGGGCGCTTTTTATACCAACCAAATATTCTATACTGGGGTTTTCAATAGGCAGTAAAAACCAGTTATCTTTATTACGGCTTGTAATAAAATGCCTGTCATCGCCATCAATAAAACGTGATGATATATCACCAATATTATGTATTGCTTCTTCTATTGAATCATACCCAAAAAATTCAAGAAATAACTTATTGCAGCGTGTAAGCATATGTTCATCGTTAAAAACAGCTATCATATTAGGCTGAGTGTTAAATATAACGGAAGTAAAATCAGCTTGTTCTTCCATAATACGAGCAACGGCAATATGTTCGGTTAAGTCTTTCACAATATATACCATTGTTTTTTTATTAAGGTTATCAAATGCTTGAACTCTTAAGGCACCATTAAACTGGGTTTTATCTTTTCTAACCCCAATAAAAGGAATAGAACAGCCCTTTACTGTGGAAGCATTATCAATATACTGGGCAGCATCAGGAATAAGCATAGAAAGTGATTTATTAATAAGTTCATCTTTTTCATATCGCCAAAGCATACATGCTGCATTATTAGCGTCCATAATCATACCACTATTAACTATAAGCATACCGTCAGATATGGAGCGTGTTAAAAACTGGTAACGCAGGAAATCTTCACTGATTTGGTCTCTTTGAGTTTCTATTTCACCAAAAATATCTCTCATCATAAAAATAACTTTATATTCGTTATTTTTTTCTTCTTTTATAATAGGTATAACTTCAAAAATCATTATTCTATTTGTATCAAGGTTATACTGGTTTATAAGGAAAGTTTTTGTATATGGTGTAGATGAGCTTAAGTAGTTATTTATTAAATGAGTGCTTTCATGAAAAAGACTTGCAATATACATACTTTTAATATGTTCAATAGGCATACCGCAAATTTTAAGAAAAGCAATATTAGCTGTTTCAACTTTTCTGCTTTTAAAATCAAAAATAACTGCAGGCTGAGGCATATGCATGAAAAAATACTCTTCAGTATCTATGGTGGAAGATTCATTAAAATTATATTTATTTTCAGGTATAATTGAAATAATAGTAAAATTGATGGATTTTCTATATTCTTTCATTAGGTAGTATTTAACATCATTAAATACCATAGAAGTTTGTTCATTTATTTTTTTATTAATAAAAGAATAAGTTTCCTGTTCATTAAATTGGAAAATCTTTTTTAAAGCGTCCATTAATGTGGGATAATCTTTAAGTTGATTAATATAGGCATCATTATACCATATATTACTTGTCTCACCATTTATAATAACTGCAGGCAGTGGTGACTGGTTAAGAAGCTTTGCAATCGATGAATTCATTATTATTTGCATTTTATACCCTAACTATATTTATAAAGACTGATTTTCATTATGCAATTTTTTATTATAAAAGTCTATTATTTTTTGATGTGATATTTAATTTTTCTATTAATATATATATTTATTTCCAAAAAATTTTTTTTTAAAAAAAACTATTGACAATATTATTTATTTAATATATACATATTTTCTCAACCGGGGCGTAGCGCAGGGGTAGCGCGCCTGTCTTGGGAACAGGATGTCGCAGGTTCAAATCCTGTCGCCCCGATTTTGGCGAAGTTTTCTTCGCCTTTTTTTATCTAATTTTCATTTTTCTTTCAAACTTTTTTTTATATAATTTGTCATACATACATAAGGCTAAGACACGTGGTAAATATGCCTAATAAGGAGCAATAACATGAAAAAGTTTATTTTAATAGTAATGGCACTTCTTTTATCAGTAACAGGTGCAGCATATGCACAAATGGGTATGGGTAAAGGTATGGGTAGAGGTCCTGCTGCTACAACTAACTCTGTAGCAAATGTTGAGGAAGCAAAATCATTAGTATTAAAGCAGGCAGCTAACCTTAAGGGTGCAAAAGTAGTATCTGCAAAAGAAGGACAAGGCAGGCGTGGGACCATGTATATAGTTAACGTTACAGATGATAGTGGTAAAAATTATGAATACCATGTAAATCCTTGGGGCGAAGTAATACTTTTCAAATAATTAAAGGTGAGATGATTTATGAAAAAAATATTATTTATTGCATTTATTATTTTAGCAATTGGTTCTATTGCGTATGCTCAAATGGGCAGAGGCTTTAAAGGTGAGGTAACTGTTACAACTGCAGCTCAAGCTGAAGAATTAGCAAAGCAAAAAGCAGCTACATTATCGGGTTATACAATATATTCTGCAGAGGAAGTTCCTGTGCGTAGAGGCACTGCATATAAAGTAAGTGCAAAAGATGGAGCAGGAAACAACATGTTCTTTTTTGTAACTCCATTTGGTGGTGTTTTTGGACCGATTACAGAAGATTCTGCAAAAAATATTAATGATGCAAACTGTTTTAAAAATGGCGACTGCATGTCTATGGGTGGCAGAGGCATGAAAGGAATGGCTGGTTACAAACAACAGGGTGAGCCAGTTATAATCACAGCTGATCAGGCAAAAAATGCTGCTGAAAAATATCTGCAAAATTTAAAAGGCTATTCTGTTGAAAGTGTTGAAAGTTTTTCAAATAGAGGTGGCAAATACATATCATATAGAGTTTATGTAAAAGATGGCAGTGGCAATTCTTTTTACCTGCATGTAAACCCATGGGGTAATGTGGCAGGCTTAATGAGCTACACACGTTCAAATTAATATAAAAATAATCATTCATTACACAATTCCAATTTATGAGGGGGTGAAAGCCCCCTTATTTTTTATTTGTATTCTTTTTTATAAAAATATTTGCAATTATTTTTTATATGGATATAATGCTACTCATAATATAAGTGAGGTGATATGTTTCCACTTAAAACGGATATACCTGTTTCTAAAAGAGCATATGGTGTATGGTTTTTAATAATCATTAATTTTGCAGTGTATATATATTTTCGTATAAATTATCATGGTTTATTATTTGCAGACCATGGGTTTATGCCTCTAAAGCTTTCTATGCCATCAAATATTATTGGTATAGATGAGAAAGTGGCATCTTTTTTTACATATATGTTTTTGCACAGCAGTTTTTTTCATGTTTTTATAAATATGTATTTTCTATATATTTTTGGCAGAAATGTAGAATACAGGCTTGGAACAGTAAAATTTTTGTGCATATATATATTAATAGGAATACTAGCAGTTACAGTGGAAGCATTTATGATGCCTGAACTTGAGTATCCAGTCATTGGTGCTAGTGGTGCAGTAACAGGTATTATGGGTATGTTTATAGTTTTTTTTCCTTTTGCTAAAATAAAAACATTTATATTTTTAGTAATATATGCAATAATAAGAAATATACCTGCAATAATTATAGTTATGCTTTTTTTCATATTTCAGTTATTATTATGGTATATGGAACAAACTTACAATTTAAATGAATACTTACGTTCTTTTCAAGAGAATATAGGTATTAGAAGCAGATATTTAAATATTTCCAATGTGGCATATTATACACATATCGGTGGTTTTTTAACTGGAATACTTATAGCATTGTTTATAAGAATAATAAAAAACAGCAAAAAATAAGGAGGGCTTATGTGCTTAGGGTTTCCTGGATTAATTGAAGAATTAAATGACTGTGTAGCGATAGTTGATGTTGCTGGCACAAAAAGGGAGATATCTACCATTTTTTTAGGTGATGAGGCAAAGGTTGGTGACTGGGTTGTGGTGCATGCTGGCTTTGCCATATCTAAAATAGATGAAAAAGAAGCAAAAGAAACACTAGAATTTTTACTGGACTATACCGATGAATCCAAACATTCCTTTTAGAGATAAAGATACTGCTTTAAAATTAAGCAACGCCATAAAAAATGAAGCAGGGCAGGATAGAGTATATAAAATAATGGAAGTATGTGGCACACATACTATGGCTATTGCTCGTTCTGGTTTGCGTAGTATGCTTCCAAAAAATGTGGAACTTGTATCTGGTCCTGGCTGCCCAGTTTGTGTTACAAGCCAAGGGGAGATAGATTTATTTTTTGACCTTATAGATAAAGGCGTATCGGTTGTAAGTTTTGGTGATTTATTACGAATTCCTGGCAGCAATGGGCAGTCTTTACTTGATAAAAGAGCAAGGGGAGCAGATGTTAATGTGGTATATTCCCCACTTGATACTTTAAAATTAGCTGGGGATAACCCTAATAAACATTATACATTTTTAGGTATAGGTTTTGAAACAACGGCACCTACTATTGCAGCTTTAATTATGGCAGCAAAAAAAGATAATATAAAAAATGTGTCAGTTTTATCTTTTTGTAAAACCATGCCGAAAGCTTTTGAATTAATATTAAGTGATACTTCGCTTCATTTAGATGGTTTTTTATGTCCTGGTCATGTTACTGCTATTACGGGTATTTCATTATATGAGCCTATTATAAAAAGCCAAAAGGCAGCAGTAGTTGCTGGTTTTGAACCTGTTGAAATGCTTGATGCAGTTTATGAAATAATTAAGCAGGTTAATACTGGTGAATTTCATACAGTAAATAAATATAAACGGGTAGTGCCAGATGAAGGCAGTGCTAATGCAAGAAACATATTATCTACTGTATTTTATGATAATGATGCCACTTGGCGTGGGCTTGGAAAGCTTGAAAAAAGTGGGCTTGGTATTAGGCAGGAATATGCAGAATATGATGCTATGAAAAGGTTTAATTTAGAGCCTAAAGATATTACAGAAATAAAGGGCTGTAAATGTGGTCAGGTATTAACTGGTAAAATTAAGCCTTCTCAATGTGGTTTATTTGGTAAAAAATGCACTCCAGATGAGCCTGTTGGTCCATGTATGGTATCAAGCGAAGGAACTTGTGCAGCTTATTATAAATTTAGGCTAGGTGATATATGAGTGAAAAGATAGTTACCTTATCTATTGGTGGTGGTGGAAAGCAAACATCATCATTTATAAAAGATATTATATTAAAACATTTTGATAATAATATTATAGATAATTTAGGTGATGCATCATACATAAAGACTAGTGAAAATACTGCATTTACTACAGATTCTTTTGTTATTCGCCCAGAATTTTTTAATGGTGGTAATATTGGCAAGCTTTCTATTTGTGGCACAGTTAATGATTTATCTGTTAGTGGAGCAAAACCGCTGTATTTATCATTTGCATTAGTTGTAGCAGAAGGTTATAGTTTAGAAAACCTTGAAAAAATAGTGGAAAGTGCGGCAAATGAAGCCAAAAAAGCAGGTGTTGCCATTGTCTGCGGTGATACAAAAGTTGTAGAACGCGGCGGTATTGATGGCATTATTATAAATACATGTGGTGTTGGCAGTATAGTAAAAAAATTAAATAATTATGAAAATATTCAAGCAGGTGATAAGGTAATCATTACTTCAGATATAGCACGTCATGGTATGGCAATAATGCTTGAACGTGGTCAGTTTGGTTTTAATGGTAATATAGAAAGTGATTGTGCATGTTTAAACCACATGATGAGTGAAATTTATGACTATAACATTAAATTTTCAAGAGATGCTACAAGAGGCGGCGTTGCTGCTGTTTTAAATGAAATAGCAGAAAAAAGTGGCAAAGGCTTTATTATAAATGAGGAAGATATACCAATAAGGCAGGACGTAGCAGAGCTTTGTGATACATTAGGGTATGACCCTTTAAGTGTTGCCAATGAGGGTGCAGCTGTTATAATAGTTGGAGATGACGACTGTCAAAAGGTATTAGACACATTAAAATCTACAGAAACTGGCAAAAATGCTAAAGTAATAGGGGAAGTAGTTGATGATAATAAAGTTATCTTAAATACTATTTCTGGTGGCAGGCGTCATATTGATTTACCACCAGGTGAGCTTTTACCAAGAATATGTTAATAATAAAGGATAATATATGAATATAGAAGTAGATTTTAATAAAGGTAATGGGCTTGTTCCTGTCATAGTGCAGGATAATAACACAAAAGAAATATTAATGCAGGCTTATGCAGATAAAAAGGCTTTAGAATTAACTTTAAAGGAAGGTTATGCTTATTATTATTCACGCAGTAGAAAATCACTATGGAAAAAAGGTGAAACTTCTGGTAATACCCAAAAAATCGTAAAAGTGATGATAGATTGTGATGAAGACTGCCTTTTGTATATTGTTGAACAAAATGGAGTAGCTTGCCATACTGGAGCAAAAAGCTGTTTTTATAGAAAATTAACTATATAATATGTAGCAGGAGTATTCTATGACTGATAAATACCATATAGGTTTAGATATTAGTGCAAATTCCATAAAAGCTGTTCTTTTAAGCCCTACTAAAACAGGTTTTGTGGTAGACAGGTTTCGTAATAAAACATTTGATGGTGTTGTTACAGAAAATGGTGCTATAAATGATTATGGTGAGCTTGTTAATAGAATATTAGAGACAGTTGATGAAACATTTCCTACACATAATGTGGCTGTTGCTTTAAAAGGTCCATCAGTATTAGTTCGGAAAATGCTTGTAAATAATGACAGTCTTGGTGAGCTTGGAGAGTTCCGCTGGATAGCAAACCAATATGCATGTGTAGAGCCTGAAGAAATGAGTATAGATTTTGAAGCATTACCGTCGCAAGATTTATATAACCATACAAGTATAGTTATGACAGCAGCAAAAAAAGATGTAATAACAGACTTTGTATCAGTAATTGAATCAGCCAAATTAGTTCCCTATGCCATAGAGGCAGAGGCTATGTCTATTGTTCGCCTATTTAGAGCATTGAAGAAGGATAATAATTCAGAAACTCAGATGATATTACATGTTGGGTATGTTGGTTCATTTGTAATACTTATGAAAAATGGTTTTTTTGAATACTGCAGGGAAGTAAGTCGTGGTGGTAAATATTTTGCAGACCTTATAAAGCATGATTTAGAAGTAGATGATGCAACAGCAGAAAAAATAAAATTTAACCCAGAAGAACATTCAGACCCTGATAAAGTTCGCACTACATTAGACAGGATTTTTTCCATAGAATTTATACAAGAAGTAGATTATGTTTTAAAATTTTATCTTTTACGTAATGGTTCTTTACCAAACCATATATATTTATCTGGTGGTGCATGCCAAACTTTTGGTCTTGAAAAATCACTTCGTGAAAAATACAGTGTTCCTGTGGAATATTTAAATCCATGGGAGTTTATTGTGCTTCCTGAAAGCACTGGTAAAGTTCGCCCTGAAGAAAAATACAGCTATTCTGTTGTTCTAGGGCTTGCATTGCATGGGCTTGTATATTAGAAATAATATTATGAAGAAAGTTGTTATATTAATTATTTGTATTTTTATTACTTCCTGTGCTGCTAAACAACAAAATATTTATAGTAAAAACTGCAGTGTAACTAATATGCTTTTGCATAATGATGCAGGTAATATAAAAATTACTTTTTTTGATAATGGCTGCAAATATATATATAAGCAAACAGATAAAAAAACATATCAAATAAGAGTAGAAAATGGTAGTTTTGCCACTTTTACTCCAAATGCAGAGCCAGCAGTCAAAAAAGATGTGCCAGTTATTAAAAAGAATAGTAATGAAGTAATTATATATTTTGCAGAAAATGGTGTTTTAAGCCAAAAAAGTGATAATGTATTTTTATATAACCAAAGCCAGTCTATACATAATATTCCATCTAAAGAAGCATCATATATTAAAAGTATTGAGTGTATGGAAAAAGAAGTTGTAATAGAATCAGACGGTGCATTAACAACTAAAACAGGTATATTATATAATGGTCAAAAATATATTGATATATTTGATGTATCTTTAAAAAAAGACTATATTCATAGTGCAAACTGTAAAAATATATCTAAACCTTATGCACTAATCTATCCTAAACGTATTCGCTATTTTATTAATGATATAAAGGGTAATATGTTTGTTTCAAATATGGCAGGCGGCATTATTTTATCATTAAATAAAAAAGATGAAAATTTGCTGATTACAAATATTGAAGAAGAAAAAACCCTTACAAAACAAAAGGTAGTTCTTGAAACTTCATCTAATATACAAGTTGTATCATCACTAATTACCCCAAGTTATACTACTATTATATTAAAGGGCAGGTATAATATGATAAGTAAGATTATTAATAAAAGCAAACTAAAAGGCCCTGTATTTAAAAGAATTGAAATAAATAAAAAATCATCAGTTACAGAAATAAAGCTATACAACAGGTCTAGCTTGCTAAAAAACTATATTTCTGCTGATATGGTAGATAATAAGCTGATTATATATGCAACAAAATCATAAAGGAGCAGGTATGAAATTTTTTATAATAGCAGGAGAATCTTCTGGTGATGTACATGGTGCTAATTTGGCAAAGGAACTTGTTAAGTTATACCCTGATGCATCATTTTATGGCACTGGTGGTAATAATCTAAAATCACTTGGTCAAAAACAGTATTTTACAGTTCAGGAAATGGCTATTATTGGCTTTGTGGAAGTGTTAAAAAAACTACCTCTTATATTTAATATGTTTTCAACTATTGAAAAAGCAATAAAGGAAGAAAAGCCAGATGCTGTTATATTAATAGATTATCCGGGCTTTAACCTGCGTCTTGCTAAAAAGTTAAAAAAATATAATATACCTGTAATTTACTTTGTTGCCCCGCAATTTTGGGTATGGCACTACTCAAGAATATATACATTAAAAAACCACTGTGATTTAGTTATATCTATTTTTCCATTTGAAATGCAGTATTTTGAAAAAGAGGGTGTAAATGCAATATATGCAGGCAACCCTGTTATAGATAATTTTAAATACAGGTTTAATAATAAAGATGAATTTTTAAAAGCTCTTTCATTTACTGGGCAAAAGAAAATTATAGGCATACTTCCAGGCAGTAGAAAAAAAGAGATTAAGTTATTAATGCCGGCATTTGTTTCTGCAGCATTAGAGTATGATAATATCGATTTTGTTGTAAGCAGGGCAGATACTATTGATAAAGATTTATTAATGTCATTTATACCAAAAAATTCTAATATAAAAGTTTTAGAAAAAGCACAATATGATATTATGAAACACAGCGATTTTATATGGGCTTGTTCTGGCACAGTAACACTTGAAACAGCTATTATGGAAAAACCTATGATAATAGCGTATTCAGCATCGAAGATTAATGTATTTTTAGCAAAAAAATTATCAAATTTAAGAACTATTGGTTTACCTAATATTATTGCAGGTTATGAAGTAATGCCAGAAGTACACTGCATAGGTGAGGGTAGTGCTAAAAAGGAAATGATTATAGAAGCCTATAATAAAGCATTAAATAATATAGATAAAATAAATAGTGAATTAAAAAATATATCAGCCCAGTTTATAGGTAAAACACCATCAAAAACAGCAGCTGCAAAAATTGCAGAATTATTAGACAGTAAAAAAGGGTAAATAATTTATTATTGGATTATTTGCCCATTTATAAGGTAATTAATATAAACTCTATTGGTAAGATATTTCATAGCAGTATCTTTATATTTATCATACTGGTTTATATTAATAAATTTTGTAAACTCCCTTTCATTAAGCAGGGTAACAGGCAGGTAAAATGAAAATTTATCAATTAAAGGGCTTTGTTCTTTAATAATCATATTAAAAGTAATGCTGCATGTGCTTTTTGCACTGCATATGTAATCAACATTATTTTGTAAAAAGAAAGTAAGCTGGTTTATATTATTATCATTTGTATTAGGTATTAATATTCGGACATCTTCATTTCTAGGGTTTATAAAATCAAGTGAAATATTTTCGCTTGTTATTTCTTTTTGCAGCATTATTTCATTACTGCTTGTAAGAACTTCATATATTACAACAGGTTCATTATTAATTTCATTGATAATATCATCAGTCACAGTTGGGGTGGTAGAGTTATCACTTTTTTGGTTATTAGTATCAGCACAGCCAATAAAGAAAACCAGTAGTAAAAATATTATATATTTCATTAGTAACCTTTAGGTGCATATGGGTTTCTATATCTGCCCTTATTTTTACTGTCAAAAAAGAAAAGAACTTTCCCATAATTAATAGCTTGAGATGGGCATATATGCAGGCATGCTAAACAAAGGGTGCATTTTTTCTTTTTCCAAACAGGTTTATTATCAATAATTTCAATAACATGTAAAGGGCATATTTTTTCACATTTTTTGCAGGCGGTGCACATATCAGAAACTCTAAATTTTGATGTATTTCTATAATAAGAATACATAGGGTATAAAAGTTTAGTTTCTAAATAGGCAAGTTTATTTTTATTTAAGTTAAAATCACCATTATCTCTGGCATTAATATGCATAAGTATGTTTTCACATTCAATTTTTGCTTTTAAAACTTCTTCATTACGTTTATCTTTTGGTGGGACTCTAAAAATAGGGACAAATATATCAATTTGTTTAATAGAAAAAACAGCATTCAAGTTTATATGTAATTGTTTAAGCATTTTTTCAAACTGTTTTGGAGCCTGCCCCGTATCGCCCCCACATGTAAAAACCACAAAAACATATGTATCATCATTTGTTTTAAGCTGTATATTTTTCATAAACTCAGTAACAATATAAGGCACACCCCAAAAATGCACAGGCATAACAAACCCACATACTTTATCCTGCCTGGCATCAAAATTCATCTCCATTTTTTTAAGAGAGTCAGCTATGGAGATAAGGGGAGTATCTATTCCTTCTGATAATAATTTTGCCGCATAATAACTGTTGCCTGAGCCTGAAAAATAAAATACCATAAAATCCCTTTAGCTTTTCATATTTATAAACTGTAAAGGCAGTGGTAAATCTAGCCCTTTTAAAAGCTGAATAACAGCTTGTAAATCATCTATTTTTTTACCTTGAACTCTCACTTTATCGTCCATAATAGAAGCCTGCACTTTAAGTTTACTGTCTTTAATGGCAGAAGTGATTTTTTTTGCAGTATCTTTATCAATACCTTCTTTAATTTTCACTTCTCTTTTAAGCATTGCTCCACCTGCTTTTTCCACATCAGAAAACTCTAAACATCTAGAATCCACATTTCTTTTTGTAACAGCAGATATAAGCATTTCTCTAAGCATTTCTATTTTCATTTCATCAGAGGTGAGAATTTTAATAACTTTATCTTTTTTATTTAATTCCACTTCAGTATTAGAGCCTTTAAAATCAAAACGAGTATTTAATTCTTTTTTAAGGTTATTACAGGCATTGTCCATTTCCTGCATATTTACTTCGCTTACAGTATCAAAAGATGGCATTTATCCTCCAAAATTTAAAAAGTATAATCTATAATCCCACTGCCAATTATAATATCTCCATTATAAATAGCAGCAGTCTGCCCAGCAGCTGGTGCAAACTGGTAATCATTAAACAATAGTTTTGCTCTATTATCCACAAGCCTTTCTAAAAGGCATGGTTCATCTTTCATTCTATACCTAAGTTTAGCAGTAACATGAGCCATATGTGGTGTATCTGGGTAAAACTGGCAGTCTTTTAAAGCAACACCTTTGAAAAATACTTCCTTTTTAACACCAAGATAAACATCTCCTGTTTTGCTGTCAATAGATTTTACGTATAATGGTTCTTTATAACTAACTTCAAGACCGCGTCTTTGACCGGGCGTATAGTTATAAATACCTTTATTTTCACCAATTACTTTACCATTTAATATAAAATTACCTTTGCGAGGGTTTTTTATAAACGACTTTAAAAACTCCCTGTAATCTTTATCCTGTAAAAAGCATGCTTCTTGAGAATCTTTTTTATCAGCCACTTTTAAGTTATGTTTTGCAGCTATTTCCCTAATTTGAGACTTTTGCATATTGCCTAAAGGGAACTTTAATAAATTAACATGAAAAGGCTCTACCATAGAAAGATAATACGACTGGTCTTTTTCGGCAAATTCTGCCTTTTGTATGTGGAACTGCTCACCAACAAGCTTTGTATTAGCATAATGGCCTGTAAGTATATATTTACAGTTATGCCTTTGCATTTGGTCAAACAAATACCTGGTTTTTGCAACTTTATTGCATTTTGCACATGGGTTTGGAGTTCTACCCATTTTATATTCTCTAATAAAATACCCCATTACATCTGGCACGAAAGATTCTGTGTAATCAGCCAAGTGCCATTCTATACTTATGCTTTCTGCCATGTTTTTGGCATCAATATAGAAATCATTTTCACTATCAAACATTTGTAAAGTAATCCCAACGGGAGTAAGCCCTGAAAGTTTTGCCATTAAAGCAGTAACAGAACTGTCCACCCCGCCAGACATGGCAACTATAACACGAGAGCCTTTTTCAATACCTAATTTATCTAAATCTATCATCACTACCTTTTATATATATTATTTGCACCTATTATATATTATTTTTTTAGGATAAGCAAACAATTTTATATTATTAGTTGATTTTAGTATTTTTTTTATAAATAATTTTTTTATAAAGATGAGAAAATATATGGCAAATGAAAGTAAAAGTATAAAAAATATTACAAACTATACCTTTTATTTTTTTATGTAAGATATTTAAAAAGTGATAAATTTGTAATTAAATCAAAAATTTTATCAGATAAAGCATTGTTTATTACATTAGTAATATTGTATATTATATTCTTCAGATATTTTTACTTAACAAGAACATAATAATATTACTGATTAGCTGTATTATTATTTGGCATCATCATATTATAGTTTTCAGGGTTATAAGCAGGAAAGTTATTATTATACATTTGGCTTGTATCATAATTATAAGCAGGCATTTGGTTTAAATAATTTTGGTAAGCTTCATAAGCTTCTTGGTTATAAGTATTCATTTGATTTATATAGTTTTGGTATGCTTCATTATTATATGCATTATATGGGTTATTTTGCATTTGGTATATATCATAATTATTTACTGTATATGGGTTATTATACATTTGATTATTATAATCAGCATAAGGTGTATTATACATTTGGTTCATATTATAATCATATGTATTATATGGGTTATTATATTGTTGTTCTTGAGTATAATCATTAGAAGTAAAGTTAGTATCATTACTGCTGTTGGAATTTAAGGCATTATTATAAGATGTAGTATTATTTGCAGCACTAGTGGCATTATCATTGTAGCTTGGTAGATTATGGGTGTGGAAGTTGCTTTTTGTTCCATAAAGGTTTGCTCTAATTTCTTCTGCCGTCATATCAGCACAACCAGATATTACAGCAATAAATATAGTAAGTAATAATGCTTTTAAAAAAGATACCATAAATACCTCCACCTTTTACTTTGTCGTAAATATTTATACACTGGTTACAAAAAATTTTATATTTTACTTGCAGGGTTATACACTATTATATATAATAAGTTTTGTTGGAGAAAGATTATGAAAAAAATATTAGTATTATTTATGCCTTTATTTATTATTTCATGTGCTTTAGAAAGTGAAGATACTGATACCCTTTATGGAAAATTTGCTTTTACAATAGCAGAAGCAGGTATAGATAGTATTGATAATGTTACGATGAATACAGGCAAAAAAATATGTATTCCTTATTCTAATGCTGCCACATTTAATTATCATGCAGTATCTAAAGGAATGCATGGCAGCACTAATGATGTTGATTCCCTTATTAGAAACAGTTATATTGAATCATTATCTACAAAAATATATTTTTATTATGACTGCACAAGCAGCACAAACTGTTCTAATATACCAGTAGATGTTACAAATTTACCAAATTTAAAATATAATGAAACAGTAAGTGGCAGTGATGTAATAAAAGATATTTCTGCAATAGGTATTGTGACGGATAAAGAATACCTGGTATCCATTATTATAAATGGCAGAGAATGGAGTGGTAATGCCAACCATACAGTAGAAAGGCAGTTTGGTTCAGATTTTGGCACTGTAATCTTTAGGGATAACTGTGCAAATTATCAATAATTTCCACATATAGAAATTTACAAATAGTTATGCTAGTGTTACTGGTGCTCCTGGGACTTGGGCAGAAGCTAAAAAAGGCTTTGAAATTAAAGATAAAGATCCAATGCAAAACCAAAACTATGCAACTAACACAGAATTTACAACTGGTAGTGGCACTGCTTATGATGCAAGTGGTATTAATACTGCTTATCAAAACTATAGAACTGACCCAAAAACAAATAAATTAAAAACATATACTGGTAGAATAGAAGCTTATTCTCTTGCATATATGGAAGACTATGAAGCAAGGTTTTTTGATGCGAACCCCATTTATTGGACAAATAAATGGGGTGTTTTTATGTCACGTAGAACAAAGTATTCTTATGAATT
>CALUZC010000031.1 GCA_944325215.1 uncultured Mucispirillum sp. | reverse complement strand
TATTATTTTATTTAAAGAGATTTAACAACCACTTTTTTATTTACTACTTTTTTCGCAATCGTTTTTAGAATTTACTAAAAATATTAAAAAAATATATTATTATCAAAAATATCTTACTAATCAGATGTTTTTATGCGAAGTTTCTCCAACATATCCATTAATATTACACGTTCATCATTAGAAAAAATTGAAAGAACATTTGCTTCATGGTTTCTAATTTTACTATTGATTTCATCAAAAAGTTTGTTACCACTATCTGTCAATTGTAATATTTTTTTTACTTTTCCATTATACTCAACATATGATACATATCCCTGCTGTCTTAATTTTGCAATATAACGGGAAGTCATACCTTTATCCATGCAATAATACTCATAAATATGGCTTGCTTTTGCAGTCCCATTTCTACTAATATATAAGATAATACCCCATAATACACTTGTTAAATTATACGGCTTTAAAATACGATTAACATCGTTAATTATCTGCCTGTATACTCTTGAATATTCTTGAAAAAATAATTTCATATAAAACCTCACTGCATTTCAAGTTGCTGTATATTAATACATGAGTAAAAATATTTCAATACATTTAAAAAAATATTTTATAATTCATATATTTTTTACAAAAGAAAATAAAAATATTGATATATCAAATCTTTTATATTATACTGCATTTACATAGAATAACAAGATATAATATTATAAAGGATTTTTTATGAAAATAACTCGTGCATGTGACTACACTATTCGTGCGTTAGTGTATATGGCCAAATCCCCTATGGGCACTCCTTTTATGAGGTCAGATATTGCTAAAGCCTGCAATGTTCCAGATAGTTTTCTTGGTAAAATTTTACAAAGTCTTGCAAAATCAGATATTCTTATTAGTGAAAGAGGTAAAAAAGGTGGTTTTAGGCTTGGTAAGACACCTAAAGAGATATACATATATGATGTACTTACAGCTGTTGATGGTCCATTAAATATAAATAACTGCCTTGATGAGCAAGTTGGTTGTTGTTTTGACCATTCATGCTGTGCTCATAAAATGTGGCAGGATATTCAACAGACATTAATTGAAAAACTTAAACAGTATACATTAGCTGATATTTCAGAATCATGTAAATAATTTTATTATTATATAAGGAGTGTGTGCTATGGGAGCTATATATATAGATGAAGCTACAGCATCTAAAATTTTGAATATGGATAATGCTTTAAATTTAGTAGAAGAATCTTTTACAACTTATGCTCAAGGCAAATCATTTAATATGACTCGTCAAAGAATGAGAATTCGTAAAGGTGCACTACATATGCTTCCTGGTACTGTGCCTTATAAAAATGTTATAGGTTTTAAAGCATACACATCGTTTCGTGCTGGTTTGATATTTAAAGTGCATTTATATGATGCTGAAAATGGTAATCCCCTTGCAATTGTTGATGCAAATGAAATAGGCAGACTTAGAACAGGGGCAGCAACAGGTATTGCTACAAAATATATGGCAAAAAAAGAAAGTAATACTGCCTTTATTTTTGGTGGAGGCTTTCAAGCTGAAGCACAATTAGAAGCAGTATATAAAACAAGCAATATAAAAAAAGCATTTGTTACTACTCGTAAAATAGAAAATGCTCAGGCATTTGCAGATAAAATGAGCAAATCTTTAGGTATAGAGATAATCCCTACTCAAAATATTGAAAATGATTTACCACAGGCAGATATTATCATCACTATTACTACAGCAGTAAAACCATTATTTGAACACACTATGTTAAACCCTAATGGAGTCCATATAAATGGTGCTGGTTCTAATGCATTAATACGTGCAGAAGTTCCAGAAAAAACAATTGAAGCTGCAGAAGTTATAGCAGTAGATAGTAAAGATGTTGCTGCTATTGAATGTGGTGATATTCTACCGTCTTTAGAAAAAGGAAGATTACATTGGAATGAAATTGTAGAACTCGGAGAGATTACAGCAGGTTTTCGTCCTGGTAGAGTTACAGAAAACGGGATTACTATATTTCAATCTCAAGGTATGGGCTTGCAAGATATTATGTGTGCTGAATATATTTATAGAAAAGCAGTTGCTGAAAATTTAGGCAAAGAATTACCTTTTTAATTATCATAAAATTAATAAAAAAATTTTTTTGCTTGAGAATTCAAGAAGTTATGAGCATATAAAATTTTTTCTCTTGATTAGTTTTAAAACTTTGATAATATAGCATTCTAAAAAATATAGTAGGAGCAGATATGGCATCGAATAATTCAAAAGCACTTTTCCAAACAGAGCCCGCATTGTCACCAAACTCTGTTACTGTGCTTAAAAAACGTTACCTTCGAAAAAAAGAATCTGGGGAGATGGAAACTCCTAAAGATTTATTTGTTCGTGTAGCAAAAAATATTGCAGAAGCAGAATTAAAATTTGATAAAAATGCAGATGTAGATAGTGTTGCTGATTTATTTTATACACAAATGGCAACTCTTAAATTTTTACCAAATTCACCTACTTTAATGAATGCTGGTAATGCATTGCAGCAGCTTTCAGCATGTTTTGTTTTACCTGTAGAAGATTCTTTAGAAGGTATTTTTGAGGCTGTTAAATTTACTGCTCTCATTCATAAATCTGGTGGTGGAACAGGTTTTTCATTTTCAAGACTTCGTCCTAAAGATGATTCTGTTAAAACAACAAAAGGTGTTTCATCTGGACCTGTTTCTTTTATGTCTGTTTTTGATGCTGCAACAGAAACTATTAAACAAGGTGGTATGAGACGTGGTGCTAATATGGGTATCTTACGTGTTGACCATCCAGATATAATGGATTTTGTATATGCAAAGCAAGATAAAACAAAACTTACTAACTTTAATTTATCTGTTGGTATTACAGAAGAGTTTATGAAAAGTGTAAAAAAAGGCACTGATTATGACCTATTAACACCAAGAGATAGAAAGAAAGTTGGTTCTAAAAATGCAAAAGAAGTATTTAATGAAATGGTTCGCCTTGCATGGGAAGGTGGTGATCCTGGTATAATTTTCTTAGATAGGATTAATAACGCTAACCCAACACCTGCTGAAGGTGAAATGGAAAGCACAAACCCGTGTGGTGAACAACCATTACTTCCTTATGAATCATGTAATCTTGGTTCTATTAATTTAGTTCAGTTTGTTAAAAATGGTAAAATAGACTGGGAAGAGCTTAAAAATACATGCCGCATGGCTGTTAGATTTTTAGATAATGTTATTGAAATGAATAACTACCCTATTAAGCAAATAGATGAAATGACTAAGAAAAATAGAAAAATAGGGCTTGGTATAATGGGCTGGGCAGATATGCTTGTTATGCTTAATATTCCATATAATTCAGATAAAGCCATTTCATTAGCCGAAGAAGTTATTAAATTCATTAGAGATGAAGGCAGAAAAATGAGTGTTGAATTAGCAGAGGCTCGTGGCAGCTTTCCTGGATTTGATAAAAGTATATATCCAGAATTAGGCTTTAAAGCTATGCGTAATGCTACAATAACAACAATAGCTCCAACGGGGACAATTTCTATTATTGCAGGTGCATCAAGTGGTATTGAGCCATATTTTGCTTTAGCTTATTACAGAAATGTTATGGATAATAATAAACTTCCTGAAGTAAACCCTTATTTTTTAGAAAAAGCTCATGAAGGTAAATTTTATTCAGAAAGTTTACTTAATAAATTAGCTGATGCTGGTAATGCACATAATTTAACAGAAGTTCCTGAAGAAATTAGAAAAATATTTGTTACAAGCCATGAAATTAGTCCAGAATGGCATGTAAGAATGCAGGCTGCCTTCCAAAAATATACTGATAATGCTGTTAGTAAAACAGTAAATTTTGAAAACAGTGCTACTATTGAAGATGTTGAAAAAGCATATATGCTTGCATATGATTTAGGCTGTAAAGGTATTACTATATATAGAGATGGCAGTAGAGATAATCAGGTTTTAAATATTGGTAAAGTTAAAGAAGATGCTCCTGTTGATGTTCCTGTTCAAATGCCTGCAAAACCTAAAGAACGCCCTGCTGTTTTAATTGGTAAAACTATAGAAAAAACAACTGGTTGTGGTAAAATGTATGTTACAATAAACCAAGACCAGGAAGGTAATATTTTTGAAGTATTTACAAGTATTGGTAAAGCTGGTGGTTGTGCGCAAAGCCAGTCTGAAGCTATAGGTCGTTTAATATCTTTAAATTTAAGAAGTGGTGTAGAACCTGAATTTATAATTAAACAATTAAAAGGTATTTCCTGCCATATGCCTTATGGTTTTGGTACTCAAAGAGTGCTTTCTTGTGCTGATGCTGTTGGCAAAGCCCTTGATGAAGCAATTAAAAACCCACTTAATACTCAGGTTATCAGAAACGACAGTATAACAGTTGATACCCTTCTTGCTGATATGGATAAAAAAGCTGGTAACAAAGTTGTTTCAAATGGTGCCTGTCCTGACTGCGGTGCTCCTGTTGAATATATTGAAGGATGCCTCACTTGTCAGTCATGCGGTTATTCTAAATGCAGCTAATGTAATAAATTATTTAATATAATTAAGGGCAGGTTTTTTGTATCCTGCCCTTTTTTTATATCTAAAATAACTTATTTTTCTGCTTAATAATATTATTCTTTTTAATATAATTATAAAGGTATAAGTATCATTAATCATCTTATTTAAACAGCTGTAATTTATATAATACATAAATCACATTGTTAAATTATTACATCATACCAACCACTTGAAAGAGCTTATACAGCATTACTTCAATATATTCATATTTAAAGTTACATATATACATTATCATTTTATTAAACAATATCTATACTGCCCTTCTCTTTATATATATTTAATTATAATAATTAATATGTAAATTGCACACTGATTAATATATAATTATAACTATCTATAAACTATATTAGAGTGTTTTTATTACAGAGAAATTTATAAGACAAAAAATATTGAAAAATGTTATTATATAAAAAGAGAGGGTATTAACCCACTCTCAGATTGTCGAAAAAATACATTTTTTCGCCAGTCTTTTGCCAGCCTAATAATGCTTGTAGCATTTTATTAGGCTATAAGGGTAACTAAACTTGGATACACGCTCCAAGTTTAGTTAAATAAATTATTTTTTAATGTAGATAATATTTCTTCTTATAAGTTTAAAATAATCAATAACTTTTTTGACAATTTAAAGAGTGGGTAGCAACCCGCCCTGTTTTTACTGCATTAAAGCAGATATTTATAAGCTATTATTAAAATACAACAGAAGCCATTGCACCAGCTATAAAGTCATAGCCTTCTTTTTCGCCTGCACTGTCCTGCATTTTATTAATGTATGCGATTTCTGGAGTAATAGCAAACCATTCATTAATTTGAATAATACAGTTTAAATATGCACCAAGGCTGTCGTCTATTTTACCATATCCGTCACCAAAGTTAAGTGTATAACCTACACCAATTTGTGGAGTATATTTTTCATTAAATGTATGACCTAAACCTATTGCAACACCTGCAGATTGAATATTTTCTGCTTTTGTAACTCCATCATCTAAAAACATACTGATTTTATTATTATTTTGAACAGAAACTACACGGCTTTTATAGTTGCCTAATGCATCCATTAAGTCTAAGTTTGCACCATACCAGCCAGTAAATTGTAAAAATGAGTTGCCAAAATCAGCCTGACCGCCAAAACCTATATTATATGAATGAAATACTATATCAGAAACAGCATTGCTGTTATCAGAATACATATAAGCACCGTATGCACCAAACACTTTAAATTCAAGTGTATCATTAGTATAAGTATATGCTAATTCCACCCTTGGCAATACATTAAATGGAGTATATAAAGCATTACCTTCTAAATCTACTGCACTTAATTTATACCCTGTATCATCAGTATTATCACTATTCCAGCCACCACCTAAACTAGGAAATATCACAGCCAGTTCAAACCCTTTAATACCATAGCGAATTTGCAGTCTGTCATTATCTGCCAATGTTCCTAAATCATTTAAAGAGCCTAAGTCTTGAGATACCTGCCCAAAAGAATATGCTGCAATAGTAGTATCTCTACCAACTACTAAATAATGGTCTTCTGCACCATTAAAACGATAGGTTAAAAAGAACCTTTGTACAGGGTCTGCAAGACCTGCTTCAAATGTTCCTGTAACATTACCATAAGTTAATTCAACCCCTAAAAGAGATGAGCCAACAAAAGCTTCTGAGCCAAAAGAATTTGAACTTTGTCCATAACTTTCACTATAAGTATAAAAAGCATCACCATATATTTCACCATATATGTTGGCTTTAAATTCGCCGCTTTCAAATTCCACGGCAAATACTGGCACTGCAGCAAGTGCCATAATTAATGAAAATAAAATCTTTTTCATTGAACCTCCTAAAACCTAATAAAATACTTTTATGATTTATATCATATATTAGATTATACTAGTTTTGAAATAAAGTCAAGCTTTATTGATAATAAATTTCAATAAAAACTATTATGTCTTTTTAAATAGTTAATTTTATCAACAATATATACATATAATAATTTTTAGAATGCTAAAAAACGGATTATATCAATATTTATAAATTACTAAAGGTCTGGGAAGGTTTCCCTTCCCAGTTTATAAAAGTTTGATAGATTATTAAAAACTTAAAATAGCAACAAGACCAGCAACTACTGAATATCCTTGAGCTTTACCGTCAGCTCCACTAAGGTTATAGAAAAGTGCTAATTCTGGAACTATTGAGAACCAGTCTGTTGCAAAATACTGAGTATTTAAAAATGTGCCTATGTTTTGGTCTGCATCAGCATAATGAGATGCAAAACTTGCACTGTAACCTATACCTATTTGTGAAACAAGTTTACCATCTAATGCTTTATAGCCATAACCTAATGAGCCGCCTGCACTGTATATATCATTAATATCAATAGTGTATCTGCCATTTGCCTGCTGAATAAGGCTTACTGGATTTAACATTATTTTTGACATACCAGTTCTATAATCACCTTGTGCATTAGATAAATACATATTCTGCCCAAAATAGCCTACATAGTTAAGAAATGAGTTGCCAAAATTAGCAGAACCGCCAAAACCTACATAGAACATATGAGCTGTTTTATCAAAAGCATCAATATGTTCTGATGCATTTTCATTATGATACATATATGCACCATAAGAACCAAAGAATTTAATATTAAAATTATCTTTTGAAAGAGTATATGCAAGTTCTAATCTCGGAATAAAATTAAACATATATGATGCTGAATCAATGGTATCATAAGCTGTAAATGGATTATTATATGCATCAGTAGTTTGATATGAATATTCAAAACTATCTTTATAAGCTAAATCATCACCAGAACCAAAACCAATTTGTGGCATAACTATAGCTATTTCAAAACCTCTAACACCATATCTAAACTGTAATCTTCTTTTATTAGCAACAGCACCATAGTCAATCATACACTGACCATCATTTGATAACTGCCCATAATTATAAAAAGCAATATTGTTATCTCTACCTGCTAAAAAGTAGTGGTCGGACTGACCATTAATATTGTATTTCAGATAAAATTTTCTAACTGGATCACCAAGACCAGCTTCAATAGTACCTGATACATTTTTGTAACTCATTGTTACACCAAAATTTGATGACCCTACAAATGCATAAGAACCAAAAGAATGCTGACCCCCACCAATTAATGTTGATGAGTAAATTGGTGTAGCTTCCTTAGATGAATAAGTATAGAAAGCATCTGCATAAAGGTTACCATAAATATTTGCTTTAAAATCCCCAGAAGTAAACTCCACAGCAAACACAGGCACTGCACAAAGTGCCATCAACCATGAAAATATTAACTTTCTCATGTTATCCTCCTAATAACCGTACTTAAAAATTACACATCTATTTTTATACATAATTTCTACATTATTGTCAATAATAATAATTATTATTATCCTGTATTATAAACAACTTATTTAAAATAGATTTAATAAATAATACCGGGATATTGAAAAGTGCCTTTACTATTAATATCTATTTGGATACAGTTATTGCCTTTTCTACTTTTTTCACTTTTTATATCACCAGAAAGCAGCCCACCCTTATATATTTTACATCTAAATTTATTATCGTCTGCATGGGATTTAACTACTAAAATTCCAGTTAATGGTGCCTGACAGGTAAATTTTGCATCGCTTATATTAAATTGTGAGCAGTCCTTGTTATACCTGCCATACTGCCCTTTTAAATGGGCATTCATCTCCTGTTTATTTGGAAAAAGTATTATATCTACAGGCTCTGCTGAAAAAAATTCAACATCTATAATAAGATTGCTGTTATCTTTTCTTGATAAATCAAAAGCCCACACTTGATTCTGTCTTAAAGTTAATTCCTTATTTGCAAGTGGTGTAGAGTGTAAATCATTTATTAAAGCATTATACATATCTCCATTACTAATTCCACACGCATAATTATAAAACTTATTATTATCTTTTTTAATATATGTAGATATACCACTGTGAAGTAAAAGTGATGAATACAATAATGCCATATCTAAATATGTACCTTCTCTATTATTAAATGCAGTATATGGGTTTGGAGAAGTATAGTCTGTGCTGTTATCTATTATAAAACTTGAACGGACATATTTATAAATTTCCAGTGTTTTACAAGCTTTATCATCACTAAGGCATGATGAAGTGATTTTTTTTGTAAAATTAATTAAGCTAAAATCATTTTTTATAAGATAATCATTAATATGGCTTCGTTTTTTGCTTGTTGAATAATAAGAAGATGATGTAATATCATCCACATTAACATCTATTACAAACATATATAAAAAACCAAATATAACAAACAGCCCTATAACAATATATGTAATAGCTTTTATCACTTTAATATATCCTTCTATAATTATGTATTAGAAAAGTATTATCATAAAATTTTATAAAAAATCAATTAAATTATAAAATATTTGGCTTGTTTTTTTATAACAATTAGATTAAAAGATATTTGTATGGAGGTAAAATGAAAAAAATTGCTGTAATTACAAAAAACTTTCCACGCCATTTTGATTTTATTGTTTCGGTTATGGAAACAGGTTCATTGTGCGGAGTTGTAATGGTTTTAGATGATGATAATACATTTGTTAGAAATAATGATTTATTAAATAAGTATTATCAAAATTCAGAACACAAATTTTTTGGAAACAAATATAATAATATCTCCAGAATACACACTATTACCATTAAAAATGATGAAATAAACTCATCTAAAATATCATCATTTATTAATAATATAAAAGCAGATTTAGTAATTATTTTTGATGTTAATAATATAGATGATAGCACTTTAAATGAAATTAAAAGTGATATATGGAAACTGCATTTTGGTTATGTGCAGCGCTTTGCAGGGTTTAATGGAAATATTCATGCTGCACTGGAAAATAAATCACAATCCATATGTACATCGTTAATAGAATTTA
This sequence comes from uncultured Mucispirillum sp., assembly GCA_944325215.1. GTDB lineage: Bacteria > Chrysiogenota > Deferribacteres > Deferribacterales > Mucispirillaceae > Mucispirillum. The sequence continues at coordinate 13,798 of CALUZC010000031.1, read as the reverse complement.
AAAATAATTTATATGCTGGCAGGATAATCCATCAAACACAGTCATTATTCAGGCAGGAAGATAATATTACAGATGCAGAGTATAGAAGTCTTAGAAAAATGATATTTGATATGGAAAAAATCATTAGCTTATATAATAATGACAGTATAAAATATTATGAAGCAGGCAGCAATACAACAATATATAATGAAAACGATATAACAACTGATGACATTAAAAAGTTAGTTGATACTGCTAATTTTCTTGCAAAAAACTTATCTGATAATGAAGAATTTGAATTTAAAAAACAAATATAATTTTATATGGAGTTAAAATGGACCAACACAGACTAGAAAAATGTAATAAACTAAGAAAAATGGGGTTAAATCCGTATGTAAATTCCCATATTATATCTTCCCCTATTTCTGATATTTTAGAACGTTTTAGTAAAGAAGATGATGTTCTTCCTGAAAATGAAGAATTTAGTGCAGCAGGAAGAATTCTTGCTAAAAGAGAGTTTGGAAAAACAGCTTTTTTAACAATACGAGATAGAAGTGGCACAATACAAGTATATATTAAAAAAGCTCTACTTTCAGAAAGTGATTTTGAAATATATAATCTTTCTGAAGTTGGTGACTTTATAGGTGTTAAAGGAACTCTTTTTAGAACAAAAACTGGAGAGCTTACTATAAGGGCATTTAATTACAGACTTTTAACAAAAGCATTAAGAGATTTGCCAGAAAAATTTCATGGCTTAAAAGATGTGGAAACTAGATACAGACAAAGATATCTTGATTTAATAGTTAATAATGATGTAAAAGATGTGTTTATAAAAAGAAGCCAAATTATCAAAGAAATCCGTGATTTCTTTACAAATTATGGTTTTATTGAAGTTGAAACACCTATGATGCACTCTCTTGTAGGTGGTGCTGCTGCAAAACCGTTTATAACTCACCATAATGCATTAGATATGTCACTTTACCTGCGTATTGCTCCAGAACTTTACTTAAAAAGGCTTGTAGTTGGTGGTATAGAAAGAGTATTTGAACTTAACCGAAACTTTAGAAATGAAGGTGTTGATACAAAACACAACCCAGAGTTTACTATGATAGAATGGTATATGGCTTATGCTGATTATAATATCCTTATGGATATGATAGAGGAGCTTGTTACTCATTTAGCAAAGAAAATTAATAACAGCGAAAAACTTGAATATGGCAATTTAACTATAGATTTAACTCGTCCATGGGCAAGGCTTACTATGGCTCAAGCTATTGAAAAATATGGTAATATTTCCCAAGATGATATATCTACTTATGAAAAGGCAAAACAAGTGGCACAAAATTTAAAAATTACTATTGATGCTTCATGGGGACAAGGTAGATTAGTTGCTGAAATTTTTGAGGCAGTTGCTGAAGAAAAACTTATTAACCCTACTTTTATTATTGATTATCCAAAAGAGATATCACCTCTTTCAAAATCAAAAGAAGATAATCCAGAACTTACAGATAGGTTTGAATTATTTGTTGCTGGAATGGAACTTTCAAACGGCTTTAATGAATTAAATGACCCAATAGACCAAAAAGAGAGGTTTCAAAAACAAGTTGATTCTCGTAATGCTGGTGATGAGGAAGCCTGTATGATGGATGAAGACTATATTAGAGCATTAGAATACGGTCTTCCACCTACAGCTGGTGCTGGCATGGGGATTGACAGGCTTGTTATGCTTTTAACTAACAAGCAGTCTATAAGAGATGTGCTGCTTTTCCCGTATATGAGAAATATTGATAATGTGTAAGATACACTGAGATTGTCTAAAAACTATATTTTTAGACAATCTCTCTCTAACCTATAATAATGCTTATATTATTTTATTAAGCCCTTAAGATGAACTAAACTTAAATACATGTTTCAAGTTTATTTCAATAGAATAATTTTTAATTGAACTAACATTTATTATTTTGTATTTGAAGATAATTTATGATTTTTTACAGTATGACTTACTCTGTATTTATATTTGGTAAGTTTGTTATATAGTTAAAATTAATTCTTTAAAAAGTTTATAGCTTTTTACTTCCTTATCTGTAATATTTTCTATATGATGTATAAATAAATCGAGCACAGCAAGTTCATCATAAATATTTATTTTTAAATTTTTATATAATTCTTGATTTGAAAAAGCACGCATTATTGTATTAACATATGGTTTTGGATTAAAGGCACCATCTACACTGCATTTTTCACAAAAATACTGCCCATGAAATAAGCTGCCACTCTCTTCTATTTTTTTTCCACAGCCTGCACAATTATTAAAATTAAACATATGCCCTGAATTTTTAAGTAAAGCGTATATTCCAAAAATATTTATTTTGCTGTATTCTGCTGTTTTATATTTTGTAATAATTGTCCATATAACGTTATCTTGCTGCTCAATATCATACAATCTATCAAAAATATCAAAATATAAACTTAACCTTAATGATATTGCTGGTGTTGTTAAATATTCTGCATATGATGTATCTATTCTAAATGAATAAAATTTATTTAAATCTGATGTGTCTTTTTTTAAAAAGTCTAATTCTCCTGGTATGAATACTTGTATACCTGCTTTATTTGTATATGCTTTTGGTAAAAATAATTTCTGTTTACCATAATCATAAGAATATACAGAAGCAATAGCAGAATTATCTGCATATTTTGTAATCTTGTATATTATTGCATCAGTAATTATTCGTTCCATAACTATAATATTGAAAGCAGAACCATAGATATTACAAAATATATTGTAAGCCCTGTAATATCATTTAATGCTGTTATGAATGGTGCAGAAGCAATAGCTGGGTCAAACTTTAATTTCATTAATGTAATTGGAACAACAGAACCAGTAAGTGAAGCAAACAGCATTGCAGAAAAAATTGCAACACCAACAATTATACCAATTTGTGCAGTTCCTTCCCATAATGGTGCTACAATACCCAATAATACACCTATTACAATACCCATTAATGCACCTACTACTAATTCTTTAAAAATTACCCTGCCCCATCTATTAGTATCTATTTTACCCATGGCAACACCTTGGATAATAACAGTAGCAGACTGACTGCCTACATTACCACCCATTGCCATTACTATTGGCATAAAAGAAACAAGAATAGCAAAATCAACTATTTTTTGTTGGAAAAAAGCAACAACAAGACCTGCAATAATCTCCCCTACAAAAGTAATAACAAGCCAAGGTAAACGCGTACTTGCTACTTTATAAGGGCTTTTATCAAACATTAAATCATTTTGTGTAAGACCAGCCATTGCATATATATCTTCAGATGCCTGATCTTTAATTATATCAATAACATCATCAATTGTAATAATACCACATAATCTGTGATGTTCATCAACAACAGGTAATGCTAAAAAGTCATATTTTTCCACTAATTCTGCAACATATTCTTGGCTGTCTGTAACAGTAACAGATACAACATCTTTTATCATAATTTCTGATAACTTTTTATCTGGTGGATTTAATATTAACTGACGTAATGACAATACACCTGCAAGTCTGTTTTCATCATCTACAATATAAAGATAGAATACCATTTCTAAATCTTCTGCTTTATGTAAAAGTTTTGTAGCTTCTTTAACTGATGTATCCATATGTAAAGCAAAAGACGATGTATTCATAATAGAACCAGCACTACCCTCTGGATAATGCAGAAGTTCTTCCACATCTAAAAGTTCATCATGAGATATATATTGCAATAAACTTTGCTGCTTTTCTTTAGAAATAATACGTAAAATATATGAAGCATCATCACTATCCATTTCTGAAAGCAACGCTGCAGCCTCTTCTGGTTTAAGTTCATCTATTATATTTATTATATCAACGTCCTGCATCTCAAGTATAATTTTAGCAATTTTGGAACGGTCATCAATAAATGACCATATTTTTTTTCTATCGATATCAGACAAATGGGTAATAATTAATGCTAAATCTGCATGGTGCAGTTTGTGAAGAAGTTTTTCCAATGGGATTTTAGCATTTCTACGAATAAGCCTTTTAACATTTTCAAGCTTAATACGTTCTTTAGAATCTAACATTATTAATACCCCTTTTATTATATAAATTCATAAGTTTATAACATAATTATTTTTATATTTCAATAATACTTTATGCAAGAAATATTTATTTTTTTTACAATATTTACTTGCTTTATTTCTAAAAAAGACTATAATACTCTTAATAAGAGGTTATATATAACCATAAAACTATGAAAAGGAGGACTATATGCGTAAAAGCATCATATTTCTTTCAATTGTGATGTTGACTATTGCATTTTCTTCAGCATATGCTCAAGAAAATGAAGAAGGAAGAAGGTTTGGTAACTTTTGCTCATCATGCCACGGAACAGCTGGTGCAGCAGTATCTGATGCTATCCCGTCTATTGGCGGTCAACACAAAGATTATCTTAAAAATTCCATGATGGACATGAAACCTATGGTGGTTGATGGTAAAGAACAAACCCCAAAAAGATACTCTACTCTTATGAAGATTTTCTTAAAAGGTTATTCTGAATCTGAAATTGAAGCTATGGCAGACTGGTATTCCAGCCGTCCTTGGGTTCCTACGTCATATCCATTAAATCAAGATTTAGTTGCAAAAGGTAAAGTAAGCAAACACCTTGAAACTTGTGTTTCCTGCCACGCTGCAAATGGTAACAATACTAGTGATGCTGGAATTCCACGCATAGGTGGTCAGGTTCCTACTTATCTTTATAATTCTTTACTTGAATATAAAAATGATAAAAGAATGACAGAAAGAGCAGAGGAAATGGCGATAGTAAAAGAAATAAGCGATGAAGAATTAAAAGCCTTAGCTGAATATTTTTCATCTCTTAAATAATATGGGGTGCTGATATGAAAAAAATCTCAAGAAGAAATTTTGTAAAAACAACAGCTGTTTCTGCAGCATCTTTATCATTATTTGGGCTTGCAGGATGTAAAAAAACTGAACAAAAAACTGCTGCAGAACAAACTACTGCTGCTCCTGCTGCTACTGAAATAAAAACAGAACCTATAAAAACTGGTAATACAGTAGTAATAGCTGGTGGTGGTTATGGTGGGGCTACTACTGCAAAATATTTAAAAATATTAAATCCATCTATTAATGTTATATTGGTTGATAGAAATGCTGAACATATTTCTTGTGCTATGAGTAACGAAGTAATATTTGGACTTAGAGATATTAGTGAAATTACTATGCCCTTAAAAAGACTTGCAGATAACCATGGTATAGATTTCAGACAAGCAGAAGTAACAGGACTTGATGGAAAGAAAAAAATATTAAAAACCAGTTCTGGTGATATTGCCTATGATAAATTAGTTGTATCGCCTGGAATTAGTATGGACTATGACCCTGCTCTTAACTTTACTGAGGATAAACAGGCATCTATGCCACATGCATGGATAGCAGGCAAACAAACTGAAATCTTAAGGGATATGGTAAGCCAAATAAAATCTGGTGATACTGTTATATTAAGGACTCCTGTAGCATTGTATCGCTGTCCGCCAGGACCATATGAAAGAGCATGTTTATTTGGTAGTACTGCTCTTAAAAAAGGTGCTAAAGTTGTTGTGCTTGACCCTAATCCTCAAATAATGAGTAAAAAACCATTATTTGAAAAAGCATTTAATACAACATACAAAAATATATTACAATATATTCCAAATACTAAAGTAACTAGTATTGATTTTGAGAAAAAAATTATCAAAACAGATAAGGGTGAATTTCAAGGAACACTTATTAACTTTATACCAGACCAAAAAGCAGGTGAGCTTGTATTTACCTTAGGGCTTGTGGAAAATGGTAAAAAGTGGGCTAGTGTTGATCCTAAAACTTTTGAATCTACATTAATTAAAGATGTATATGTTATAGGTGATGCAATTGATTCTGCTCCAGTTACCGAGATGCCAAAATCTGGCACTATTGCAAATGCTACTGGTAAAGTTGTTGCTGAAAATTTAGTAAGAATTTTTGCTGGTAAAGAACCATTAGTTCCTTTTGTTGGTAATACTTGTTACAGCTTGGTAAATGATACTGAAGCAATATGGATTGCAACACTTTATGAATACAGTGCAGAGAAAAATAAAATAGTTACTAGAAATGGGGCAAATGGTATCCCTGAAGCTGCATCTGTGGAAAACAGAATTAATGGAGACAGCTGGGGGAATAATATTCTTTCAGATACTTTTATATAATATAAATTTTCCTAAATTATGCTATATTTATTTGAAAAGCTCCATAATATACCATTATGGAGCTTTTTTATTAATATAGAATAATATATAAATTAGTAAATGACAAATTATAAAAAATATGCTATCATATTCTTTCTACAGGGGAAGAAATGGAAAATAAAGAATTAACTAATAATGATGATAATATTAACCATATAGATGAAGAAATACTTGACTTAAATATTGACCCTGTTACAGAACTTAACGACAGTACATCTGAAGATGCACTGCAACAGTATTTTAAAAGTATTTCCGCATATAAACCGTACTCTCATCAGGAAGAAATAGAGCTTGGTAACCGCATACAACAAGGTGATAAGGAAGCATTAAAAAAACTTATTCTTGCTAACCTTAAATTTGTGGTATCCATTGCTAATAAATATAAAAATTTAGATGTTCCACTTCTTGATTTAATAAATCAAGGAAACATTGGATTATTAGAAGCTGCAAAAAGATATGATCCTTCAAAAGGAACAAAGTTTATCACATATGCAGTCTGGTGGATAAAACAGGCTATTGTTCAAGCATTAAATGAGCAAGGAAGTACTGTAAAACTACCGGTTAAACATACTAATTATTTATATAAAATTAATTCTGCTACTGAAAAACTTACAAAAGAGTTAGGAAGAGCACCTTCTACTAAAGAATTAAGTGAAGTGACTTCTATTCCAGAAGATGAAATTGAAGAAGTTTTGATGGCTTCAAAATCTTATCTTTCTCTTGATAATTATATTGGAAATGAAGAAGATAAAACTTTTTTAGAATCTTTAGAAGATGAAGATACTAATGTTGAAAAGGCAATTATTGCTAAAACTTTAAAATCATCTATAGATGAAATAATCTCAAGTTTAGATCCAAGAGAAGCAGAAATAATAATGAAAAGATATGGTTTTGATGGTGAAAGTCCAAAAACATTAGAAGAACTTGGTGAATCTATGGGTGTTTCTAGAGAACGTATTAGGCAGCTTGAAAATAGAGCACTAGAGAAACTTAGAAAAAAAGCATTAAAAAAACGTCTTAATGATTATCTGAACTAAATATTTATAAATTTATTATCTTGTAATTTTTATATGATTATATTATAAACATGTAGAAATAACAGGTAATATATGAAAAAACAAACTTTAGGCCATTTAATAGCTTTTTTTACTGTATTTGTATGGGGGCTTACTTTTGTATCAACAAAAGTATTGCTTGATAATTTTTCCCCTGCAGAAATATTATTTATAAGATTTTTACTTGGTTTTATTGCTTTATTTATTATTTATCCAAAACCAGCTCATATTTATAATATAAAGTATGAATTATTATTCATTGCAGCAGGTCTATTTGGAATATGCTTGTATTTGCTTTTAGAAAATACTGCACTATCTTACACGTATGCATCTAATGTTGGTATGCTTGTATCTATCTCCCCTTTTATATCGGCTTTACTAGCCTATCTTTTTTTAAGTGATGAAAAATTAAATTTTACATTTTTTATTGGTATGATTCTAGCATTAACTGGTGTTGCTTTTATTATTTTTAATGGCTCTTTTATGCTGCAAATAAAACCAATTGGAGATATATTAGCCTTACTTGCTGCAATATCTTGGGCTTTTTATTCTTTATTTGTAAAAAAAATAAGTTTTTTAAAAATCCACCCTATTCAATCAACGCGTAAAATATTTTTTTATGGGTTATTATTTACTCTACCATATTTATTATATACTGGCTTCAATATTAATAAAGAACAAATATTAGATATAAAAAATATAAGCAACTTACTCTTTTTAGGGTTTGGTGCTTCTGCAATTTGTTTTGTAACATGGTCATATGCTGTGCAGTTATTAGGAACAGTCAAAACAAGCATATATATTTATTTTATACCTGTAATGACTGTTATATCTTCCATGATAATACTAAATGAAAAATTAACACTTTATTCTTCATTAGGTATTATACTTATTATTTTAGGTTTATTAATATCTAATAAGAAAAACTAACCTAAAGCTATATCTAAAAATGTCATAAGCAGGAACCCTGTCATAATACCTATAGTTGCACCATGAGAATGTGTATCAGACTGAGATTCAGGGATTAATTCTTCCACTACAACATAAATCATTGCACCTGCTGCAAACGATAAAGTATATGGTAGTAAATATGTCATATGGAATGCAAAATATGCACCTAAAACAGCAGCAATAGGTTCTACAAAACCTGATAATTGACCTATCATAAAGCTTCTTCTTCTTGAATATCCTTCTTTTCTTAAAGGAATCGAAACTGCTGCACCTTCAGGCAGGTTTTGAATACCAATACCTAAAGCCACAATCATTGCAGATGCAAAAGTCACACCATCATTAGCCATTGCACCAAATGCAACACCAACAGCAAACCCTTCTGGAATATTATGTAATGTTATAGCAAAAACAAGTAATATACTTTTTTTAAGATTTGAATTCATACCTTCTGGTTGTCCATCTTTGGAGTTTGGGTGTAAATGTGGCAGCACTTTATCCATTACCATAAGCACAACAGCCCCTAGTGCAAAACCAAAAATAACAGGCATCCATTCAATCATACCTGCTTCTGCTGCAATTTCTTGTGCAGGCAGCAGTAATGACCAAAAGGAAGCTGCAATCATAATACCAGCAGCAAATCCAAGCATAATATTCAATACATTTTTATTAATCGTTTTAAATAAAAAAACTAAAGCAGCCCCTGCTGAAGTCATTCCCCATGTAAAAAGCCCTGCCATTAAAGCAAGAAGTAATGGATTGTTTTCCATAATAATACCTCATTTATACATAAAATATACTACTACTTAATAAGATCTGGTGCAATATACCATAAATCCATTTTTATTGCAGTAAAGGATATTACTGTAATAATTATCCATAAAATTACAGATACTAATAATGAACGAACACCAACCTTAGCTAGTTCTCCAATAGTTAAACCAGCACCCACTAAAAATAAAGTGCCTGTCATTAAATGTTTACCTATTTTTGAAAGACTACCCCACAGCGCATTACCTACTGGAAAAAGTGTTGTTATTAAACCTGCTATTAAAAAACCAACTAAAAACCATGGAAATGGTGGGTTTGTTTCTGACTTATTAAACTTTGCAGCACCTAATGCCAGAGGGAAAATCCATAATGCCCTAGTCAATTTTACTGTAATTGCAATACTTGCTGCAATTGCTCCATACTGGGTAGCAGCCCCTACTACGCTTGATGTATCATGTATTGCAATAGCAGCCCATAAACCAAATGAAGCTTCGTCCATACCAAATAATTTACCTAAAGGTGGAAAAATAATAAGCCCTAATGCATTTAGTAGAAAAATTACTGCCATAGAAACAGCAGTCTGACTTTGTGTAGCATTAATTGCTGGTGCCATTGCTGCAATTGCACTGCCACCACAAATAGCTGTTCCACTTGTTAAAAGTATAGATAAGTTTTTTTCGATATGAAACAATCTACCTAAATATAACCCAACAAACATTGTAATAAATATTGATGTAAAAGTTATACCAATAGAAGCAAAACCAACCTTTAAAATAACACCTATTTGTATACCAAAACCCAATAAAATAACTGATGTTTGAAGTAATTTTTTAGATATTTTACCTGTAACATCTTTTATTGGATTTCCAAATATTAATGCTATTGCCATACCAATAATTAAACCTATTGCAGGATATTCTGTTGTAATAGATAATATTAATGCAACAAGAAACCAAAATAATTTATATGATAATATTTTTTTCATACTAAAAAACACCTTTACTTATTAATTTCCTGCAGACTTCTTAACCTGCTTACTGCACTTTGTGCTGCTTTTATACCATTTGTAGCAGCTAAAGCTGCATCTATTGTTGTAACATAAGGTATACCATATTTAACAGCACTTTTTCTGATTAATGCCCCATCACTTTTTAATGATTTACTTCCCGGAGTATCTATAATCAAATTAAGCTCACCATTAATTATAAGGTCAGTAATATTTGGTCTGCCTTCACTTTCTTTAAAAATAAATTCTGATTTAATATTATTACTTTGTAAAAAGTCATAAGTGCCCCTTGTAGCAATAATTTTAAACCCTATGCTTTCTAAAACTTTTGCAGTTTCTAAAAGTTTCTCATCTTTTTTATCACATGAAAGTAAAACAGTTCCTTTTAAAGGCATAAAAAGCTCTGCTGATTCTTCTGCTTTATAATATGCATATTCAAAAGTATCAGCAATACCCATAACTTCCCCAGTAGATTTCATTTCTGGTCCTAAAACAGGGTCTGTATTTGGGAATTTATTAAATGGCATCACTGCCTGCTTAACTGCATAAAAATCAAAATTAGGTTTTTTTAAGTTAAATGATGCAAGACTTCTGCCTTCCATTAATAAAGTAGCAATCTTTGCCATAGGTATACCTGCTACTTTAGATATTATTGGTACAGTTCTTGATGCTCTAGGGTTTGCTTCAAGCACATATATAACATTATTTTCAACAGCAAACTGCACATTTATAAGCCCTACTACACCTAATTCTATAGCAATTTTTTTCATATATGTTTCAATTAATTCTTTTTGATGTTCTGTAAGTCTAACTGGTGGTATTACACATGCAGAATCACCAGAATGAACACCAGCTAATTCAATATGTTCCATAATAGCTGGCACAAATGCTTCTTTTCCATCACATAAAGCATCTGCTTCACATTCTAAAGCATTATTTAAAAACCTGTCTATTAATAATGGTTTATCTTCGCTTATTTCAATATCTTTAGAAATATATTCTTTTAATTCCTGAGAGTTATTTATTATTGCCATTCCTCTGCCACCTAATACATAAGAAGGGCGTATAATAACAGGATAGCCTATTTTTGATGCAATATCTTCTACTTCATTAATATTAGCAGCAGTTCCAGCTTCAGGCATTTTTATACCTAACTTATCCATTAACCTTGCAAAAAGTTCCCTATCTTCAACAGATGCAATAACTTCTGGTTTTGTTCCAAGCATATTAACACCTGCTGATTGAAGTTTTTTAGCAATATTTAATGGAGTCTGCCCTCCAAACTGCACAATTGCTCCCATTGGTTTTTCAAAATTATATATCTCTATTACATCTTCAACAGTTAAAGGTTCAAAATAAAGTCTGTCAGAAGTATCATAATCAGTTGAAACTGTTTCTGGGTTACAGTTTACAATAATAGTTTCATAACCTGCTTCCTTCATTGCAATTGCTGCATGAACTGAGCAGTAATCAAACTCAATACCTTGACCTATTCTATTAGGTCCACTACCCAGTACCATTACTTTTTTCTTATTATTATCAGCAGCCTGTTCTCCTTCATCCCTATTATAAGTAGAATAATAATAGCATGCACTAGAAAAGCCAGTTTTTTCATCTTTTTTAACACCTGAAACCCAAATAGGAAGAAATACAGGGCGAACACCCATATCATGACGGCGTTCTCTTACAACCTTTTCTTTAGTTTTTAAAAGGTCTGCAATATATTTGTCTGAAAAACCATATTTTTTAGCACGATAAAGAACATCATCAGGTATGGATACAATTGTATATGATTCTATTTTATTTTCCATATCCACTATTTCTTTCATTTGCTCTATGAAATAGTGTTTAATTTTTGTAATATTATGCAGTTCATCAATAGACATACCTTTTTTTAATGCTTCATACATTATCCACTGACGCTGGCTTGATGGAGTATATAATAAGTTTCTTAATTCATCTAATGATTTTTCTTTATATTCCTTTACATTACCAAGTCCAAACCTGCCATTTTCCAGTGAGCGAATAGCTTTTAAAAACGCCTCTTTATATGTAGTTCCTATGCTCATTACTTCCCCAACGGCTTTCATTTGTGTGCCAAGCTTGTCTTCTTCCTGTGGGAATTTTTCAAATGCCCAGCGGGCAAATTTAATAACAACGTAATCACCATTAGGAACGTATTTATCAAGTGTGCCAAATTTATAATGTGGTATTTCATCAAGAGTAAGCCCTGCCGCAAGTTTTGTAGAAATATATGCAATAGGAAAACCTGTTGCTTTAGAAGCTAATGCAGATGAACGAGAAGTTCTTGGGTTTATTTCAATAATAACAATTCTATCCGTTTTTGGATCATGAGCAAACTGCACATTTGTGCCACCTGTAACTCCCACATTATGAGCAATATCCCATGCATGCTTTTGCAAACGTTTTTGAACATCTTCACTAATTGTAAGCATTGGTGCTGCACAAAAACTATCTCCAGTATGAACTCCCATAGGGTCAATATTTTCAATAAAGCAAACTGTTATTATCTGCCCCTTACTGTCTCTAACTATTTCAAGTTCTAGTTCTTCCCAGCCAGCAACACTTTCTTCTATTAATACTTGGTTAATCATAGATGCTGCAATACCGTTGGACGCTACTTTTTTTAATTCAGCAGCATTATAAACAAGCCCGCCACCTGTCCCACCAAGTGTATATGCAGGACGGACAACAACAGGATACCCTAAATCATTAGCTATTTTTTCTGCTTCTTCTACAGTATAGGCAGGTATACTCTTTGGCATATCCACACCTATTTTTTCCATAGTTTCTTTAAAAATAATTCTATCTTCACCACGTTCAATAGCTTCAAGGTTAATACCTATAACTTCAACATTATATTTTGCCAAAATACCAGCTTTAGAAAGCTCCATAGTTAAATTTAAACCAGTCTGTCCACCAAGGCTTGGAAGAAGTGAATCAGGCCTTTCTTTTGCAATTATATCTTCAAGCCTTTTCACATTTAAAGGTTCGATATATGTAATATCAGCAGTATCTGGATCTGTCATAATTGTAGCAGGGTTTGAATTCACAAGCACAACTTCATATCCTAATTCTTTTAAAGCTTTACAAGCTTGAGTTCCAGAATAATCAAACTCACAAGCCTGCCCTATTACTATAGGTCCAGAACCAATTATTAACACCTTTTTAATATCTTCCCTTTTTGGCATACTTTACTCCTAAATTTTAAATATTATTAAAACATGACATTCTACTATTATCGTATTTTTTTGTAAAGAATAATTATATAACAACTTAATGTTATTTGTAATAATCATAAAAACCCTTTATTTTAAAAGCTTATAATATTATGATAATAAAAAATTATTTTTTTTATAAAAAAATACTTGACTAAAAATAAAATATATGGTTATATTCTCAAACCAAATGGTATTGCCCAGATAGCTCAGTCGGTAGAGCAGAGGACTGAAAATCCTCGTGTCGATGGTTCGATTCCGTCTCTGGGCACCATTCCATATTCAATCTGATATCCTTTGATTTTGTTTACAGTTTTATCTATTTTTTTTATTCATTCAAGAATTTATTTAATATTGATGCTGTATTGTAAAATCTAAAAGCGATTGCAACACATTAAGCAGTCGTTTAAGTTCTCGTAAAAAATATCATTAGCCGATTTATAATTAAATAATTTTCTAGGATAATTATTAATCCAATCTTGTATATTTTTAATATGACTATTAGA
>CALUZC010000030.1 GCA_944325215.1 uncultured Mucispirillum sp. | reverse complement strand
TTATTTTATTTAAAGAGATTTAACAACCACTTTTTTATTTACTACTTTTTTCGCAATCGTTTTTAGAATTTACTTATAAATATTTTAAAATTATTAAGTTCATTATTCATAGTTATTTTTGCATTGCGGATATCTATATCATTTTGCAGGTTTAAGAAATATTTATTATTTACATTAGAATATCGTGCTAAACGCAGAGATTTATCAACAGTGATTTTGCGTTTATCTTTTAATATATCCTGTATGCGAGATGATAACACATTTATATCTTTTGCTTGCTCTTAATCAGGTATCTCCTTAAAATTGCCTGCTAATTTTACACAAAAAAATGCCCTGACTTTTAAGCCAGGGCTGTATTTTTTGCTTTTGAACTTCTGGAGCTATGAAGTAATAAATATATTTTAACATAAATATTGTCTTGTAATGTCTTCTCGGTGATGACCCATCTCTCGGGATACCCGCAAACATGCTGCTTTATCTGTCATTTTTTGATTTGTAACCAGTTCATTATACATATTCTGAGTAAAATTATACCGAAATGAATGGGAGCCAGAATATGTTTCATTCACTACTTCTGCTGCCTGCTTGATATTATTTAGGTATGTTCTATATTCTACTTTAAATAGATTATTCTCATCTGCTAATCCTTTTAGTTTTTCAACATAACCTTCACTTAACTCTTTTTTTATATTATATCCACCTTTACCGCGAACAGAAAGAGTGTTGCCATGAAGTTGTTTATCTAGCTTTATATATCCTGCTTCCTGCACTCTTAGACCATACTCTAACTGCAAACCTGCAACTAGCTTATTATTTTCACATTTCATATTATTGATAACATTTTCTGGGTTTGTAAAACCTTGATTAATATGTTTACTTTTATCACCTGCAAAACTTGCTTTTGCTTCTTTTATCGCTGCACTAAAATCAAAAGCATTACCTTCTCTATACTTATTTAGTGCAACTTCAAGCTTGCCTATTGCTGATGAATAGGCATTTAAACTGCCTTTTGAAACGCCACTTTCTATCTTGTCTTTTAAAAATTCTGATACTATTTCATTTGTCAAAAGCTCTATACTTTTTATACCAAACCCTGCCTTTGCAAAGTTATATAAATCTAGTGCAACTTTAGAATAGTCTTTTAATACTTTATAACTATATATTTCTGTTGACTTCGCTATATCTGATTTTGTAACTGCTCCATTTTGGATAGCTTTTAGTTTTGCATTATGCTTTGACCTTTTTGGTGGAAATATTTTACTAAACACTATTTCTACTTGTTTGTAACCTTTACCAGAAATCTTTCCTTTCATATCTCACCTCTATACTATATAAGCAAAAAAGTCAGTATATGTGCCGACTTACCACAAATAAGTAAAAAATCCTTTTTTTAAAAAAAATGGATTACAAAAAATAATCTACATCAGTTAATGACTGACAACATGCATAAAACCCTAAACGAGATAAAAAAATTATCATAAATATTTATTACTCTAATTATATGACAAACAGAACGAAGACTATTGAGATACTTATGCAAATATCTGTTAGCTCCAGCAAATGAAAAAGTTCTGTGATGAGTTGCCGGCAGGGAAACCAGCAAGAGTAATCTTCCCGCCAAAAAAAAGGCAGGGTAAAAAATATGGGATACTCAATTTCAAAAAAATATGCGTTTGGCTGATAGCAGGGAGATTTATTAATCTAAACTAAAAACAAATATAGAAACTAATTCATAAAAAGCAAGCTGCACCGCATTTCCCCTTTTAATCTGAAACCAGATTAAATGGCGAAATGCTTATATTTACGTATGTTTCAACAGGTTAAATACAAAATAAAAAAATATAATAATATACAAATAAAATACATTCACATCACTAGTCTATTTTATTTTAACAGATAAATATGTGAGGTAAATTATGAGAAAAAAAGAAATGAACTACTTTGCAGAGCTTTCAGATAATGAACAGTCTAATCTTCTGCATGATGCGTTAATCAAATGTAAAAAAAATAAAAAAAAGCTAAATGGAAACAATTTGCTTAATGAACTAAAACGCTCTATTCAAAGATATGAACGAGAAAATAAATCAAGGCAGCAGGTATGGGATTATGACTATATTAATAAAATATCAAAAGATATAAAATACAAAAATAAAAAATTGCCAAAAAAACAGCTTATCGTTTTTGAATACTATGACTTATTAATACAGCTTGAAAAGTCTGGACAAACGCTCAGCTATGCAGAACTTGCAAAAATTATCAGAAAAGAAAAAAAGATTAGCATTTCAAGAGATACTGTTGCAAAAGCTATCCAGAAGCTCAGAAAAGAAAGAAAATAAAAGTTAGGTTTGATATAAATATGCCTGTGTTTTTTAGCAAAGTAGAAAATTAGATATTATTATGTATATTTTACTTATTACTTAGTATTAAGTCATTCCAATTTTCAGGAAAACCATAATAACGCATATTTACAAATAAGTAGTTTGAATGAAGTTTGGATATTTCTTCAAACATAGCTACAAAATCTTCTTTTTTCAAAAGACGCTGCATAACAAGAAGATAACTAAACAAGTGAGCATTATCAATACCATTATCATCTTTATTCAGCATTTGACGCTGTTTTTTATTTAAACTAGGTTTTTGTTCAAATAATCTATTGTAGAGGCGGACTCCATAAGCACAAATATTCCTAAGAATAGTTATACTGTGCATAAATTTTACTAATAAATCTGGTCCCTTCAATAATATACCAAATGTATCAGCAACAGCCTTTTGAATATCTTCTGTAGAAATCTTATATAAAAATGAAATATCTGAAATAGTTAATAAATCAACATATGCCCATAATGGAATATTTTGTTTTAAATCAACAACAAAGTGTTTTATATATGCCTCATGTTGTAAACGAGCTTGTTGCTGTTTTTCAGCTTTCTTTATTATTTCAGAATGCTTATTAGTATCAGTAAAATATTCAGCATTAAGATGCCCTGTAGCTCCATAGCGTTTTGTAAACTCATACGCATACACAGACTTAAATGAAACTTCAATGATATCAATATATGAAAGAAGAATATGGCGCAACTTATGATCAAAAGTATAAATGTCAATTATATTTTGTAATGATGCATTATCATGAAAAACATCATGGGACCTTAGTGTTAAAGAATAACCACTAATCCTGTAATAGTTATTATACAAAAGAAAATCTGAAGCCTGTTTAGTATCAGGAATATTAAGTCCACGATTTAATAATATCTGAATTTGCTCATCAATTGTTTTGAATTCTTTATCTGACACGTAAAAAGTCCTAAAAAACAGAACGCCCTCAAGTGTGCATGTTATAACACAAGAGTGTTTAGTAACAGAGGCCTGAGGGAGTTGTTACATATAATATACACTATTATAATTTAAAAGTCAAGAGTCCATAAAACACATATAAAATTGATTCTACTCATACTATATAAGAATTGCCAATTCAATATGAAAAATTATTGGAAATCAATTTTATTAATTCTGTCCATGCTTTAATCATTATAATTTACCTCATGTATTTTACCACCTGTCGTTTCAATTTGCTATATTTATTAATTTATATAATAAAACATATATTATTGTGCATACTTATAGTATTCTGGTGTATATAAATCTTTCAAAGCTTGATAGAAAAATAGAACCTGTCCTGTTTTTTACTATAATGGACACCTTCTTGAAATTGTTTCCTTGATATCATGTTAGTTATACATTTTTTACTTATGCCAAGCATATCTGCTACATCTTGTGTTGTTAGAAATTCTTTCTGCTTAGGAATATTGATATTAACCACAACCTGTTTTCCTGTAGCCAGTGCTATTTTTTCAATTTCATTTTGAAGTAAACCATTATAATACTCATTATCAAATAACTGTTTTATACGCATATCATCACCTCATATATTTTAAAAAATAAATAGAAATGGCATGTGAATAAAAACATGCCCAATTGTATAGAAATTGTGGATATTTAATTTTTTCTAAAATATTTTTTAAAAAAATAAGAATATCATGTTTTAAATATCCGATTTTTATACGTTTATTTTTTCCCATAATTTTCCCAATACTTTTCCATGAGAGAATTTTAAAACACCAAATTTCCCACGATTTCCCATGCAAAACTCACATTATGCAAAGCTACATAAAAAACAAATAGCTATAAGATAACTTATTGATAATATAGATTATTTAAAGAAAATAAATATCATTTTATGACAAAATATACCGGGTTCGAATCCCTCTGCAAACGCCGACCGATTAGCATTGATAATATTTCTTTAAAACTGATGTTTTTTCTTGAATTTCTTTGAGAACATTCTTTGCAAACCTGATATCAACATCGCTTTTTTTAGCAACATCTAACATATCACCTACTGAAATATCTCTACCTTTGCCATTTATGGTTGTTGCATGTTCATTATTTATAGAAAAACTGTATGTTAAATCATAGGCTGGGGAAAGTTTGTATCGTTTTTCCATCTCATCATATATGTATGAAAAGTTTTTACCATGGTCATCTCTATTATGAGCCAGCACATTAAAAACCATTAACCTATACATTTTCTTAACTTCTTCCATTGAATTGGTGATTTTAAAAGTAAGCTTCATTAATTGATTATAATCAAGGTTTGGTATTCTATGGCTTGTTTCAAGGAGCCCGCATGCTGAAACCATATGTATTTTTTTACCATTAAATCTATCAAACCGCTTTACTCCAAAATAACCATGGCAGATATTTGAACTAAATATTTTATGTTCTGGCACTTCTATTCCACATTCTTTGGCTGTGGTATTATAATCATATTCCATTATACCGCTTTCTGATATATCATTTCTGCCTGCAAACTTAATAATCCACTGTTCATTATTATAGCTTACTAATACCTTTGGTCTTGCTCCACCTGATGAGCCTGCCATATTAAAAAGTTCATCAATATTATCAACTTGCTTATCTTCAAATAAATTGGCACAATCCTTGGAAAGTTTATCTAAATCATAACTTGAATTATCAAACTCAATTACTTCATACTCTGGTTTATACTCTAATGCACCCATTCCATAATCTGAAATTACAGCAAGCCTGTCTAATAGTGATACTTCGTGAGGATTTATACCCTTACTGCTTAAATATCTATCAACAATAAGCCTGCCCCAGCCATCTGGAAGGCTGTCATTAAATACACCAAAAAACCCTTGAAATGTAAAATAATCTTTTGGCAGATATACTTTTTTAATAAGTGGCAAACTTAATGGAGAAATGGAAAACCCAGACTGTATAAATTCATCACTGTATTCAAAAGCGATTAACCCATTTTGTGTTTTTGCTAAAACTCCAGTATGGGTATTATTGTAATATACATTAATAAATTTATCATTTTTCATTGATAATATCCATTATGCTAGAATAATACTCTTTTTTAAAGACTTTTATAAGATTTTCATCACAGCTTAAGGCAACAGCAATACGAGCAAAAGAATGCAGCGATATTTCACCTGTCTGCTCAAACCGTTTAATAGAACCAAGGCTGACTCCAGAAAGACTAGAAAGCTTTGACTGACTAATTTTCATCTTACGGCGAAGAATACACATATCAGCAGATAATTCTAATATTATATCCAATGCTGTTTTTTTATCTAACATATCTATCATAGATAAAATATTAGCTAAAAATATATTTAAAGTCAAGAAGTAGATAATATATTAGCTATAAATGTAATATAGTTTCAATTTATGCAAAAAAGAATATTATGAGCTTTTTCGCTTACGCTCAAAATAACAACTGCTGTATTATTTAAAGTTTGTGTAAATAATCCCTTAACAAATTCAGGTCAATATACAACGGAATTTATTCGTACTGGCTACTACAAATGGTTCAATCCCTTAACAAATTCAGGTCAATATACAACTATTGTAATACTATCATTTTAGCTCCCTTAGTTCAATCCCTTAACAAATTCATAAAGCTAAGCATTATCTATGTTCTCGCCAGCGAGATTTTCTATTTCCTCCCTACTCGGTCGGGAAAATATCACCTCGCAAAAAACGCTCGCCTTATAAAATTCAGGTCAATATACAACGAGGGGTTAGGTAATTTATATGGCAGCCCTGTTCAATCCCTTAACAAATTCATAAAGCATAGCATTATCTACATGCTCCCCAGCCACTTTTTTTGATTCCTCCCTATTCAGTCGGAAAAAAGTGTCCTCGCAAAAACGGGGTCTTGCCCATATTAATGGCAAGCCGTTTTCTGTACTCGGAGCGAAGCGGAGCAAAAATCGCTCGCCAGCGAGATTTTCTGTTTCCTCGCTACTCACTCGGGAAAATCTCACCTCGCATACAACGCTCGCCCTTATAATCAGGTCTAGTAATGCAACCTCTTATAATGAAGAAAGGTTAAGCACTATCACAGAGTTTCAATCCCTTATAGTCAGGTCTATCAATGCAACATCTTTCAGTAGACAGCTTATGTATATTATATTTAAGTTTCAATCCCTTATAGTCAGGTCTCTAGTTGTCTACAACCCTTCCCAGCGAGATTTTCTGTTTCCTCGCTACTCACTCGGGAAAATCTCACCTCGCATACAACGCTCGCCCTTATAGTCAGGTCTATCAATGCAACTCTTTTTTATACCTTATTTATCAATAAGTTGCAAGTGCAAATTTCATTTTTTCTAAAAATCACTATAAATGCAAACTCACATATACCGCAATTTATCATATTTTGATATAATCAATATTTATAACATATTGATAAATAAAGTAAAATTTTTATTTCATTTTTTTAAGATTTTAATAGCAATAAAAATTAACAAATTACTCTTTATTATTAATATGTTACACTATTTTTATAAACTATATGTTATGTAATCAAAAAATTTTGCAATAATACACACTGTATACTTTTGTATACGCTTTACTAGAAATCAATTTAAAAAAACTAGTTTATTACAGTATATAAAGATAATGCAGCTATTTAAAAAAATCGGCTGCATTTCTTTTGTTTACTTTATTAAAAAGTTCTATAAATTCATCATATTGTTTTTGAGACATTATTCTATCTTTATTAGCTATATATTCATTTACAAGTTTTATGCGTTCATAAGAATGCTGTAATTCCTGCTCTTCTTTAAAGCATTCAATAGATTTATCTGCCTCATCCATAAGTTTAATAAAACTGCCTTCAACTTTGCGAATAGATTTTCTAAACATAATAAGTATAATAGCTGCAATAAGTAGTATAACTAACACCATTTCAATTACTGGGAAAAATCCGTACATATATCACCTCTATAAGTTTTTTAAAAAGTTTTTTAATTTTTCTATATTTTGTTCTGATAAATACTGGCTGCTATTTTCTATCATATTATAAGCCTGTTTATATCTTTGTTTAGCTAAATTAAGCTCTATTTTATCATTGAAAATATCTATACTGTTTGAAGCAATATTGCTTACTTTTCTTGTAACCTTGATTATTTTAAAAATAATTTTATAAAAAATAATAATACATACCAAAATAATCACTATTTCCATATAACCCTCTTATTTTGCTTATATATGTATATATAACATAACTATTTTTAATAATTTTTAAAAAACCTGCACAAATATATTTTTATTTATTAATATTTATTATATAGTAGTTAATATGGAGTAAATATGAACAAAAAAAGAGCAAATAAAGATACTAAAACACATTTATTTGAAGTAAAAAATTATGAGCAAATAAAGAAATTTATAAAAGCACTGCTTTTTTCTCCTAGCATGAATCAAGAATCTATGCAGGAAACTGGTGTGATTACAAGCAGAAGAACATTTTATGACAGATTAAAAAATATCACATTCTATATAGAAGATAATGTGTATGAATATAAAATTAATCGCACAAAATATAAAAATATATTAAATGATTTATATATGTGCCCTACAAATTATTTTGCAGATACTTATATGTATGCATCATACAAAGAAGAAGATTTATTTTATTATATCATATATATGCAGATAATAGATAAGATGCTGCAGGAAAGTGGTTATACTGATATAAAATTTTGTTATAATGATATACTTTATTATTGGCCTAAATCTTTAAAAAATATAATTAATCCTAAAAGAAGTAAATTTTTAGAACTTGAAGAACTTGGTATTATAGAATATCATAATAAAAAGCTAGAAAAAGATAATAATCAATATTTTAAACTAACCCACGATATTTTAAGTTATAATAAAAATAACTTTTTAGATAACCTGCAAGATATGATAATCTTTTTTTACAATCATCATTATTTTTCTGTGCCCGGCTATTACTTATCTAAAACTATTAATCAATATAAAATATTTAATTCTAATGCATATAATAAAGCACACTATCAGCCAGAGAATAATATATTTGTGTATAGATATGTTCCAAAACATAATACATTAGATAATAATATACTTTGGAATATTTTGCAGGCAATAAAAAATAAGTACAAAATTTCATATACATACACTATGCAGAATGGTTCAGTTATGGAATACCAGCTTATTCCTATAAAAATCGTGATAGAGTATGAATATGGCAAACAATACTGCTATGGATATGATGAAATAGCAGGTAAATATTTCTTAAGCAGAATAGATATGATGGATAATTTAAAAATATTAGAAGAAAAATATGAAAATGAGGCAATATATTTAAATTTTGATAAAGACTTTATTTATAAGTGGATGATTGCAGATAATACTGGCAGCTACCATATAAGGATATATTTTCAATTTCCTGCTGAAAAATATAAAATATTAAAACGACAGCTGGAAAATACAATGCGTTTCGGCACAATTACAGAAAATAGTGATGGAAGAATTACTTTTAATATTACTATTTCTAATTATAAAGAAATAATACCATGGGTGAATAGCTTTGGCGAATATGCCATAGTTGATAAAAATATATGCCCTGCTCTTTATGAAGAAATAAAACAGCATAATAATAAACTGAGAGAAATGTATGGACTTATTTAATAAATATAAAAATAAAGATTTTGATTATATCACCAATATAATCAATAAAATTAATAAATATAATGAAATAATAAAAGAAAAAGAGCTGAAAAAATATTTTGATGATACATGCACATTTAAGGAAATGAAGGAAAGTATCTGCAACCCTGAAGATATTTACAAAATATTTACAGTGCAAGATGATGAAACTATAAAACCTGTATATAAAAATATTATTAATATTAGACCATCATATCCAGAAAAAGCATGGCTATACTGTATAATTTCTGACCCAAAAGCAAAGCTTTTTTTAGATGATGAGCAGATTAATTTTTTAAAAAAAACACTAGAAAATACCAATAATTTGCCTTATCCATTATCTAATAATGATGTATATATATGCCGCTTAAATAATCAAACCCATAATAATTATACACATGAGCAAAGAGGTTTTTTTAAAATGATTATGCAGGCTATAAAGGAAAAAAGATACATTATACTTACTAATGAAGCAGATGATGGTAATATTTATGAAGATTCTAAATTAATACCATATAAAATAGAATATAATAATAAGCAGGATACTTTTTCTATCACCTGCTATAATGATGTAAATAGCGAAATAATAAGGATATTTTTTATAAATATTAAAGCACTTAAAATAGGCGAAGTTACACCAAACTATTTTAAAATTAAAACTAGGATACGACAGGAACTAGAGAAAAAACGAACAACAGAACCAGTAATTATTCAAATCAACAATGAAAATAATGCATTACAGAGAAGTGCATTTATTTTTGCTCATTATGAAAGAATGATATATAAAGAAAATAATAATATATATATGAAAATATTTTATTATAAAGAATATCAACAGGAAGATATATTACAAGGAATATTACAACTTGGTATGTATGTAAAAATTATAGAACCAATTAATCTTGTAAATAAAATTAAAGGAATAATTATGAAAAAAACAGAAATATATCAATAGTGCAGGTTTTTTTGAAACAACTTATTTTTATATGTGTATATTAGCCTTATAAAATAAAACTATGAGGTGAAATATGTTATTAACTAAAGAACAACAAGCTATTATTGATATATTAAAAAGTCCAGAAAGCAATAACCGTATTGTAGCAGTAAACAGTGTAGCTGGTGCAGGTAAAACATATACAGCAAAAGCTATTGCTGAAGCTTTAAAACCTGCTAAAGGGCTATATACTGCTTATAATAAAGCCATTGTTGAAGATAGTAAGAAAAAAATAAAAAATATAGATGTCCGCACATTACATTCATTAGCATTAAGATATTCTCCAAATAAAAAATTAGAAAATTTTACATACAGAAGTATTAAAGAAAATCTTGATTATAAAGGTAAAAGAAGTATTATGGAGCTTTTAGAAGGTTTCTTTTTATCATCATTTTTAAATTTAGATGACTATGTAAATCATAAAATCATACAAGAAAATATTGTAATAGAAGATCAAACAATTGCACTAGCAAAATCATATTTTAACCAAATGGTTGAAGGCAGCATTGCTGCACCATTTAATTTTCTACTTAAATTTTTACATATAAAACTACACACTGCTAAAAAATTAAACTTAGCATTTCAATTAAAATATGATTTAGTGATTTTAGATGAGTGCCAGGATACTACCGCTGTAAGCTTTGAAATATTTAAACTAATAGATGCTGAAAAAAAAGTAATTCTTGGGGATACATATCAAAATATATACAGCTTTATGAATACTGTAAATGCTTTTGAACTTTTAGATAATAATATCTTAATGCACCTGACACAGTCATTTAGATGCCGTCCTGAAGTGGCTGCAATAGTAGAAAAATATGGTAGAAAACTACTAAACAAGGACTTTAAATTTACAGGCACAGAAAATATTAATACAGAAATAAAAACAGAAGCCCATTTAACACGCAGTAATATTTCTTTAATTGAAACAATGCATTCTTTTCATAAACAAAATAGACATTATAGTCTTACTCGTAAAATAGATGATATCTTTGAGATGGCAGTATCTATACACGAAGCAAACAAAGGTATGAATGTAACAAGTAAAAACTATAACTTTTTAGAATTAGAGTATGGTAAATTTTTATTTCGTGCTAAAAATAATACTACTTTTTTTGATTATTTAGAAAATATTTTAGGTACAGATAGTGATATTGCAAAAGGAATACAGTTACTTAGAAAACTAGCTGTTGATAATATAGATATAATTCAGGTAAAAAAACAAGCTGAAATAATGAACGATAATCCAGATGTTGTATTAGCTACTGCTCACACATTTAAAGGACTTGAAGCAGATATTGTATATATAAATGATGACCTTAATGATTCGCTATTTACGGCTGAAAGAAAAAAAAGAGATTTTTATAATAAAAATAAACAAGAAGAAAAACTACCTTTAGAAATTTCAAATGAACTTAATTTATATTATGTTGCCTTAAGCCGTGCAAGAATAAAAATAGAAAATATATCCCCATTACTTGATAGCGAAATTAGCATAGATAGCAATGCAAATAAAGGTATAAAAATTAATAAACACCTAAAGGGTATATTAGATGCTTAAGTTAAATTTAATAAAAAACTCCAGCCCAGTTTATTAAATTGATTGATTTGGTATATGTAAGTATTATAAAGTTATGCAGGAAATAATATTATAAGATTTTTCGCTTACGCTCAAAATGACAAAAGTTGCAATCTTTATAGTTTATGTAAATAATCCCTTATAGTCAGGTCTCTAGTTGTCTACAACCCTTCCCAGCGAGATTTTCTGTTTCCTCGCTACTCACTCGGGAAAATCTCACCTCGCATACAACGCTCGCCCTTATAGTCAGGTCTATCAATGCAACTCTTGTCTTTTTTATACCTTATTTATCAATAAGTTGCAAGTACAAATTTCATTTTTTCTAAAAATCACTATAAATGCAAACTCACACATACCGCAATTTATCATATTTTGATATAGTCAATACTTATAACATATTGATAAATAAAATAAAAATTTTATTTCATTTTTTTAAGATTTTAATAGCAATAAAAATTAATAAATTACTCTTTATTATTAATATGTTACACTATTTTTATAAACTATATGTTATGTAGTCAAAAAATTTTGCAATAATGCACACTGTATACTTTTGTATACACTATTATTTTTTATAACACTTCAAACATTCTAGGTTGTGCAAATTCTTCTTTGCTGTATCCAAAACAATAGTCTATATTATCACTTAATGGAGCATTAAGCATTATTACTTTATCACATTCACTATCACAATATTTACTATATAAATCTAATATATTTTCTTTATCCTTTAAATGAATATTTCCCCAAAAAACTGATTTTTGTATTGGATGTAATCCTATATCTTTTAAACCTTCATATACTTTACGCCGTTTTTTATTGTTTGCTATATCATAGGCAACTAAAACTTGTGTATATTTCATAATTTCACCATTTAAATACAAAAGGTGTGTATTCTTTATCTGCACATATATGGGCTTTTAAATTAACTAATTGCTTATGAATAAGTTCATTTATAGTTATCTCTGTATTTCTATACTGAATAGTTTTTTCAAAATTTTTTAATATAGTAAATGCTAAATCCGATTTTATTTCCTCAAAATTATCAGTTTTAGAAAGTCTGCTTTTTAATTTAACTACGGCTCTATCAACTACATAACTTCTATATTGCTCCATAACATCTAAAATTAATGATGGTTTACCACTTCGTATTGTATGTAACACTCCACAATACGGGTCAAGCCCATTTTTTACTGCTGCTGCATATATTCTATTTAATAAAATTGCATAGCCATAATTTAAAGCCACATTTGTTATCTCTTTTGAATTTTTTTTAGTTCTGTATTTAAATGATTTTGGAAATAAATCTAATTCTTGTAAACAGTCAAAATATATAAATGCAGCTCTGCCCTCTATACCCATAATCTCTTCTCTATTATTCTTTTCTTTTAACTGCTTTTGTAAATGGTTTAGTATAGCAACAGATTCATCTTTTGAAGGTGATAATATATTTCTTGCCCCATATATTATAGTATTTTTTTGATTAATTATTTTATTTTCTATTATATTTTTTGCAAGATTTATGCTTGTAATGTTATTATTGCAGAATTTATACTGTGATAATCTTACTGAAGCTGTTTTATGCTCATGCATAGTATGTAATGCAGCATTGTTTTTATCTTTACTAAAAAATATTTTTATATTATTTGCACTTAATGCAAAAATTAAATCGCTGGATAATTTTACACCATTAGAGTTTATTTGGATTGTTTTAATAGTATTCAGACTCACTTCTTTTACAAATTCACTGTTTTTACAGATAACCATTCTATTACTTTTTACACCTAATGAATAACCATAATCATTTATAATGTAGTGCTCCATATATCCGCTCCAAAATTATTTTTTAAGATTAACTAAACCTTATCTAATAATTTGAATATAGCATAATGGTTTTTACACTCTTTTAAAAAACCTGCACAAAATGATTATAATTAAAATAAATATAAAAAAGGCTGCATACAAGTACACAGCCTTAGAAAAATTATTAATTAAATTGAAATATATAATATTATACTACTAATACACTGATAATTTTTTTGTAATGATTTCTTCTAATTTATTACTTAATTTATCTCCATATATTTGTGTTATATCTAATGCTTTGAGTTTTGCTTTCATTCCATTATCCTGCATATCCTGCACTGTTGCAAGAATACTGCAAACTTCACTTCCGCCAAAATAAGTAGCATTACTATCAAGTTTTGTTATATCTGTCTGGTCAACTTTACCAGATTTACACTCTATTTCAAATAACCGCTTACCATCTGTAAAAAGAATATCAAATTCATAACTTGGCACTTTATTATATTCTACAATAGTTCCTATTGAGATATCTGTAATAGAGCCCTCTTTAATATATTTATCTATAAGTGTATAAATATATTCTTCAAACCATGTGCCAGATAAAAACTTTACAATGCCTTCATCTCTGTTAAATTTACAAGATATCTTATCTATACTAATCGAACACTTATAATCATTTAATATGGTAATTGATGTGGAATTACTGGTAAATGAATGCCTGAAAATTAACTCTTTATTCTGTATATGTGTTGAAAAAATTTTTTTAATATCACTTCTATTTTTCCACATTAAACTTAAAAATTTCTTTTCTACATCTGATAAATGTATATCTCTTTTATAAATAGTATAATTACTGTTTGATATATGTAGTTTTATAAAATCTTCAACTTTCAAAATAGCATCTAATGAGCGTTTTGTATTATTATCTAACTGAAATAACATTCTTTTAGTAGCATCTATGTAATATGGAACAGCCTTTAGTTTACTACATGCATTATATGCACCGACAAACATAAGCTTTGTACCACCTGTTAGATTAAAAGCAATTTTATCTGCTTGATATTGCTTTAAATATTTTAAAATACTATCATGCACCCCTATTATATCATTAGCCTGCACAACTATATTGTCATATTCGCTATTATGCAAAAATTGATAAATATAGTTAGAAGTATATTCTTTCGTTTCAATAAAAACATGTTTTTTGGCTGGAATATGCAATACTCCCATTAAATTAGGTATTCGCTGCTTTCCAACTAAATGGAAAACTATATCATATAAATTATCCATATGCTTTCTCCTGATATATTTATGATAACTTTATCATATAATAAATAAAAATACATCATAAACTTATAATTTAATTACTATAAAAAAATAATTATATGTATGTAAAATTATTAGAAATGATAAAAGAAAAGTATTTGCAGTAATTCCTTATAATCAGGTCTTATCTTTTTTATATCATATTTATTTAATTGGAACAATAGCTAGTGTTTTACCCATTGGGGCTAATAATTTTAAAACTGTTTCTATTTGTGGGTTTGAATAGCCTTTTTCCATTCTAGCTATAATTGGCTGTTTAACACCAGTTAATTCTTCTAATTTTTTTTGACTTATTCCTAATTCATCTCTTGCTCGGATAAACTCACTTATTAATGATACTCTTAAATCACTTTCCCTTATTTCTTCTGCAGTATAAATATCTTTTTCAAATTCTTCCCAGCTTCTACCTATAGCAGATTCTTGCTTTACATTGTTTTCATTACTCATCTTTTTACTCCCGTGATTTTAAATCATTAATTTTTCTTTTTGCTGCATCTATCTCTTTTTTTGGCGTTTTTTGTGATTTCTTCAAAAAATGATGCAATAAAATAAAAGAATTATTCTGCCAAGTTATAAAAAATATTCGGTCTCTAATAGGGCGCAGCTCCCATAAATCACCTTCAATATGTTTAATGTATGGCTCACCCAGTGATAAACCATGTGTTGATAATAATTTTATATAATCCCTTATTTTATTGAGCTTTATTCTGCTACTTTTATCATTTTTAGTTGATAAGTCTAATAAATATTCTGCAACAGGTTCTTTACCTGATTTATATTTGTAAAAAATATATATTATACTCATCACTATGTCAAACACTTTTAAGTTATTAAATATTATATCTACGCTCTTATGGAATATATACTGCCACCCAGCCAATAGGCATAACTTGTGAAAGCCTATATTCTTTTATATTTTTTTCTGGTATTTCTGTATAATATCTTCGAGCATAAATGCTTTTATCGTTTTCCCTATTTACTTTTATAAGCTTGCCGCCAAATTTTCCAATATTTATAAATGCAATATTTTCACCATACATATCTTTTAATCTTTTATAATTTTGTATAAATTCATTGCTGTTATTTTTGCCGTTATCTGAAAAATATTTTATTTCCCGCTCTAATGGTCTTTTAAAATATTCATTTAAAAATAATATAACACTTTTTTCACTTTCAAAATCTTTTTCAAATAATTCACTTTTATAAATACCTGCTTTATTATAGTTATTATTTATATTTAAGCATAAATCAAAATCTACTGTATTACTTATAAATTCTGCCATTATATTTATACGCATATCTGCAATATTTAGTGTATTTAAGGCAAAATCTTTCACATATCCTATATTTATTGATAGATTATCAGAATATAAATCTGCAATTTTTATCATTTTAAATGGGTCTTTTTCAGCTCTATCACCTACTTTCATTTTTAAAAGTTCGCTACTGTATCCACTTGCATCATGTTTAAATTCAAATGCCCTTTTTACTGCACCTTTAATAGAAGAACCGGGAATATAAGGCTTATAATTACCATCCTTTATACAGGTATAAAGCATAATGTTTGCAATATTTTTATTATCTAATCTTTTTTTATATTCTTCATAAAATTTGTTTGTTACCTTATATTCAAAAAGCACAACTTTACTGTGTTTTTCTTTATTAAAAAGATTATATACATATTCCACAGCGTTATTTAAGCTGTTATTTGCATTTATTTCTGATAATATTTGTGTTAATTTCTGCCTTTCATCTTGGCTAATTAATGATATAAATTTATATAGGTTTATATAGTAAAGCCTTTTATCTCCATTATTTTCTGCTTTTACAATATATGAATATGGCTCAATTTCCTGCCCGCTTGAAATATGCAAAGGTGATATAGTCTGCATTTTAAAATTTAATATTTTATTCATATTATTCTTCCACCAATTTTAAGGGAATATATAGCCCATAGCCTTGAGATACTGCATTTTTGTGATGTGATAATCCAAATACTCCTTTACCCACATAGGCTTTATTAAAACATTCATTTTTTACATTTAATGCTAAAGCTCCACTTGTTGCCATTACAAATGGATTTTTAAAAGGTGTGCCTTTTTCTGTTAATATCCCATGTTTGCCAAAGCGAGTTACAGGTGTATAATACATTTTGTTAGTAAATTTATCCATTCCAGAAATTACAGTATTACTTAATAAAATAAATGAATCTTTATTTTCTGTATTTATTTTAATATTCCCATTTATATAAACTTTAAAAAAACCTTTACCAGTTGAAGTTTTACTGCCATAACCAGTTTTGCCTATATTTTCTATAGCTGAAATAATAATATTTTCATCAAAACCTTCTTTTACATATAAATATAGCCTAAAATAAAACTCTCCCTTTTTTGCCATATAGCTGTATTCAATATTAGAATATGGAGCAAATTCTTCATTTAAAGTTGTGCCAGTAATTCTATTAAGATGAGCTCTTACCACATCATACTGAATAACACGCCAATTTTCTCCGCTCTCTGATAAATCAACTGTTTCTTTTATCAGACCATTTTTTTCAATGGTTAATGAGCCACCTGATATTAAGCTCTCAAGTTTCAGTTTATTTTTTTTCTTTAGTGTTTTCCGTGCTGCTAATTCATATACATTTATTTCTTCTGACGGTTTAGCAGGCATTTGCTGTGCAGAAATATAACCCATAGGGAAAAAATCTGATATTACAAAAAATGGGTCATTTTCATAATCCTTTAAATATTCATCTAAATCGTATCCCTGCATATACAACATATAGCATATCTGACCAAAAAATGTATCTGATACTGGCTCTGTTGCAAATGGAGATAAAGGTATAATATCTAAACAAATATATTTATATTCCATATCACTGCTCTATTAAATAATTTTCAAACTCTTTATTTAAAATATCTGCATTCTCTCCAACAAATTCTATTTTTACTTTGCCATATCCACGGCTGCTTGAACCACCTAATGCATCATATTCTAATAATTTAAGTCCTTTCATAAGTATTGATTCAAATTCTTTCATATCATCATGGTAAGGCGTATCTTCAAACACTTTTAATGTAATAGAACCTTGAAATTCTGTTCCAGCAACCACTCTTTCTGTAAACCTTAAAGAACCATCTTTTGCTTTACCAGAATTTCTATCTATTGAAGTTTCTGGTTTTACTTCAAAAATTTCAGTAAAATCATCACTATTTCTTTTTAAATTCAAATCAGAAAACGATAATCTAGTAATTCCAAGATTATAATTATTTGATTTATCATCTCCCTTCTGACTTTTACTATCTGCAGATACACCAAATAATTTTAAAATATTTTCCATTTGTTTTGGATTACCAATATTTCTTTCTTGTGAATACATTAAATTACTTAAATTTAAAACATTTCCTTTAGTAGATACAGCTAAAAGTCCTGCATCATATTCTAATAACGACCTAACTTTTCCTTTTAAACTGCTTCCTGGTATATATGGTTCATTAGTGCTTGGGTTTCTAATAAACTCATTATCAATACCACCAATTCTCATTCCTGTATTACCACTGCCTATAAATAAACCTGTTACAACTTTTATTACTAAATCATATTTTTTTATTTTAAATGACATTTTAAATCCTCCATTATTTTGTATAACTTCTTAAATAACCAAGCACTGCCTCAAAGTATAACATAAAATATTTTAGAATTTCTTCATCTGTGATTTTTTCAATATAAAATTTAAAAAAACTCTCTAAATTATCATTGATATTACCTTTACCTTTTGCATAAGCAGCTTTTGATTTTACTAAATAAATCATAGGCAATATGATTTCGAAACTTTCTTTATCACTTTTACTTTGTTTGTATTTCTTCATCTGGTTTTGCAGAGATAATAACTCATCGTAAAATTTCCTAATCTGCGTATATGAGTTTGTTCCCTTCTTAATACATTTTGCCACATTGTCTGCGGTCTTATTAATCAGTTCAGGTAAATTTTCTTTTGTAATTTCTTTTAAAAATGGACCAATATCTGGTTGTTCATTATTATATGGTTTATTGGTATTATTAAAATTTTTGCCATTACCTTTATTGTAATTATTCATTAATTACCTCCCTTTAAATTTCTTTTATTGTATAGTAATAATGCAGATAATGTTTTTAATAAGTTAGCATTATTTTCTATAAACTCAGTAAAATACGTAGATATTTCATTTTTTATTGCTTCACTAAATTCCTTGTTATTTATATTTTTTGGATAATTTTTTATATTCATTCTGCCTAATACATAATGGAAATGAGAACGCCATAATAAATTGTTTAAATTTATATTTGAGCTTTTTTCATTTATTTCTTTTTCATATTCCATTTTCATATCACAGTAGTTCATTAGTTTATATAAAAGCCCTTTTGATACATCTACATATTTATCAAAATATAATATTTTTTCTTGAAATCTCTCATATTCTTCTAAAAAAGTTTTATAATTATATTCGCCATAAAGAAGGCTTATATTACCTTTAATAATACTTGCTTCCTGCCCTTTTGCTCTAAAATGTTTTGCATTTTCAAGCCTGCTTTCTGCATCTTCTGCCATAAACCATACTGGTGTGCCGTCATTATAAAACCCAATGCTTGCTGAAATAGTAACTTCTTGATTATTATTTGTAAATTTATTAAATTCATCATGCAGAATTTTAGCAAATTCAAGTATAGAATCATACCTGCCCACAAGAAATAAATCATCACCACCTGCAAAAACTGTATATATATTTAACTTTTTTTCCTGCATAATCATATATAAATGATATGAAAAAAAGTTGTGTATTAAACGGGAAAGCATATTGGTTCTTGAAAAAGTAAGCCTGCCCCTTGTTACTTTACCGTTACTTTCTTTTTCAGAAAGCCCACATGCAAATATTAACCCTAGATTATCTACATCTGCTTTTAATACTGCCAAAATATTTGCACCACTTTTATCTATGCTGTATGCAGCAATATCTGCAAAAGAGCGTATTACATCATTATCTACTGCCACATAGTTTCTATAATGTATAACATCTTGATAATTATAACTTTTATCTGCCTTATCCTGCATATCTATATGCATTCGCATAAAAGCATCTGCCTTTTTATTTTCATCAAAACTTATGTTGTACTTATTAAAAAATTCACCATTTTCATTCTTAATTATATATAAATATTTGCTTGTTCTCAAATTTTGGCCATACTGCAAGTACAGCAGGCAGTTATTGCAGGCTGAAAATTTATTATCTTTTTTTGGCATAATGCCACAATATTCGCATTTACTACTGTTTTCTGTAAAATGTTTATAATAATCTGCAAAAATATACGGTTTCTCTTCTGTTAAATTAAATCTTGTTGCTTTTGATTTTTCTTTTTCTCCCAAAAGTTTTAATAAAAGTAGATTAAATTTTGAAGAATTAAAATCATCTATACTGCAGGCAAGCACAGATAGCCCCATGGAAACTGAAGCATAATACTTATTGTAAAGCCATATTTCCATTTCATTTTTTAATGCAAGTAATTTTTGACTTATTTCATCATTATAATCACTTAATATTACAAACTGACCTGCCGCATTCATCATTAAATTAAAATATGGTAAATTAACTGTTTCAAGCACATTAAGTGAAGCAATATCAGACATTAAAGATACATAAAAAGATTTGCCTCTTAATGAATTAGCAGGGTTTTTGCTGGCTGCATCTTTATTAAAAATAAAACTTTGAATACTAAAAAAATCACCTCGTATAAGTGCAAATTTATCATTATCTATAATTTTCTTCTGATTATAAATAACACATGCAAAAGCTGATACTACTTTTGCATATTCATATAGTGATATATCATCATTATCACCTGTATAAAATGCTGGTATATTTGATAAATATTTAAAAAATATAGAATCTAAAGCAGCACTTGTCATAAGTATGGATTTATCTTTTTCCGCATTATTTAATACACATACTATATCTGAAATTAATTCATTATATATATTTTTATATTTTTCTTCTATTTCTGCAAGTTTATAATTCTCTTTTACAGGAAAAATTGCAGTATTACTAAATTTTTCAACAGGCAAAAAAACGTTTTCACGCTTTTTATCTAAAAGTGTGGCACTGCTTATTAGATGTGGAAGCTGTTTTGTTATATTAAAATCAGCAATATAATCACTTTTATCTTCCATACCTTTTGCTGCCTGTATAGCTTTTGCTTCTATTTCTTTTAAATCATCGCTAAAAATGCTCATGGGGCAGGTAAAACCATATTCATGCCATAAAGCAGTGAGAAAACTTGTTTTACTGTTTATTTGCTCAAAAAATGCATTATAAATTTTCTCTATATTACTTTCTTTGAAGATTATACCATAAAGCCTGCTAATAATACGCAGATTTACAACTATCGC
Organism: uncultured Mucispirillum sp.; assembly: GCA_944325215.1. GTDB lineage: Bacteria > Chrysiogenota > Deferribacteres > Deferribacterales > Mucispirillaceae > Mucispirillum. Next base: position 3,371 of record CALUZC010000030.1, on the reverse strand, counting down.
AAAAATACTTGCTTTAGATTTTGTATTGCCTACATTATCCATTATATTTCCTCATAATCTATATGCCCTAAGCCAAATGACACATTTTTTCCTATATTAAATAATTTTGCAGCTTCAAGTAGTGATAAATGCTGCTGTGAAAAATCAGCTCCTACAATTATATAGCCTATAATACCACCTATTTTCATACGTGTATCCTGCCCGCGTGAATATCTTGAGCTGTCCTGCCAAGAAAGATTACTTTCTATTATTTTACTGTTTTCTATAAAAGTCAATTTTGGAGTTATACTTTTATCCCCATAAAAGTTTGAAAGCATATCAAGACGGCGTTTTGAAGCCAATAATATATCATTAATATTAATATTAGATTCATATTTGCCTGATTTTTTATACCTAAATGGGGTTATTAACTGAATATTAAGCTTTTTATGAGATAATCCGCAGCCTTCATCAAAAATGTATGTTTCAACAGGAAGACTTGTAAAATCAAACTCTAAACTGTATTCATTATTAATGTGTGAAATATAGCCCATATTATATTTTATTCTTTCTTTAAACATACCTTTTTCACCTGCTCTTTTTACAGCCAGTAAAAAATATGAGATATAATCTATACCATATCCTATAAATATTACAGTTATATCAACCTTATCTATTTCATCATTTTTAGAATATTCTGCCTTTATAATATAGGGCGAAGGTGCTTTATCTCTGCCTGTAATGACAGTATTATTTTTATCAACAGGGTTTTCAAAAAGAACGCTGTATGCACATTTAAAACGCAGTGGGCATATATTACATGTCTGCTGTTTTAATACGCAGGAAAGATAATGCAGTTCATTACCTAAAACAGAACGAAATACATAAACAAAAGGGATATTAAGTTTTATCTTCTTTTCAAAAAATAACGTCAGTTTTATCTTACGATAATTTATCTGCATATATAACCTTTTTATTATATTTTACAATACATTAACTTACATCTAATGCAATATAACATTACTATTATTTTTTTGCAATATTATTTATACAATATAATTATTACAATACATTATAAAAAAACCTGTATATAGTTTTAATATTATATTGTTTATTAATAGTTTATATACTAATTATTTTAAATAAATAATACTATTATTTATTTTATTTTTAGTATAAAGTATAAATATGTAATGGAGAAATACTATTATGGCAAATATTTTTATTTTACTTTCACATAAACTTACTCAAGAACAAATTGCGGCTCTAAAAAACGAACTTCATATTGATAATATTATATATATGCCAGAAAACCTGCAAATTCTATGGAGCAATATTCCACCAGAAAACAAAAGCATATATGAAATATTAAACCCTGTTCGCCTATGGCTTAAAAATAATGCAAAGTTAGATGATTATGCTCTTATTCAAGGTGATATGGGTGCAACATACCAGATTATAAACTACAGCTTTTCCATAGGGCTTATTCCTTGCTATACCACTACAAGACGGGTTTCTATACAAGAAAAAAATATTAATGGCACAGTAAATGTAATAAAAGAATTTAAACATGAAAGATACAGAATATATGAAAAATCTTGTTAATAAAAAATATTATAGTAGCTAATTATACAAATAACCTGTAAATTTTTAGTCTATATATACATATTAACTAACTTATTTTATCAACTTCATCTTCATCTATTATCTATTTTGTTCAACTTCTTGCCATCTATACTCTATATTATATTTTCATATTTCAAGTATACTATAAGACATAATACTATATTATATTCTCTTTTATTATCAATAAATTATAACTTTATTAACATTTTTTAAGAAAAATAGTAAAAAAAGTATTTATAATTTAAAAAAATTATGTATAATGGAAATATATATTATATCGAGGTGGTTTATGAAGACATATGCTGACCTTATTAAACTTATAGAATCTAAAGGTTTTACAAATGAAGAGGCAGTTAGCTTTGTAAAAATTGAGAAAAACATGAAAGGTAATGCTGGTGCTGCCGATAGTGCTGAATGTGGTGATGATGTTTATAAGTTTTATGAAAGTCGAACAATGGTAGAAATTGACCCTACTAAAGCTTGGTAATATATCTATTTTTACTTTTTTCATAATGACGAAATGCTTTATATCCTGTTTTATATAGGATTTAAAGTATTTCGTTTATTTATTTTATATGTTTATTTTATAAGTTTATCTTCTTAAGGTTTATATATTCATTTATGCAGTTGGATATTTTATCTATTTCAATCATTATATTTTGTATAATGGAACTTGGTAATATTTTTATATTATATTTTATGCCTGATTCTAAACTTGGCAATGGTGTTGCTGTATTTAACACATGGTTTGATATGAAAAATGACAGTTCCATGTCTTTATTTGCTCATTATATGGCTTACTGGGTTGCAGGTGTTAAGTTAATTTTTATATTTTTACTTTTGGTAATATTATTTACAGGTTCTGTAACTACTAAAATGTGGGCCGTTATTGCTATGATATTATCTATTGCTACTTATTTTTGGAAACTGCACCCTGTTATTAAGAGGCTTGATACTATGGGTAAAATATCACCTAAAGGGTATTCAAAAACTTTAGGATATATGATAGGTGGTTTTTTACTTATGTTTTCTACTGCACTAATCATGCATATTTTTTTTAAAATATAAAAATCAGGCTGCCTTTTTAAGACAGCCTGAATGTTTTCATGCCCCACAATGACGTGAAGCTCATATTATATCTACCTATGTTATACGTAGATGAACGCATATGAAATGAATATAAAGCATATTAATTCTCAATAAGCATTCTTGCTCCGGTTTGTTGACCATAGGAAATATCCTTAATAACCAAAATACCAGATAAGTTTATATCCTGCACAATATTCTGCATTTGACTGCGTATATAGGCAAGACTTTCCCTTTTACTTTCAAGAGAAGCTTTATTAAAATCTGAGCTTAACTGCCTTACTTCATAAATATCACTAAAGCTGCTATTATTTTCAGCTTTAGCTCGCTCCATGATTTTTTTTTGGGGCATGAGATTTTTTGGAGTATCATTTAAATTAGTATCAATAGATGATACCTTCATTATATTACTCATAAATCACCTGCCTTTCTGCGCATCTAAAAATACACCTTATGCTTTTACACCAGGTTTATCTGTATATGGTGGCCGATTAATCAACCACCATATATGAATATTATGCTAATAACTGCATTGCATAGCTTGGTATCATATTAGCTTGAGCTAACATGGCTGTAGCTGACTGCATTACAACCTGTTGAGAAGCTAAATCGCTGGAAGCTTGAGCTATATCTAAGTCACGGATACGGCTTTCTGCTGCCACCATGTTTTCTCTTGTAGT
>CALUZC010000029.1 GCA_944325215.1 uncultured Mucispirillum sp. | reverse complement strand
CTCCTTTCATATTTTTTTAGTATATCATAGAAAACTTAAGTTTGCACTATTTACAGACTTTTTTTCACAGGCTCAATGATAGAATAAAATATAGATTAAATGGCTTGAGCCCTGTAAAATACAGAACTCAAACCGTATAGAGCCTGTATCAAATTTTGTGTAAACTGTTTAATTTCCGTATTCCATCTCAAATCTATTTAAAGCAGGCTTCCAGTTTCTGATAGGCATAGTCCATTTTTTAGAAGCCTGTTTTATAGCTAAAAAGACAGCTTTAAAAGCAGCCTGGTCATCAGGAAATATTTTTTTATTATTAACAGCTTTTCTAATTACGCTGTTTAAAGATTCAATAGCATTAGTGGTATAAATAACTCTTCTTATTTCATCAGGATAAGCAAATAAAGTAGAAATATTTTCCCAGTTATTTTTCCACATTCTGCTAATAGTAGGATATTTATTATCCCATTTATCAGCAAATATGTCAAGTTCCATATATGCTTCTTCTGCTGTAACTGATTTATATATATTTTTTAAATCAGCAGTTACGGCTTTATAATCTTTACATGATACATATTTAAGAGAATTTCTTACCATATGCACAATACAAAGCTGTATTTTAGTTTTTGGAAATACTGTATTAATAGCTTCGGGGAAACCTTTTAAACCATCTACACTTGCTATATAAATATCTTTTACTCCTCGTGTTTGGATTTCTGTCAATACCTGCAGCCAAAATTTTGAGCCTTCATTCTCACTTATCCACATTCCAAGAAGCTCTTTTTTACCTTCCATATTTATAGCCAATGCAAGATAAACTGATTTATTTATCACTCGTTTATCCTGATTTACCTTAATTACTATACAGTCCAAAAATATTATTGGATATACAGGGTCTAATGGCCTATTTTGCCACTCCAGAATACTTTCCATTACATTTTCTGTTACACGAGATATTAATGCAGGAGATACCTCTACTCCATATATTTCTTCAAAGGTTGATACTATATCGCGCGTACTCATTCCTCTAGCATATAAAGCTAATATCTGGTCATCTAAGATACTTGCTTTACGCTGACCTTTCTTCACTATTACTGGTTCAAAGCTGGAATTACGGTCTCTTGGGGTGCTTAACTCTATTTTACCTGCTTCTGTTTGAATGGTCTTGCTGCTATACCCATTACGGCTGTTACTTGCTGATTCTTCTTCCAAATGATAATCTAGTTCGCTATTTAAGGCTTTCTCTATTATTATCTTCTTGATTTCTTTCATCAAATCATTATAGTCTGATACTCCAAAATTTTTCGGAAAATTTAGACTTTCTTTAAATTGTTTTAACTGTTCTTCAAATTTCATGTAACTCTCCTTATGCTTTTTTATAACATAGTTTTTTTGATTACACAAAATTTTTTACAGTGCCACCGTATAATTTTAAATCTGTCCAAAAATTTGGGTTCGCCTCACTTTCGGATATCTCTTTTTTGTTTTTTTCTTTTTATTTTATACTGCGTTATTTAAAAATTCACTTGGTCATTACAAATAATAGTATAAACTTATTATACGTATATATAATAATTAATATATATTATTTATTTATATAAATCATGATGTAATTATATGTATCATAACAATAAATCAACTTGTGATTTATAATATATCGAGTTAATGTATTATACTTATTTTTGTAGTATGCTAAACATAAATATAAATTATCTGCTTTATTTGACAATAAAATATATAAATTTATACTAATGCATGTTTAATATATTATCTACGTTCAATGTAAACTCCCAGCGTGAATTTTTAAGCCGTCTTGTATAAAACAAAAATCTTAAAAACAGTTTTCCATCTGTTTTTATTATTTTTTTGACTTTTCTGTGTGATTTATTAATTTATATAATGGTGGATAATTGAATTATTTTTATAAAGTGCAGTGTAATTATATTTATCACAGACTAATATATATTAAAATTAAATAGATTTTTAGCTATCTATTTTTTGTTTGTATATTATACTGCATCACTCATTTTTAAATATGTATTACTTGTAAGTGATTTTGGATATGTGTATAACATATTATAAATTCCCTCCCGTGCAGCTATTATAATTACTTATAAAATATATTAACTTAAATAAGTTGTGATTACATTTTTTTGGTATGGAGTAATATGTATTTGTTCATGTAATATGTTGTTTGATAATTCATTGTATTTATTGTTTGTTCCAGAATTGCATGCATTATTAATATGATTTAACGGTAATATACTTGTATTTAAAAACAATGCACCAGAACATACAAATCCAAACTGTTTTAATAGTGTTCGTCTTGATAAATTTATATTTGTAATTTTATCTAAATTCATAATTTTACTCCCTTAATACCAGTTTGGTTTATTTTTATATACTTCTTCCGGGAATATATAAGGGCGAGCCAGTTTATAATAATATGGGTTCATTTCCAGCTCCCGTTTTTTTAATGCATTAGCATAGCTTATAAATTCATAAATATGTTCAGATAATGTATTATTTTCAGAGCGTTCAACTAGTTTTTCTATTCTTTCTTTTGCAAATTCTTTATCTTCTGGGTCAAAAACATCATTATCATCTAATGCATTATCAGAATCATTTTCTTCCAATGCTTCCCTGTATAATTTTTTATGTTTTAATGTTGAAAACTTACTTCTAGGGTCTTTATATTGAAAGTCTTTATAAAGTGATAATATTTTTTCTTTTGGAAAATCTTTTGAATTTTCGTATTCATAGTATCCTAAATCATCAATTAAGCCGTTATATTCATCATCTGCCATAGAAAAAAGTGATTCAATATTACCATATGGAGAAAATAAAACAGTGCTGTTAGGTATACATTTATCTATTTCTGGAATTAAAAAAGATTTCTCATTTAAATATTTTTCACAAGTATTAAGTGTAGATACAATTTGAGAACTTGTACTTAAAAGAGTATAATTATAATCAGGGGTAGGGTCTTGGTAGAAAAAGCATGATTTAAAATTGCGATTAAACATATATGTATTTTTCGTATCCCCTCTACCTAAAAATATTTCAAGTGTTGTATGGCTTCCTAACATAAGCGCAAGTTTAATAGTTGCCATATTACGTGGCGTAACAGGTATTTCTATTCTATCTTTTAAGCTTTTTATCATACCACTAATTACATGTGATTCACCTGTTAAAAGCATTAAAGTTAATGCCCATTCTAAATCCATATTATTTACTGCAAGCTGATACATTAAATCATAACTGCCAAGTGATAATGCTTTTATCATATTTGGATAAATTTTATTATTATAAATACTTTTAATTTCTGTTTGACTTAAGCTGTTTTTATTTAAATTGGTATGATATATATCATATTCTGATATAAGATAATACCCAACAGGTAAATTTACCTTACAAAGCCATTGAGAATGTTCCATAAGTTTTTTATAAGCTTTTTCCCATTCTGCACTTTTTGTATTATTAAGATTTTTAATTACTGAAAGGTAATACCTGCCAAGTAATTCATGAGAAATATAATTGCCTGCTGCTGCACTTGATTCTAAATAAGGAATACTTGCATTAACAGAAGCTGCATCTTTTTTAGTATAAAGCCCAAAACCTTTCGCAAAATTATTTTTTGATTTTTCATCTGTTGGTAATGGTGGATAATTTATAAAATCTTTTTCAAATTTTAAGTTGGGAAGATAAAGTGATTTCATATCCACTTTATCTAGTATCATTTTCCTTTTTAAATCATCGCTTGGAAGTTTTGCATATTCTTTTAGTTCGCTTTCTGTCCAGCTAAAATTTATGGGCATTGAGCGAATTTTATCCCTGTTTTTTTTTAAATATTCTTTTTCAATATCATAAGGCATAGCATAATTCCAAATTTTATAATTGCCATTATAATTTGGCTGCTTAATATCCTTTATTATTTCACTTTTTAATGGAAGATAAGGTTTTATACCTTGAGATGCGAAAAAAGCTTTCATAAAATTTTCAACATACAAGGAACTATTGACTATTTTCGATTTATATTCATATTTTGGCATATTAATTCTCCCTTTTTGTATGTTGTATTATATATAAATATATTAAGAATATCAAGAAATATTATTATTATTTCCTATTGGAAATATTTTCCGTTTTTATTTTATAAAATGTAATAAAAAAATATCAACAATATCAATGGGTTATAATATATATTAAATGGCATATATCTTGCTTGTTACAGGGTGGGTAGGAGAACAACTTCGCCTGGGAGATGGAGCTCTCGTGTCAAGCGGACAGGAAGTCCGCATTTTTTTTGTATTTATCTGTTACTTATGAGCAGGGCGTGGACCTGCGAATAAGTCCCTTAAAGCATGACAAAAAATATTATTTTTATATAAAGTAAATAATTACATATTATAAAGCTTTTTTATCATATCTGTAGTAATATCCTGCCATTTTTCAATAGGGATTATTCTTCCTTCATTATGGGGAAATAAATATTTACATGTAAGGGAGATTTCTAGCCCTGTGCCACTGATTTCTTCTGCAGGGTGAATATATTTATGTTTTTTTTTGTGCTCTTATTATTTTTTTTGTTCTATAAAATATTGATAATATTTTTACCATTTTATCATTTTTATCCTGCAGCATATTATTATCTTTTAAAAATTTTAAAAATACATTGTAGCTGCCGTGTAAATCTGGTATTAAGCATATATCATCATATTTATTAAAAGTATTTGTATCTAGTATAAACTTGCTATATTTATTTAATGCAGTATTTAAATCAGTTTCATATTCATTTTGCTGTTTTTTTAACTGATTAAACCAATTCTCATATTCTTCTTCTTTTTTATTTTGAATAATATTATTAACTTTTTTCTGGTTAAATTTTCTAAACCGTATATATTTATTTTCACTGTTATAAAAAACATAGACTACTTTATATCTGTATATTTTTGCAAGTTCTAAAATATATTCTATATTGCAAATATTTGTAATATGTAAAATAGTTGTCTGCCCATATATCATTCTGTTTTCAAGCATGTGTATAAGCTGGTTAAAAATGGTGCTGCTGTTACTGTAATCAATATATGAACTAGAATCTAAATCGGGCATAAGGTATCCATTTAAGAAATAAAGGGTTTCATCAGCAATAGTTAAATGTGATAAATTTAATTTTTTAATATCTTCATCTAAATCAGAACCATAAAGCCCCAAACTTATAAATAAAACTCTCATTACAAGCCCCATTATAATATAAACTATAATCTATTATATTAAAATTCATACTATATGTATAGAAAAAAGTATATTAGTATTGACAAGATTAAATCCTAGTATTATAAAAATCTTTTCTTTATATAAAACAGCGAGGAATTATGAAAACTGCAGATATTCAAGAATTAAGTAATTTTTTACTGGATTATGCTGTTATGCTTATGCGTTCTGGAGCAAATACGGAGCGAACTGTTAGAAATGTTACAAGGATAAGTAAATCTTTTGGTTATGAAACAGCCATTGCTATTTTTCAGCGAAATATTACCATGACGATTTTTAAGCCAGAAGACAACTCCATTAGACGAACATATGTTAAACAGCAGATGCCGCCACATTTAAGCCTGTCTATTGTAAATGATTTAAGTGCTTTAAGCTGGCAGTCATATGACACAGATATTTCACTTAATGAACTAAAAGATAAGTATGATGAAATATTATCTAATGCACATTCTAATAAATATATTGTTTTAATATTTGCATCTTTAGCAATAGCAGCATTTTGCGAGCTTTTTGGTGGTGATTTTCATTCTATGATAATAGTATTTTTATCTACTGTTGTAGCATTTGCATTACGACTGTTTTTATTAAAAATAAAGTTTGATGTTAGAGCAATGATAATTGCTGTTTCTTTTACTGCTTCTTTTGTTTCCTGGGTGATTGGCAGCTACTTCATAAACACAAATACATTAGATGTGGCAGTATCTACCAGTGTTCTTTTTTTAATACCCGGGGTTCATATTATAAATTCAGTAACTGATATATTAGATGGCCATGTAATGACAGGATTAGCACGTGGCGTTAGTGCAATGATACTTGTAATATGTATTGCAATAGGATTATATACAACATTGGCTTTAACAAGGTGGATATTATGATAGATATAATTACAGCATCACTTATAGAAGCAGTTTTTGCAGCAATTGCTGCAGTGGGTTTTGCATTAATTTCAGATCCACCTAAAAGGCTTATTTTTTTTACTGCCATTTTAGCTGCAGCAGGCAGGGGTGTAAGATATTTTATTATTGCTCAATACGGCATTGGTTTATCTATTGCTACTTTTGTAGCAGCATTGATTATTGGTTTTCTTGGAATTTTCATGGCAAATAAACTTAGATGTTCTATGGAAGTAGTATCTTTTCCTGCACTTTTGCCAATGATACCAGGTCTTTATGCATATAAAACTATTCTTTCAGTTGTAGAATATGGTAAAGTAACAGAACTTGCAGCTAAGCAGGAATTAATTGTGGCTATTTTTGATAATGGAATAACGACTGTATCTATAATTACTGCCTTAGCAGTAGGTGTAACTATACCACTTTTGATTTTTTATGAAAAATCATTTACCATGACAAGAAAATTAAAAAAATAACTATTTTTGGCATGCTGATTGCTATTATATAAGCAAGTGAGTGAAAAGTGAATTTTAAATTGGCATTTATGTTGCTAATAAAAAGTTAAGAGGTGTGAAATGATAGGAATTTTTGATAAAACTAAAGTAAATGATTTAAACTTTGCTCTTGATACTTTATCTGTAAAAAATAATGGTATTTCAAGAAATATTGCAAACCAAGATACTCCAAAATATAAAGCTGTAAAATTAGTATTTAGTGAAGTTATGGAAGAGTATTATTCAAATGAAAGAAATCCTATGCCTCTTAAAAGAACAAATCCTATGCACATGCCAACAGGAATGGAAGAATTAGACCCAAGAACTTTAGTTCGTTTCCAAAACAACCCAAGCATAAGAAATGATGGCAACGATGTAAATATGGATTATGAAATGAGCCAGCAGGCAGATGCTGAATTAAGATATAAACTGCTTTCACAAATTGCAGGTAAAAAAGTAACAGGCCTTGTAAATTTAACTAAAACAACGCCACAGTAGAAAGTGATGGGGTGATATTATGAGTTATTTTGATGTGTTAGATGTTGCAGCCACAGGGCTTTCAGCACAAAGAATTAGAATGAGTGTGTTATCTTCAAATATGGCAAATGCTAATACTACAAGAACAGAAGATGGCGGACCATACAGGAAGAAAAATGTTATATTTAAACAAGTTCTACAAGGTGAGCACAAAGGTGGTGTTCAGGTAGATAAGATATATGAAGATACAAAACCGCCGCGGCTGCAGTATGACCCAACCCACCCAGATGCCAATGAGGAAGGGTATGTGGCCATGCCAAACATAAGCCCTGTAGAAGAAATGGTAAATATGCTGGAAGCAGCAAGGGCATATGAGTCCAACTTAACCATTTTACAGTCTGCAAAACAATTATCTAATGCTGCATTAGAGATTGGACGACAATAATATTATAATGGGAAAAATTTTCCCATAAGGAAATTTTTAATAGGAAAAAAATGACTAATTTACATTTATTTCCTTAAAAAGTAGTGGATTATAATTTATTGTGCAATATGGCACAGTATTTGATAGTATAAAAGAAATGGTATATTAGCAGGTTTTATATCCTATATTAGTAATAAGTTATGGAAAAACTTTTATAGCAAATAAATAAACTTGCTACTTTTGAAAAAACATTATATATTATACATAAGAGAAAAATAGGAGCATAAAATGGCTGACATTAATAAACTGGATATTTTACTTCCAAACAGTCTGCAAACAAATTACGGTTCTACACAACAGCCAAATGTTGTAGAAGGGGACAGCTTCTCTGATATTTTAAAAACTGCTCTTAGTAGTGTGGATTCTGCTCAGCATACTGCAACAGAAGCTATTCAACAAGCATTAAACGGTGAAAATACCGATGTGCATGATACTATGATAGCTATGCAGAAAGCAGATACATCATTAAAAATGATGATGGAAGTTCGTAACAAACTACTTTCAGCTTATCAAGAAGTTATTAAAACTCAAGTGTAGTAATATTACTCTTATATTTACTACACTTTTCCCATTCTTTACTGTAATATAGGTGTTAAGCCTTATGTTGCTGTCTATTTTTTATAACTTGACAATATTTTTTTATTTTGGAGCACAGATGGATAAAGATATGCCAAAGGGTGCTAATAAATTACAAGAAAGAATACCTGCGGAATATAAGCAGCTATGGTCAAATATACCTTTAAGCCTTAGAAGAACTTTTATTGTAATATTTATAGTGCTGATTATTTCTGCTTTTTTTTCAATATTATATTTTACTGATGGTTTAGAAGAATTATTAAATATGAGCAGGCAGGTTACAGTAATAGAAGAATAAAAAGTTAAACATTAAGTTAAAAATATAAAAAAAATACTTGTAAGTATTGAATAAATTTTATATATTGCAATTAGTATCACTAATATATAATGGTTTTTTATTAGTGATTGTATACTAACTTTAGTATAGGAGCGACCAAATATGGCGGTACGTAATTTATCCACACAATTTTTAGATATCTGGGCAAAATTAACTACACTTCAAAAGGCGGCTATTGGTGCTGCTACTGTTGCTGTTATTGCAGCTGTTACAGTTCTTCTTATATGGGCGAATAAACCAGCTTATAAACCATTATATACAGATATGACTCAGGAAGATGTTCAGGCAGTATCTAACGAACTTCGTAAAGGAACAGTGCCTTTTAGAGTAAATGGCACAACAATAGAAGTTCCACAGGAAAATGTTTATACCACTAGAATGATGCTTGCAGAACAGGGGTTACCTAAAACGCCGCCAGCTGCTGGGTTTGAACTTTTTGATAAATCAAGCTTTGGTCAAACTGAAATGATGCAGAATGTAAACTATCAGCGTGCATTGCAAGGAGAGTTAAGTAATACCATTGCTACCATGGATAAAGTTTTAGAAGCAAAAGTTCACATTACAATTCCAAAAGAAAGACTTTTTGTGTCAGAAGAACAGCAGGCAAAAGCATCTGTTGCATTAAAATTAAAACCAGAACAGACACTTTCTGAAGATGAAGTGCGTTCCATAAGCCATTTAGTTGCAGCAGCAGTTAAAGGACTTGAACCAAAAAATATTCAAGTAGTTGATACAGCAGGCAACCTTTTAAGTGCGTTTATGACAGAAGCTAATGAGCCATACAGATTAACCCAAAACCAGATAGCTTATGAAAGAGACCATGAAAAATATTTAGAGGATAAGTTAAGAAAAGCTTTAGTTCCTATGCTTGGTGTCGATAATCCTTTTATAGTGAGAGTTAGTGTTGCTATGGATTTTAGCCAAAGGGAAATAATAAGTGAAAAGTTTGGCGATACACCAGTTACACGTTCTCAAAGAACTTTAGAGATTAATTCTAAACAAACAGGTAAAGGACCGCAGGGGATACCGGGAGTTGAATCAAACCTGGCAGAGCCTGATATTTTAGTTGATGGTATTGTTAGTGAATACAGCAAAACTGATGAGACTACAAACTTTGAAATAGATAAAACAGTTACAAGAGAAAACAAAGTTGGTGGAGAAATAAAAAGGCTTACTGTTGCTGTTGTAGTTGATGACAGGCAGACATTAGAAACTGTAGATGGTGTTAGAAAGCTTGTAAGGCAGCCAAGAACAGAAGAGGAGATGACTAAACTTCGTGCTACTGTTGCAGCAGCAGTTGGTTATGTTGCTGATAGAGATGTGGTAGAAGTTACAAATATATCTTTTGATACAACAAAAGATGAAATAGATTTAATGGCAGAAGAGAGTGCTAGGCGTATGGAAATTATAAGACAGATTGCATCTTATGCAAGTGCTATTGTGATTATTTTCATGTTCTGGCTGCTGATTTTACGTCCTATTATTAAAAGGATTGATAAGGCTAGAGAAATTGATGAAGAAATGCTTGGAGAGTCTGCTCTTGATGCTCAAATGGCAGGGCTTGATATTTCTGTTGGCGATGAAAGTGGTTTCCCTAAATCAGTGGAAGAGCTTGAACGTGAGATTGAAGCAGAGTTGGAAGAATCTACACCAATTGATGTTGAAGCAGTTAAATCAAAAGTTATGTTGAAGAAAATCGAAGAACAGGCTAATGAAGACCCTGAGATGATAGCAAATTTAGTAAAAGCTATGATTAAAGGCGGTGGCGGTCAAGGAGGCAATTAGATATGGCTAAGGAAGATACTTCTGCTATGATGGCTGCCCTTACGGGTATACAGTCATCACAAGGTATGCGAAAAGCTGCTATATTAATGGTTGCATTAGGGGAAGAAATTTCTTCTAAAGTTATGGCGTATTTAGATGATGAGGAAGTTTCTGATTTATCTAAAGAGATTGCTTTAACTAGAGTTGTGCCACCTGAACAAATAGATGAAGTTGTAGAAGAATTCTACAATATGATGCTTGCGAAGAAGTTTATTTCTAAAGGTGGTTTAGAATATGCTAAATCTATCCTTGTAAAATCATTAGGGCCTGAAAGAGCAAGAAAGATTATTGACAGGCTTACAAAAATGCTTGAGCAATCATCTGGTTTTGAATTTTTAACTAAGATTGACCCTAAACAGCTTGCAAAATTTATTATGAACGAGCACCCGCAAACTATTGCACTGATTTTGGCACACTTAGACCCTTCTCATGCAGCAGAATCTATGGCTCAGCTGCCTGAAGATTTAAAGGCAGAAGTTGCAGTTCGTATAGCTAACTTACAGGATATTTCTCCAGCCGTTGTAAAAACACTTTCTAAAGTGTTAGAAGAAAGGTTTGAAGCACTTTCATCATACAATGTGGAAGTTGGTGGTGTAAAATCTGTTGCTGAAATATTTAACCGTATGGATAGGGTTGCCAGTAAAACTACTCTTGACAGGTTAGAAAAAGATTCTCCAGAACTTGTTGCAAAAATCAGAGATATGATGTTTGTATTTGATGATATAAAAGTTCTTGGAACAGCTGCTATTCAAGAAATTCTTAAGAAAGCAGATAAGAAAGTTCTTACCTTTGCACTTAAAGGGGCAGATGAAGATACTAAGAAGAAATTCTTTGAAAATATGTCTAAACGTGCTATGGAAACCATGCAGGAAGAGATGGACTATATGGGCCCTGTCCGTCTTAAAGATGTGGAAAAAGCACAGCATGAAATTGTTGCCATTGTTAGAGAGCTTGATGAAGAAGGCGTTATTAGTATCGGTGGCGGTGAAGAAGAACAATTTATTTAGATTTTTTAATATAAATTTTAGACAGCAGGCAGTTATTGCCTGCTTTTGAACAATTTAGAAATTATAATATAGAGCAGGAAATAAGCCTGCTCCCATTTTTTGAAATAGACAGCAGTGTTAACTGCATATTAAAAATTCATATATGAAATTAGGAAATATTTTAATAAATGTCTATTTTATATTTTACTCATATTTTTCAATTACAAGGGAGATTATATGCCTGCAAGAGTTATAAAGGAAGATAGAACAGATGGCGTATTTAAATTAAGAGAGTTTGCAACAGTAGAACGTGGAGAAAAAGATTATAACCTGCGTTCTTTTGCTGATGATGAAGAACTTTCTGTTCAGGATATGTTTAGTGATACTGGTGAAGAAGAGCCTGAAACAATAGAAGAATATGAAGATGAAGTTACAGAAAAAGATTACTGGCCCCCAAGCCGTCTTGCAAAGGCAGAAGATGGTGTAATAGGTGAAAAAGTTGATTTACCAGAAGGAAAACTTGGGCAGGGTTTTGTGGAATCCCCCATGTTTTCAGATGGGTTTGATGACGGCCCTAAATCTCCAACAGTAATAAGGCATAGAGATACAGAACGTGTAGAAGATGATTTACCACCAGAAGATATACCTGTTATGGAGGTAAACAGCAGTCCTGATGAATTTTCTGCACCAGAAGAAGCAGATGTTTATTCCACAGAAAGCCCTGAAGAATCAAATGATGAGTTTATACCAAACCCATATATGTCGCCTCTTATTTCTGAAAGTGAATTAGAAGAACTTAAAAATGAGTTGGCAGAATATAAAGAAAAGATAGATGGATATAAAGCACATGCTGAAGAAATGGAAGCTTTAAAATTAACTGTTGAAAAAGCATTAATGGAGCGTGATAAACAGCTTGATACTGCCCAAACAGAACTTAATACTCTAAAAGAAACCCTTCCAGAACAGTTGGAAGCTGCGAAAAATGAAGGAAAGCAGGCTGGTTTTGAAGAAGCGAAAGTGCAGTTTGAAAAACAGTATGAAGCAGATAAAGAAGATTATCTTAATAAATTAAATGAATTTTACAGTGATGCTTTGAAAAAAATAGATGATGTAAAAGCAACAATAGATGCGATTGATGAGCAAATACCTGCAACAGTAGTAGGTTTTGTAAAAACATTAATAGGTGAGGAAAGAAAGATTAATGATAATTTTGCTGCAAATATTATTAGGCAAAACTTATCACGATTACATGAATTTAGAGATATTAGATTTAAAGTGAACCCGGAAGATTTAGAGGTTACTAAAGCTGCACTGCCAGATTATGAAGTTAGCAGTGATATATCTATTCCAAAAGGTGCAGTTATGGTGGATTCAAAATCTGGTGAAATTGCTTTAAATGTAGATACTATGATAAAAGATTTGGAACAGGAAATAAATGCGCAACTTGCAGCTGCTCAAGACAGTAAATCCGACAACTAAAATTGTTTTAACAGGTAGAGTTACTAAAATTGCCGGGCTTGTAGTGGAAGCAGATGGACCACTTTTAAGTATTGGCAGCCGATGTGTAATACATACTGTTACTGGTAGTGAAATTTTTGCAGAAATCATAGGCTTTAGAGATGACAGGGTTGTTTTAATGCCTTATGGGGAAAGTGAAGGTATTGCACCGGGAAGTATGGTTAGTGAAGTTAGTGACGGTAATAAAGTATTTGTGGGCGATAGTCTTTTAGGTAGAGTGTTAGACGGCTTTGGCAGACCTATGGACGGTAAAGGTCCATTATCAGATGTAACACCAGTTCCAATATTAGCAGCTCCCCCGCCACCTTTACTACGCAGAGTTATTAAGACACCAATATCAACAGGAGTAAAAGCAATTGATGGGCTTCTAACATCAGGCAGTGGTCAGCGTGTAGGTATTTTTGCAGGTAGTGGTGTTGGTAAAAGTGTGCTACTTGGTATGATAGCAAGAAATACCAGTGCTCAAGTTAACGTTATTGCATTAATTGGTGAACGGGGAAGAGAAGTTAGAGAGTTTATTGAGCGCGATTTAGGTGAGGAAGGTTTAAAACGCAGTGTTGTAGTGTGTGCAACAAGTGACCAGTCTGCATTAGTGAGAAGGCTTGGTGCATTTGTGGCAACAGCAATTGCAGAATATTTTAGAGATAAAGGCAAAGAAGTAATGCTTATGATGGACAGCGTTACTCGTTTTGCCATGGCACAAAGGGAGATTGGCTTAACTGTTGGGGAGCCGCCTACATCAAAAGGTTATACACCTTCAGTTTTTGGGCTTTTACCAAAACTTTTAGAGCGAGCAGGCACAACAGAGGGGGAAGGCTCTATTACAGGACTTTATACTGTTTTATCAGAAGGTGATGATATGAATGACCCTATTGCTGATACTGTCCGTTCTATTATTGATGGTCACATTGTGCTTGATAGAAGTTTGGGAGCAAAAAACCATTTTCCTGCTATTAATGTAATGGTAAGTGCATCTCGTCTTATGACAGAAGTTGCAACACCAGAACATATTGCAATGGCAGGAAGAATTCGCGATTTAATTGCAACATATAGAGAGGCAGAAGATTTAATAAATATTGGTGCTTATGCAAAAGGTTCAAACCCTAAAATTGATGAAGCTATTGCAAAAAATCAGGCTATTACAGCTTTTTTAAAGCAGGGTAAAAACGAAAAATTTACTATGGAAGAAACATTAGGTATAATGCAGTCTATAGTGGGTAAATAATTAGTATATGACTAAAAAATTTAAAATGGAAAAAGTGCTTGAATTAAGAGAAAAAGCACTGGAAAAAGAAAAAATTAAGCTTTCTGAACTTATTAAAATAGAAGAAGATATTAGAGCAGAACGGCAGGCTATAGCTGATGATATTAATAAAAATGCTAATGATTTAGAAGAAGAAAGAAAAAACAATAGATTTGAATTTATAGATATGTATACAAAATACATTAAAGTAAGAGAAAAAGATTTAATAGAGTGTGAAACAAGAAGAAGACAGGCAGAGCAAAATATTTTAAACCAAAAAGAAGTGCTAAGAAAGGCATTAAATGATGTAAAAGTAATGGAAAAATTGAAAGAAAAACATTTACAGGCATATCAGGAATACGTAAAAAAACAGGAAGAAATGCAGATAGATGAAATAAATATTACAAGAGGGTTTAAGGAGTAATAAGGAGAGTAATATGAAAAAGATTGTATTTATATTAGTAGTTACAATATTATCTGTTAATTTATTATATGCACAAGAAAATAAGAATGTTATAGATACTACTGCCATCTTAAAAGAATTAAGAGAGAAAGAAAAAAATTTAAATATCAGGGAGGCAGATTTAAATGCAAAAGAAGCACGCCTTAATGCTATGGAGCAGGATTTACTAGCAAGAGAAACAGATATTAAAAAAATCCGTGATGAAGTTTCTGCTCAGCTTAAATCATTAGGCGAGCAGCAAAATGAAGAGCTTGATAAACTTGTAAAAGTTTATTCCACATCAAAACCAAAAGCAGCGGCAAATATTATTGTTACTATGGATATTGATACTGCTGTTGCAATTTTTAGCAGAATGACACCTAACGTAGCAGGTAAAATTTTAAACGAACTTGGTAAAGCAAACCCAGAATATGCTTCAAAAATGGCAGAAAGGCTCACATATCAGCCAGTTTTTGGAGATGATAAGAAGAAGTAGTATATGAATGTATCATTTTCCCCTACCATATGTGAAAATTATTTAAAAAGCCTTGATAATACAGAAGATTATAAAATATTAAGAGAGGCAGCAGCTAAAATGGGTGTGCCATCATTAGAAGAAAATGCCTGTACTGCTATTACTAATCTAGTATCAATTAAACGACCTGAAAAAAGTATAGATATAGGCTGTGGTATTGGAGTTTCAAGCTATGCAATATTAAAAGGAAACCCGAATACAAAATTAACGGCAATTGATAGTAATCTTGAACGTGGTATTTTTTTTCAAAACTATTTTAAAGATTATAAAAATGTGCATTACTACCAAATACGTGGTGAGCAGTATTTAAAAACATGTGATGATACTTTTGATTTTGCTTTTATAGACAGCATAAAGCGAGAGTATTTTAACATATGGCAGTTAATACGTCCAAAACTTAATCAAAACGCATGTGTAGTATTTGATGATATACTAATATATGGATATGTTATGGCAGAAAATGCAGAAACACCATATAAATACCAAACAAATAGAAAAGAAGTGCAAAATTTTATAAACCATATTTTCTCAGATACAAGCCTTAATGCTCAAATCATTCCAGTAAATGGTGGTTTATTAGTTATATCATTGAAATAAGATGTTTTAATCTGAAAGAAAGTCATTTATATATTTATCTAAAATTAATTTATAATCATCAGGTAAGCCCATTAAATGAAGATTAAATAATGGGTATGTTTCAAGAAGTTTTATAAAGTCATTTGTAAATAACAGGTAAATATTATTAGAATATTTTAATAAATACATAATAATTAAAAAAGTAAAATGATTTATTAGTTTTACATGAATTTCTATCCAATAAATATTTAAAAATATTTTAGAAAAGATATGTTTAGTTGTAAAAATTTTAGAAAACAATATACTATTAAAAATAAATAACTATGATGGACAATAACATTTCTAATATATACTATATATTTTATTAAGCTAATTAAAATGTATTCTGTATATTATCTATTTACAAAATAAATCTCTGTGCCGTTTTCCTGCAGGCTTAATTTTTCAGGAAGATTTATTAATGAATAGGTAGAAGAATTATCAACCCAAATAGAAGAATTATCACTTAAGGTAAGCAATGCATATATTCTGTTAGGAAGAAAAATATCTGCCGATTTATTATCTTGAGAGAATATAATAAACGCTTTTATATCATTAGGGTTATTAGAGTTAGATTTAAGCATGCTTACAGCTTCCTGATAAACTAAAATACATTTACCCCTTGCAAAAGAATAGGCATAGCCTGCACTATTATTACAGCCGTATTTATCTTTTTTAGCAAATATAGATGAGTTTGTCAAAAATATAGAAACAGCAAGCCCAAGCCCTACAAGTATTAAAATAGCAAGCATAACAACATTAAAGGCTTTGTATGCTTTTTTGCCGTCCATTAATCAATATCCGTCATTAATTCATTCATTGCAATTTGAATAGCAAACGGAAGCCTGCCCAGTGAAGAATTAAAGGCTTCTAATTCTTTTTTCATATTTTTTTCAAGTAGATATCCTGTAATATATGCAGGTGATAAGTCACTGATGATTTTAAAAACAACACCCATTGCTTTCCAGTAATGAACAGCATCAGGTGCTGGTTCTGCCTCTATAGTGGAAGGTGAAACTGTAATAGTTTTATCATCACCAACACTGCCCACTAAATCATCAAAATCAATAACAATATCACTGTATATATTTTTAGAACTTCCTTTTAATAAAATATAATTTTTTAAAGGAGAATATGGTGTATTTTTTTCAAAGCCTTCAATATCCACCACATAATCAGACTGGGAAGCACTGTATGTTAAAAGCTTAATGCAATCATGGTATGTTTGAAACATATGACCTGCTAAAAAAATACGGTAATTCATGATATAGCTCCTTTGCTGCATACTGTTTTACATGCAAGGCAGCCATTGCACATATTAGAATCAATAAGCATGTTATTAGATGCTTTATATATTGCAGGGCATAATGTTTTATCTACCACATCACATGGTCTATTTTCTTTAATGCACTGGCATTTATTTAATTTAATTTTAATTTTTGAATATGTTTTAATATTATTACAGCTGTATGGGTAAATTATATTTTTTGAATTACCAAGCTTTTTAGGGTGCTTAATAAATGAAAAACCACTTAATTTATTAATACCAGTATCACTTAATAATATCATTCTACCTCTTTTTGTTAAAAACTTGTAGTAGTGAGGTTTGTATGATGAGGCATAGCCAATAAATAAAGTAGAAACTTTTATTTCACTGGAAATTATACCAATATAACCATCTATGGAAACAAAGTTTAGCTGTTCACTATAGGCTTTTTTAATACCTTCACACCTAATATTTGTATATATAATAGTATCAGCAGAAACACCCTTGTTTAAAATATTAACAAAAGGGCAGCCCGGGCAAAGTAAATCCCTAACTTCTGGAAAAACTCTGTCTTTAATAGGGCTAAGTTCTAAAGAAATATTAAAGTTTTCATAAAAGAAGTTGGAAAGAGACTCTTTTTCACTTTCATATACTTCTAATTGCTTACTTTTAATAGACAAAATATTTTCAGTAACAATGAACGGTATAAAATAATCAGGAAAATAGCCGTGTTTATAGTTTAATGAAAATATTTCATTATTATACTCTGTATTAAAAGTATTACTTAAAGATTTATGAATATTTGTATATATTTCTTTAAGCTCATCTTGAGTAATATGCTGCTTAAATGTTCCTTTACCAATATATGGTGAAATCCTGCCCATATCACTATTAGTTTTATCAAACTCTGCATAATTATTAATTGCATTATCTGTAATAACAACAGTAACAGGTATTTTATACTCCAAAGTTAATTTTAAGCTTAATGTAAGTTTTGATGTAACTTCCTCTGCCCTTTTTATCACCACAACAGGAGTGCATATTTTTTTCGGAAGAGAAAATGTAATAAGTAAACATTCTGCACGTAATGGCGTATCAATATGGAAAAACGGCACTTCATTAAAAATGCCCAAAGCTTTACTGCCAATCACTGCAGAAGAATACAGGAAGTCTAAAGCATCATGTTCATCTACAAAGTTTTTAGATGATTCAATGCCTACATGGTTGCTACAGCCTGAATAAATACTTGTAAAATTGTAGCGTTCTAAAATGTCTTGAATTATTTCTTTACTATTTCTTATATCCATACAGATTTATTTATAATATGATTACAAATTATTTTCAATAGATTTTTTTAATTTTTAATGAATTTTTATTTTTATTATTAAAAATGTAATAAAAATAATGCTTATTTAGTCATGTTTATTTTAATTTTAATAAAGCACTTCGTATTAAATAATAAAATATATGTAATAATTATTATATTTCATTGATTTATTTTTAAATATGGTTTATAAATGACACCAAAAATATACTGATTTTATGGGGAAATATATATGTCATCATTGATGAGTAATTATGGAAGATTTAACGTAAGCTTTACCCATGGAGAAAAAGCTTATTTATATGATAGTAATGGTGGTAAATACCTTGATTTTGCTTCAGGTATATCTGTTACTAATTTAGGGCATAACTTTGAGCCTGTTACAAAAGCAGTATGTGAGCAGGCAAAAAAAGTTATACACACATCTAATCTTTATGAAATAGAACAGCAAAGCATACTGGCTGATAAAATTTCAAAAGCATCATTTGGTGGTAAACTGTTTTTTTGTAATTCTGGAGCAGAAGCCAATGAAGCAGCTATTAAACTTGCCCGCCTGTATGGTAATACTATACACCATGGCAAGCGTTACAAAATAATATCAATGTATAATTCATTTCATGGTAGAACGTATGCTACAATGGGGGCAACAGCTCAAGAGAAAATCCAGAAAGGATTTACCCCTATGCCTGCATTTAATCAGTATATACCATTTAATGATATTAATGCGTTAAAACAGGCAGTTTCATTAAATGATACTTGTGCAATTATGCTTGAACTTTTCCAGGGGGAAGGTGGAGTTATGCCTGTGGACGTAGAATTTTTAAAAGAAATTCGTAAAATATGTGATGAACAGGATATTTTAATGATTTTAGATGAAGTGCAGACTGGTTATGGAAGAACTGGTTATTTATTTGCATATGAATTATTTGGTATTGAGCCAGATATTATGTCACTTTCAAAATCTATTGCCAATGGTGTGCCTATGGGTGCAGTTGTTGCAAAAGATAAAGCAGCATCACTTTTTACTGCTGGCACACACGGTTCTACATTTGGTGGCAACCCACTTGCCTGTGCTGCAGCTAATGCTGTAATTGATGAAATGATGAGTAATGGTTTTTTAGATAGTGTAAAAGAAAAAGGGAAAAAATTAAAAGAGTATTTAAACAATAACCTTCCTAAAGAATGCACTATAAAAGGGGAAGGGCTTTTGATTGGTGTAAAAACACCTTATATTCCAAAAGATGTGGCAGATTGCTGCCTTAAAAATTATCTTTTAATTGTGCCTGCTGGTAATAATTCTGTAAGGTTATATCCACCATTAAATATTTGCGATGATGATTTAATGAAAGGTGCTGAAATATTTGTTTCAGTTATTAAAGAAATGGGAGTATAAGTATGATAAAACCGCGCCATTTTTTAACATTATTAGATAGAACTCCAGCGGAGTTGCAAAATTTAATAAATACAGCTATTAGATTAAAAGATGAAAGAAATAATGGTATAAAACATAGAGAGTTAGATGGTAAAACTCTTGCAATGATATTTGAAAAATCATCTACAAGAACGCGTATCAGCTTTGAAACAGGCATGTATGAGCTTGGGGGCCACCCTATGTTTTTAAGTAATAGAGATATTCAGCTTGGCAGGGGAGAAACTATAAAAGATACAGCCCGTGTTTTAAGCAGATACGTTCATGGCATTATGATACGCACTTTTGGTCATGAAAGAGTGGTAGAATTAGCAGAGTATTCTACTGTTCCAGTAATAAATGCATTAACTGATAGTTTTCACCCATGTCAGATTATGGCAGATATGATGACTATGCAGGAAAAATTTGGTAAAATAAAAGGATTAAAAGTAGCCTATATTGGTGATGGTAATAATATGGCTCAGTCATGGATAAATGCAGCAGCACAAATGGGGTTTCATATTGCCATAGCTTCTCCAAAAGGTTACTGGGTTGATTATGATGTGGTAAGCAGAGCAGAAAAATATGCTGAAAAAAATGGTGGTAAAATTACACTTACTCATCATGTGGAAGAAGCAGCAGAAAATGCCCATGTAGTATATACTGATGTGTGGGTAAGTATGGGGCAGGAGGAAGAAAGCCAAAAACGTATAAAAGATTTTCAAGGCTATCAAGTAACAAGTGAAGTTATGAATCTTGCATTAAAAGGTGCAGTATTTATGCACTGTTTACCAGCTCATCGTGGGGAAGAAGTTAGCGAAGAAGTGCTAGAAAGTGAAAATTCAGTTATATTTGATGAGGCAGAAAATAGATTACATGTTCAAAAAGCTATATTGATAGATTGTATTGGAGGAATATAAAAATGGCGAAAGAAAAAGTATTACTTGCATATTCAGGTGGTTTAGATACATCTGTAATATTAAAATGGCTTACATTAAAAGATTATGAAGTTGTTGCATATGTGGCAAATGTAGGTCAAGAAGCAGACTGGGATAGTATTAAAGAGAAAGCTCATCAGTCTGGAGCAAGCGAAGTTATAGTTGATGATTTAAGAGAAGAATTTGTTAGGGATTTTGTTTTCCCAGCAGTTTCTTTTAATGCATTATATGAGGGAAGGTATTATTTAGGCACATCTTTAGCTCGCCCTGTTATAGCAAAAGGTATGGTTGAAGCAGCTAGAAAAACAGGCTGTTCATATTTTGCTCATGGTGCAACTGGAAAAGGCAACGACCAGGTTCGTTTTGAATTAACAGCAGCAGCTCTTGCACCAGATTTAAAAGTTATAGCACCATGGAGAGATGAAGAATTTTTTAGCGTTATAAAAGGAAGAAAAGAAGCTATGGAATTTGCAGCAAAATATAATATACCTGTAAAAGCAACAGCTTCTAAACCATGGTCCAGCGATGATAATGCATTACATATTTCATTTGAAGCAGGTATTTTAGAAGACCCTGCAGTTTGCCCACCTGATGATATGTTTGAATACAGCAAAAGCCCAAAAGCAGCACCAGATAAAGCAACTGTTATAGAACTTGAGTTTGAAAAAGGTGTGGCTGTTAAATTAAATGGCGAAAAATTAACTCCATATAATATGCTTATGGCTTTAAATAAACTTGGTGGCGAAAACGGTATCGGTAGAGTAGATATGGTTGAAAGCAGATATGTTGGTATGAAATCAAGAGGTGTTTATGAAACTCCGGGTGCAGCTATTATTATGGCAGCTCATAGAGATTTAGAGGGCTTAACTCTTGATGGGGCAGTTTTAAACTTAAAAGAAACATTAATGCCAAGATTTGCAACACTTGTATATAACGGCTACTGGTTTTCTCATGAAATGGACTGCCTGCGTGCATTACTTGATAAATCTCAAGAATACGTTACAGGTAAAGTAAAAGTAGAGCTTTATAAAGGTAATGTAACTTGTATTGGCAGAACTTCAGATTATTCTTTATATAATATGGCAATAGCTTCTATGGAAGATGATGGTGGAGCATATAACCAAAGTGATGCAACAGGGTTTATAAAACTCCATTCATTACCTTTAAAAATGCATGCAAGCCGTAAGAAATAAGGAGAATATATGTATTTTCAAGATGTGATAATGAACCTGCAGCGTTACTGGGCAGAACAGGGCTGCATTGTTTACCAGCCATATGATAACGAGGTGGGTGCAGGAACATTTAACCCTGCTACATTTTTAATGTGTTTAGGACCTGAGCCTTGGAAAGCTGCCTATGTAGAACCAAGCAGACGCCCGACTGACGGCAGATACGGTGAAAACCCAAACAGGTTGCAGCATTATTATCAATTTCAAGTGCTTTTAAAACCATCACCTGATAATATTCAGGAGCTTTATTTAAAAAGCTTAGAAGCATTAGGAATAAATTTATTAGACCATGATATCCGCTTTGTGGAAGATGACTGGGAATCTCCAACACTTGGTGCGTGGGGTTTAGGCTGGGAAGTTTGGCTTGACGGCATGGAAATCACTCAGTTTACATATTTTCAGCAGGCAGGTGGTATTGATTTAAAACCAGTATCTGGTGAGATAACTTACGGTTTAGAGCGTATTACCATGTATCTTCAGCAGGTAGAATCTGTTTTTGATATAAAATGGAATGAGCATTTAACATATGGCGATGTTTACCACCAAAACGAAGTTCAGTTTTCAAAGTTTAATTTTGAAGTGGCTGATGTGCCAACACTTTTTAATCTTTTTGAAACATATGAAAAAGAGTGTATGCGTATTGCAGAACTAGGCCTGCCACTTCCAGCTTATGATTACTGTTTAAAATGCAGCCATACATTTAATCTGCTTGATGCAAGAAGTGCTATATCTGTTACAGAACGCACAAGCTATATTGCTAGAGTTAGAGCGCTTGCAAAAATTTGTGCTGAAAAATTTGTGGAAACTAGAGAAAAAATGGGCTTTCCACTTTTAAATAAGTAATATTATAAATTATTTATAAATGGCAGAAATATTGAAAAGTATTTCTGCCTTTTTTATTATCAAACAAAATTATGTAGTTTGTAGGTAAATTCTAAAAACGATTGCGAAAAAATATATAAAAAAGTGGTTGTTTGAGGTGAGCCGAACCCCATTTATTTGTCCAATAAATGGGGCTCTTCTCATTTAAAGCCCTATTAATTTTAATTACTTTTTTCTCTTATTTCTACTCGTCTTATTTTACCGCTTATTGTTTTTGGCAGTTTATCTACAATTTCTACAATACGCGGATATTTATAAGGTGCTGTAGTTTTTTTAACATATTCTTGAATATCTTTAATAAGCTCATCTTTATCAGCATTTTTATAGTCATCAGCCACTACAACAGTTGCTTTTATAACCTGCCCCCTTAATTCATCAGGAGCAGCAGTAACTGCACATTCTACAATAGCTTTGTGAGTCATAAGCACGCTTTCCACTTCAAAAGGGCTTATTCTATAACCTGAGCTTTTAATAATATCATCAGCTCTGCCTACAAACCAAAAATAGCCGTCTTTATCACGCCAAGCAATATCACCAGTATAATATATATCATCATGCCAAACAGATAAAGTTTTCTCTTTATCTTTATAGTATTCCTTAAATAAGCCTAATGGTTTTTTCTTATTAGTTCTAATAACAATTTGCCCATGTTCGCCAACTTCACAGCTTTTGCCTTCGCTGTTTATAATATCCACATCATACTGAGGGTTTGCAAGCCCCATAGAGCCAGGTTTTGGTTCTACCCAAGGAAGTGTTACAACAGTTAATGTTGTTTCAGTTTGCCCAAAACCTTCTCTTAATTTAATACCTGTCATCTCATAAAATGTATCATACACAGCAGGATTTAAGGCTTCCCCTGCAATTGTGCACCATTTTAAAGATGAAAGGTCTGTATTTAAAATATCTTCTCTTATTAAAAACCTAAATACAGTAGGGGGAGCACAAAATGACGTAATTTTATATTTTTCAATAGCTTTTAATATTTCTTTTGGTGTAAATTTTTCATGGTCATATACAAAAATATTGGCCCCTGCTATCCACTGCCCATATAGTTTTCCCCATACAGCTTTTCCCCAGCCAGTATCAGAAATTGTTAAATGCAGGCTGTTTTCATCAAGGTTATGCCAGTATTTACCGGTTATAATGTGTCCTAATGGATATAAAAAGTCATGAGCTGCCATTTTAGGGTTTGCTGTTGTGCCTGAAGTAAAATATATCAGTGATATATCATCATTATTATTAACATGTTCAGGACGAATAAACACTGGAGCTTCATTTATACCCTTATGAAAATCTTCCCAGCCTTCTGGGACAATAGGTCCAATAGATACAGTATGTTCTAATGTAGGGGAGTCTGGTTTTGCTCGATTTACATGTTCAATAATATTTTTATCCCCACAGGCAACAATCATTTTAATATCTGCTGCATTATTTCTGTAAACAATATCTTTCTCAGTTAAAAGGTGAGTGGCAGGTATTGCTATTGCTCCAAGTTTATGCAGCCCAAGCATAGAAAACCAAAACTCAAAACGACGCTTTAATATAAGCATAACAGTATCGCCTTTTTTAATGCCAAGGCGTGCAAAAAAAGATGCTGTCATATCAGAAAACTTTTTAAAATCAGCAAATGTAAAATCAAAGCGTTTGCCTTCATCATTTGTCCAAAGCATAGCTTTTTTCTTCGGTTCTTTTTCAGCCCAAGCATCTACCACATCGTATGCAAAGTTAAAATTACTTGGAATTGCAACTTCATAGTTAAGTGCAAAATCTTCTTGTGATGAAAATGTTATTTGTTTTAAAAATTTTTTTAACATATCTACTTCTCTTATTATTTTGATGTATCAAGAATATATAACTATTTTTTGTATCTTTCAAGAACTAATTTATTTAAAACTTATTTTTTTAATAATAATAGTATATTTAAATAAAAAACATTGAATTTGTAGAAAGTATGTACAAGAAAATTAAATATATTGAAGAAGTTTATTATAAAGTATAGTATTTTAGTATAGAATATAAACTACTAGATGAGGAGTGTTAGATGAGCACAGTTACATTTCAAGGTAATCCATTAACTTTAGAGGGGCAGTTTCCTGCTCTTAATTCTAAAATAAAAGATTTTAAATTATTAGCAAATGATTTATCACCAAGAACTGCTAAAGACTATGAAGGTAAAGTTTTAGTAATAGTTGCAGTTCCTTCACTGGATACTGGTGTATGTGATATGGAAGTTAGAAAATTTAATGAAAAAGCTGCTTCTTTATCTGATGATGTTAAGATAGTAGCAGTTAGTTTAGATTTACCATTTGCTCAAAGTAGGTGGTGTGGTGCTGCTGGTGTTAAAAATGTAGAAACATTATCAGACCATTACAGTGCTGAATTTGGTAAAAACTACGGTATTTTAATTAAAGAATTAAGATTACTTGCTAGAAGTATTTTTGTTTATGATAAATCTGGCAATTTAGTTTATTCTGAGCTTGTTAGCGAAGTAACTCACGAACCAAATTATGATGCTGCAATAGATGCTGTAAAAAAAGCATTATAATAGATACATATCATTCCTTTATTACACATACAAGGGCAGTTAACAGCTGCCCTTTTTTATTAACTCTTTAGAGAGTTGAGCATAGCGAAACAAAAAACTACTGGCTATGCCAGTAGATGATAAAATCT
>CALUZC010000028.1 GCA_944325215.1 uncultured Mucispirillum sp. | reverse complement strand
ATAATATACCTGCTATCCATATACATGTCAAGCAGATATATTTTTATATACGATATTTGCACAGAGAAATCAAGGGGAACTAATTAAAAAAGTTCCCCAAGAATTTCCCCAAACTTTTGAAAAGAATATATACAATTATGTGTTATTTTATACACTTATAACTATGTATATTCGTATATATTTAGTATTTAATGAATATCAAGTCCCCTCTTCGGTATAAAAACAAAAGGCAGGGTGTAACCTTGCCTTTTGTTATTATAATAAATAAGTGGGGACTTGAAGGCAAATTTCGCCGAATTATTTAGTTCATATTAAAAATTACATAATTGTAATTTTTAATTTATCGTTTAGTAGCAGTAAATGCTGTATGACATTTTTTTATTCAGTTATTATTTACACTTTTTTGGATTTGTTGGATATTTTTTGGTTATGTTATTTTGAAAAATAATTATCTTTAAAAAAGAAATGAGGGGGTGAGTAGTACATGCGCGTTTACCACCCACACCCCAGCATTCCATATGCGAATCAAAGCCCGACCCTGAGTTGTTTCTCTTCTGCGGCTGCTTTGGATTCCCTAAGGCTTGCCGGAGCGAATGGCTCACCTTAGAGAAAACTTTTAATCATCTATATCTTAACGTTTCATGTTAAGTAACTCTTGAATCATCTCATCGGAGGTAGAGATAACTTTAGAGTTTGATTGGTATGCCCTTTGAGTTGTAATCATATTTACAAGCTCTGTTGATAAATCAACGTTTGAGTTTTCAAGCATAGATGCTGCAATTTCACCTCTGTCACCTGTAATTGGTTCGCCTATTGTAGCCTGACCTGATGCACCAGTTGCTTGGAACATTGTATCACCTACTTTTTCAAGCCCACGGTCGTTTACAAATGTTGCTAAAGCTACTTGAGCTAATACTCTTGTTTGACCGTTAGAGTATGTTCCTACAAGCTCACCTGCTGGGTTAAACATAGTTTGCTTTAAATCACCAACTGTGTAACCATCTGTAGAAGCTCTAGTGATACCACCACCATTTGCTGCAATTGATAAACCATCGTTTGCACCAGCTGTTCCTAAGTTTAATGCAATTGGGTTAATTGTATTTGTACCATTTGCAGCAGAGAACCTAAGTGTTGGGTTTGCAATTACTTTTGTAGGAACTGTAAACCTGTCATACATATGGCTTAAAGTACCATCAGCATTAAACCTTAAAATAAGTTCGTTTTGGCTTGCACCGTTAATTGCAACATCATTTAATGGATCATCTGTTTCTATTTCCATTCTCCATTCATTTAACTCTTCATTCCATAAGCTAAATGTGAAGTTAATATTGTGTTTGTTACCTTGTTCGTCATATATTTCCATAGTTTTATAAGCAATACCACCAGATGCAGCAGTTACTGTTCCCTGCATAGCGTTATTGAATATATTATTAGAATCTTGTGTGCCACCTGTTGCTGTAATAGAAAGGTAGTCAATATTATTTCTAGCACCTTTTTCACCAGTAACTTTCATAATACCATTTTCCATAGTAACATTATCAAAAGTATTATGTCCACCATTTAAATCTATAAATTTTTCAAGTGCAAGCATATAGTCTGCAATTGTGCTTGTAGCACCTATTGAGAAGTAACCGTTATTTACTATTTCTTCACCATTTATGCTGCCCTTAAACTCTAATGTAGATTGGTTTTCTACAAAGTTCATATAGTTACCATTTTCATTAAATAAGTTCATCATTAAGGTAGTTTCATCTGCTGTTGTCAAAAATCTTTCAGATGTAATTGATTTACCTAATCCTAATGTATCACTTGTGCCTTCAGCAAACATATTTTCATTAAAAATTTCACCTTTATTTGCTTTTTTAATTGTAAGCCCTGTAATATTTTTTGCTATATCAGAGTTAGCTGATACAGTTAATGTTTCACCTGCAGTTATAGTTTGACCTACTAAACTTCCTGATAACATTTCTTTTAAAAATGGTGTTTTAGCTGTAGTTTCAATTCTTGAGAATATAAGGTTACCACCTGCACCACCATGTTCTATACTTAATGTTCCATCACCACCCAAAGTTACATTTGCATTTGTGTAACCTCTAGCACGCAAAGCTGCCTGTAAAGTTGCAACTAAAGTAGCTGCATTTGTAAATACTGCTGTTGCTGCAGGAACTTGAGTACCTGGGCCACCAGTATTATCATATTCTAATATAATTGGGTTTTGACCATCTACATAGAATATAAGCCTTTCTTCGTCCTGCATATACATAGTATCTGTATCTAAATCTACAAGTGTGTTATCAGGTGTATCTTGATAGTTGTATACTATTCTACCTTTACCAGATATTTCTTGAACATCTAATGTAGATTGAACACCATTTAATATTTTTGGGCTAGCAGTGCCTGTTGTCTCATCATATGTATTAAATGAGTTATCAAATACCATTTTTAAGTATGTATTTGGATCTTGTGTAGAGCCTGGAGCTCTTTGTAATGTAGCTTCACCAAAGCTCATATCAAAGTTAGAGCCAGTTACAGAGAAGCTTAATTTATTACCATCAAGACCAAATGATATACTGTTAGTTACAGGAACACCACCAATATTTTGACCTTGTAATTCTTGGTTTACAGCATCAGTAATAAGTCTGCCAAGTTCTTGGATTGTGTGGAATTGTCCAGGAACTGATGGGTTTACAGTGTTAGTATAAGTAAATGGTCCAATATTAAGTGTTAAGTTGTTAGCACCTGCTGGGTCATATATTGTAATATTTGGGAAAGATATACCTTCACCTTCACGAAGACCAAAGTCATTATCTAAAAATTCAGCAGTAAATCCACCAGGAACTACACCACCATTAATAGAGTTACTAATTCTATTAGTTAATTCCTCTATAGAAGTAAAGTCTTCTTTATAAGCTACTTCTTTTTGATAGCTTATTGTGCTAGAATACTCTGTTTTACCTGCTTTATATGTTGTAGCAAGTGGAGAAAGTATTTTTGCAAGCTGTGAAGAACCACTGATACCTTGAATTTCAAATTCATGACCGTAGTTAGCTTCTATTGCAAACATACCATCTTTAAATGTCATAGTTGCAATAGGTGTGCCAGATGTATTTTGTGCTGAACCTACATGTTCTCTTGTAGCTTGAGCAAATATATTGTTAACTTCTTGTATAAAGTCTTCAATAGAAGTATATTTACCATCACTTGGTGTACCACCAGAAAGTGAGCTGTAGTTTAATGAATATGTAGAACCGTTAATTCTAAATGTAACGTTACCGTTTAATTCACTAATACCTAATGCTGTTCCGTTTTCATCAGAAAGTTCGCTCATTGCAGTATAAAGTGATGGTCTAGCTGAAATTCTTACTTTTTCACCTTCAGCTAAGTCCATAGCTGCGCCTTTTGAGCTAAGCATTGTGCCTATATCTTGTTTGCCTGTTGCTTGAGTTAAAAGTTTACCATATGTTACAGTAGATGCTTCTGCAACAGTATCTAATGCACCAGACATATTGATTTCTGTAGATTCTTTTGGTTTCATAACTTGGTAGTTTGTACCTAATACAATATCACCAACACCTACTTGTTTATTCATAATACCAGTATCAGGATCTGCCATCCAGCCTTGTACTCTATACCCTGATGGAGTAGTTAATGTGTTTGTATTATCAAAGTTAAAGTCCCCAGCACGAGTATAGTAGTTTTCACCTACACCTTCGCCACGAACTACGAAAAAGCCAGCACCTTGAATAGCTAAGTCTGTTGTGCTTTGAGTTGATTTAACAACACCTTGAGCAAATATATTATCTACTGCTGCTAAATACACACCATTACCAACTTGACGTGGGTTAATACCACCTCTTGAATCTGTTGGAGTTTTACCACCAATTAAAGTTTGGCTCATTAAATCTTGGAAAACTGCACGTCCCATTTTAAAACCAATGGTATTAACGTTTGCAATATTGTTACCTAAAACGTCCATAGCTTTTTGGTTTACATCTAAACCACTAACTGCATTATACAATGACCTTAACATGAAAGCACCTCCGAATGCTTGTAAAGTATAATTTAGCGCCCCTCCAAATTATACCCAATTTTTTAATTTCTTTTATTTTTTCTTTTATTTTTTTTCTTTTATTAACTTATCTATTAATATTATATTTTCCTAAAAATGCCTGGGTATCTGTCCCTGATGAACCACCTTCTGTTCCACCAGTTCCACCTTCCGTGCCACCTGTTGAACCTCCATCTGATCCACCAGAACTGCCACTAGAACCACCGTCTGAGCCTCCGTCTGATCCACCATCACCACCGTCTTCTGGTTGAGGGTCATAAACAGAGTATACATACTCACTAGAAACAACACCTGTGCCAATATCGAAGTATAAGACACCACCTGACATTTTAACACCTTGAACAATACCTGTTCCATACTCTTGAACTTCAATTAATTCACCGCTTGTATTATAAGCTTGAACTTCAAAGTAATATGTGCCATCTGGAACTTCAACTCCACCAACACCTGTTCCGTCCCAGTGAATAATATTTTCACCACTTACTAAATCTTTTTCTGGTTTAACAACTGCAACTACAGCACCTTCTTCATTATAAATATTAATTTGTGCTTTACCTGCTGCTGCATCTTCTGCCAAATAAAAGGAAATATTTTTTAAACTGTCACCACCAACTGTAACAGTGTTTGTTTGGTATTCAATTTCTTTACCAATGAAACCAGCACCAGCAGTTAATGAACTGTTATTGTAAGACTGCATAGCTAAATGCTCTAATATTTTCTCTAATGAAGAATTCATAGTAGTCATCTCATTTAATTGAGAAAATGCAGTTGTTTGACTCATAAACTCAGCATTATCTGTTGGGTTTAATGGGTCTTGGTTTTTAAGCTGAGTAACAAGCAGGTTTAAAAAATCCTGTTGGTCAAGCTCTGCATCACCTACGCCATCTTTTGTGCTGTTTATTTGCTGAGTCACTGTTGTTGGCTCAAGCTTTCCTAATAAATTTGGTTGCATTTTTTTCCTCTTTACTTAAGCATAAATACCTGATGCCTTTTTAGTAGCAACTTCCGTGCCAACTTCTAAATCATTATCTTGTTCTTTAAAGTTTTTACCTTTTTGTGCGTGTTTAGAAGTTCTTCTGCCTTGTTCGTCGCTATTTTGTCCTTTGTTCATTGCATCATTAAAGGCAAACTCCATATTATCTACTACTATTCCTTTTTCAGAAAGCTGGTTTTTAAGTAAATCACTTTGTGCCATAATCATTTTATGGCTTTGTTCGTTATCTGATAAAAATTTTGCTGTGATTTTACCACCTGTTTCTGTTAACTGGATTTGTAATTTTCCTAAATTTTCAGGGGTCAACACTACTGTTAATTTTGACTGTCCTTTACTTACAGATGACTGCATAGTGCGAACAAGCCTTTCAATATCCCTTACATCTTTCATATTATAAGGTGCTGTATTCTCACGAGCCTGAGCAGTTTCATATTTAGCATTTGCTTCACTGCTTGATTTTAAAAAGTAGTTGAAATTATTTCCTTTATCCTGAGTATTAGTAGAAAAATTTTCCCCTGCTTTATTTTGCATAGCTATAAATTCTTTTTGAGCATTATTATTTGAAAGCCCTTTAGATGTATCTGTTAACTGAACTCTTTGAGCTTTAGCTTCTAATTTTTCTTGTGCCTGGCCTCTTAAGCTTTCAGTTACTTCCACATTTGCAGTTTTAAATTCTTTTTTAATATCTTTAATAGAAGCTGCATCTACTTGTTTTGCACTATCTTTTGAAATTTTTTCACCTATTTCTTTGCCTGTTGTTATTTCATCTTCCAGAGCTGCTTCCTGCATTGCTGCTTCATCAATTATTTCTTCTGCTGTATTAGCTGTATCTTTTAAAACTTCAGCCTGTGGATTTGCAGTTTTTTGTTGTGCAGCAGGTTGGTTTTGTTGTGATATTTTTTGTGTATCATTTTGTGCAGTATTTATTTTACCATCACTAGTAGTTTTAACTTGTTCTTCATCTTGCAGTGGCATTGCTGTTAATTCTTCAACATTTTCAATTTCAGCATCTGCTACTACGGCACTTTCAACATTAGTATTTGTTGTTTTATCATTTTCTGATTTAACTGTTTGGTTATTTAATACTGCAGCTGTAAATGATTCTAATGATGCATCATCTTGAGTAGTTAGCATATTATCATCTGTATTATTTAAAGCCATGCTTTCTTCATTATTTACTTCTAATTTAATTTCACCATCTGTTTCTACAGTTACTTTAAGCTGTTCGTCAGTTTTTATACCTGCTGTATCTTTAATATTTTCCATTGGGTTTTCTTCAGATACTTCAAGGCTTTCAATAATATCAGCAATATTTATATTCTCATTATTTTCTATTGCTGCAGTATTTTCAGCCTGCATTCCGTCTGCTTTTAATGATGTTTTAATATATGATAAAATATCTTTTGCAAGGGATAATTTATCCTGCCCTTTTATATCTTCACTATTAACTGCTTCTTCAATTAATGATGCTATTTTATCAATAACTTTAGATAATGATTTATTATCAATATCTATATTTTCATTTTGAGCTAATTCTTTTATATCTTCTACTATCTCATCTGCTGCATTTGTGATTTCATTATTATTTATGTCTTCTGCTATATTATTTTTATTTAATAAAGCAATTTTTTCCTGCAGCACATCAAATGCACTATCTAATGATTTATCATCAGTATTATTCATCACTATTTCTGAAAGTTTAGATAATATAGAAGTTTCATCTGAAGCATCAATATTTAATACTTCCAAATTTGAAAGAGTATTATTTAAATAATTTTCAAGGTCTGCAAGTTCTTCTTGTGGTAAATTTTGCAGTGCTTCAACAATACTTTTAAGTGAATCTTTTAATTCTTCACTTATTTCTAAATCCTCTATCATCACATTAATATCAACATTTTCTTCATTAGAAGTTGCCACTTCTTCAGTAGATGCAGATTTAGAAGCAGTTTGTAAAAGCATTAATAAATCTTTTATAGATACTTCTTCTTTTTTATTTTCTTCTGATACATTAATTTGTTCATCTTCCTGTGGAGCTTTACTTACATTATTTTGTGTTCCTGCTTTAAACTCTTTAACATCTTTTTTCTCAAAAACATTTTTACCATCAATATTGTTTTCTTCTTTTCTGTTTCTTCTGCCAACATTATTATTTTCATTAGTATATGATTTGCTTTCTACAGCTTCATATGATTGCCTGTCTTTGTCATATCTGTTATCTTTTGCTCTTTCTGAATATGGCGAATAGGAATTTTTTTCACTATATGAGCTTTGAGCATTTTTTTCACTGTATAAACTGTATGAATTTTTTTCACTATAGCTTTTTATCTCAATTTCATTACTACTGTTAGAATTTGCCAAATAGCTTGTCTGTTCTTTCATACTATCCATTAAAGATTTGAAAGAATCACCAGTAATATCAGTATTTTCTGCAAATGATGGTAATAATGACTGGCTGTTATTTGTTTTGTTTAAAGCGTTGATGTTTATCATAGTCAAACCTCCACGCCCTGATATTAGCAAATAACAAGCCAAAACTTATAAATAAGATTTGTATAAAAGAATTACTTAATACTTATATATATAAAACTTACTGCTTTAACCATATTCTATTATTTAATTCTCAAATTTCTATAAGACTTACAATATAATTAATCTCATAATAAAATAACTTGATTTGCTCCTTAACATTTTCTTTTTTTTCCATATCTAAAAACTGCATTCCTGGAAATGCTATATACATTTTATTATCTATAAAGGTTATAGTAATTTCCTTAATATGTTTATCAAAGGATTTAAGTTTTATAATATGTTCAATAAATTCTGGAGATAATATATATAAGGCTTCTTGAATATCTGTAGAGTATACAGTAAATAATTTGTTAAAATCTTGATTTTCAAGAGTTATTTTTTTATACTTATCACCTAAAACACCATTGTATATATTTTTGTTTTTCCAGTAAAATATTTATTAAAATCAAGAGTTACTAATGTGCCTGTATATGCAGGAACGTATGCTACGATGTTATTATAGTTACCCCTGTTCTCTACTAATATATATGAAATCTTCATAGAAGTCTTGCCTATTATAGCCTGTATTAAATCACTTGAACTATATTTATCTATTCTATCATCATACACTTCTGCTTTTTTAAATTCATCTTCTGTATGACCAGCTTGTGTTGTATATGTAAGATTAGAATTAATAAGTGAAAGCAGTTCTGGAACAACTGACTGTTTATATTTACTATTAAGTTCTCTAATACTATAAACTCGTTGAAAATACAGCAGTATACACATTCCAAGACCCATATGTAACAAATATTCTGCTTCATCTTTATAAGAAAATGCTTCATACGTTAAATAAATTGCAAAAAGCATAAATAATATACTTAAAATAATAAATCTAATATTAATTCTTTTCTTACTATTTTTAATATCTTCTTCTAATGTGCTAAACTTTCTATAAATTTCTTCAACTTTATCTTCCATATAAACTCCCAAACATATGAATAAATAATAAAAATTTTATAATATGTTTATATGATTAATTCAACGAAATTATTAATATCAAAAACAAACCCCTTTACTTATTTTGTAAAGGGGTAGTCAATTAAAAACCAACGCTTTTTGGGAAGTATTGTTCCTTATACTTTTGCTCTATCAATGCTAAATCTACAATTTCAGAGCCTTTTATATGTTCCATGAATTTGACTTTTGAAATAATTACAGCAATATCACCTGCTGTAATTTTTTGTATGTTTTTAAATTTATCATCTAACCCACTAAAATCCACCTGTGGAAAAAAGTATTCAAAAGCCTGCTTTATTTTATTTTGTGCAATAGATTTAAACTCTACTTTCCAGTTAAACCTTCTCATGGCTGCCATATCAAACTGCTTTACAAAATTTGTTGTAGCAATAAATACTCCTTTATATCTATCAAGCTGAGCTAAAAATTCATTTACTTGAGAAACTTCCCAGCTTCGAGTTGCCCCACGCCTATCAGAAAGCAAAGAATCTGCCTCATCAAA
Source organism: uncultured Mucispirillum sp. (assembly GCA_944325215.1). Classification (GTDB taxonomy): domain Bacteria; phylum Chrysiogenota; class Deferribacteres; order Deferribacterales; family Mucispirillaceae; genus Mucispirillum. Next base: position 17,388 of record CALUZC010000028.1, on the reverse strand, counting down.
TATTAGCACCATATTATTTTTTGTGGCTTCTTTAAATGCTTTTGCAATATTTGCTTCAGTTTTACCAATATAAGGGGATAAAAAATCAGAAACTGATACGGTTTTGTGGTCAAAGCCTGTTAATTCTGCTAAAAAGCGTGCAAATTCTGTTTTACCAGTTCCCGGCTCTCCATGAAAAAGTATGGCACAGCGTTCTTTTTCTTCCATATTTTTATAATGCTCAATGTATGACTTAATGGTATCTGATGCAATATCTGTATTTAAAAACTCCATATTAAAATTTGATTTTGGCTCAAATTTCGTGATACTATTTTTATTTCTTAAATTACTATGGCTTTCTAATATGCTTTCAAACATTTTTTTACGTTTTTCTTTACTTCTATAACAACTTACAGCACTATCAACTGCTTTTGAAACGATACCTATTGGCAGGCTGTATTTTTTTGCATGTTCTTTTATTTCCTGCTCTGTTAATATTTTTTCAATATCTATTATATTTTTTTGCCAAAGCACAGCATTTTCTTTATCAGATAAATCAGAAAATCTTATAATATAATGAAATCGCCTTAATACTGATTTATCTGCATATTCTAATGTATTTGTTATAAATATACAGGGTTTATCAATATCATCTAAATCTTTATTAAGCTTAGCTTTTTTGCTGTCTTTCATAAAATCAAACATACCTTCATTTAATAAATCATCTGCTTCATCAATGATTAACACTTCATCATAGGATATACACCTTGAAGCAATCCATAAATTTTCATTTTCATCAAGAGTATAAGGCGCTTTGCAAGCACATTCTGCTAAACTTTTTGCAAAGGAAGTTTTACCTGTGCCTGAAGCACCATAAAGTAAAATTTTTACATCTGGCACTTTTTTCATCATGGTAATGGCATTATTTCTTATATGCTCATCAAGAAAAAAGCTTTCTATTTCATAATCACCATATTCTTTTGTGCATAAATAATCTAATAGACTTTTACTGTCTGTGGATAAATATTCCATAACTGTATCTGATAAATCAAACCTATTACGCCCAGTGATTATTTCATTATATATCACATTGCTTTTATAGCTTAATAATTTATTTATTTTACTCTTTGGTATATCTAAAAAATATTGGATAGAACTATCTCTATCAAACTCATATTCACAAAAATCCCAATCATAAGTTCTTTTTAAGTAGAAAAAAGTGATAATTTCAAGTTCTTCAGAAGAAAAGTCAAATATGTTTGAAAGTTGTTTCACTTTTTTTAACACAAGATTATTAGATTTTACTGTATATATATATTTTTTAATGATACTAAATATTTCTTTCTGCCCATTTCTTGAAAGATGAATACATGCTCTTGAAAATGATTTGCTATGCTGAAAAGATTTAAACATTAACTTTTTAATATCATCATCTATTTCTGTATCGCTTTGAATTATTTTATTTATCTTCACTAATAATTCTTTTGGTAATAGGGTAATAAATAGATTCCATAAATCTGCACTAATGTTATAAAGGTCTATATTACGAAATAAATTTTTAGTATAGTTTGTAACAATCACCTTTTCTTCTGCTGTAAAACCTTGATTTTTCATTGCCCTTCTTCTTCTCATAAAAAACACTCCTTTATTCTTTTATTAAGTATATTATATTCAGAGCTACGACAATATATGTCGCACCAAATAAACATTTTAAAAAGAGTGATAACATATTGATATTAAAGGAAATAAGAATAAAAAAGCATAGCATAATTTTAAATATTATTTTAAAAATAAGTATGCTTTTATATTTATAAAATAGAGTTTATTATTTATTATCTTCAATGATTTTAGTAAAATTTTGCCAGTAGTTTTTAAATATTTTTTCTGATTTTGATATTTGTATTATAAACTGCTGCATATTATTAATATCATCACCATGTGGTATATTAAACTTATACTGGAAAATACATTCTTCTGTTTCTTTTGTGTAATAAAATATTAGTTTTTTACATTTAATGTCATTTATAGATGATGGATATAAAAATATACCTTTATCAAGCCCAAGTATATGCATATAGGATATTATCTGCATTCTATCTTCGCTGGATATTTTATTAATTTCTGGTGCATGTTTATATTTTGCGTCCATCACTATGCCTAATTCTTTTGAATAAAAATCAGGATAAGCATGCCAGCTATCTTTTTCAAGCATAGATATTCTACCACTTTTTTCTTTATTTCTTGGGTGTTTAAAATTAATATCCAGCTCTTTTATGAGAGTATAAAGATATTCTTCCCACAGCCATGAAATATCAAATAATATGCCATATATTTTATTTTCTTCTCTGCCATATTTTAGCTTATCATCTTCCATTAATATCTGCAAACATATTTGCCTTAATGGTTCATACTCATAATAATATGGGTGTATATCTGATTTTAAATTGTTATTAATAACCTGCTGCCTGTCTTTTATAGAATATGATGGAGTTATGCTTCTTATATCCTGCACAAAATCTACCATATCTTCATTTTGCAGTATCCAGCAAAACATTTCGTGATTATCAATATATTCAATGGTGTGGCGAATAAGCTGGTTTATATTATTATCATAGCTATGCTCTCGCACATTATAGGCAATGTTTCCTGTAAAGATAAAATTATGTTTTATGTGCCTTGCAATATCTATGGTTCCTTTTACCCTGCTGTCATTATACTTATTCCATACATATTTTTTATAAAACCCTTGGTTTAAAGCCTTTAAAAAATAATATTTAAAAAGGTATGGTAGAAAATGAAATACATTGTTTTTAGCTGTTGTATGCTCTAAATTACTAAGGTTTATATTGAATACCTTTAAAAGCATATAATGAAGAAAATAATCTGTTTCATTATCTTTTGCAAACCTAGAACGAATAGAAAGCAGGGTATTTTCTGTGCCTATAAACCCTGCAATATTATAAGTTGTTAATTTATTATCTGATATGGTAAATACACTGCTTGTTTCCACATCATCTTTTAATTTATCTTCATTACAAAAGACTAAAAAACCATCTTTATTTTTTAAATCACCAATTTTTTTGCCAGATATTTTATAAAGTTCATTAAGAATATCTTGAGGATAATTTTCGCCAAATATTTCTTCTAACTTTACAGACTGGTTATTATCTGTAGTTGAGCCATAGAAAACCATAGAATACCCTATTAGTTAGCTAATATTTCATTTACAGTATTAAAATATGTATTTTCTATATTAGAAAAAATATCATCTGCATTTTTTTTGCCACGGACATATTCAAAAAACAGACCTTTTAGGTGGTTATCCCATAATTTCTTATATGCTTCTTCTGCTGTTACATTACTGTTTTCTACATAACTATTTAATTTTAAAAAGTAAGATGCGCCAATTTGGTACATTTTTCCAAGGCCTTCAGCACTTGCAATAAAATTATTTAAAGCATTAAAAATATTATATGCTCCATCTACTTTAACAGCTTTAAGAATATCTTCTGCTGTTTCTTCTGGTGCAATTTCTTTCCAAGCAAAGCGTCTGCGTATGGCAAAATCTATGCTTTCTACACTTCTATCAATATCATTCATAGTGCCTATAATATATACATTTTCAGGTATATAAAAACCCTTTGCAAAAATATCACCACTTTCTACTAAGTTTTGATATTGAGTATCTACCATGCCTTTTTCCCCACGGTAGCCTGTATCAATTGCATAAAAAAGCTCACCTAATATTTTATTTATATCACCACGGTTTATTTCATCTATTACAAAAATGAATTTTTTATTTTTAAAGTATTCATACATTGCATGCAAAAAGCCATGTATATATGTATGTTCCCCATCTTTAACACCAACTAATGACTTAAAATTTTCATAGTTTTTGTCATCTAAAATTATATAGTTATTAATATATTTTTTATAATAATCACAAATTTCTTCATATGATTTGAAAGAAAACCCATTTGTTTGTTCTTTTGGTGTTCCTGCAATAACTTTAATGCCCTTATCATCATTATATTCTATACTTATAATTGGAGAATTATTTTCTTTTTCTGAAATATTTTGTATAGGAAAGCTCTTACTGTCAGAGTTAGATATTTTTTTATCTACAAAAATACAAAATTCCTTAACATCTTCTTTCTTAACATCTTCTTTCTTAACAACTGCCCTTTTACAAAATTCTTTAAAAGTGCCGTCTTTTCTAACAAAACCATATGATTTATCTTCCTTTGTAACAGGTCTTATGCCTTCTACAAAATCTGTATAATCATATGATGGGTGAAACTGTACAAATTTATATTGGTATTCAAACTTTGCTTTTTTGGCTTCATCTTTTTCTATATTATCAAGTGTAATATCTTCCCCGAAAACCATTTTTGCTGCTATTTGCTTAGCAAGGTATGTTTTACCAGTGCCAGGAACACCTGTTAAAATAAGATTGTGGTTGCTTGTAAGTAAATCAAATATTTCATTTTTCATTTTATTAATCTCTTTTCTTATTATGTTATGTACTGTATTAATTATTAATTTATCGGCAGAATTAGATTCCTTTAATTGGTAGACTGCAAAAGGTCGTTTTGAAGCACCATATGCATTTTCTTCACTAAATGGAACATCATAATTTTCTAAAGATATAAAATTATCAAGATAAATATGACCATCTATTATTTCATTATTTACTTTAAAAGCACCTTGATTACTACTTTTTGCATAACCAGCAAAAAAACATTTCTTATTTTTATTACTAGCATATGCAATAATAACTAAATCACCCTTTTTAATTTTATCGAATTCTCTTTTTATTGTTCCTGCTGGGTTATAATAAACTAATGCAACATGATATTCTGACATAATTTTTAAGTAGTAGTCCATTTTTCCACTACCGTCAACATTACTTCCAACTACAAATGTATTCATGTTTCCTCCAAAATTCAAATTTTATATTTTCGTTATATACCAAAATATAATTATTTCAAGGATAAATTAATTTTATAATATTTCATAATATACGACATTTATTGTCGCACATATACATTATTATTGTTTTATATTTCTTCCTCACTTAGCCACCAGAAGTATTTTTTTTCTAGGTTGTTTTCATACTCTTTAGAGTAGGGAAATATGGTTATAGGTTGTTTTCTAAAAGTATCATAACATATCATATATTCTTTTTCTTCAAAAATATATTTATAACGGCTTACTCTGTGGCTTTGTTTATCTATTAGCTCCAGTGTACCCTTTTTTATTTGCGATGTGATTATTTTAGGGTCCAGCACTTGCCCCAGCCTTTGCCTGCATGAAGTTATAAAGTGGGTATTTTGAGCTTTTTTCTTTGATGTTCTGCTTTTTGGTTTTGCTTTGCTAAACTTTATCATATACTCTCCCCCTAAAATTTATTCTATTTATTTGTATATATCTTCTTGTAACGACAACAAATGTCGCACACTTAATTTATTTAAAAAATATTGATAAAATATATTATGCAGGATAAATTAAATAAGGAGAAAAATGATGATTGGTGCAATTGTTGGAGATATTATAGGTTCTAGATTTGAGTGGCAGAATATTAAAAGTAAAGATTTTGAATTATTTTACCCGCAGTGCAGGTTTACAGATGATAGTGTTATGAGCCTTGCTATAGCTGAAGCTATATTACAATGTAATGAGGACTATACTAACTTAAGTAATATTGCCATAAACTCCATGCAAAATATAGGAAGAAAATACCAAAACTGTGATTATGGGCTTAATTTTTACAAGTGGATATTTAGTGATAACCCAAAACCTTATGGAAGTTTTGGGAATGGTGCTGCCATGCGAGTAAGCCCTTGTGCATATGCTGCAAAATCACTAGAAGACGCTCTATCTTTAGCACGAAAAGTAACTATTATAAGCCATAACCATATAGAAGGTATAAAGGGAGCACAATCTGTTACATCAGCTGTATTTTTAGCTTTGCAAAAAGAAAACATAGAAAATATAAAAAAACATATTATGCAAAACTATTATAATATAAATTTCACACTTGATGATATCAGACAAAACTATAAATTTAATGAAAGCTGCCAAAATACTGTACCACAGGCGATGCAGGCTTTTTTTGAATCTAATAGTTTTGAAGATGCCATACGAAATGCCATATCAATTGGTGGGGATAGCGATACAATTGGTGCTATAACTGGCTCTATTGCTGGTGCATATTATGGTGTGCCAAAGGATATAAAAGACAAGGCAATAAACTACTTAGATAAACGGTTAAAGGATATATTAGTGCAATTTGAAAACAGGTTTATAAGAGCATAAGCGTAAAACACTTATTTGAAAAATATGTTTGGTGTTCAAACAGCATTTCAGACAATTTAATTAAAATGATAATTATAAAAAAAGCCTTGAATATTCAAGGCTTTTAGTAACGCGCCCAGCAGGAATCGAACCCACAACCTTTTGATCCGTAGTCAAACGCTCTATCCAGTTGAGCTATGGGCGCATTTGCTGTTTATTTGAGAATGTATTTATATATAATTATTTATAATTTTGCAAGTATTTTTTTTATAACTTATATATTTTTTTATAACTACTTTATAAATAAAGTGTTTTCAATATATTCTTATAAATATATTAGGAAAATATTCTATAATTAAAAAAAACTTTTGCAAATCTTTTGAATTTAGTTTATTTTATAAGATATTTGGAGTATAGTATGCAGGAAAAAGATATTGAAAAGAACAGGGAATATTTTAAAACATTCCTTGCTACTCAAAAACTTAGGCTTACAAATCAACGTCAGGTTATATTTGATGAGTTTATGAAATATGACTCACATATTGATATTGATAAGCTATACGCTATTACAAAAGAAATTGATTCTAACATTGGGCTTGCTACAATTTATAGAACTATTAAACTTTTAATTGAAGCTGGTATCGTTAGAGAAGTTCGTTTTGGTGATGGTAGAAGCTATTATGAAGTAATTATGGGAAAAATTCACCATGACCACTTAATATGTGTGGTTTGTGGCAAAAATATAGAATTTAACGACCCAGATTTAGAGGCTATGCAGGAACAGATTGCAGCTAAATATAAATTTAAGTTGACAAATCATTACATGAACCTTTTTGGTGTGTGTGAAAAATGCCGCTCTCTTGGTATGGGCTGATTATTGGAGTATTCAATGAAAAAATTAATGATTTTAGTTACATCGTTATTGATGACAGCTTTATGTTCTGTAAGCTTTGCACAAAGTAACCCAAAAGTATTAATCGATACTTCTATGGGGCAAATAGAAGCAGAATTATACCCAAAAAAAGCACCTGTAACAGTGCAAAATTTCTTAGCTTATGTTAATAATAAATTTTATGATGGTCTTGTTTTCCATAGAGTTATAGATGGCTTTATGATACAGGGTGGTGGCATGAATGCTGAATTAAAAGAAAAAGCCACATTAAACCCTATTAAAATAGAAAGTAATAATGGACTTAAAAATACTAAAGGCACTTTAGCAATGGCTAGAACTAGTGATCCAAACTCTGCTACAAGCCAGTTTTTTATAAACCTTGTAGATAACCCATTTTTAGATTATAAAGCACCAACTATGGCAGGTTATGGTTATACTGTATTCGGTAAAGTTACTAAAGGTATGGACGTTGTTGAAAAAATAGGTAAAGTAAAAACAGGCAGTAAAGGTTTTCATGAAGATGTGCCACTTACACCTGTAACAATAAAAAGTATAAGGGTTATTAAATAATGGCAGAAGAAAAAGAAACTAAAAAGAAAATCTCAGCAAAAAAATCTACTGCTAAAAAAGCAACTGCTAAAAAAACAGCTGTTAAAAGTGATAAACCTGCAAAAGCTGGTAAAGCGCCTAAATCTGCTAAAAAATCAAGCAGTAATATAAATATATTAATGAAAACAAATATAGGTGATATAGAGCTTGAGTTATACCCTGATAAAGCACCTGTTACTGTTGAAAATTTTGTATCATATATTAATGATAAATTTTTTGACGGGCTTGTATTTCACCGTGTTATTGATGGTTTTATGATACAAGGTGGTGGGTTTGATGATAGTCTTTCACAAAAGCAGACAAAAGCACCTATTAAAATAGAAAGTGATAACGGCTTGAAAAATGACCGTGGAACTATTGCTATGGCAAGAACAAATGATCCAAATTCTGCTACAAGCCAGTTTTTTATAAACCTTGTAGATAATAACTTTTTAAATTTTAGAGAAGCTACTATGGCAGGCTGTGGATATGCAGTATTTGGTAAAGTTACTAAAGGAATGGATGTTGTTGATAAAATAGGCACTGTGCCTACTGGTTCCATTGGGTATATGCAGGACGTGCCAAAATATTTAATACAAATAGAAACAATCACTTTAATATAAATGTGGTGATAAATGCTTAGTGATAACGAAAACAACCAAAATAAACCAAAGTCTCATTTAAAACCTTTGCCTGATGGTTCCTATGAAATATCAAAAAGTGAAGGTAAAGTGTTTTATTATGTGGCAGCAGCTTTTGGGTTTGCTCTTGCCACATTATATATGCTTAAAGGTGGATACAGGATTATAGGTAATATATTTCTTGTATCTTTCGCTGTTGTTTCTGCTATTGCTTTAAAATTAGTATTATTTAAAAAAACTATTCTTACAATTAATGACAAATTTTTAGTTATTACTTCCATAATTGGTTCTTCTGAACAAGTTTTATGGGAAGATGTTACTGGTTTTAAAGAAGTTAGAGATAAGCGTAACCATTATATAGCAGTAATGGTAAAAGACCCTGAAAATATTTTAGAGCTGCAGCAAAATAAACTAACATATAAAATAATGCGTCACAACATTAAACTATATGGCACGCCATTTTTAATACAGACAGATACTTTAAATGCCCATAGAAAAGAAATTATGCAGCTTTTAAAGAAATTTCATGAGGAATATTTGGAACAAGGTGTTCTATAGTGCAGGATACTATTAAAATATACCTGTCACCTTTTAAGATTTTTTATATGTTTTTAGGCAGTATATTTTTTACTGCATCTTCATTGGTGATTTATTTAGGTGATATTATTAACCCTGTATATAAACCTATTGCTATATTAGGTGTGGTATTTTTTGGTATAGTTGCTGTTTTAAATATTGCCTCTCTATATAAGCTTTCAAGCCCTGCTATAGAATTTACAAAGCAAGGTTTTATAAGATATAGCAGGGTAACTAAAAAACCTGTATATTTTATTCCTGAAGAATTTCTTTTAGGAATTTATTATGATTTAAAACGCCCTTCTTTTTTCACCCTGCTTCTTACACCTCATAACAATGATGAGCAATATAGAATAAAACTAAAAAATATAGAACTTCCTGAAAATTTATATAACTGCCCACAAAAAATACCTGTCATAATATCAAACCAAATAGTAATAAAGTTTTATACTGAAAAAACAGACTTTATAAAACTTGAGCCACTAATTAAAAAATATTTCAATGTAGAATAACTAGTATTTCTTTTTACTATACTTTGAATTATTAATCTTACTGCTGCTATTATTTCCCATAATTATGCTTTTATACTTTTCTTTTTTATTTAGTGATTTTTCTACATATATTTTATTACCTTCTTCATCAAGCCCTGTATAATAAGCACAAGTTGCCCATGTAGAAGGTGTTGGGGTAAAAATCTGCACCTGCTCTGGATTAAAATCTAAATACTTCTCAATAAATTTTCTTGTGCTGCGCGCTTCTTTTTCACTTTCTGCAGGGTGGGCTGCTATAAAATAGCAGGAAATATACTGGTTTTTATTATATTTTTTACTGTAATCTTTATATAAGGAGCAAAACTCTAAAAAGCTGCTGTTATCTGGTTTTTTCATAGCTTTAAGGACATTTACATCGGCACTTTCTGGTGCCATTTTTAACTGCCCTGAAACATATCTTTTAGCAATTTCTGAGATATATTTTTTCCCATTTTCTTTATCATTTACTGCTAAATCTGCCCTTATGCCTGATGTGGCAAATAATTTTTTTACGCCATTTATATGGCTTATGTTTTCAAGCATATTTATAAGTGGTTTATGATTTGTATTCATACCATTGCATACTTCAGGGTAAAGGCAGTGTTTATGAGTGCAGGCACCTAATTTTTCCATTTTTTTGCACTTCATCATATACATATTTCCAGTAGGTCCACCTATATCTGTAATAGTGCCATTAAACCATTTTTTTGATACCATACTTTTAACTTCTTTTTCAATGGAAGCAGCACTTCTTGAAACAACACGCCTTCCCTGATGAACTGCTATTGCACAAAAGGAACAGCCCCCAAAACAGCCTCTGTGGCTTATAATAGATGTTTTTATGGTATCTATTGCTTTTACCTTTCCTTGAATATACGGGTGTACTGCCCTTTCATACTCTATATCGCTTATTTCATCTAATATATTATCATCATAATAAGCTGGTGGGTTTTGAATCAAATATCTATCCCCTGTTTTTTGTATTAACCTTTTACCAGATACTGCTTCACTATTATTATAAAATGTTTTAAACATGTTGTAAAAAGCTTTTTTATCAACACTTACTTCTTCATATGATGGCAGCTCTACTGCATCTGATACTTTTTCTTTTGATATATAGCATAAGCCATTAATATTATTTACTTCTTCATTATTTTTAAGTGCATTTGCAAGCTCAAGAACAGGCAGTTCTCCCATACCGTATATAATATAGTCTGCCTTTGCATCAAAAAGAATACTTCTTCTTACCTTATCTGTTTTAAAATCATAGTGGGCAATTCTACGCAGGCTTGCTTCTATACCACCTAGCACAATAGGTTTTGTATTTTTAAAATATCTTCTAATAAGCCCTGTATAAACTATGCTTGCCCTGTCTGGTCTTTTATTATTTATGCCATCTGGAGTAAAATCGCACTGTTTTCTGGGCTTTCCACTTGATGTGTAATTTGCAACCATAGAATCTACACACCCTGCACTTATTCCCCAAAAAAGACGTGGTTCTCCAAATAAAGTAATATCTTTATCACTATTTATATCAGGCTGAGAAATAACAGCTATCCGAAACCCATGTTTTAAAAGATATTTACCAATAACTGCAATACCAGAAAATGGGCTGTCAATATATGCGTCCCCTGATACTAGTATAACATCTATATAATCCCAGCCTAATTTTTCTACTTCCTGCCTGCTTATAGGTAAAAACATAACCACCTCTTAAAATAATATATAACTTATATTATAAATTTATAAATGTCTAATTATTTGTTATGGAAATTATTAGAAAAAAATATTATATATATTAAATACATATGGAGGATAATATGCAGACTGAAAATCAAAATATAATTTTTACTGTTTTTAATAGTATATTTATATATGTATTAAGTATACTTGAAATCATTAATATAATTATAGTAATACTATTTTTTACTGTAATTAAACCTGATTATATTGTTTTAGGTATTCCTTTTGTTTCATTAGTGTTAATTATTCCTATATTTATGTATGGTATGCGTTACAAAATAATATACAGGTTTACAAAAGATGAGTTTCAATACAGAGGTAAAAAACCATATAGAACAAACTGGAATAATATTTTATCTTTTAGTATAGATGAAGAAAATATCACACTTTTGTTAAAAGATAAAACAACTAAATTATTTCCTATATTACAATTTAATAAAGAAGACTTGCAAAAAGCATTAACAATATATATGGAAAACAGCAGTAAATAAGGCTAAAAATGGCAGACTTGTATAACTTTACAGATGATGAATACTGCATAATTGACTTTTTAAAAAAATTTGTTGTAATAAAATATGGTAATTTTAGAAGTTTTAAATTAAAAAAAGAAAAAGATAAGTATTATAAAATAATTACACTTTATGCTCCACGACTTTATAATGAAAATACTATTGATGCATATTTACTAAAAAATGCATACAATATATATAAAATGGGGTATAAATGTAATTTCCCAAAAATTAATCTGCTGCCTGAAAGCCATAATTACATGCTATATTTAGGAAATGTATATAAAATCATACATAATCAGTTATTAGATAAGCCATATTATATTGATAATACTAATAATATAATCACTTCAAAATACAATTTAAATATTAAAGAAAATCAAGATTTATTTTATAAAAAACAAGCCGCAATAGTTTTGCAGGAAAGGCTTTATCAATATGCTGAAAAATTTAATTTAAATGTAAAAAACGTAAAAATAAGGTTTTATAAAAGTATGTGGGGTGCATGCTGTAGTAATAAAACTATTATGCTTAACGAAAAACTTATTTTATCCCCAATATACACAATTGATGCAGTTATATGCCATGAACTTGCACATATGTTGCAGCCAAACCATTCAAAAGACTTTTACCAAACACTTGAAAATATGTATCCAGATTATTATAAAGACTATATTTGGTTAAATATTTATATGAAAATATAACTTAATAGCTGTTTTTTAATAGATACTTTAACTTCTCAATAACCCCTTTTACAGTATGTATTATTGGTAAAGATTCCATACAATGTTGAGATGCCATTTTAGATATTACAGAGCGTAGTTCATCTATTGACTGGCTTATGGTATCGTATGACTCTGTATCAAGATGTGTAGTGCTTTCAATATGGGCCGAATATAATGATTTTAATGTAAATGCATACTCTGCAAAACTAATAATCACATTCATAAAATCCTTAAAACTACATGGCTTAATAAGGTATTTATCCACCTTTAGATTTATAGCTTCTAAAAGATGGTCTGGGTCATTTTTATCTGTATAAATTATAATTGAACAAGATGGATTATGCCTGCGAATATATACTGGAAACTCAGTGCTTTCTGAATCTGCTAAATTAAAATCAGTAATTAATATATCAATATCTTTTCCTTCTGCCTTTTCTTTTGCTTCTGAATAAGAAACAGCCACAATTAAATTTTTAATATATTCAGACATAAGGTTTATAAGCTCGTTATTCTTGCCAGCACTATCTTGGTTATTTAGAAACAATACTGTAACAGAATTAAGTAAGTCTGCATTATCTTCACATAATTCATATTCCATAGTTACATTTGCCTCCATAAATATTATACTTAAATATTATTCATTAAGCATAAAACTTTATTTTACTTTCGTCAAGAAATATTAAAATATTTATAAATTAAGTTTGTAATATATATAATATATAAAAAAAATGGGAGCAAAAGCTCTCACATAATATTCTATATCAAAAACTATTTTTTTACACCATGAAGCATAAGAATACGCCATACTGGGTGTTCAAAACTATGCATATCTGGGTGGTTTTGAAAAAGCCAGCTATCAAACACTACTGTATCATTATCAAATAAAATAACTTTAGCACCCGGATTTTTTTCTTCCATGCTTACATTTGTAACACCACCTGATGAAATTGTAAAGTTAGTAAAATAAGATGTAGTCATAATAGAAAGACCTGTATCACCTATTGGTGTTTTTACATTAAATGGTGCATCAACTTCAATTACACTGCTGTCATCTTTATTAAGTGCAGCTACTCTAATACCTGAATATTTTTCAGAAATAGCAGGTAAAAGCTCAACTGGTTTAGTAACTTTCATATTAGAAGAAGCTTCAGGTAATGGATGATTTGCTGGAACAGGATTAGAATTGGCTGACTTTTCAAAAGATTCCTGTCTGTTTGTATTTTGTGAGCATGCTGCAAATGCTAATGCAATAAATAATACAAAAATTATATTTTTCATTTTTTACCCCTTAGTGTATTATAAATATTTATTAAAATTAATGAACTTTAAAGAAATATAATTTAATTTGCAAGATATTTTAAATACATTACTATAAAAAATACACAAATTACACAAACATATTGAAAAATTTATAATTATCTTATAAAATATAGTTAGGGTGATGTATGGATAATAATTGGATTATTACTTCTAAAATACATATTTCTGAAGATGATTATAAGAAATGGCTTAAATCTTCGGCTCAATTTATCACTAATGCAGAACTTTATAATTGTGATACAGCAGACCGTTTTGTCAATATTCTGCTTGGTGGTTCTATTAAAGCTCCATACAGCTCCATAGAAATGTTTTTTGCTAACGAGCTTTCAGAAATGATGCTTTCTTTTGATAAAGAAGTGCTTATTCTCCATTACAACCAGTTTAGTAAAACATTGGATTTTGCCTTTGAAATAAATAGATACAACGGTTTTAACATGGCTGCATATAATATGGCTATGCTTTTAAGTATATCATCTTATAAAAATAATAATATATCTGATGTTTGTATTTTAAGTAATAAATCTTTTAATAATGCCAGTTATGCCATAGAGTTTACAGATAAAAGTGCCAAAATTATCAAAATTCTTACAAAAGATATTGTTATTCCCCACAGGTATCGTCTTGTTTATGATATGCTTTTAGGTGAAGAAGTATTACAAAAATATCTTGATAAACAAGTTTATGAGCTTTTTACAGCTATGATAACTAAACGTTTGGAAACTGATTTGGAAGATATTATAATGTTTTCATCTCCAGAACAGCCTGCAGTTATTACATACGATGCTAAATTTAAAACTGATGGTAAACATGTAATAACAGATAAAAGTGAAATTGTTACTGGTGCTGACCCTGCTAAATTTATATCCATAGGGCTTGGTTATGGAATGGACAGCAATAAAATCTATTACTACACAAAAGAAGTAACTGGTGCTGATATAGATTCTTTTTATGTATTAAACTACGGCTATGCAAAAGATAAAAATTCTGCTTACTATAAAGGCGAAAAAATATGCTCTCTTAACTGTAATTTCCGTGCTTTTAAACAGGCAGAAGGCTATGCTACTGATAATACTCATATATACTATAATGGTAAAGTATTAGAAAATAGCGACCCGATGGCTTTTGCTACGGTAGGTGATGCTTCCTTTTATGAAGCTAAATTTCTTGTAAAAGATAATATCTACACATACCTTGATGGTGAAATAGTTGATTATATAGACAGCCAAACATTAACTTCAATTGGTAAGAATTTTTATAAAGATAAAAATTGTGTATACTATATAAAAACACCCTTAAAAGATTTAAATCCTAATGATGTTAGAGTGCTAAATGAATACTACATTGCTGATAAATCAAAAGCATATTACTGTGATAATAAAAGTGTGAAGCTTTTAGAAAATGTAAATCCACTTGGTTTACGTGTAAGAAGCCGGCTTGCTAGTGATAATGTAAGTGTATATTTTAAAGGTATTTTAATACAAGGGCTTAACGGAGCTGAAGTTGATATTGAATACTACAATTTTTGTGGTTATTTGCAGGATAAAAATTCGGTTTATTACTATTTAGATAAGGTGGATGCTAACCCTGCTACATTTAAAGCATTAGATTTTGGCTACGGCTCTGACGGTAAGTATTTATTTTTTAAGGATAAAAAAATTAGAGAGGGTAACTTTCAGTCTGTAATATCCTTATTTGACAGCTCTATTGCAGGAACTTCCCATAAAATTGACAGCAGTAGTATAGTTGAGCTTGGTGGTTCATTTAGGAAAATTGGTAATAAAGTATATTATTCTTCGTTTATTATAGAAGAAGCTGATGAAGAGACATTTCATACATTAACTGTTGAAACACCTACAGGTCCAATATATACAAACTATGCCAGTGATAAAAACCATGTATATTACAAAAATAAACTAATAAAAGAAGGCAACCAAAACGCATTTTGCATATTACTGCACCCAGATTATGATACTATTGTTGACTATATTCCGGGTACGGCAGTTGATTTAAAAAATGTATACTACAGGGGTGAAATTATACCAGATATTGACCCAGCAGTTATTCGTCCATTTATGATACACAGAGCATGGTATGCTGGAGATAATATTATTTATAAAGGAAAAGTAATTAAAGGTATTGATTTAGATAATTTTCATAAAATAGAGGGTGATATTTATACAGATAATAAGCGTATTTATTATAAAATACTCCCTGCTATAAACATTGAGCCTGATAAAATTGTTATTTTATCAAATAACTATATTAAAGATGACAACGATTTATGTTATTTGGAAGAAGACAGGGATGGCAATTTAACAGCAAATACTTTCACTCCTCACATAAATAGTTTTGATATACTGCCAGAAAATAACGCTTTTTCTTTTGACAGGTATAAAATATATTTTAAAGGATTAGAGGTTAAGGATATTGATTTTGGAAGCCTTGCCATGATAGGTGATAATTATATAAATGATAAAGACCATATATACTGTGGTAATGTAAAATTAGATAATGTAGATTTAGGCTTATTTATGCTTTTAGGTGACGGCTATGCCACAGACGGCCACCACACATTTTATCAAGATAAATTATTAGAAACAAAAAATATGCTTCACGTATTAGGTCAAGGCTATGCCACAGATGGTGTTACATTTTGGCTTTATGGAGTAGTGCTTGATAACCCATATGAACATCAATATATTACTGATATATTAGGGCAAGGGTTTATATAGGAAATAATATACCAGCAACTAGCATAAATCATAGTTATAAATATAGTATATTTATATAAAACTTATAGTATCTAGCATATATAATATGTTAATAATAAGTTAAAGCAGCATGTTAAGATAGTAATAATTCGCATAAATACTTTAGATTTTTCTAAATCTGTTTTTAATAAAGTATTTTCAGGCTGCAATGATAATTTATATTTTCTAACAATTATACTGTAAATATAAGGCACAAAAAAGCTCATTTCAAATATAAATAAACTTATTAATACAAATAGTGCTTTTCCTTTTCCAAATATAGATAATGTAATAATAAGTAAAATACCAATTATTATAGAAATAAAATAAAAAAGTAATATATAAAGCATAAAATAGTATATTTCTTTCTTTTGCTTAATATATGATACTATAAATACTAATGTACAAATCAATACAATAGGCATAAAAACAATGTAATTCGCTCCATGTTTATTCAAAGCAGAGACTGTTACTAAAAAAAATATAATAATAGATAAAATAAAAAGTAATATATAAAGCATAAAATCATATATTTTTTTATTTTTCTTAATGAAGGCTATTATAAATAGTATAAAAATCAATACAATTGGAATAAGAAAAATACTGAAACTCGGTCCAGATATAAGAAAAATATAAGGTGTTACTATCATTAAAAAAATAACAAATAAACTAAAAAATAATCTATAAATTGTTTTTTCATTCATTTTATACCCTTTTAGAGAAATTGTATAAAAAAACATATATTTATAATATCATAAAAAAAGAGCCTGTGAAAAAAAGTCTGTAAATTCAGTTTTCTATGATTATATTTTTACATATCCTGCTCTATGAATACCAG
>CALUZC010000027.1 GCA_944325215.1 uncultured Mucispirillum sp. | reverse complement strand
TATAAATCGGCTAATGATATTTTTTATGAGAACTTTAATGACTGCTTAATTTGTTGCAATCGTTTTTAGAATTTACTAAAACATAAAAATTTAAAAAAATAATTTACATATACATTTTATTTATGGTATTATCAAAACTTGATTAATATTTGATGAGGCAATAAATGAATAACTACATGACTTATGCTACTTTTGTGCTTTACTTTCTTATACTTATATTTATGGGGATACATTTCTATTTTAAATCAAAAAAAATAGAAGATTATCTTTTAGGTGGCAGAAACATGGGTAGCTGGGTTACAGCCTTATCAGCTCAGGCAAGTGACATGAGTGGATGGCTTTTAATGGGGCTTCCTGGTGCTATTTATCTTGCTGGTATGAGCGAAATTTGGATAGCTGTTGGTTTAATTGCAGGTACGTTTTTAAACTGGGTATTTGTTTCAGCTCGCCTTAGGCTTTATACTGGGGAAACTGGCTCTATGACATTATCTTCATTTTTAGGCAAAAGATTTAAAGACCCTACAAATTCGCTTCGTTTAATATCATCAATTATTACATTATTATTTTTTACAGTTTATGCAGCTTCTGGGCTTGTGGGTGCTGGTAAACTTTTTGAATCTATGTTTAATATTGATTATACTACAGCTGTAGTTATAGGTATGGCTGTTATGATATTTTATACACTTTTAGGCGGCTTTTTGGCAGTTTGCTGGACAGACCTTTTTCAAGCACTGCTTATGATTTTTGCAATAGTTGTGCTTCCTTTTATAGCTTACAGCAATATTGACCCTGATACTATGAGTAAAGCTTTTGCTTCAAAAGAAAATATTTTTAACCCAATACCACAAGGGGTTGGAATATTTGCTTTAGTATCTATAATATCTAGTGTTGCCTGGGGGCTTGGTTATTTTGGTCAGCCTCATATATTAGTTAGGTTTATGAGTGTAAAAAGTATAAAACTTCTGCCACGCTCTATTACTATCGCTATGGTATGGGTTGTTATTTCACTAGTTGGTGCTGTTGTAATAGGTCTTTTAGGTATCCCATTATATGCAGAATTACCAAGTGGCGATGAAGAAAAAGTTTTAATATATATGATAGCAGATTTTGTATCTCCTTATTTTATTGGTGTGCTGCTTGCTGCCATACTTGCTGCTATTATGTCTACCATATCATCTCAACTTTTAGTATGTTCTTCCACATTAACAGAAGATATTTATGCAAATATTATAAAACCTAAAGCATCAGGCAGGGAGTTATTATTTATAAGCCGTCTTTTTGTGCTTATTATCTCACTTGTTGCATTAGTGCTTTCTTTTGATAAATCAAGCAATATATTTAACCTTGTAAAATTTGCATGGGGTGGTTTTGGTGCTGCTTTTGGTCCTTTAGTATTAATGGCACTTTATTCTAGGAAAACTACATGGTATTCTGCCCTTGCAGGTATGGTTGTTGGCACAATAGTTATGCTTGTGTGGTATTTTACAGGGCTTAATAAATATATGTATGAAATTGTTCCGGGCTTTTTAGCTAACTTAATAGTTATGCTTATAATCAATGCTGTAAAACCAAATACAGATAAAGAAATTGATGAAGAATACGAAAGAGTACAGGGCTATTTAAAAGCAGGTTATACACCGCCTAGTAAAGACGGCGATAATAACTGCTGTGCATAATTAATTACTTTAATGAGATTTAAAATAGAGAGTTTTTTCTTTTTTATTATCAGGGCAGTGCGATATACATTCGCCACAGTTATTGCAGGCAGAAGATAAACTCTCTGTTTTAGGGTCAAGCATCATAGGGCATACATGCACACATTTATTGCAGTTTGTGCATTTGCCAGCATATTCGACATGCATTGAATGTTTTGTCTGTAATAAACTTAAACATGTGCCAGTTGGGCATACATATCTACACCATATTCTATAACCAAAGAAAAACTCAATTATTACAAGAACAGGCAGCAGTATAAATTCAGCCGTAACATAAGCATATTTTATTAATAATACGCTTTGAGAGCTCATAATTGAAGGTGGTGATATTAAGTAAAGTAATGGCACACCTATAATCCCTACAAATATAAGCCCAATAATTAATATACCAAGTCTTGAAATATTTGCTCGCATATGTATTTCTTTTTTATACGGTTTTTTAAGGCTTTTAAGTTTTAATTTTTTACGTAATGCTTCAAAACCATCAAGCATTAAATAATAAGGGCATGCCCAGCTGCACCAAACTCTGCCAAAAAATATAACTATTAAAGCAGGTATGGCAACAGAAACAAACATAATAGGGGCAACATGGTGGGATAAAAAAAGTGCCTGTAAAACTGCAATAGGGTCAGATATGGAAAGCCCACCAACATCTAAAGAAATATATGTGCCTTTCATAAAATAAATTTCTAAAAGATTTAGAATGGGAACAATAAAAAGTGGTGCTAAAAATATAAACTGTATAACTTTTCTAAATTTTTGCATATTATTTTTTTCCTATTCTTTTAAGATAATTGTAGTAGCCTGCAGTTTCTTCATCAGGCATATTTTTTGGAACTACATATATGGCTTTAATTGGTGTAATAGGGCATCTTTCCACACAAAGCCCACAACCTGTGCATTTATCTGTAATAGTGGGTATAATACCATCTTTAAGATATATTGCTTCATCTTTTAAAGGGCAGGTATTTAGGCATGAATTACAAAGAGCCATATTGCCAGTAGGTTCAAGCTCTCCAGATTCTACTTTTGCATAAAGATGGTTCATGCATGTATCTTCATTAATACGTGCAACACCAATAGCCACTTGATGCATTTCCACCGTTGAGCTGTCTATTGCACCAGTTGGGCATACACTTGTGCATTTCATACAAAGCTGGCAGCCTGCAACTTCTGCATATATATAAGGAGTGCCAATTTCTGCATTTTTAGTGGCAGATGAACGCCTTAAAACTCTATATGGGCATGCTTCCACACATCTTGCACATCTAATACACAGCTTCATAAATAAATCATCATCAACAGAACCGGGTGGACGCATACGGTTAATTTTATATGTGCTTTTAACAGGAAAACTGTTTAATGCATTTTTTATATTATCAAATATGCTCATAATATCCGTTTTTTACTAAAAGGTTTTTTAATATCAAAATCAGGTATAACACCTGTTAACTCTGCTTTTTCAACTTCATCACCAAAATAAAATGCATGATGAGTAAAATCTATTATATAATCGCAATTATGGAAAACTTCTTCTAATTTTTCAATATCGCTGTTATTTTCTGCTTCAATAGTTACAACCATTTTTCCGTTGTCTTTATCTTCATTTGCTATTTCAATATTTTTATATTTATTAATAAGTGAAATCAAATCATCATAATGATTTACTTCAAAATACAGAATACTTGCTGCAATAATCATATAACACCTGCTTATAAAAAATTGGTCTGCCAAAACATTATACATGTTCAGCAGACCAAATGCAATATGGGAGTGCAGTTTATTAACTAAAAGTAGGACTATCTAGTTCTGCTTTTGTTACAACATATCTATCATCAACTTTTTGTGGGCCACTAACTTTTGTGATTTTAACAGCAGATACTTTATAATCTGGCTCACCAGAAGTAGCATCAACAACATCAGAGCATATGAAGTTAACCATACGATTACCTTTTTGGTCGTGCATTGGAACAAAACATACACCTTCTAATGTCATATTCACAACTCTAACAGGCAGTATATTTTCCCCACGAACACTTTCAACTTTAACCATATCACCTTGAGAAAGCCCTAATTTTTTTGCATCATTAACATGTATTTCAATGTATGAATTAGGGTGTGCAGCTGCAGTTTCTGGAATACGCATTGTCATAGTTCCTGTATGCCACTGCTCAATAACACGTCCTGTTGTCATTAAGAATGGGTATTCTTTAGAGATTTTTTCACTGGCTTTTGGTTCAGCATCTCTCATAAATACGTTAATTTTACCATCTGGTCTTCCATAGAAGAACATATCTGCATCTGCTGGTATATTGTAACCATATCTTTTTGGATCATCAAATATTGGGTCCATTCCTTTAACGTATCTTTTGTATGTGCCTGGGTGGTCTTCTGATGGGCAAGGCCATTGAACACCAGTAGTAGATTCTTTTAACCTTTTATAAGTAGCACCAGCTAAAGTTTTTTCAGTATTTGCTGTGCAGCCGATATAGTCATTCCAAGCCATTTCAGCCATTTTAACAATATCTTCTTCATTGCTCCATGCAATATATTTTTCAAGGCCCATGCGTTTTGCTATCTGGCATGCTATCCAAAGGTCTGCTCTAGTGCCTTCAAGTGGTTCAATAGCTTTTTGAGTTAAGAAACTTCTTCTTTCAGAACAGCCATATACACCACCTTTTTCATATAAGAATGAAGCAGGAAGAACAACTGAAGCAAGCTGAGCAGTTCTTGTTGGGAATATATCTATTACAACTGTAAAAGCATTTTTAATATTTGGCACAAACTTATTTAAGTTAGGCAGAGTTTGTGCTGGGTTAGTAGTAGAAATTAACACAGCTTTAACTGGTTTATCTGCTTCATTTTCACCACCTAAGCTTGAGAAAAGTTTTACAGCAGGAAAACCTGGTTTTGGATTAATTGCTTTTGATGGGTTAATAGAATGTTCTGCAACTTTCCAGTAGCTTTCTACATGTTTTCTCCATGGTTCTATAGTAACAGGTTTGCAGCCTGGTAAAAGGTGAGCAAGTGAGCCAGTTTCCCTTACCCCACCGCATGCATTAGGCTGACCTGTAAGAGAGAATGAATCAGCTCCCGGTTTACCAATATTGCCTGTAATTACATGTAAGTTATGGATAAGGTTATTAGCCCATACACCATTTGACCTTTGGTTTAAGCCCATACACCATAATGAAAGTGTTGCCCCGCTTTTTGCAAACCATTCTGCAGCTTGTTTTACACTTGCAGCTGGGCAGCCTGTAACTTTTTCCACATATTCTGGAGTATATTTATCAATAAATTTAATGTATTCATCAAAAGTTGCAGCTTGTGAGCCGTCCCCTTGAGTAAATCTTGCATGACGAGCAATAAATTCTTTATTGTGCCAGTCATTTTTAATGATTTCTCTAGCCATACCATTAAAAATTGCTAAATCTGTTCCTGGAAGAGAAGGCATCCATAAATCAGCAATTTTTGAAGTTTGTGTTTTTCTTGGTTCGCAAACTATTATTTTAACATTAGGATTTTGTCTTTTATAGCTTGAAATCCTTCTAAATAAAATAGGGTGAGCTTCTGATGTATTAGAGCCTGTAATGAAAATACATTTTGCATTCTCAATATCTTCATAAGCACCAGCTGGCTCATCAGAACCAAAGGAAGAAAGATAACCAGCAACAGCTGAAGCCATACAAAGTCTAGGGTTTCCGTCCATCATATTAGAACCAAAACCACCTTTCCAAATTTTATTGAAAGTATAGCTTTCCTCAGTAGTGCATTGACCTGAGCCGTAATAAGCTACAGAATCATAACCATATTTTTTATGAAATTCTTTGAATTTTGTTTCAATTAAAGTAAGTGCTTCGTCCCATGTAGCAGGTTCTAACTTACCATTTTTTCTAATAAGTGGAGTAGTAAGCCTGTCTGGGTGGTATGCAACTTTCCATATATTCATACCTTTAATACATAAGAAACCTTTCGTATTAGTCTTAGAATCTACATTACCTTTAATAGCAACCATTTTGCCGTCTTTTACACCTACATATATAGAACAACCTGTTCCACACATTCTACAAACACCTTTTACCCAGTTATCAACTGCTACTGTGCTTGGAGTTGCTGCTGCTGTTGTAGTTGCCTGTGGTGCTTGAGCAGAAGTTTCAGTCTGAGGTGCTTCTTTTTTCTTACAGCCAATAGTTAAGCCAGCTGCTGCTGCAGCACTTGCTGCCAATGTTGTTTTTATTAAATTTCTTCTAGATATATCCATATTCATAACCTCAACTATTTATTACCATGCACTAATTTTTCTTGTGGTGCAGCTGTAAAAGTATGAACTTTGTGGCAGCTTGTGCATACAAGACCATTGTTTTGATTTTCCACTTTAGCATTAATTACAGTAGTTTCTTGTGGGTGGCATGATAAACATGTATTTATATCAGAATCAGCTTTGAAAGTAGATTCATCTCCATGACATGTAAGGCAACTTACATTATTTAACCCATGTAATGAATCTGTCCATTCAGTGTATGCAGCAGGGTCAGCAGTAATATCTTCAGTGCTTCCTGGTGCATGGCATACTGCACAGTCTTTACCTTGCATTTCTACTGGGTGAGTTACTGTTTCAGTTTGTGCTGCTGCCATTGTCCAAATTAACGAAAGAAGAATAACTATAAATAAGATAGTCCTTTTCATATATACCTCCAAAATTATTTTGCTTACAGGTGTAATATAACATATTATATTGAAAATGTGTTGTTAAGTTTGTATTGTGTAGAAAAATTATGTAAAGATAAATCTTTACAACTTTTACAACACATTTACTTTATTGCATGTATGCTATAACCATAGGATATCTTGATGAGGAGGATACTTATGAATAAAGTATTAAAGTATGTTGTATTTGCTTTAATATCAATGGGTTTAGTTTTTGTTGTTGCTTGTAATTCGGGAACATCTAATCAAGCAAGTGATACAAAAGGTGAATTTGTTAAAGCAAGTTTCGACAGAGGGCAAGTAGCTGCTACTAAGGCGGACTTTACTCTTGCAAACTCAAAATTAAGTGAAAAGAAAGGGCAAACAGACAAGGCAAAATGTTTTGAGTGCCACACTACAGTAAGTGAACTTCATACAAGAGGTGTTCACAAAGATGTTGACTGTTCTTTCTGTCACGATATTAAACCGGAACATATGGACAATCCACTTCCAGAAAACAGACCAGTTGTTCATTTAGAATGGGAGGCTTGTGGTCAATGCCATGATACTCAAATGCATTCTTTCTTAGAAGTTGGTAAACACAGACCAGCACGTTTTGAAAAATCAAACTTAAACGGCCGTTCTCCAAACCCAACTTGGGAAAAATTAATGTCTCCTTATGGTTTTACAAAAGAACATGCTGCAACTCGTTCTCACTCTCTTATGCTTATTGACCAATTTATAGTTGACAGAGCATTCGGTGGCAGGTTCCAACCAAAAGCAGGCTGGAATTACATTTTCCAATCTGGTAAAGCATGGGAAGTTCTTTTTGATGCAGGTGAAGGTAATCCAAATTTTAAAAACTTACCACAAACTGCAACTGCAGTTAACCCAGTTTGTATGAACTGTAAAACTATGGACCATATGTTAGGCTGGGCTTACCTTGGTGATAATGTAACTGGTACTACTTGGAGTAGAGAATCAAATGCAGTTGAAATGGCTAAAAATATGAACCATGCATTAAACTGTTTCTTCTGCCACGACCCACACTCTGCAGAACCAAGAATTGTTCGTGATGCTTTAATTGAAGCTATGACAAGTGAAGAACCATATGCTAAAAACAACCTTTTCCAAAGCGATGCTAACCATGTTAAATTTGAAGTTCTTGATATGGGTGAAAGAGGCTTTACTCGTAAAATCGCTATATTAGATAAAGATGACCCTAGAAGACGCACTTTACAATGTGCTCAATGTCACGTTGAATATAACTGTGCAAAAGGTACTGATTTAGTTACTGGTGCTGAAATTGGTTTTAACGATAGAAGAACTAACCATTTCCCACTTAAAAATGCACTTGCATTATATGACCACTATTTTGTAGACTTAAAATTTGTTGACTTTACAAACAAATTCTCTGGTGCAAAATTATGGAAAGGTCAACACCCAGAGTTTGAAACTTACTACAACTCTGTTCACGATAAAGCAGGCGTATCTTGTGTTCAATGTCACATGGACGTTGTTGAAAAAGATGGACAATTACAATACACTTCTCACTTTGTTCAATCTCCAAGATACATACTTGAATCTACTTGCTTAACTTCAGACTGTCACGGAACAGGTGCTGATAAACATGCTAACTGGCAAGGTAAAGATGCTGCATATGTAAAAGCTTCTACTAACTGGACTAAAGAAGATGCTAAATACTCAATTGATTCTATCAAAACTTACACTACTGGTAAAATGAGAAAAGCAGAATTCTGGTTAGCAGAATTAATAGATGCTATTGCTACTGCTGAACGCATGGGTGTTGATAAAGCTACATTAGACGAAGCAAGAAATGCTCACACAAGAGCTCACATTTTATGGGAATACTGGACTGCAGAAAACTCTGATGGTTTCCACAACCCACCACTTGCTAGAGAGTCTTTAACTAACTCTATCACAATATCTATGAACGCTTACGATGCTCTTAATAAAGCAATGAAAGCTAAAAGCACAGCTGCTAGATAAGCAGTTAAAATATAAAAGTTGTTTTGGCATTTTGCCAAAACAACTTTTTTTTAATGAGTGTGTAGAAATAGTGCATACTCATTTTTTTTTAGTTTTTTTATTATTATATTTTTATAAAAATGCTTAAAATAAATTTTTAGGGATAAATGTGAAAAAAATAATAAATTTTATTGGATCAGTGAAATTTGCTTTAGTTATAATACTTATTATTATATTTTTATCTATTATAGGAAGTATTGTTTCTGAAAGTTCAGTGGATAGATTAAAGCATGTTTCATTGATATCAATATTTTTTGACCCATCAACAAATGATTTTAGGGAGTTTATAACAAATATTGGTTTAATTAATATATATACTTCACCATTATTTATTACATTACTTAGTTTATTTACTTTAAGCCTTGTAATATGCACTATTAGGCTTATACCTTTTGCTAGAAAAGGGTTTCCTGATATAGAAGAAAATTCTCTTAAAGATATTGAAAAAACAGATATGGATACTGATGATTTCATTGAGTTTTTTAATAAAGAAGGCTGGAAAATCCATCTAAATAAACGCCCTTTAATTAAAGTAGAACATAATAGACCAGGAAAATATGGTGTAATAATTATTCATTTAGGTATTTTTTTAGTAATGGCAGGGGCATTTGTTGATTACTTATTTGGTTTTAAAGGTGTGCTGTCTATTTTTGAAAACCAAACAGTTAATGGTGTTGAAAATAAAAATGGAGAATTTATACCCTTTGGTTTTGATTTTACATTAGATAAATTTAGCATAGAATACTATAATGACACATATACTGCTTCAGCTTTTAGAAGCGATGTTACAATATCTAAAAATGGAAAAGTCTTAAAGAAGGACTATATAGATGTTAATCGCCCGTTAAATATAAATAATATTTATTTTTATCAGGCAGATTTTGGGTTAAGCCCCAATGATAATATGGATATATATTTAACATATACTGCAGGTGGTTTAAAAAAAGAAGAAGTATTAAAATATGGCAAATTTTATAAAGCAGGCAGCTATGTTATAGCTGTATCAGATTTTACTACTGTTCATAATGAAGATAAGGCAAGTAAAAAAGAATTTATCCCTGCTATTGAACTTGTAGTTTATAATATGTTTAAGCAGGAAGTTACAAGGGGTATGCTTGTTTTAAATGCACCAGAGCCTACATATATTGATTTTATAGATATGTCGTTTCATTTTACTGATTTAAAAGGTGTAGAGTATTCTACAGTTTCAGTGAAATATAATCCGGGGATAAATATAGTTTATATTGGTGGTGTCCTAATGTGCTTTGGTGTTCTATTTATATATTTCTTAAATTATACATCAATAGTTTTTATAGTTTCTGGTGGTAGTATAAAATATAAGGTAAGAGTTCATAGAAAATTATCTGTTGTAAACCCAGCAGATAAGTTTTACAAATTTATAAAAGGAGATGTAAATGGTAGAAACAATGAATAATATGGTACTTATTTCAAGTAAAATGGTTGTTACAGCAAGCCTTTTATATCTACTTGCAATGGTGCTGTATATATTTTTTATAATATTTAAAAATAAAAAGGTAGGTATTGCAGCATCGGTTACTGGTATTATAGGATTTTCGCTGCATTTTATATCGTTTATTATTAGATGGATAGAATTTTATGATTTATCAAATGGTCAAATATTACGGTCTATTCCTATTACAAATAAATATGAGTCACTAATGTTTTTTGCACTGCTTTTATCAGGTTTTTATGTTGTGCTGGAGTATAAAACAAAAAATAAATCATTGGGTGTATTTGCGTTTGCTATATCGGGTTCATTTGCACTTTTTATAAGTGCCATTGGTGCACCCTCTGATTTAAATCTACTTGTTCCTGCATTAAAAAGTAACTGGCTTTTAGCCCATGTTTCATTGAGTTTTACAGCATATGTTTGCTTTACTGTTGCTGCAATTGCTGCCATACTTTATTTAATTAAAACAGTAGATAATAAAAAAAGATATTCATATATTATATATACTTTTGTGCTTGGTGTGTTAGTATCTGTAATAATTACTTTAATTATAAATATAATACTTGGAGAAAAAGCAAATACTATAAATATGATGATAATATTTGTATTTTTTACAGTATCATTTTTTATTATATTTTATCAAAATGGTTTGTCACTTAAAAATTTATTTAAAGATATAGGTTTTGATGCAGATACCATAGAAGCAATAACATATAAATTTATTGCAGTAGGGTTTGCTATATTTACAATAGGTGGTATGGTTTTTGGTGCAATTTGGGCAGAAGTTGCCTGGGGTAGATTTTGGTCGTGGGATTCAAAAGAATCTTGGACATTTATTACATGGATAATTTATGGATTATATCTCCATGGCAGGCTTTCCAATAAATGGTCGAAAGAATTAGCAGCAACAGTTGCTTTAATTGGGCTTTTATCTACTATCTTTACATTTTTAGGTGTAAACTTATTAATCGCAGGGCTTCACAGCTATGGAAGTTAGTATATTTATATTAAACCATGATTTTTAATATTCATCTTTTAATATAGTTATTTCTCTTCCTTGAATTTTTATAAAACCATCATTTTGCAGTTTTGTAAAAACACGTGATATAGTTTCAGGTGCAGCACCTAAAAGCATTGCCAAATCACGCTTTGGAATAGGAAGTTTTATGATTGAGCTTCCTTTTTTTTCCTTTAGGGCATATAAATATTTCATTAGCCTTTTTGTAGTATCTGTTGATGATAAATCATTTATCATATCTACTAAATATCTAAGCTGATGGCTCATGGTAATAAAAAGTTTTAATACAAAGGCATTATTTTTAGAACACAATTCTTGAAAACCCTTTATACTTATAGCAAGCAGATAAGTTTTGTTTATTGCAGCAGCATTTACAGGGTATGTTTTCCTGCCGTATAATGTGGCTTCTGCAAATATTTCATTATTATGAACAATGCGAATTATTGTTTCTTTACCATTTTCTGTAAGTTTTGAAAGTTTAATATTACCATCTACTACATAATAAAAGTATTCTGCCAGCTGGTTTTCTATAAATAAAATACTTTTATTATTTAGCACTTGTATTTTTGTAATTTGTTTTAAATTATTATATATTTGCTCATCATTGCTTTTAATAAAATTATCCATAAATATTTTTAATGCTTTACTTAAATCCATTTTTTCACCACCAGCGTATTTATATATAATATTATAAAATTACAATTATTTTACAAATTAATATTTAAAACTACAAATAATTTATATAATATATAAAAAAAATATAAAATATTCTATTGTAATTATATAAAAATAGGTATATAAGTTCAAACTTGTTAATAATACTATAGGAGAATTTTAAAATTATGAAAAAAATTAAATCTATTGGTCTTGTAGCACACGATGCTAGAAAAAAAGATATGGTAGAATGGGTGGAATTTAATTACAAAAGATTAATGGACCACAAGTTAATATGTACAGGAACAACAGGTCGTTTAGTAGAGGAAGTTTTTTTACGCAGAGAGCCAAATAAAGCTGCAGATATAATTAAATTAAAATCTGGACCTTTAGGTGGAGACCAGCAAATGGGTGCTTTAATTGCCAGTGGTCATGTAGATATTTTAATATTTTTTATAGATCCAATGACAACTCAGCCGCATGATGTGGATATTAAAGCATTAGAAAGGCTTTGCTCTGTTTATAATGTAGTAATAGCCTGCACACGTTCCACAGCAGATTTTGTTATATCTTCCCATTTATTTGAAGAAGATTATGAACCTGTTACTATTGATTATGCAAATTATTTAAATAGACATGTATAAAAATGTAACCTAATCAAACTTGTAACGACAGTATATGTAGAAGGTAATATTTGATTAGGAGTTTAATATGAAAAGAATAACATTTTTATTAATATTATTTACATTATTATTTGCAACTTATAATTTTGCTCGTGCTGATTTTTATTATAGTGGCACTCCACAGTATAATCCATATAATGGCTATACAGTTATGAGTTTACCACCACCTCCACCTATGAGTGAGGTTCCGTTTTATGTAAGAGATGATTATGATGATTATCTTGAAGATTACTATGAATGTATATTAGGGTACGAACATAAGGGAATGGTTTGCAGATACTGGAGAAAATATGCTGAGAAACATGGTTTTTATCAAAAAGGTGCTCCAGTTCAACAACAAAATAATGCAGTAGCCCCTGCACCAGCACCACAGCAGCCATTACCTAATACCCAGCAAGTGCCAGCACAGCAACCTCAAGCACCTGCTGTTACAAATCAGTATAATCAAATGGTGCCATATACACCAGCTCATTAAAATTTCCTTAAAACGTCTGCTTTTATGCAGGCGTTTTTTATTTTATTTCATATCCTTTATTAACAATATACCAGCTTATAGCTCTACCATAATTTCTTTTATTTATATATTCTTTTGCTGTATTGATATCATTTTTTTCTTTTTTTACTCCATTAAAATATTCTAGTTTTTCACCATTATATATATATCTGCCATTTGCAATAGATTGAGCCCCTATGGCAATTCTTTCATAATCTATTAAAGAATTATTATCATAAGTAATAAAACTATCCCCAAAGGAATGGTATTTAAAGCCTAGTGGAGCATTCATTTCTACAATAGTAGGCACAATATCTTTATGACTTGCAGCTTCATATTTTAATTTTACATCTTTCACTCCATAACCATACATTATAAGAGGTATAGATGTAGTTGTATATATATCTCTTACTGGGTTTGGGTGTATTCTATCAAAATGGTCGCCAGTAATTATAAATAAGGATTTAGGATATTTTTTATAAGTTTTTTCTATAAAATCAGTAACAGATTCTATGGAATAAGCTGTTACTGATAATATTTGGCTGTTTATACCACTATATCTTTTTTCTTTTGGATATTTTTCATCTAAAAATGTTTCAATATTTTTTGTATCAATATTATAATCAGTAATATCTATATCATAGGGTGGGTGGTTTGAGGTAGATAGAATCATATTAAAAGTTTTACCCTTATGGTTTTTTATTTCATCATATATAAATTCAAAACCATCTTTATCTAAAATACCCCATGTGCTTCTTCTTTTATTTTTCATATTTTCCATAGCATAGCTTTGGTTAAACCCTTGAGATAAAACATAATTTCCAATTTTTCTCCAAGCTGAACTTCCAAAATAATAAAATGAAGTATCATATCCTAATTTTTTAAATATTTTTCCAGTTGATGAATCAAAACATGGGATTTTACTAGTCATCTCACTAACTGGAAAATATGTGCTGTATAGTCCAGTTACCATTAAATCAAGAGTTTCTATTGTTCCATATCCGTTTTGTATAAAAACAGGAACTTTTAATCCATTTTCAGAATTAATTAATTTATACATGCTTTTGCTTATGCCTGATTCTTCAAATTCGTGTGATAAGTGGTATTCAGAAAGCGATTCCATAATAATAAGAAAAATGTGTTCTGCATGCTTATGATTATCAAAACTAACTTCTTTTTCCATAAGCAAACTTATATTATCTTGAATAGTTATATGATTAAAATATTTTTTTAAAACATTCGATATGGATTCCCCCCCCCAGCATACTTTTCAAAACTTTCACCCTTTATGTTATTGTAGGCTCTATTTACTCTGTCTAAATCATGTATTGCACCCGGAGTTGCTTTTTTTAAAAAGTTATTTTCAGGTAAAGTAACAATATAATTTAAATCGCCACCTTGAAGATTTATTGTAGATGATGTTACAAATGGAATAAAATAGACTAAAAATAAACCAGTAATTATATTGATTTTTATGTTGCTTTTAAACTCTTTATTTTCTATTTTTTTATATAATTTTATATATAAAAAAGTAAGTGATATTGAGATTAATACAATTAAAAAAAGTTTTAATGGAACATTATAATCACTATTAAATGCTGTTTGAAAAATAGCTGTTTGGTCATCAAAAACAGCACCTAGTAAAATTATATTAAAAGTATCATTATAAATAAAAAAATATGTATCATTTACAACAGTAGCAGTTATGATAAAAAAAGAAATAGTAAATGAATAAATAGAGAGTAAAATAAATTTGGTTTTTTTTAGCATAATAAAAAGAA
Organism: uncultured Mucispirillum sp.; assembly: GCA_944325215.1. GTDB lineage: Bacteria > Chrysiogenota > Deferribacteres > Deferribacterales > Mucispirillaceae > Mucispirillum. The sequence continues at coordinate 15,683 of CALUZC010000027.1, read as the reverse complement.
TATATAGTCCCAAAAAAATTAAGGTGAGAGAACCAATAATTCTTCCATCATATCTTAAACCTGCTAGTATAGTATTTAAAAAGTCTAGAAATGGAAAAATATTATTTTCTGGAATATTTAATCCTTTATTTATAATACCACTGTGTATTATAAACCCCACTCTGCAAAGACTAAATACTATGAGAAAAAATACAAGAAATGAAAAAGTTTGAACATAAATTTTAAAAATCTTATTTGCCATGTTTCCTCCTGTAAAATTTTATACAGTATTATTGTTTTGTTTTCAACGATAAAAGTGCATCTAATATGTCTTATAAATCAGCATTAATAAAAGTAATCATTGAAAAAAATATATAATTATATTAGTATTGCATATGAACAGTTTTTATGTATATACAATTAAAACATTTTTAAAATACTTGTTTTTTGTTGCACTTTTGATTTTAATGCTTTTAATGCTTTCATCTATTTGGACTTTATCAGTTTCTTTATCTGAAAATGAATATACATTGCAAGAACTTGTTTCCATAGCTGCAGCATCATCACTAATAGATGTTAATAAAGTAGTGCCTATTATTGCAGCTTTAGCAGTAATGATTACAATGCTTATATTAATGCGTTCCAATGAACTGCTTGCTTATATGACAATCGGTGGTTCTGTTGGAAAACTAGTTATTCCATTTTTACTTATAGGCATAGCATTATCAACCATTATGCTTTATATTGAATATAAAGTTGTGCCAGAAGCAAGAGTCTATAAAGATAGTGAATTAAGTAGACTAAAATCGGGTGTTACTACAAATTCATTAACAGGTTTTAATAACACTTGGTTTGTAGGCAGCGATAAGGTAATTACTAATATTGGTTTTGTTTCTATTACTGATAAAAAAGTTTATAATGTTACAGAATATTTTTTAGATAATAATTCAGTAAAATATATTGTTAAAATAGAGGTTATCTCAAAGCAGGACAATAAAACTAACAGCAAAGCAAATGAATGGGTGGCAGATAATATTACAGTTAGCAATATATCTAAAAATCCACCAGAAATATCTTATATTAAATCAAGAGTTCTAAGAGAAGGAACGAGTATTTGGGACCAAATGGTAAGCCTTTCCACTACAAATGAAAAAGCATTAACCCCAAGAGAATTATATACTATGATACAAATAAGCAAAAGCAAGGGTATAAATAGTTCAACCTATGAGATAAACCTTTATTTTAAAATTGCTTCTGCATTATCAGTTATTGTTTTAGTAATATTTTTATTTCCAATATCAATTAATTTTTCAAGAAATTATTCGATAGTAAAAAATGCTACTATTACATTTACGTTTGCACTTGTTTTTATAATTTCTCAAACCATTGGTAAATCATTAGGGGATAAAGGGGCATTATCACCAGTTACTGCAACTTTTGGACCTCTTATACTATTTTTAGTTATTTCTGTATTTCTAATATATTCGCGAAGTAAAGCAAGATAAATTAATTTATTACATAATTTTTACCATAGCTTTCAAGCTCTATAATAGATTTATCCTTTACTTTATTTTTCCATATAATATGTGTTGTTGCATTATCAATATCTTTTTCTTTTATACTGTTTGAACGGGTATGGTAAAAATATGCACACTCTTTATTTTTCTTATTTATACAAAGGTTTGTATAATTATCTCTTGTAATATTTTTGATTTTAATAAAATTATTTTTACCACCAAACACTCGAATTTCACCTTTATGGAAAGTTTTATATCCATATTCTGCTACTAATGGCATAAATCTATATCTAAATGATGCTTTACTTCCTTGATAAAATATTTCTCTACTGCCATTTTTATATATTATAAACCCTTTATCTCGTGGAGTTAAGTATAAAAAATTATACTCATGTGGACTTTTTGCAGGGTAGAATATAATTAAAAGTGATAAGGCAGATAGAAATTTTAATTTATTTGGTATAAGCAGTGTAATAATTATAAAGAGTATAGTAAATATTAAAAGCCATAATGGAATAGTTTTAAATATAAAAGCAAAATATGTAACTTTAGCTAGGAAAAATACCATATTATTTGAAATTGTTTCAATTATTAATAGTGGGGCAGATGCTAAATCTGGAGCAATTAAAGCAAATATGGAAAATAAAATATGCAGATATATTACAGGGGAAATTATCATAGTAGATAAAATACTTAAATGGTTAGTAGTTCCAAAAACATATAATGCAAGGGGAGCAGTTATTAAAGTAGCTGCAACACCTGTTAATAATGATGTTTTTATAATACCATAGCCTGCCTGCATCATATAAATAATACCAAAAACTGCACCAAAGGACATTAAAAAGGATATATCCTGCAATGAAAGTGGGGAGATAAGCAGAAAAAGACCTGCAACAAATAGAATAAATTTTTTAGAGTTTACTTTTATATCAAAAACATAAGCCATCATTATAATAGAAGCAAATATGGAAGCACGTATAACAGTAACATTAAACCCACCAAGCAGTATTAAAAATAATGCTCCAAAACTTGCAAAAATAAACCTGATTTTTACAGGCAGAAATAAAAGAGTGGTTAAAAATATGGCTGTTACTATTGCCACATGGCTGCCGCTCATAGAAAGTAAATGAAAAAGACCAGATATGGTATAGGCATCTTTTAAATCATCACTAATATATGTTTTATCCCCTAAAATTAATGCTTGAGCAACACTTATTTTACCACCTGATGAAAAAAATATATAATCAGAAATATTTTTTCTAAACTTTAAAATATCTGTAATGACAGGCACTTGAATAATGGATATTTTTGAAATATTTTTATAGACTGGCTTGAAAAATGGTTTTGATTTTTCTTTATCTACTATGAACTTACCAAATAATAAATCACCTTGAGCAACTTTATAGCTTTTATCAAGATATATTTTTCCACTGCCAAACTGCACGCTGTTTATTTTTTCATATTCTACCACATCAACAACTATAAAAAATGAATTATAAGATATATGAATTATAAGAAACATTGTAATAAACAGTAGATTTAAAGGTGTTTTTATTGTTATAAATAAAGCAATAGAAGCTGCTGCAATGAAAGCAAGTGGATAGTAAGGGTATATAAATGCAGCAAAAATCATTAAAATTATAAATATATATGTTTTTGGAATTTTATTAATATACTTCATACTGCAATATATATTAATATTAGATTATTTAAAAGAATTAATTTATAGCGACATCTATTGACGTTTAATGTTTTTATCATATATTAAATAAAATATATGAGGTGCATTATGCGTGTAAAAGATGGTGAAAGGGTTATAAGTAAACTTTTTACAATAATAGAGTTATTTTTAATAAATAATTCAGTAACTTCAGATGATATAGTAAAGCATACTGGAATGAGTAAACGTAGTGCACAACGGTATTTAAAAGATGCTATGGATAACATGGATATTAAAAAAAATGATGATGGAAGCTATTCTTTATTAAATAAATCTAATATGTATTCTATTGTAAAAAGAGATGATTCATATTTAACAACAACATTACTTCAATATGCAAGGGCACTTTTTCCAGAAACAAGGTATGATGCTATTGATAAATATCTTACTCTATTTAACTTACAGAATTTAACATCTGCCATTCAAGTTTTAGAAACTTCATCAATTAATTATGATAAAATAGAGCAAACAATTGAAGATATAGAGCATTTTGTAAAATATAAAACATTAAAAATTAAATTTATATATATAAAAGATAATAAAGAAAAGGTAACATCACCATATAAAATAATGTTTTACAATGGTTTTTGGTATTTAATTGGTTTTAAAGATAATGAGGAAGTGCGAGCATACCGTATAGATTATATAAAAGATATATCATTAACTGGTGAGAAAAGTATTAAAATAAGTGATGAAGCAAAAAAAATGGTGGATAATACCACATCTATTTGGTTTGGAAAAGAAGAATTATCTGTTGATATTGAACTTGATGATTATGTTAAAGAATATTTTATAGACAGACCAATACTTAAAAATATGAAGATAATATCAGAAGAACCTTTTGTTATAAGAGTAGTAGTTTATAACTATATGGCACTTTTTATGGAACTTATGCCCTATGCTCCACATTTTAAAATCATAACACCTGATGCAAAGAAGTTTTTTTCTAAACGGCTAAAAGAAGCCTATGAAAACAATAAATAAATTATACAGCATAAAATATTAAAATATATGCATGTGTTAAAATATTATAACCATGCATATATAATAAGTTACTTATTTAAACCCTGCAAGTATTGCATTTTTAGCACTTTTTATAAGCATAGAAAGGGCTGTGGAAAGCACTTCTTTAGATTCAGCGTCTAAATTATTTATTTTTTTGCCAATTTTTACAGCATTGGCAAAAAGGCTTTCTGCCATTTCTGTAAAAGTTTTTGCTTTAGTAGCCCCAAGCACTTCCCATAATATATCAACAAATTTTTCCCTTTTTTCACTATCCATATCATTAAGCCAGTTTCTAAGGGTAGTATCAATAAAATGAGAGCTTGATGTGGTTTCTTTCATTTTAATAAAATCAGGACCTAGTACTTCCCATGAATAAGGGTCATGCTGCATTATAAGTGTTTCATTACTTTTAATAACAATATATTCTTCTTCATGTTCTAAAAGCATACCAATAATGGAAGTCTGTGGTATAATAGTATCAATTTTTTGTTGTATTTGCTTATATTCTTCAGTTTGCAGAACACTTGATTTAAAACCGGGACCATCATTATTGTATATATTTATAATTCTATCCTGTATTTCTTTTCCAGCATAAAGTGATGAGTAAACTGCTAAATTACCACCTTTAGAGTGACCGCCAACTCGTAAAGGGCATTTAATAATCGATGCTACATCTTTTAAATATGAAAGTGCCAGTTTTTGAGCAGGGACTTGGTCCATAAAACTCATGTTAAAGTCTTCTTTCCAGCCAATAAGGCTTGTATCTGTGCCACGAAATGCTATATATGCTGTTTTATCTTCCATTAGGACAGTGATTGCTGCAAATTGAGTTTCTATGCTTTCATCATATTTATCCACATAACACATTAATTTCATGTTACCAAAACGCTTTGTCTGGGCTAATTTTATACCCATTTGAATATCTTGGGAAACACGTATTCTATCTTTTCCTTCAGCAGCTAAATTCATGGAAGCAATAGCATCATGCACAGTTATATACTGCATATGGCTTTCATCATCTGATTTGAAAAGAGATGTTATTTTATCTAAAAATGATTGTTTTTGATTATCTAGTTCAGGAACTATACCTTTAAAAATAAGGTATGATAAATTGGAGAGTATTAAGTTATCCACATTGTTAAATGGTGCCTGTTGAACTGTTAAATCACCACGCCATAAAAGATATTCTTCAATATTTGCCATAATACTCTCCCTATAATATTAATTTAAAGGTAGAACAACACCTTTATATTTATCACTAATGAATTTTTTTACAGGTTCACTTTTAAGGATTTCTACTATTTTTTTAATTCTTTCATCTTGCAAATCTTTTTCTTTTACAGCAATAATGTTACCAAAAGTTTCAGCAGATTTAGAATCACTTGATTCTGTAGTAATCACTTTATCAAGAACACCAGCACCAAGAGCATAGTTACCATTAATAACTGCAAAATCCATATCTGGCAGGCTTACAGGAAGCTGTGCTGCTTCTAATGCTTTAATTTTAATGTTATTTGGATTTTCAATAATATCAAGTTCTGTTGCTTCAAAACCTTTATCTTTATTTATTTTTAAAATATTTAAACTGTCAAGTAAAAGTAATGCTCTAGCACCATTTGTAGGGTCGCTTGGTATTCCAATTATTGCACCATTTTTAATATTTTTAAGGTCATTACTTTTTCCTGCATATATACCTAATGGTTCGAAATGGATTTTACCAGCAGAAACAAGTTTATTTTGAAGTTTATTTTTCTCATTAAAATTGATTAAATATGGTTCATGCTGCATATAGTTTGCTTGGATATCATTACTATCAAGAGCAGTATTTGGTATAATATAGTCGTTCATTTCATGAATTTTTATTTTTATACCTGCTTCTTCAAAATATGGCATAGCAAATTTTAAAATTTCAGCATGTGGAGTAGGTGAAGCACCTATAATAATTGTATCATCATTGGCTGCCTGTTTTTTACAGCCTGTAGTCAGCATTAAAAATGCTGTTAATATAAGAAGTATTTTTTTCATACATTCCTCCAAAATTATTAATTTCTATTTCTTTTATCAGCTTTAAAAGCCCATATATTACATGCCCACTGTATTAATACAACTATTACAACTAATAAAATAACAGTTGCATACATAACAGAATCAATATACTGCTGGTATCCATACCTAATAGCCATATCTCCCAGACCACCAGCTCCAATACTGCCTGTAATAGCAGAATAACTAAGTATTGTAATTGTGCTTATGGAAAGTCCGCGGATTAGTGATGGTCTGCTTTCTTTTAGCATAACTTTTGTAATAATTTGTATGTTAGATGCACCCATACATTTAGCTGCTTCTATTAACCCTCTGTCTACTTCTTCAAGGCTTTGTTCCACAATTCTTGCTACAAATGGAGTAGCTGCTATAATTAAGGGAACAATAGCAGCATTAAGCCCTATTGATGAGCCTGTAACAAGCCTTGTAAAAGGTATTACAAACACCATGAGAATAATAAAAGGAACACTTCTAACAATATTTACTATCCAGCCAGCTACACTGTTAAAAGAAGGTGATGAAGCAATAGCACCTTTTTTAGTAACAGATAATATAACACCTAAAGGCACACCTAAAATATATGAAAAAAGTGTAGCAATAAAAGTCATATAAAGTGTTTCTAATGTAGAATCTAAAAGCAGACTGCCATATACATTAAAAAATGCTTCCATAATTATATCCTTAAATCTTCCCCTAAAAGCATTTTTGTAACAGAGCTTTTAGGGTTTGAAAAAACTTCTTTTGTATCGCCCATTTCTACAAAGCAGCCATCATCAATAACTGCAACTTTATTACATATTGCTTTAACTGCAGACATTTCATGGGTAATAATTATAATAGTAGTATTTAATTTTTCATTAATTTCTTTTAATAAAGTAAGCACTTGTTTTGTAGTAAGCACATCTAATGCACTAGTAGGCTCATCACAAAGCAGTGCCTCTGGTCTTGTTGCTAAAGCCCTTGCAATAGCCACCCTTTGCCTTTGACCACCTGAAAGCTGAGCAGGATAAAATGATGCTTTATCTCCAATTTGAACTAAATCTAAAAGAGAAGCCACTCTTTCTTTTATTTCATGTTTTGGGCTGCCTGCAATCTCCATAGGAAATGCAACATTTTTTGCAACTGTTTCCTGCATTAAAAGATTATAGTTTTGGAACACTACACCCATTTTACCCCTTGCACTTCTTAATTCTTTTGGGCTAAGCTTTAAAATATCACTGCCACCAATATATATGCTGCCACTATCTGGTCTTTCTAATAGAGTAATACATCTTAAAAGAGTAGATTTTCCAGCACCACTCATGCCTATAATACCAAAAATATCACCATCATTTAACTCAAGGTTTATATTGTTTAGTGCTTTTACCTTACCATTTTTTCCATTAAACTCTTTAGAAAGATTTTCAATTTTAATCATTTTATTATAATGCTCCAAGAGAAAATAACTTTTTTACTTTATATATTCTTACTCTTTCAGTCAATAAAAAAAATGATAATTTAAAATTAATTATAAAAAAACCTCTACCAATTGGGAGGATTAGTAGAGGATTAAGCAAAATTTGGAAGTAGAATAGGTAAAATAATTTTAACTATCTAATATCGTTATATTATAAAAAATATAACGTGTCAAGATAAAAAATAATAAAATAATAAAAAATAAATATGATAAAAATTTTATTGACTTTTTATATATAAAAAAATATATTACGAATTATATTTATGGAGGTCATATATGAGAAAGTTTTTAATAAGTATTTTAGTTTTTACATTTTTATTACCACAAGTAATATTTGCAGCAGAGAAAGTAACTGTTTTTGCTGCCGCATCTACTACAAATATGGTAAATGAAGTGCTTTCCGTTTATAATAAGAAAGGTGGCAATGCTGTTGGCAGTTATGGTTCTTCTGGTGCTTTAGTGAAACAGATACAATCTGGTGCTCCAGCTGGTATTTTTATATCTGCCAACCAAAAATGGATGAATAATCTGGAAAAAAGTAATTTAATTGAAAAATCTACTCGTAAAAATTTAGTTAAAAACAGGCTTGTATTAATAACACGTAAGAAAAATAATATTACAGCAGATTTTAGTAAAAAAATTGATTTTGCTTCTATTTTAAAAAATGAGAAATTAGTAATTGGAGCACCTGAAAGTGTTCCTGCTGGTGAATATGCAAAGCAGGCTTTTACAAAACTTGGTTACTGGTCGTCTTTACAAAAAAACATTGTAACAGCTGCTAATGTTCGTGATGCTTTAGCTTTTGTTTCAAGGGGTGAGGCATTATTAGGGGTAGTTTTTGCAACTGATGCTATTGCTGATAAAAATGTAAAAGTAGTGGCAGAATTTCCAGAAAATACTCATGATGATATTAGCTATCCTATTGCTGTTATCAAAGAAAATGCAAATAATGAAGTGAAAAAACTTTATAACTTTTTAATAAGTGATGAAGCGAAAAAAATATATAAAAAATACGGCTTTGGAATCTAAGGGGAAAAATTGTTGGATATATTTTCTTTAAGTCAGGAAGAGATTTCTGCTGTAAAGTTAAGTATGATAGTGGGCTTTTGGTCAGTTTTTTTAAGCCTTCCTTTTGGAGTGTTTTTTGGCTGGCTTTTAGCCCGTTTTGAATTTTTTGGAAAATCTATATTAGATGGTTTTCTACATCTTCCTCTTGTAGTTCCACCTGTTGTTACAGGCTATCTTCTTTTAATATTATTTGGCAGGCGTAATGGTGTTTTTGGTCCATGGCTTTATGAGACTTTTGGGCTTTCTTTTGCTTTTAATTATAAGGGGGCAGCTCTTGCTAGTGCAGTTGTTGCTTTTCCGTTAATGGTTCGTGCCATTAGGCTTTCCATAGAATCTATTGACCAAAATTTAGAGCAGGCTGCAAAAACTCTTGGTGCAGGTCCTTTTAGAGTATTTTTTACCATAACACTGCCCCTTGCAGTTCCCGGTATTATTTCAGGTATTGTGCTTGCATTTGCAAGAAGTCTTGGAGAATTTGGGGCAACTGTTACTTTTGTTGGCAATACTTACGGGCAGACTCAAACGCTTCCACTTGCTTTATCAGCAGTTTTGCAGGTGCCGGGAAGTGAATTATATGCTGCAAGGCTTGCCATTATTTCTTTAATCATTGCTTTTGGTTCACTTATAATTTCAGAATATTTTGCAAGACGTGCTAAAAGATATAAGGCAGGTGGAAGAATATAATGATTATAATGAATGTGGAAAAAAAGCTGGGTGATGTTTTAATTAAATGTGATTTTAAGCTTGATTCTAATGGAATTACTGCTGTATATGGTGCTTCAGGTGCAGGCAAAACTTCTATTATTAATATGATGGCAGGGTTAATAAGCCCTGACAGTGGCATTATTTCATATAGAGATAAAGAATTTTTTAACCATGAGAAAAAAATAAATATACCTGCAGATAAAAGGTTTATTGGCTATGTTTTTCAAGATTCAAGGCTTTTTCCTAATATGTCTGTTAAAGATAATCTTTTATATGGCAGTAAGCGTAAAAGCAGTTATTCATTAAGCTGTAATTTAGAGCAGGTATGCAATCTTTTAGGAATAAACCACTTACTAGAAAGATACCCACAAAAACTTTCAGGTGGAGAAAAACAAAGGGTAGCCATAGGCAGAGCGTTACTTTCAAACCCTGAAATGCTTTTAATGGACGAACCACTGGCTTCTCTTGATAGTTTAAGAGCAAAAGAATTAATTTCATATATTAATATTATAAGAAATAATTATAATATACCAATACTTTATGTATCACATTCCATAGATGAAATTATGCAGCTTGCAGATAATGCCATATATATGGAGCATGGTGCATTAAAATATTATGGAAAGGCAGTTGAAGTTTTAAATAAAACTTCCCATACAAATAGTGAAAATGCAAGTTTTAATACTATATTTGAAGGTGTAGTTAAAGAATATGATAAACAAAGTTCTAGTGCAGTAATATTATTTGGTGCAGGAATAGTTGAATCAGCCTGTGAAGATGTTGAAATCGGTAAAAAAGTCCGTTTTTCCATTAATGTTGATGATGTTGTATTAAGTATTGATTACCCTAAAAATATTAGTATTCGTAATATATATAATGGGGTGGTTAGTAATATTGTGAAAAATAAAAATAATTTATATGATATTGAAATTAATATTGGAGAATCTATTTGGGCAAGAATATCTTCTGGTGCTTTTAAAGATTTAAATATTGCTTGTGGTAAAAATATATATGTAATGTTTAAAAGTGCTGCAGTAACAGACAGCTTAAGGATTGTGCATTAAAAAATAATTATTGCTGTTCTATAAATTTTATATACAAAAAAATAATATTTTATGGTATAGTTTGTTATGCGTAAGATATTTATTAATGAAGTTGTAAAATATGCGTTAATTATTGGTATTAGTGTGATAGCTTTAGTTTGGGCAGCTCTTTCCCGTTCTACTATGAGCACTCTTGAAGCCACACTTGATAACTACCTGCAAAGTAGTATTAATATTATAGAGTTTGATAATAAGCAGCATGATATTTTATTAGAAGATTATAAAGCAGAAAGTATTTCCACAGCTACAAGTATAGCTCTTTTAATACAAGCTGATTCTACATACTTAAGTGACCAAAAACTTCTTGATGATTTAAGAAAAACTTTAAGGCTTGATGAAATATTAGTTACAGATGAAAATTCTTCAGTAATTGCATCTTCATCAATTAATGGAAGTATTAAAAATCCATGTGTTCATATATATGAATTTACATCAGGTATTTACCAGACTGATTATAAAAAATATATTGAGCCATTATTTTGTGACAGTCATAAAGCAGTGCTGCAATATACTGGTGTATCAAGGAAAGATAAACCGGGAGTTGTAATAATTGCTAAAAAAAGTGAAAATATTGCAAGTATAATTAAATCAAATATTGCTAATGAATTACCATCGATATATCCAATTTATAAAAATGGTTTTATTGCTATTATAGATAAGGATACTCATACAATCATCAGTTATAAAGATAACAGATATTTAGGGGCAGATATTAAAGAACTTGGGATAGATATTAACTTACTGCGTTCAGCAACAAAAGTGCTGCCTGTTACTATTGATAGCAAAGATGCTTTTGCATTATTAAGGGATAAGGGCAATTACTCACTTATTGCCATAGCCTATGAAAAAGATGTTTATTTTACTGTATATGTTTATATAATTATCATTATTGTTTCTATATTATTAATGATTATTTTTATGCAGCTTTTTATGCTTCAGGTTGTAAATGAGCATATTATCAGTGGTATATCATATATTATAAACTGCCTTAACTCTATTACAAAAGATAATTTAGATACAAAGGTAGAATTAAATACATGTGATGAATTTTCCATACTTTCAGAAAGTATAAACTCAATGGTAAGCCGTCTAAAAAATCTTTTACTAACAGAAAAGAAACTAGTTAGTGAAAAAGAACTGCTGGCTGCTGCAAAAGGTGATTTTCTTGCAATGATGAGCCATGAGATTAGAACTCCCTTAAATGTTATTATAGGTATGGCACAAATGGGTATGCGGACAGATTTTGATGAAAATCGTGTAAAAGATGCTTTTACAAATATTAATATGGCTTCCACACATCTTTTAAGTTTATTAAACGATATATTAGATATGTCTAAAATAGATGCAGGTAAGCTGGAACTTTCACTTGCACCTTTTTCTTTAAAAGATGATATAAATCATATTCAAATTTTAGTATCTCCAAAAATTAAAGAGCAGGAATTATTTTTGATTACAAATATGGCAGATATTGAAAATGATATAATTATAGGTGATAAACTCCGTTTAAATCAAGTGCTTTTAAACCTTCTTTCAAATGCAGTGAAATTTACAGGGAAAGGTAAACATATTCGGCTATCAGTATCATGCTTATCTAGTGATGATGAAAATATAACAATTCGTTTTACAGTATCTGATGAAGGTATTGGAATGAGTAAAGAAAAGATAGAAAAAATCTTTAACCCTTTTGAGCAGGCAGATACAAGTATAAGCAGAAATTTTGGCGGCACAGGTCTTGGGCTTAGTATATCAAATAGTATTGTAAAGCTTATGGGTAGTAAGATAAATGTGGAAAGCCATGAAGGCAGAGGTAGTAAATTCTGGTTTGACGTTACTTTTAAAAGAGGTGAATGCTGCACTGAAGATAAATTAAGTAAAATAATTATTGATAATAATTCATTAAAGGATTATAGACTTCTTTTAGTTGATGATGTTTTACTTAATAGAAAAGTAATATGTACATTTTTAGAAAAAACGGGTATTAAAATAGATGAGGCAGAAAGTGGCAGCGAAGCTGTTAAAATGTATTTAAAATCACCTGATGGTTATTATGATTTTATTTTAATGGATATACATATGCCTAACATGAACGGATATGAAGCTACTGAAGCCATAAGAAAATCATCTAAAATGGACGCTTTATCTATACCGATAATAGCAGTTACTGCTGATGCTTTTAAAGAAACAGAGCAGCAGGTACTAGAATGTGGTATGAATGGATTTATAGCTAAACCTGTTAATTTTGAAAAACTAAACCATGCAATAATTAAAGCCCTTAATAATAAATTAAATAAAAGTGAAAAAATCATGGTTTGGACTAAAATAAATAATTTAGATTAACTGGAGATTAAATGGAACAAGTAAGAGCATCTGTTGAAGAAGCAGTGAACATAATTAAAAATGGTGGTATGGTAATTTTAACTGATGATGAAACACGTGAAAATGAAGGTGATTTAGTTGTTGCATCAGAATTTATTACAGCCGAACAAATAAATTTTATGGCAAAGTATGGTAAAGGCTTAATATGTGTAAGCCTGCCAGCAGAAAGATGTGATGAACTGCAGCTTAATATGATGGTGCAGGATAATACAAGTAAATTTGGAACGGCATTTACAGTATCAGTTGAAGCAAGGGAAGGGGTAACAACAGGAATTTCTGCTCATGATAGAGCAGTTACTATTAAAACATTAATAAACCCATCATCAACCTTTAGAGATATTGTTATCCCAGGGCATATGTTTCCACTGCGAGCTAAAAAAGGTGGTGTTTTAGTTCGCCCAGGACAGACAGAAGGTTCTTATGATTTAGCGAGAATGGCAGGTTTATACCCAAGCGGTGTCATATGTGAAATCATGGACGATGATGGCTCTATGGCAAGAATGCCTAGATTAATCAAGTTTGCTAAAGAACATAATATAAAAATTGTTACTATTGCTGATTTAATAAAATATCGCCTTGAAACAGAACAGGTAGTAAAAGAAATAGAAACTGCACTTATGCCTTCTGCTTATGGTGATTTTAAAATTAAAGGTTTTTTAAATACAAGTGATGAAAATGAAGCAGTTGCTATAATAAAAGGTGATATATCTGGTGAAGAACCAGTATTAGTGCGGGTTCACTCTCAGTGTTTAACTGGTGATATTTTTGCATCAAGTGTTTGCGGCTGTGGTAAAAAGCTTCATAATGCACTACATACCATAGAGGAAAAGGGCAGAGGTGTTGTGCTTTATATATATAAAGATACATCAAAATCTGGTTTTTTAAGTTCACCAGAAGGTATGCTTACCCCACATAACCCAAATGATACTAATATAGAAGGTTATGGATTTGGAGCAATGTGCCTGCGTATGCTTGGATTAAAGAAAATAAAATTAATGGGGAATAGCCCAAAAGCTATTACACTGCTTTCAAGTTATGGACTTGAGATCGTTGATGAAAGTATTTAAAGTTTGACATTTTATATTTAATACTATATATGTATTATTAAGGATTTACGGGCAGTCGCTGGTAATATATTATTACGAGAGGAAAGTCCGGACACCATAAGAGCATAATGACTGATAACATCAGTTCGCAGTAATGCGGGGAAAGCGTTACAGAAAATAACCGCTGTTTTTATAACAGTAAGGGTGAAAAGGTGAGGTAAGAGCTCACCGTTACTTTTGGTAACAAAAGTAAGCAAAACAAGCCCCATTAGGTGCAAGGCAAATAGGCTGCAAAGGCTTGCTCTTAGCCGTTACTTGCAGCGGGTAAGCTGCTATTTGAGTTATTAGGCAACTAATAACCTAGAGAAATGACTGCCACCATTTATATGGAACAGAATCCGGCTTATAGTAAATCCTTATATTTTATAAGGTATTTTTAGTTATATGATAAAATCTTCTCCATTAATTAGTTTTATTAGAATACTGCTTGTTAGCGTATTCTATATTTTAGCATATCATTATGTAATATCATCTATTATGTTCAAAATGGATAATTTTTATATTTTATTATCCATATTTGTAGTATTAGGGTTAATTTTTGCATTTATATATTATAAAACAAAAAATAAATATATATATTTACTATGTTTGTTTTTATTATATATTTTAATAAATCTTATTGTTGATAGACTTTCAATTTTAGCTGTTCCTGCTTCATCATATTTAGAAACACATATGGAAACTTATCAAGATGGTATATATGCTTATACGGAAGTTTCACCAGAATATGTAAGTACAGATATACTGTTAACCATAATCTCATTTTTTGCAAAAGTTGTTAGATATTTACTGCCATTTATATTATGCTATCATTACGAACATAAATTTTATAATGTACGAATATATATAACTATAAATTTGGTTAGAGGGCTGTTTTTTAGTTTTTTATTTGTATGGATGTTTCTACTTTCTAAGACTGGTGAAATATTTTTATCAGGTGAGTATATATGGCTTATTTTATTAATATGTGGTTTGCTGCTATTATGTATTAGCCTTATTTATAAGAAAACAAAAAATAAATACGTATATTTAATAGGTTTATATGTATTTTATCTCTTATTAGTTGCTGTATATAATGGTTTTTTAATTTTATTAATGGCGCATCCTGAACAGGGATTTTTATTTTTATTTTACGCTATAATATTTATTTGTTTAATGGCTGTAGTATTATGCTTTTATTATGAATATAAGTTTTTTAATATGCCTAAAAAGGCTTTCAAAATTATATCTACAATATGTTTAAGTGTTATAGCCCTGCAGTCAGTGCACCATATTATATTAAAAATAATGTATGTACTTGATTAGGGTTTTGTAACAATTTATGCAAACCCTTGCCCTAATATATCAGTAATATATTGATGTTCATATGGGTTATCAAGAACTACTCCATAAAGCCAAAATGTAACACCGTCTGTGGCATAACCTTGACCTAAAACATGCAGCATATTTTTTGTGTATAATGTTATTGCTTGATAAAATGTCTTTTTTCCCACAAGCTTTTAATCTGTAATACATCATTTTGGTAAATTCTAAAAACGATTGCGAAAAATGATATAAATAAAAAAGTGGTTGTTAAATCTCTTTAAATAAAATAATATTTTTTAG
>CALUZC010000026.1 GCA_944325215.1 uncultured Mucispirillum sp. | reverse complement strand
CTCTTGACTGAATAACTTTATTTTGGTATTCATAGAGCAGGATATGTAAAAATATAATCATAGAAAACTGAATTTACAGACTTTTTTTCACAGGCTCAATAAAACTGATATTTTTTTATGCTGTTTAATAAACTTGTATATAGATAGTAATAATTAAAGTTTGTTTTGTTGTTTTTATAATCACTTATCATTACATTTTTTTTGCTTTCTATCATATCTTTTATATTATTATATAAATTATCTGTATTATTTTGTTTGTTTTTCTTTTTTATATAATAATCAAAAAGCAGTATTCTATATTTTACATAAAAATCGCTATCGCTGTATTTATCAATATTAGTAGGGGTAGTATCTATTCCAATAAAATTATATGATAATTCTAGTAAATTTTTATACATTATTTTTTCAGTATTATTTAGTGAAAGAGATGATAAATTTTTATTAAAATAATCAATTTGCTCTTTTAATTTACTTTTTTCTCCATCAATTTTATCATTGGTATTAGAATACAAAAAACTATTAAAAAATAAATCTTTAATTTGAGTTTTTTCATCTTTATTTTTTTTGTTATAATCTGGCAGTAAATAACCTGCTTCAAAAACTTTTAAAACATTAATAGTTAAATCATCTTTATTACCTATACACTGAGTTCTTCCATAGCGTTTAATGGTTTCAACATCTCTTTGGTCAAACGAACCACTTGATAAATTTTCATAAATATTCAAAGAAGAAATATCAGCACATGGTTTACATTTTACACCATTGCATACAACAGTATATACTTCAAGATTATCAACATTTTTAATGGGAGCAAATACTGTTCCCCAGCCGCCACCATCAATTTTATATTTTACTTTTTCACCTTTATATAAAAGCTCACCTTCTGCAACAGCACCATAAGTATCATATATTGAAATAATCATCGGCTCATTTTGGGAGTTAATGAAAAACTCTTCTACTTCTTTTTTAGTAAGTTGATTATCAGTGTTAGGATTATTTACAGTTAATACTTCTATATCACCTTTTTTTATACTTTTATAAACCATACTTTCTTCTGCATGTAAATTAAATGAAAAAATTAATAGAAATAATAACATAATTAAAGGCATATTTAATCTCCAAAATTTGTAGTAGAGTATTATTATACATTGTAGTAATTGTAGTATATGATGTCAAGAATATGTTGAGAAAAAGGAATATATATGTTAAAATTGACTATAATTTGGAGAACTTATGATTAAGAAAATAGTGTTGTTATTTATATTGTTTATAATAATTTTTCCATTTAGAAGTATGGCAGATGAAAGATACTTAATTTTTAATAGTATAGATGATTATATAAATATGCGTTCTTCACCTAATGGTGAAGTATTAAATAAATTATATAGAATGGACTTTATTATTACATTTTATAAGTTCTTACAAGATAATTTAAAAGATAAGTGGATATCAACAGATTATGGCTATATTCATCAATCACAGGTTAAAGATATATCAGCTAATGAATTTAATTCTTATATTAAACAGACCATATTAGATGAACTAAATAAAATAGATAATGAAACTGTAAAAAAAGAAATACTTGGTGATAAAAAATGGATTGATGAATATAAGCTGGGTGTTAAAGATGATTATGCAACAGGGGTGCTGCGTAGAAGGTTAAAGTTAATTAATAACATAATTCATAAAGAATATTCTCAAGCTTTAGAATATGCAGCATTTTTGGGTATGCCTGATACATTTGTATATCTATTAAATAATGGGGCAGAAATAATTTCAAATGTTAAAGTTGCGGAGAATAATGGTGATTTTTTAAAGCCAGAAGATGTTTGTGGATCAGAATATATAGAAACTGATGTGCTTTTTGAAAGTGTAATTGGAGCCAATAATAATAAAATAAATAAAATAATATTAGATAGTGGGCTTGATTTTAATCATAGATATGAAGACCATGTTTTTAGCAAGCATATATTAACAATGGCTATAGAGCAGGAAAATATTGAGTTGGTAAATTTATTATTAGAGCATAATGCAGATGTAAATATTTCAATATGTAATAATGATTTTGGATTAACTTCTATTGGAGCATCACCTTTACAAGCAGCAATAGCAGTAAACAGACTTGATATTGTAAAAATATTAGTGGAGCGTGGTGCTAATGTAAATGTCCCTATAATTGTCCAAGATGGAGCATATGATACAACTGGAGAGCTGCCACTTGATTTTGCAATTAATAAAGGATATACAGATATTGCAGAATATTTAAAATCACATAATGCAAAAAAATATAAAGAATTAAAATAATATATTAAAAGGTGGGGGTTAAATTATGAAAAGAAAATTAATATTATTAATCAGTATTATTTTATTAATAGTAATATCAGCTTGCAAAAAACAGGAAGAAAAAATAGTAGAAAATAAAGCAGAAAGTGCAAAAGAACAGTCTGTAAGCACAGCTGAACCTGAAAAAAAAGAGCAGGTTGAAAATGAAAATATAGAAAAAAAAGTTGAAAGTGAAGAAGAAAAAGTAGCAATAATAGAAGAAAAACACATTCCTTTTATAAAAGCAGATATTGAAAAGCTATATAATATACAGATTAATAACTGCGGTTATGATTTCATAGAAGATTATGATTATACTTTATTAGATGATGAAAAAAAGCTAAACTATGCCATAAAAAAATATATGGATTTATTATATAAGCCAAGCCCTAATAGTTCGCTATATAGTGATGAAAATACATCAGCAGTATGTTATGACGCATTAGAAAAATATGAAGCATATCTTTTACAAAGTATAAAAAGCATAAATGATACAAATATCATAAACAGTAAAAAATATAATTTTGCATATACTTTGTCATATCTTACAAAAGATGGGCTTTATGAATATGATAAAGTAGTAGAGCATATTAAAAAATTAAATAATATTACTGAAAATAATATTAATGAATTTTTAAATGATAACAAAACTTCAAATACAACAAAAAGCGTTTATAATCTTATAACATTAATAAATGAATATGAAAGTAATGGAAAAAGTTTATCTATAATTGATTTAGCAAATAATATCCAAAGTAAAAATCTAAAAGATGCTGTACTGTTTTTTAAAGGTAATTTTGATATATTTAACAGCCATATAAATATTTATTCAGAAATAGTACCAGAAGGAAGCTCTGGAATGTATAGTTTATATATTAATCCAAGAAATATAGATAATAAGATATTAGTAAAATTTATAAATACATTTTCAAAAGAAAACTTGGATATTTCATTTGATGAAAATTATGTAAGCTCATTGGAAGATTATACATTAAAATTTATAGGTGGCGAAAATCGTATATATATTATGCCATTTAAAAATGATATTTATGTATATGAAGAAAGTGGAGCAACACAAGGAGCGTATAATATCTATTTATATAGAATTGATAATATAGATGATTTTGGTAAACAGGCATTATTTATAAGAAATATGAATGATGAAAATGCTATTGATGTAGATAATTTGCAGGCAAATGAAATAGAAGAAATTACTCAGGAAGAAGGATATAAGCAGGCTAAAAAATCTAAATTTATGAAAGATGGAAAGCTTGATGATATGGCTTATTCTCAATATTTACTTGGATATGTAGATTCGGTTAAGGGACAGCATTATTTAGTTCCAAGTAAGTTTATAAAATTTGATATAAATAATGATAAGAAAAAAGAATATTTTGGTGTATTTGAGTTACTTTCAAGCACTGATGGTGAAACAGGCACATATTATATTATGCTTAATGAAAAAACATTAGAAGTTGAAGATAATGAAATAAATAAATTTTTAATGGATTTTATGGGGAAAGAACATAGATTAGTGCAAGATACAGGAGATTATCAAGAAAAATATCAAAATTATGCCATAAACTGCCCTATATATCCACATGAAATAGGAACTGGTGGTATAAGAAACTTTTATCAAAAATTATATACAGAAGATGGTATTAATAAAATAATATTAATAGAAGATAAAGCAAAGAATTTGTATGTTGATATAATAGTGGATAAAGACTATTTAGAAGCAAATATAGGTAAATATATCCGTCCAGTTAGTGAGCCAGAGTTTGTATGGAATGGTGAATTAAAAAATGGAAAACCAGTGGGTTTATTAAATACTGATGCTTCTTTTGATATGAGTAAAGCTTCCACCTTATCAGAAAAAGCAATAGTAAGTGATGTAAATTTAAGAATGCTTGATAGGTTATCAAGTGATAAATATTTTAAAGAATACAGCAGTTTAAGTGGTGCAGAAAAAGAAAATAAATTGCAAGAAAGAAGAAACATGAATGAAGAAATAAATAAATGTAATGGTGATAATAAGTGTATAAAAGATATTTTATATAGTGATGTATTTAATTAAAATATAAAAGGCATGAGATAAAGTTATATGAAAGCAAAAGTTATTTTATTAATAAGCATATTCTTAATTGTTATAATATCAGCTTGTAAAAAGCAGGAAGAAAATATAGTTGAAAATAACAGCACAGAAACAGTTGCAGTAGAAGAAAAAGATGATTCTACAAATACTACTACAATAGAGGTAGACATAGAAATAGCTGATAAAAATACAGTAGTAGAAATTTATTCAGAAGAACAGCAAAAGCTAATAGATGAAATAAAAAACAGTGAATATAACCCAACAATAGTTAATATAAAGGGCTTAAAAGAATTTAAAGTAAGTGATATTGAAAAAACAGCAGGTGTTCCACTATCTGAACCATATTATAAAGATGTGATTACTGATTATAACTATAATAATATTAGTGATAAGCAAAGGGTAAAAAATGCCTGCGAATATTTATTAAAATTAAATCGTAAAATTGATATGTTCTCTATGGAGTTTAATTATGAAGAATTTCCTAAATATTTTTATTTTATTGCATTTCATAATTACTTAATGGAAAGTTTAGATAGTGTTAAAGATGCAGATGTAAAAAATAGTAAAATGTATCATTTAGCTTATGTGTTAGGACATTTGGCAAGAAACGGGCTTTATGAATATGAAAAAATTAAAGAACATGTTGCATATTTAAAAGATTATACACTTTCACAGTTTAAAACAGATACAAATACACAGGAAGCATATGAAGAATTAGCATCAAATATACATAAATTAATAGGTATTTTAAATGTGCAGGATTATTCTGCTGATAAATTAGGAATAGATGCCATATATAAAAAGGCAGTTGAAAATGATATTACTGACAGCATATTATTTGCAGTGGGTTATTTAGATATTTTTAATAGTAATACAGAAGTTTTTACTTCTACAAGTGTTGCAGGTTCTGGTCGCTATGGAAGTGTTAGTGTTTTAGCAAAAGAATTTGACAACAAAATATTTAATGAATATTTATCTGTATTTTCACAGAATTACCAATCATTAGATGAGGAAGTAAAAAGAATTTATTCAGAAGAATTTGCAAGTTATGTTACAGAAAATACAGCAAGCTCCAGGGTTATTTATAAATTGTTTCCATATAATAAAAATGTTTATATTATGCGTCCAGACGATTATGAACTTGCTACATATGACTTATTTTTATTTACACTTGAAAATATAGACATAGGGGGTAAAGTTGATGGGTTAGATAGGACTATGTTTATAAAAAATAATAGTAGTAGTAATGCATCAGATAATTTTGAAGCCAAAAAAGGTGATTTATCTAAATTAGAAGTATATAATGAAATAGAAACAGATGAACTTCTTAAAGAAACTCCAAAAGCTATATTCAATAAAGATGGTAAATTTGACTATGATAAATTTCGCGACTATGTTGATAAGTTTATAGAATATAAAGGCTATACTAAATCTAGATATGCTAACTACTATAAATTTGATGCTAATAATGATGGTAAAGATGAATTGCTGCTTATTTTAGCGGTAGAATCAGGTGGGACATATATAAATACTTACTTTCTTTTTTTAGTAGATGAAAAAACATTAGAGATAGATGATAAAAGTGAACTTGGTAAACTTTTAATGTATTTTTCTTCAGATATAAATTTATCAGAGAAAAAGCCATTAAATAAAGCCTTTAAAAAATATAATATTAAAAGTGATGTAGATGATAAAACAATAAATAATGCTATTTATAATAATTTTAAACCATATTTATATACATATGAAGGCAAGAACAGGATATTATTAGGAAATGATATATATGTAGACATATTATTTGAAAAAGATAATGTGGATATAGAAATATATAAAAGTAAAACATATAATATCCAGCCAAAATTTGTATGGAATGGTGAATTGGAAAATGGAAAGCCAGTGGGCTTATTAAATACTGATGCATCTTTTGATATGAGTAAAGCTTCCACTTTATCAGAACTTGCAATAGTAAGTGATGTAAATTTAAGAATGCTTGATAGGTTATCAAGTGATAAATATTTTAAATCAGTAGAAAATGTTGATGAAAATACAAAGAAAAACTTATTAAACAAAAGGCGTCAAATGAATAAAGATATTAAAAACTGTAAAGGCGATTACAAATGTATTAGGGATATTTTATATATTGATGTATTTGTTAACAAATAGGGGATATTATAAAAAAAATAATAATATATTTAATTGCTTTTAATTTTTCAATAATTATAACTTCCTATGCAAAGCCATATAATGCTTATGATATAGAAAAAAGTATAGGCTTAACAATGAAAGAGTGTAATATTTCTAATGAAATAACAAGCTATGACTATACAAAATTAAGTGAAAAGCAAAGGTTAGATGATGCATTAAATTATTTAATAAATCATGTAAATAATTTTAATATTGATATTGATTATGGTAATGCAAGCGTTACTCCAAAATGCAGCAGATTTTACTATGAATTTTATGATTATTTATTTGAAAGCTTAATGAGCATTAAAGATAATAGTATCAAAAACAGCAATAAATATAATACAGCGTTATTTTATTATTATTTTAATGAAAAAAATAAATTTTATGAACTTGAAAAACTGACCTTTTACGCAAAAAAATTATCAAATATTAGTAATAATGAATTTATTAATATTTTTCCAGTAAAAGATGATGACAGTAAGAAATATATACTTGAATATATAAATAACCTTTATAAAGTTATAAAATTTTTAAATGATAGTAAAAATACAACAAATAATTCTAATGCTGGTGTATTTTATAATAAATTAGTAGATGCATCTTTAGATGATTTTGCACTTTTAGAAACGGGCAGGGCAGATATTTTTAATAGTGGAATAGATTTATTTTATAAATCAGAAACTCAAGGAAGTGGGTTGTATAAGGCCATCGCTGTAGATTTTAGTGAACTAGATACAAAAAAACTAAATAAATATTTATTAAATAATTTTAATACATTTAAAAATAGCCCAAAAGATATTAATGAATATGTTGAGTATATTTCATCAGGTTTTGATTATAATTTATCTGTATTTGCATATAATGGGAATATTTATGTAATGGATAAAAACCCTTTAAATAAAAAAATGTATAATATGTATTTATATACTTTTAATACTTTTTATGTAAATAATGATAGACCATTACTGCTAGATAATCTTAATGATCCAAATTTATTTTTAATAAGTGGTAGTAGTAAAACAAATAATTTTCCACTTGGCGATATAAGGTATTTAGATACAGAAAAAGTAACAAAGCTGTTTGAAAGAGATGTTATGAAACAGGCAGATAGTTCATCTTTTATAAAAAATGGTAAATATATACTGGAATTAGCATCTAAATATTATCTTGATTATGTTTTATCAGTTCCAGGTCAGTGGATATATGCACCAAGAGATTACTATTTATTTGATATAAATAATGATGGAAAAGATGAACTTTTAGGTGTTATTGCTGTATCTTCAAGTTCTTATGAGTATGAAGGAACTTTTACTTACATATTAAATAATAAGACTTTAAAAATAGAAGATAACGTTTTAAATAAATTTTTAAAAACTTTTACTGGTAATGAAGATAATATGGCAGACAGTGGGTATGTAGATTTATTTAAAAATGAAAATATTAATAACAAAGTAAACAAAAATAATATAGGCACAGGAACTAAAAAACATTTTAGCCAAATATTATATACTCATAATGGAAAAAATAAGATATTATTATACGAACCATTTGTAACAGGGATTTATATTGATATATTATATGAAAATAATAAGTTAAACATTACAGCAGATAGTATATATAAATATGAATCATCAATAACTATGGTTTGGAAAGGAAAGCTGAATAATGGCAGGCCAGTAGATTTGGTTAAATTTAAGGGTATAACAAAATAAATGGAAATAAAATATATAAATAAAGATACAGAGCAATATAAGTTAATTTTTTCTAATGTAACACTTAATGCAGGAAGTAAAACTATATTAGAAAATGAAAGCTTTAATATAACATATAATAATATGGTAATATTAAAAGGGGCAATAGGCAGTGGTAAAAGCTCTATATTAAAAGCAGTAGCAGGAATATATCGTATTGAAAACGGTGAGATTTTATCTACCTGTAATGATGATAAAGTAGAAGCAATATATATACATTCCCAACCTGAGCTAAATTTTATAACAGGATATATTAAAGATGAACTGCAGATTTTAGGTATAAAAGATTATAGCCCTTTTGAAAAATATATAAATAAATCAGTTTATGAGCTTTCAGGTGGTGCATTGAAAAAAATATCATTACTTATGGCACTTCATATTAGTAACGGCAGAATAATTTTAGCTGATGAACCACTTGATATGCTTGATGATGTGGAAGCAAAAAAATTAGCAGAAACAATAATAGAATATTCAAAAACTGCTCCGTTTATAATAGCAACCCACGATATTCATTTTGATAATTTTGCAGATGTTTTATTAAAATTATAATTTTTTCTTATGCGACACTTATTGGCAGTAATATGTGATATGCAAAACTATCATATATTAGGAGGTGCTAATATGGCATTTTACTGTAAATATTGTGGACAGAAATATGATGATATTAAGCTTTTGCTTAATCATTCATGCGCAAAATCTCCCACGAAAAAACATGTAGTGTATGAAGGAAATTATACAAACCCTTTTATATGCAAACATTGTGGGCAGAAATATGAGGATATTAAGCTTCTGCTTAATCATTCATGTGCAAAATCACCCAGCAAAAGACACGAACCACTTTAAGATTTATAACCTGCTTAAATATTTAAGCAGGTTTTTCTTGATAATAAAATAGCCTTACTTAATTTTTGTGTAAAAAGGAAGGAATAATGCATTTTGTATTAAGTCTATTTATAATTAGTTCGTATTATTATACAGGCATAATAGGTTCAATATTTAATCCATAAGGATTTAAAATTTTTGGATAAGTAGGCTATATATTCTTATAAATATATACAATATGTTGATACAAAATTAATGAATTTATTATGATTTTATTCTTGACAGTTACTTGTGTGTTGTTATATATTTTATAAATAATAAAGGAGAAGTTTATGCGTTTTATAATATGTCTGTTTATTATTTTATCAAGTTTTTCTTATGTTTTTGCTGCTCCATATAGTGATGTTGAAGTTAGAAGAAGTTCTGGCAGACCATCACCTATGACATTTGGTATATACGGTTATGGTTATATTCCAATGGAAACAGATAAAGATTTAATAGGTTATGGCGGTGGTGGCGGTTTTAAAACTACGTATAATATTAATAAATATGTGGGTGTAGGTTTATCTACTGGATTAACAGTTGCTACTTCTAATTATCAAAACAACCGTAATCTTACATTACTTAGTGATACACGGTTTTCTTTAATTGTTCAGAGAGAAACAGAACGAGGAGAATCTGGTTTGGTGCCATGGGGTAGTATAGGCTTTGGTATACTGGCTGCTTCTGGTGATTATGGAAGTTATCAGAAATTAGAAGATGCTATAGGTTTTAATTTTATAGCTTCTTTAGGGCTGCGTTATAATTTTAGTAGTGCTTATTTAGGTATTGGGGCAGAGTATTCTTTATCTAGATTATATGGTAATTATATTAGTGATTATTACTATAATGGATACTATTACACTCGTAGACAAACTAGTGTTACAATGAATCCGTCAGGTTTTAATATTTTTGGTGAATTTGGTTTTAGATTTTAATTACATTAATTTATAAGATAATAATCTGCTTATTTTTATAAGCAGGTTTTTTTATTGATATATTTATATGGAAATCCTTTTGAAAATTATAGTAAAAATCATAATATTTATATAAAATATTTATCTGAATAAAATATATACAAAATGCAATATAAAATAAAAGTTTTTTACTTAAATAGCAATATTTAAAATTATTAAGTATATATTTAGAAATATAATGATAAGTATTTTATTTTTCTACCTGATAAGCAATTCTGCTTTTTAAGAAGCTGTTAAATATTTCAAATGGATTAATATTTAATTCTGTATTATTAAGTTCTTTAACAATCTTTATATTAGGGTGAGTTTTTAAGTTTACAAGCTCTATATTTGATGGATTATCTTTATGCATCATTAATATTTTAGGGTGTGCCTGGTCCATCTTATTTGTTTCGCATACTATACCTATAGAGCCATTACTAAGGCTTACTGCAGTTCCCACAGGATAAACCCCCATTATAGATACAAATGTTTTTACAATATCTGCCTGGTATTTTTTACCAGCTTCTGCATATATTTTTTTAATAGCATCAGTATTATTAAATGCACGAGGATATTCTGGGCTGTACATAAGCATAGTATTATAAGCTTCTGCAATAGCTAAAACCTTAGATGGTTTTAGAATATACTGTGCATTAATTCCTGAAGGATAACCTGTACCGTCGCAGCATTCATGATGCTGGTATATTATATTTAACACATCTTCACTAATGTCATTATATCTTTGTAATACCTGCCCAGCATATTCCGGGTGACGTTTTAAAGCAGCCATTTCATAATCTGAAAGGTTAGCTTTTTTATTTAGTATTTGTTCTGGGACACGAACTTTTCCTATATCATGTAAAAGTCCTGCAAGCCCTAAATCATGCAACTCTTTACCTTTTATACCAACAGCCTGCCCTAAAGAAACAGCATTTATACATACATTTAAGCCATGAGTATAATCATCTTTACTCATACCTTCATTTAGTGCAATTTTCGTAAATACTTCTGGGTTATCATTAGACATAAATACAATATCAGATACTACATTAATAATAGCAGGCGCATCAATAGCCTTACCCATTTTAAGCCCTGCCATAGATTCTGTAAAATTTTCTTTAAGCATGGTTACAAGTTCTGTGGCAGCAGAAAGAAGGATTGCATTCACATCATCTTCTTTATTAACTTTAAATTCTGTGCCTTTTGGAACAGTTTTTTCTTCTGGTTTTTTTTCATCTTTTGGGCCGTCTTGCTCGCTCCAGATATAAACATATTCCACACCATAATCATGCAGACTATGAATATATCCAAGGTTTGTAAGTGGTCTGCCATATTCATTAAAAGGAACGCCGGCTTTATCACACTTAACAATAACCATACCAAGCTGTATATCCCATACACCAATACGTTTAAGAGAAGCCATTTATTTACCAAATATTATTATTAATTTTCATCTATTATGATTTGTGCCAATGCATAAATATTATCGGCAATTTTTTCTAATGTATTTAATAAATCTACAAAAGCAAGGCCTGCAGGAAGGCTGCAATTACCTTCATCAAGTCTTTTTAAGTGGTTTTTCTTATACTGTTTTCTTAATTTATCTATTTTATCTTCATTTTCGGCAAAATCTTTTAATGCTTTTTCTTTATCTGGAGAAAAATATAAATTTTTTACTTGATTTGTAAAATCATCAACTAGTTTTATAATATTATTTAGTTCTTCATTAGCATCATCAGAAAATGATATATTTTTATCATTCATTTTGTTTTTTGTTTTAATAAGTTTTAAACTTCTATCGCCTATTTGGCTAATTTCTTCTACTGCTGAGCTTATATTATGTATAGTTTTTAGGGATTTAGCAGAAAGTGATTTCGATGAAAGCTTAGTTAAAAATGCATGTATTTCATCGTTAAAAATATCTATAGTGTTTGATAATGCTTTACCTTCACTAAATGATTTTTTATCATTTTCAAGAACTGCTTTTTTTGCATATTCAAATAGGTTAATAGAAGATAAAAACATTCTGCCAGCTTCTTTTTGTGTAAGCCCAACTGCTATTTCTGGAGTAGAAAGCATTTCATCAGATAAATGAACAACTTTTGCTTCTACTATATCTTCTTTTTTATCTTTAATTATTTTTTCACATAATTTAGCAAGTAAAGGTAAAAACGGTAGGAAAACAAGAGTGTTTATAATATTAAACATAGTATGCAGGTTTGCAATATGCCTGCCTATATTTGGATATATTGTTTCTGCCCCTTGTTTAACGGCATAAGCCACATCACCATCAGTAATAAAGTCTACTAAATTCATAAAAGGAACAAAAAATACAAGCATATAAGATACGCCTATTAAGTTAAAAAGAAAATGCCCAAAAGCTGCCTGTTTTGCAGGACGGCTTGCATTTAATGCCGCTAAGTTTGCAGTAATAGTTGTTCCTATATTTTCACCTAAAACTAGTGCGGCAGCTGCAGGAAAATCAATAATACCTGCTGTAGCAAGAGCAATGGTTATACCAATAGTTGCAGAGGAGCTTTGAACTATAAGAGTAGTTAAAGCACCAGCAATAACTGCAACAATAGGGTTATGGGAAAAATATACAAATATAGATTTAAATTCTTCTGATTTAGCAAGAGGTTTAAATGCATCAGTCATAGTATCCATACCAAGAAATAAAAGCCCAAACCCCATTATAATCTGCCCAATATACTGCAAGACAGGTTTTCTAAAGAATATATAAAGAATAGCACCAAGCCCAATACAAGGCAGTGCAATACCAGAGATTTTAAATGATATTATTTGACCTGTAATAGTTGTTCCAATATTTGCTCCAAGTATGACAGATAAAGCTTGAGTTAAATTCATAAGCCCAGCATTTACAAAACCTACTACCATAACAGTAGTAGCAGATGAACTTTGAATAATAGCTGTAACAACAGCACCCACACCTGTACCTATTATTCTGTTTGTTGTAAGCTTCTCTAATATTTTTTTAAGACTTTCACCAGAAGATTTTTGTAACCCTTCAGACATTAGCTGCATACCTAAAAGAAAAAGCCCAAGCCCACCAATTAGTTGGAATATTACAGAAACTGCATTTATATCATTCACAAAAATATCTCCTTACTACACAATTATATATTATATAAATATTATGATTTAAGTTGAATGTCAAATATTCTTTTTTTATGTAATACAAAATCAAGTAATTTATAAACTATCATATATAAAATAGTATACTCAATTAGTGTGATATAAATATTATTTATCATTAATAAATAATGAAAAATGCAACATTATAATAAAAAAATATTTTTCTTGACAGTAAAAAAGTAATTATATAAATAATTATATGAAAGTAATAATAAACAATTTAGGGAGATATTTAAAATGGAAGAATTAAGAAAAAAACTTATTATGACAAGGATAGCTCGTAACATATCAGTTGCTGTGCTTTCTGTATTAGCTATTGCTGTAATGTTTTTGTATGTGTGGCCAAATGTAGATGAATTTAAAGTTGGTATTAAAATAGTAGATAAATTTATGATGTTTATTTCAGCTGTTCCAGCAGTAGTTATCATATATTTAGTTGCTTTTGGATTTAATAGAGTTATAAATAAGCAAATTATGGTTGAAGTGTTTGCAAATATTGATTCAAGGCTTATGCCTGTATCATTTAGTAATTTTTTTAATATGAATAGTAATCTACATGAAACAGCCATAAATAATTCAGGTATTTTACCTTATGTAGCAGATATGGCAAAAATTACTCGCACTATAATTTTAGATGTTGAAAAACAGGCATCAATTTTGATGACAGATTTTACTACGGAAGATACAGAAAAAGGTGCTTCACCTAAAGCAAATTTTAAAGGTGCTATCATTGCTTTTACATGCAATAATATAAATATTAATGGTTCTGCTGTATTTTTTGATAAATCATTTTATGAAAAATATAAAAATCGTCAAGCTTTTAAAAGATATTCAGTGCCAGCACCTAACAACATAAGCAATAGTAAAATAGATAATGATTTTTATATGTATTTTTCTAATGATGCAGCAGCTGAGAAATTTAATAACAATAATATATTAGAGGCAATACTATCGGTAAAAGAATCATTTAATAGAGCAAAATTAAGTATTTCATTTATTAATAATACTTTCTATATTTTAGTAGAAAAAGAAAATATTAAATTAAATACAAATAAAGATGGCTTTGATGTGTTTGCATCAAGAGTGAAATCTGCCATTAATCTTTATGATGCTCTAAAATAGGTATAGAAATATTTACAAGGTGATAATTTATGACAGAAAAGAAAGTTCCTTTTACAAAAGAAGAAATTGAAAAAATTATTAAAGAATATCCAACCCCTTTTCATATTTATGATGAGAAAGCAATACTTGATAACGCAAAAGAATTTATAGATGCTTTTAGCTGGGCAGCAGGTTTTAAAGAATATTTTGCTGTGAAAGCTCTGCCAAACCCACATATATTAAGGCTTTTATCCACATTAGGCATCGGTGCAGACTGTTCATCTATTGCAGAGCTTTATCTTTCAGAAATGGCTGGTATTAAAGGTGAAGATATAATGTTTACATCAAATGATACTCCAGCCCATGAATATAAAAAAGCATATGAAATGGGTGCTGTTATTAACCTTGATGATATTACTCATATTGAATTTTTAGAGAAAACTTTAGGCAAACTGCCAGAGCTTTTATGCTTTAGGTATAATCCAGGTCCATTAAAGGGTGGTAATGATATTATAGGTAAACCAGAAGAAGCAAAATACGGGCTTACAAGGCAGCAGATGATAGATGCTTATAAAATATCAAAAGAAAAAGGTGTAAAACGTTTTGCAATGCATACTATGGTTGCTTCAAACGAATTAAACCCTGAATATTTTGCTGAAACTGCCGTTATATTATTTCAGTTAGCAGCAGATATATATAAAGAAACTGGCATTGAAATGGAATTTATTAACCTTGGTGGTGGTGTAGGTATACCATATAGACCAGAGCAGGATAGAATAGAGTGGAAAGACTTATCAGCAAGGATTAAAAAAGCATATGATGAAATAATTAAAGCAAATGGTTTAAATCCTAAAGTTTATTTTGAGCTTGGCAGAGCAATTACTGGACCTTATGGCTACCTTGTTACAAGAGCAATACATGAAAAACATATATATAAAGAATATATAGGTCTTGATGCATGTATGGCAAACTTAATGCGTCCTGCTTTATATGGAGCATATCACCATATTACAGTAATGGGTAAAGAAAATGCAAAATGCGACCATACATATGATGTTTCAGGCTCACTTTGCGAAAATAATGATAAATTTGCAGTAGATAGAAAACTGCCAAAAATAGATATTGGCGATATTGTAGTTATCCATGATACTGGAGCTCATGGTCATGCTATGGGTTTTAACTATAACGGTAAACTTCGCTCTGCTGAACTGTTACTTAAAAAAGACGGCTCTGTGGAAATGATAAGAAGAGCAGAAACTTTAAATGATTTATTTGCTACATTAAAGTTTTAGGTTATAAAAAAACATTTATAATTTATATGAAACCATGTATAATTTTTTATGCATGGTTTTATTTGTATATATAGTTTACTTTAATATTTATAAACTGCTGCTTTTATATTTGGCAGCAGTTTTTTATTTCTTCAAGATAGTTATTATTAATTAAAATATATGGATTATTATATTTTTTGCATTGTAGTAAATTTTCTTCATTTTCTTTTATGAATATATCTTTATCTATATAAAAATCATTTTGGCGTTTTTCTATTTCGTTTGCATATTTTATAATTGTATCAAAGTTATTATTAATATATTCTTTACTAAAAATAATATTATAATATTTTATATGCTTTAAATAAATATCAGTAAAATATTCTTTATAATCAAAGGGGATATAAACCCCTTCAATAATTAAATTTTGGTTATTTTCTATGGCAGTTTTTACTATTTCTTTTACAATATTCCATAAGTATGGCATAAGGCTTTCATCATCATAAACTGATATATTAGTATTGCCGCTTCTAATAAGCCCCATTTTAATATGGTCAATGGAAATATATGGTATATTATACTTTTCCATTAGTTTTTGAGAAATAAATGTTTTTCCAGTGCAGGAAGTGCCTGTTATTAATATAATCATATATTATTTTTTTAATGCAACTCTATATTTTTTACGCATTTCATCTGGATAATATGTAGATTTTGCCTGACGGAGTGTATCTTTTCCTAAATCCTGCTCAAAATTCATATATTTATACAGGGGGAGCATTCTTTGGCTGAAAGCATTATATAAGTGCTGATATATACCTTTATATTCTCTTATGCCTTTTGCAAAATGAAGTGCAAAACTTTCGTCATTTAATTCTTCCCCAAGCACAAAACCACTTGGTTTATTATCAGCATAAGAAATCATACCACGCAGGTTAAATTCGTTCATTTTCTCTAATGCTTCTAAAGTTTCAGCATAATCTGTGCCGTGGTTATCCATACTTTGTATATCTTTTTCCCATATATCTAGTATATATTTTGCATCTTCAAATCTATCAAGAGTGAGTTCATAATCTTCTATTTTATAGCCTTCATTATACTGTTTTAAAAGGTTTCTTTTTTTTGCAAGTTTTCTGCCTGCCATAGTTGCAAGCCTTTCTGTTAAATAAATATAATCAGAATCACCTTCTAAAAAAGTATAGCTAAATTTATCTTCTGGGAAAAATGAAAGCCATTCTTCTTGAATAGGAAAGAAAAAATCCACATGAGAACCCATTTCTATTAATTTAGATGTAGGAATAATTTCAAGTGGGCATACTGGCATCATATATGTTTTATTATCATATGTAACACCATGTAAAAATGTGCAGCCATCACTAACTGCCACTTGGTATTTGTGAGGGTTTCTAAAAAGATAAGCATTTGTAAAGCTGTATTCTGAAAGATATGAGTTTTTTGCTCGTAATATTGGAGCAAGGCGTGCCCTGTGAGCATATTCTAGTGTTTCAAATTCCATTTATTTTATACCTTTTATAATTCTTATAATTCATAAATTCATGACTATATCACAATTTTTTTATTTGTCTACTTGTTTTTAAATAATTTCAATTTTTTGCCATTTTTTGCTCATAAATCTTCTAGTAGAAAGTATTACCTGCATGAAAAAACCCATGTTTAATGCCCACCATATACCTGTTGCTCCAAAACCTAAAAATATACCTAATATATAAGCAAGTGGCAGCCTTAACACCCATACATTAAGTATAGCATAACGCATAGTAGCCTTAGTATCTCCAGCACCATTTAATGCTCCATTCATAGCCAAGTTTAATGCAATAAAAGGCTCTGCTATCATACATATGTATAAATATTTTATAATTTCAGGCACAACTGCTTTATTAGGTTCAAGCATTTCTGCAATAGGGCGAGCAAATAAAATTATCACCGACATCATAACAGTCACTATACTCATGGAAATAAATGCCGTTACAAAGCCGTTTTTATATGCTTCATCAAACTTTTTCTCACCCATTAAATTACCAACTATTACAGCATTTGCCATATTAAAGGCAAAGGCAGGCATAAATATAGCACTTTCTATTCGAAGCCCTGTGGCATAAGCTGCCATGATTTCTGTAGAGTATGTAAGCATACCTAATATAGCATATAAAGCTGTTCCACCAAACTGCCATGAAAGTGAAACTATGCCACCAGGCCAGCCAATAGATAATATCTGCTTTAATATACTGCTTGAAAATATATAAACTTTATCAATAATCCTATACATTATAATAATATTTATAATAGATGCAGCACTCAAACTTATTGCAGTTGATATAGCAATTCCTTTAAAGCCAATATCTGTAAAATTATAAAAATATAAAAGCAGTGTAATATTTAAAAGGGCAGCAAATATCATAACACCCATAGTTATAACAACACGCTTGCAGGAACGAAGAACACCATTCATATTTATTAATGTCATATGAAAAATAATGCCAAGAAAATATATTTTTATTAATGTGGAAGCATATTCTTTTACTTGGTTTTCAGCATTTAATAAAGTTGCTATCTGTTTTGAAAATAAAATACCAATAATACATATTATTACACCAAAAGAAAAGGCAGAAGTAACAGATGTAAAAACGGCTGATTTAAAAAGTTTTTTATCTTCAGAAGTATATAGCCTTGAAAGAATAGATACAGCCCCTATGGTTAGGGCATGGCCTGTCATAATAAAAAGTGCATATACTTGACTAGCAAGTCCTGTGGCAGCTTTTACTTCTTTGCCGTAAAGACCAGCAATATATATATCTGTCATGCTTATTAAAAATTCAAATACCATCATTACCATCATAGGCCAGCTCATTTTCCAGCTTGATTTAATTAACGGCATGACATTTTTTACAGGTTTTATAATTTTTTGCTTAACAAATGAAGTATTTTCTTGTAACATCATATACTGCAATAACATATTATTAAATTATTTTAAAGACTTATTTTTTATTTAATATGTAGAAAATTTGCTTATTTGATAAAATATACTTTTTAATATATATAATTAGTATAAGGTTAAAATTAAAGAGGTATAATATGGTATCTTATATTTCATTAATCTTTTATATTTTAGCATTTGTGCATATTGCATTGTTTTTATATTCAGGAAGCCGTAATGTTAGAAATCTTTTTAATATATTTATGATGTTAGGGCTTTTATCAAATCTATATGAATTAATCATCAGGTTTATGGAAACAGGGCTTGCTCCAACATCTACTTTATATGATTTAATGCTTAGCTTATCGTTATCATTTGGTATTACATATTTTATTCTTTATGCAAAATACAGGCGTCCACTTGTGGGGCTTTTTATATCACCATTTATGGCAGCGGCATTAGTTATTGCCATATTTTACCCGCCAACTATTACACCGTCTTATCCTGTGGTGGATAGTATTTGGAAAGTAGTGCATCTTCCATTTATTGTGCTTGGCACAACATTTTTAGTGGCTGCTTTTGTGGCATCAGTTATGTATATTTTACAGGAAGCACAGCTTAAAAAGAAAAAGTTTGGCTTTATTTTCCAAAGGTTTCCTGCTCTTGATACAATAGGTAACATAAATAATACATCGCTCACCATTGGTTTTTATTTTTTTACAATAGGTGCAGTTTTAGGGTTTATATGGATGCTGCAAAATAATCTGGAAGAACTTTTATCATCTACAAAAGTAGTTTTTTCAGTATTAACTTGGTTTTTGTATGCTGCATTAATAATATTTAGGCGAATTAAACCGTTAACTCAAAGGCAGACTGCCCAGTGGACTATTATTGGGTTTGTTTTAATAATAATAACATATTTTGGCGTTGCCAGTTTTATGTTGAGGTAATATAGATGTTAGTAGTTTTAGGTCTTAACCATAATTCTGCCCCAGTTACTGTTAGAGAGAAAATGGCCATTAAAAAAGAAGATATGGAGCCAATATATAAAAAATTCCTCAGTGAAAATAATGTGCAGGAAATGTTTTTAGTTTCAACATGTAACAGGGTGGAGTATTATTTTGTAATAAAAGATTATTTGTGTGATAAATGTGATATACACTCACCAATATGTGATAAATGCGAAATTTATTCTATGGTTGCTGCAAATTGTAATTTATCTGTTGAAGATTTAATGAATTACACATATTTTGCATCAGGCAGGCAGGCTGTAACCCATCTTTTTGCTGTTGCTTCAGGGCTTGATAGTCTTGTATTAGGCGAACCACAAATCTTTGGGCAGATAAAAGATTCTTTTGATATTTCTAAAGAATGTAATGGTATGGGTGTATTTTTAAACAGGCTTTTTGAATTTACTTTAAAAACAGCTAAAAAAGTGCGGACAGTTACAGGGATATCAGAAAACCCAGTATCTGTAAGTTATGCTGCTGTGGAGCTTGCTAAAAAAATCTTTTCAAACCTTAGTGAAGCAAAGGCGATGATTATTGGAGCAGGTGAAATGTGTGAGCTTGCTGCACGCCATTTAGTAGGCTCACATATTGGCTCTATTATTGTTACAAATAGAACCTTTGAAAAAGCTGTAAAGTTAGCAGAAGAATTTTCAGGGGACGCTGTTACTTTTGATAGATTTGCATCAAAACTTTCAGAAGTGGATATTATTATATCATCAACTGGTTCAGAAAATTTTGTTGTTACATATGATATGATATTAGATGCTATGAAAAAGCGGCCATCTCGTCCTATGTTTTTTATTGATATTGCAGTGCCAAGGGATATTGATCCAAAAGGGGCTGATGTTGAAAATACATATATTTATGATATTGATGATTTAAAAAGTGTGGTGGAAGCTAATAAAAAAGAAAGGGAGAAAGAGGCGAAAAAAGCATGGGATATAGTTCATAATGCAGCTTATGCTTTTGATGACCAAATGGAATCTTTAAAAATCACGCCAGTTATTAAAAACATGCGTAATTACTTTGAAGAAAAAAGAAATGAAGAGCTTCAAAAATACTGTGAAAAATTTAAAATAACTGATGAAAAAGAAATAGAACATTTAAATTATCTTTTAACAGCAACACTTAATAAAATTCTTCATAAGCCTTTTATGAACTTAAAAGAGCATGCTACAGATGATGCAAAATATTCCATTGCAGAAGCTGTAGAAATAATATTTAATAATAAGTAAAGTGGTGAATAGATGAAAAATGAAATTGTAATAGCTACAAGAGGTTCAAAACTTGCATTATGGCAGGCAGAATATATTAAAAGTGAAATAGAAAATCATCATAAAAATATAACATGTCGTCTTGAAATTATTAAAACTATGGGGGATAAGATATTAGATGTTCCACTGGCTAAAATTGGCGGCAAAGGGCTTTTTGTAAAAGAGATTGAAACTGCACTTTTAGAAAAAAGGGCAGATTTAGCAGTCCATAGTATGAAAGATGTTCCAATGGAGCTGCCTTCTGGTTTAGAGCTTACTTCATGCCCTGTTGCAGAAAAACCTAATGATGCTTTTTTATCCATTAGGTATAACTCCATAGCAGAACTTCCTGTTGGAGCAAAAGTAGGCACATCATCTCTACGTAGGAAATTACAGCTTTTAGAACTTCGCCCTGATTTAGAAGTGGCAGATTTAAGAGGCAATGTGCAGACACGTATGCAAAAACTCATAGATGGTGTATATGATGGAATTATACTTGCATATGCTGGTCTTTTAAGGCTTGAAATTACTGATAATATAAAAGAGATTATAGGTATAGATAAAATGCTGCCTGCATCATGTCAAGGGATATTAGGTATAGAAGTTAGAAGTGATGATGAAGAAATGAAAGAAATCTTATCATTTTTAGGTGATGAAAAAAGCACTATTAGAGCAGAATGTGAAAGGGCTTTCTTAAGAAAATTACAAGGTGGCTGCCAGGTGCCTATTGGCTGTCATTCTGTTTTAAAAGAAAATGAAATACATGTTAAAGGCTTAATATATAACCTTGATGGCAGTAAGAAAATAGAAAAACAAGTAGTACATAATATTAATGAGCCAGTTTTGGCAGGGGAAAAGTTAGCTGATATGATATTAGCTGATGGTGGTGATGTAATATTAAAGGAAATATATTCATAGAGTATGAAAATATTTGATAACCCAAAACATGTGCTTGTAACAAGGCAGTTTGAACAGTCAGGTTCATTTATTAATGGTCTTTCAAATAAAGGTCATTACCCGTTTTTACTGCCTATGATAGAAACTGTGCAGCTTTGCCCTAAAATTGATGAAGGTGATTATGAAGTTATATTTTTTACAAGTGCAAACGCAGTAAAATATTTTGCTCCTTATCACCATATGGTGCATGGTAAAGCATATATCGCACTAGGTGAAAAAACAGCTCAAGCTATGGAAGTATTTTTAGGTGTATCAAGCCATATAACACCTACTGTATATAATTTGGAAAGTGCTGTTAATATGATGAAGTCTATTAATTTACAGGGAGCAAAAATATTATCTCCCGGTGCTGCAAAAAGGCTTGAAATCCCTGTTGAAATATTAGAGAATATGGGAGCAGAGTTATATACACCTGCAGTTTACGAAACAACTTTTGCCATGTACCCAGAAGGATATGTGGATAAGTTTATAACTGACAATAAAATTGATACTGTTACATTTTGTTCGCCAAGTGCAGCAAAATCATTTTTGAAGCAGTTTAATGGAGATAAATCTCTATTAGATATAGTAAGTATAGGCACTACAACATCACTTTATCTTGATGAGGTGGGTATAAAATCACGTTATCCAGAAAAGTTTACTGTAGATGCTATGGTAGAAATAATATGAAAAATAAAGGAGTATGCTTATGTTTCCAATTACTCGTTCAAGAAGGCTAAGGTCTAGTAAAAACATTAGAAGTATGGTTAGAGAAACATCTCTTTCGGTAAACGATTTAATTTATCCACTTTTCGTATGTGAAGGCAAGGGTGTTCGTAAAGAGATTGCTTCCATGCCGGGAATATATAATTTAAGTGTAGATGAAATGGTTAAGGAAGCAAGGGAAGTAGAGAGTTTAGGTATAAAATCAGTTATTCTTTTTGGCATACCTGACCATAAAGATGAGGAAGGCAGTGGAGCATATGGCAGTGATGGTATAGTTCAAAAAGCTATAAAAGCAATAAAAGATTTTACTGAACTTTATGTTATAACAGATGTATGTATGTGCGAATATACAAACCATGGTCATTGTGGTAGGATAATTAATAATGATGTAGATAATGATTCTACACTAGATATGCTTGCAAGGGAAGCTTTATCTCATGCTGAGGCTGGAGCTGATATGGTAGCCCCTAGCGATATGATGGACGGCAGAGTTAAAGCTATTAGAAGTATGCTTGATGATAATGGCTATTCTAATATTCCTATAATGAGTTATGCTGTAAAATATGCTTCAGGTTACTATGGACCATTTAGAGATGCAGCAGATTCTACACCTTCTTTTGGCAGCAGAAAAACATACCAAATGGACCCAGCAAACAGAAGGGAAGCATTAAAAGAAGCATATTCTGATATTGAAGAAGGAGCAGATATTATTATGGTAAAACCAGCTCTTGCTTACCTTGATATCATAAGAGAAGTAAAAGATAACTGTAATATACCAGTTGCATCATACAATGTATCAGGAGAATATTCTATGATAAAAGCAGCAGCAAAAAATGGCTGGATAGATGAAGAAAAAGTAATGATGGAAACACTGCTTTCTATGAAAAGGGCAGGCAGTGATTTAATTATAACATATTTTGCAAAAGATGCAGCAAAATTACTTTATATATAATCTATATTTTTATAATAATAAAAATAAAATAAATTTAATTCACCAAACTTAGAGAAATCTCTAGGTTTGGTTTTTTTATACAGTATGTTTCCTATTAAAATAAAATGATAAAATAATAAAAATTAGATAATATATTTAAAGAAAATATATTATTATTTTACGTATATATAATTAAAAATAGTAATTATTTAAAAATACATAAATATATAATATGACTTGTTATATTTAATATTTTATAAAAACATATATTTAGAGCGTGATAAGTTTTTAATAGTATTGCTTTCTTTATCTAAAATCATAATAATTATTTTGTCCTGCTCAAAAGGGATTTCCCATATAATCCTGTTTTCATTTTTGTAATAATGAAGCCCAATGGCAGAAGTTTTTTCTTCTAAAGTTAATTTTTTTTCTTTAGTATCAGCAGGCATTGGTATTACACGTGAAGAAAAGATAAAATCATATCCTGCAAAGGCAGAGCCTTCTGCAAAAATATTACCTTTCATTTGCATTTTTAATGTAGAATTAACCATATTGCCAGTAATATTTAAATCAATAGTAACTTGTCCTTTACTGCTTGAAACTGAATTATGGTCTGCAGAATCTATAAAAATTCGTTTATCTTTTAATATAACAAACCTTTCTATTTCATATGTTCCATTTAAGCTTACAGGGTTATCTACAATATTAATAGCCATAGGGCCTTCTTCTATTGCGTATGAATTATATGTTATAAAGAATATAAATACAAAAAATATAATCTTTTTCATATTATTCCTCAATTATTATAAAAGGTTTTTTATCTATAATTGTTGTAATATCGCTTTTCTTTTCAAGTTTTAATATAATAGTATATCCTTTTTCAAAAGGCATTTCCCAAATTAAATCTTCATAATCATAAATTGTCATACCGATTGATGAAAGAGCTTTAGATATAGGCATATTATTTGGTCTTTCTGCTGGAAATGTAACACTGTCATATAAAAAAGTGTAGTTTGATATTTCACTTCTTTTAAAAGCAGGTCCTACCATCTGCATTTTATATATAAGGTCTACTGCTATATTATTATTACTGATTTTCATATTAATTGTAGCAATACCTTTGTTATCATAAACATCATAACTATTATCAGAATCCAGCAACAGAGTATCTCCATTACGAATAATTAACCTTTCTATTTCGTATGTCCCATCAAAACTAAGTGGATTTGTTAAATTAATTGGTGTAGGCTTACCAGTAAATTTATATGTTTGAGCATAAAGTGGTGAAATTAAAATAAATATCAATACAAAAGAAACTAAAACTTTTTTCATGAAACACCTCATTTTTAGTAAAGTCGATTATAAATAAAAATAGTTACATATTTATTGTATTTTTTTAAAATAATTTTTAACTTTTTCAGCTTCTGTTGAAGATACTATTTTAACAGAGCTTTCACTGTTTCTAGCCATTGCACTGTATGTAAAATTATGGCTGCCAGTATATATAATATTGTCATCTATTAAACATATTTTTGCATGAAGTTTTTTACTTTCATTATCAAATAATACATTAATATTATGCTTTTGTAAATATTTGGCAGTCTTTTTATTATATTTATTTGATAAATCATCTTCATCATCAGATTTTTCAAAAATTATAGTAACATTTACTCCACGTTTTGCTGCATTTATAAGGGAAGCAGTAATTAAAGGCATTGGTTCCTGCAGATTATCCATATTATAACCATCTATTTTATACATAAATAGTGCACATGTAATATTATCACGAGCTAAAGCTGTATCACGCACAAAAGATGGTATATATTCCTCATTATTAAGTATAGTATATGTGCCTTCAAGATTTTTATCAGCAGAAATAATATTTGCAAGTAAAATAAATAATGCAAAAAGAACAGGTGATATTATTTTTAGAATATTTATAACGATAAATTTGTTTTTACTATCTCTTGCCATATCTGCTCTTTTCCCTGCCCAGTAACAGATGAGAAAACAATTAAATTTTCTTTATCTATGCCAGATGATTCAGAAATTATTTTTATTTGTTTTACTTTTTCATTATTAGATAATTTATCTGCTTTTGTAAGCACAGAGATTAAAGGAACATTTCTTGATTTCATAGCAGAAATCATTTTCATATCATCATTATTGGGAATACGCCTTATATCAAGTAGTAGAACGCATAAAGCAAGGTTTTGACGGTAAGCAAAATAATATTCAATAAGTTTGCCCCATGCAGCTCTTTCAGCTTTTGAAACAGCAGCATATCCATAACCTGGTAAATCTGTAAATATATATTTAGAATCTATATTAAAAAAATTAATAAGTCTTGTTTTTCCGGGAGTATTACCAACTTTAACTAGATTTTTCCTGCCTAGTATTTTATTTATCATGGAAGATTTACCAACATTACTTCTTCCAGCAAAACATATTTCTGGTAAATCTGTTTTTATAAATTGTTCTGGTTTTGCAGCAGAAAGGATAAATTCTGCATTCATTTAGATAATACCCATATTTGTTAATATATTATTTAAATCAAAATCTTCATTTTTTATAGGGCAGCCAGCAGCATTTTTATGACCACCACCACCATTATTTTCTGCAATTTGGCGAATATCTATATCTTTTCTAGAACGAAGGGATACTTTTTTACCTTGAGCATTAATAAGTATTACATAGTCAGAAATATCTTCACTAATAATATAATTACCAAGCTCAGAAGCATAACCTTCTGCAAATACAGCAGTGAAAGTAAGCCCATTTTTATCTTTCATGGTGCATATATTACGCATTGCTTTTTTAATATATGCATCGCGTCTTTCTTCTTCTAGTGTAATAAGTAATTTTTCTGTATCAGTAAAACCATTATAAGCTGAATTTAAAAAGCGTTCTTCCATACGGGATATACCCATTAAATTAAAAAGAACGCTCATTTTAAGACTGTCATCACGTTTTAAAAACCACATATCTACATCGTTAATACATGAAGCAAACTCATAATATTCTTCTACTTTATACCCTTCTTTTAAAAGGTATTCATAAGTAAGCATGGTAGCACACTTTGTAATATCATGGTGTGTAAAATGAAAATCCTTTAGAGAAGAACTGCTTGCATGGTGGTCTATTATAATAACATCTTTTTCACCTGCAAGCATTTCCACAATACCATAATCAGGGGCAACATCTGTTATTATAATCCTATCATAATAGTGATAATTTTCTTCTATAAAGGTATCAATATCATCATAGCCTAAATAAGCAGTCTTAATGTTTCCCGCCATAAATTTTTTTATTAAAACACCGCAGCCAAGCCCATCTAAATCATTATGAGAGATATGTAGTGTCTGCATTAAAAATCCTTACAACTTAATTTTTATCTTCCGGCCAAGTAATTTTACCACCTTGAGTTGCAATAAAAGTAACAAGAGCCATATTAATAAGTGTTAATAATGAGTAAATGGAAGTGAAAGGACTATATGTTCTAAAGCTGTGTAATTGAGATAAGCCACCCCAAAAACCTTCTGAAGCAATCTCACCTTTACCTATAATTACAGCTGCAACACAAGTTATAAAAAGAATAACAGAACCTGCAATTTTCTTTTTTAATATTGAGTTTGCAAAGCCATTATAGTTAATGTAAAAACTTAATGCACCAGAAGCCACTGCAGGTATTATGAATAAAACAGCAAAAACAGTAACAACTAGCCCTGTAGCAGTAATAAAATTAGCTGCTATTTTCATATTAGCAAAATGAAGAATCATAGCAAGCACTTGTGCAAAAAATGCATAACCAATCATACCAATAGGAAAATGAATCATTTTTGGATGTGGGTGGTTTTTTCTATACCATTTTCTTTTTTCTACCATTTTTCTATCCACATCGCTCATCATATTCTCAGAATTTGGAACAACAGTATCACTTGAAGTAACACTTTCTTGAACGCCATCTTCTAGTGTATCAACCTCTGCAAATCTAAATATATTTTTTTCACCATGTGGGCTCATACCTATACTATCAGTTAAATCTTCACCAGCTTTAAACCTGCCCATATGAGTGCCACCTGTCCAAAAATCACTTTTAGTAACATCATACACCTTACCTTTGTAACCAATATAGGCAGGTTTACCATCTTGACCATTAAATTCTTTTAATTGTTCTTTTGTCATACTATTTCTCCATAATATTTTGCATAAGATTTCATAATTATTACATAAATTAAATAAAAATTTCAAGTAAAATAGTAATAATTATTAACTTTTTCTACACTATTATTTAACAGATGCATAACTGCTTTGTAATTCTATATATTTTTTACCATATTTTTTGGAAAGCTGATTTAAAAATCTGTCTTCCTCGCTATATATGCAGCCACAGTAATTTTGCCTGTATATTTCAAGTTCCTTAGAAATATCAATACCTTGCTGCCAGCCTTCTCTAAAGTCATAATAATAAAAGGGAATATTATATTCTTTAGAAGCAGCTTCAGCCATTTCAACAATATCTTCATGTTTCTGCATTTTACTGTATAAAAGGCTTGAAGTAAAAGCATCAAAGGAAAGTTCTTTTGCTTTTTCAGCAGTTTTAAATAGGCGTCTTTTATAGCAGGATTTACAGCGTTCTTTTTCATGGTATGCATGTTCTCTTGTAAATTCTATTAAGCCATAGTATTCATCAACAATGCACTCCACACCGTAATGACGAGAAACAAGCACAGCACCTTCAAGCCTTCTATAAAATTCTTGAACTGGGTGTATATTATGATTAAAAAAATAAGTTGTTAAATTATGACCTTCTGCCTTCATAACTTCAATGGGATAAATAGAACATGGGCCACAACATTGATGTAATAAAATATTCATAACTGTATTTACAATAAATTTTAAAGGATATCAACATAAATATTATAAATTTTAATTTTTTGCTTGTATTTATTTAATAAGCATTTTATTATACAGTGTTAATAAAAAGATGGAGGAAAAAATGTCTTTTAAAAAAGCATTATTTTTATTACTTATAGCATCACTTACTATTTTTGCTTTTACAGGCTGTAAAAAAGCTAAAGATAAAGGTGAGGCTGCCGCTGGTGAAGTATTAATTATTGGCGGTCAAAACCCAGAAACAGGTCCTATGGCAGATTATGGTTCTAAAACAGTTTTAGGAGCACAAATTGCATTTGATGAAATAAATGCTGCTGGTGGCCTTAATGGTAAAAAAATTGAATTTAGACATTATGACAGCCGTGGTGATAAAACAGAGGCTATAAACTTAACTCGCCGCCTTACTAAAGAGGGTGCATGTGCTATTATTGGCGAAATTACATCTGGTGGTTTTTTAGCTATGAGAGAATTAGCTAATGAAGCAGGAACTGTAGCTATCTCCACAGGTGCAACAGCACAAAATGTTACAGAAAAAAAAGTAGGGGATAAATACGAACATATTCCATTTGCTTTTAGAAATACTTTACAGGATAATGATGGAGCACCTAGCTTAACAAATTATTTAGTTCATACAAAAGGCTATAAAAAGTTTGCATTAATTACATCTATAAATAATGACTACTCTATTGGTTTATCAGAATTTTTTAGACAAGCTGTAAAAGATGCTGGTGGTGTAATAGTTACAGAGCAGACAATAAATGATGGTGATGCAGATGTATCTGCTCA
Organism: uncultured Mucispirillum sp.; assembly: GCA_944325215.1. Lineage (GTDB taxonomy): Bacteria > Chrysiogenota > Deferribacteres > Deferribacterales > Mucispirillaceae > Mucispirillum. The sequence continues at coordinate 2,734 of CALUZC010000026.1, read as the reverse complement.
AATAACATCAATAAAAAACAGTGGCGTAGATGTAATAATTTTTACAGGCTACTATCAGGAAGCTGCTAAACTTTTAACTACTATGAGAAGCAGAGGATTAACTATACCACTTGTTGGTGGAGATGGTTTTCAGTCACCTGACCTTTGGAATTTAGCAGGAGAAGCTGCAGTTGGTGCAATGTTTTACTCTGGTTTTGCTCCAGAATCTGAAAGAGAAAATATTAAATCATTTAAAGCAAAAATGCTTGAAAGAGGAAAGGAAGCAGATACTTTTTCTGCACAAGGTTATGATGCAGCATACTTATTATTTGAAGCTATGAAGCAGGCAAATGTAACAGATTGTTCTGATGCTTCTCAAAGAGATGCAATACGTGCAAAACTTATGGAAATCAAAAACTTTGAAGGCGTTACAGGAACAATGAGTATTGATGGCACAGGTAGTGCAATAAAAGAACCATTTTTACTAGAAGTAGTTAAAAAAGAAGACGGTACATTTGGTACAAAAAGTTTAAATTAAGTATAATAAGCTCCCCATGGTTAAGTTATTCTTGGGGAGCAGTTAAAATAATATAACTATATGATAATATTTAATAAATAAGGTCTTTATCCAACTTTATAATAAATTTTTCATATTTTTATTGCATAGATATAAAAAAATTGATAATCTATTCTGAAGTAGTTTTATTATTTTGAAGGAAATAGTTTTGTTTGAGGATTAAGCAATGGCAATGATAGCAGATGAGGTGCTGAAGGCACAAAAATGTAAAGAGCTTGAGACTAAATATGGTAATGTTAGGAAAGGTTTAAGAATGTCTCTTGTTACATTTTTAAAAGATAATCCTAGTTATGAAAAATTAATTGAAGGCTTTGTGGGCATAGACCCAGCTGATAAAAAAACAGAATCAAAACGTAATTTCCTTGATGAATTAAGTGAAATATCTAAATTGATGGATGATACTTTTAATAAATTAGGTGATGCAGAAGAGGGTGCGTTAGCCCATAAACTTACTACTGTTTCAGCAATTTATATGGAACGTATTGGTCAAACATGTATGGAAGCAAAATTAAATTATTTTCCATTTCATAAAGAAAAATTTGCTATGCATGTATCAGAAGAACAGGAAGTTAAAGCAATTGTTCCAAGAACTACATTGAAAACAATTAAAAACTATCTTGATAAATGGTTTTTCTTAATGCAGCAGTATTCGGTTAATGCTAAAGCAAAAATTATTTACATGAAATTAAATGATTTTAGGGATAAGCTGCATAACTTTGAGTATATAATGGGTAAATCCATTAATAAACTTCAAAAAGATTATATTAAAGAGATAGTTCCTTTTATGAAAGATACTAAACTTGCTCTTTTAAGAATGCGTAAGTTTTTTGAAGCAATAGATGCATCAGCCTTCGGTAAAATGATAAAAGCATTAACAGATGTTGCTATGGAAAACGGCACACGTGTTTATGTAAAATATAATTCAGTGCTTACAATTGTGCAGGGGAATGTGAGAAAAGGAAGCGTTATACCTGTTCAAAAAATAGTAGATAAATATGACAACTTTATGTTTCCTATTAGGCAGACAGTGGCAGAATTAGATACTAAGCTTGGTGGCAGCAGGCAAAAAGACCCGTCAAAAGCCTTTTGGGATATTGCTTCGCAGATTACATCTTTTAGAGATGGTATGCATTCTGTTATTGATGAATTTTCTAAAGGTATAAGTCCTTCAGATGAAGATTTTAAGTTTTTTACTCACACTGTTCAAGCTGTGCTTATTCCATATATGAACCAAACAAAAGGTGAAGTTAATGATACCTTTATTATAGGTGTTAGAAACCTGGATACTTTTTTTTGGAAAATAATGACAAAAGCCATTGAGAACTCACAAGAAAAAGGTGAGAAAATGGACGAAATTGTTGGGCTTGCTGTTCGTGTTACTAATAAAGATTTAGAGGCATTTTTAGCAGAAAATAAAGATATGGTTGAAGAGGAAGTATCAAGTGACATAGAAGCTAAAGAAGAAAATGCCACAGCAGCTTCGGCTCAAACCACTGCAAAAGAATAAATATAAAGCAGTATGATTAAGGATATAATAAAAAAACGCATACATACTTCTAGAACTCCAGTTTCAAAGGAAAGTAACCAGCTGGTTCAGGATATTGCAGATATACTTAATGCAGAAGTTTTAAGTGTTAAATCTGGCAGCGAAGTTTTAACATGGGTAATTCCAGAATACTGGCATGTAAAAAAAGGTGTACTTAAAAGATTAAATGGGGAAGTAATAGCAGATTTTAGTGAAAACCCTTTATATTTATGGACAAATTCAATTAATTTTCAAGGTATTATTTCAAAAGAAGAATTATCTAAACACATATTTACTGATGAATTAAGACCATCAATTATTCCTTATCACTATAAGCAGGGTTTTAGTATTAAAGCTGATAACTGGGGGTTTAGCCTTCCGTATAATGTCTGGTCCAATATGAATGATAGTGGTAAATTCTAAAAACGATTGCGAAAAAAGTAGTAAATAAAAAAGTGGTTGTTAAATCTCTTTAAATAAAATAATATTTTTTAGCCAAAAAAATAAATAAGGAGACAACAACCACTAATGAATAGTACACTAAAAAATTTAAAAAATAAACACTTAACTTCATCGGAGTGTCATAAATTAGAAATTTTATTGAAATCTAAGATGAAAGTGAAAGAGATAGCAAAGTTGTTAAATCGTGATAT
>CALUZC010000025.1 GCA_944325215.1 uncultured Mucispirillum sp. | reverse complement strand
CTGCTCTTGACTGAATAACTTTATTCTAGTATTCATAGAGCAGGATATGTAAAAATATAATCATAGAAAACTGAATTTACAGACTTTTTGGGGTATATTACATTATTCTGTTTTTAGGTTAATTTTTGTATCTATATATTTATCATTTAGCCTAATGTAAAATATAGCATCACTTTTTTCGCCATTACTTGTTATTTTTAAAGCACATGGGTATGTGCCATGGAAATTATCACTTACAAGGCAGTTATTATAAGGCTTATTATTTATTAAAAATTCTTTATCCTGGTTATTGATAGAATAAATACCGTTTGTATTTTCTTTTAATGAGCCAGTAAATTTATTTGAAAAACCATATTCTGTAATAGGATAAATATTTCTATAAACATTATCCTGATAAATTTTATTTTCAATAACAGTATAATTTTCTTCTTCTATTTGGTTTATAATAATAAACTGTTCTCTATTATTTTTATTAAATATAACCACATCATCATCAAGCATAGGTGTATTATTACTATCAGCATAAGCAGGATAAAGCTTTTTTAATGCAAAAAAGTAAACATATTCATTTAACACTTCTTTATTTTCAGCATTTTTTACCTGAACAGTAAAAGCATAAGCATTAGTAGATTTGCTAACTGGTTTTATAGATATTCCATATGCACTATCCATAGGGTAATCTTTTGAAACAATAAAATCTTTTTCTGTATATGGTTCTTGAAATGTAATATTTATAGTATCATCATCAGCTATATCAGAAATAAAAAATACAGCATTGGAATTATTATCATTTTTTAATACTGTAATATTTGAAGTTACAGATAAAGCTGGGGCAGCAGTTTTTACTTTTCCTACTTTTTCCATTTTCTTTTCTTCTTTATTGCATGCAGCAAAGATTAATATTAAAGCAGGGATAAGGATTAATTTTTTCATAATATCTCCATTTAAAACATAATCATTATAAAATAGAAATATATAAAAATTTGTCAAGAAATGATTTTAAAAAATAAAAAATCCCCACATATAATATGTGGGGATATGTGTAATTAATTAATTACTTACTAAAAAAATCTAATCTAGTATCTGGATAAGTAGTTGATCTATTTAAACGAATGTAAAAAGATGCATTTGCAGCACCTGTGCCCCCATAAGTTACTTGTATGGCACATGGAGTTGTCTTTTTTGAAATAAGACAGTTTGGATAAGATGTTGAACCAACCATAAATGTTGCTGTTGAATCATCTACTGTAAAATTATTAGAAGTAGTAGTCCCATCTAAATCCCCAGACTGAGTGCTTGTAAAACCATATGATCTAATAGAAGCAGAATTAGCTTCAAATGATGTAGACCATGAATTATCACCATATGTATTGAAATATTCGTTTTCTAATTGATTTAAAACAATAACTTGTGTTTTTGTTGTTGAAAAATCAAAAAGATTTGGAAGTGGTATTTGTTTTGCTGGATCATATGGAAAATATTTGTAAATAGTTAATAATAATATTTGATTATTATCAAATATTACTGTGCCATTTCTATTAGTTACTTTTGCATTAAGTGCTGTCATACTAACATCTTTCAGATCAGATGTTATTGAAAAGCAGTATCTGTTATCAAAAACATACCCTTTTGTTATTCTATATTTTGATTCATCTGCAGGATTTTGGAAAGTAAGAGTAACTGTATCACCAGCAGCTTTAGAAACACCATTTATACAATAATCTCCATGACTATTATTTGTATTGCGTATAATTGATACATATGATGTAACTGAAACTGTAGGTGTAGTAGTTGTAGGTGGTGGTGTAGTATCTATACTACTTCCTTTGTTTGAAGGATCATCAGCACATGCTGTTAAAAAAAGTAAAGTTGTTAAAATCATAAAAATATTTCGCATTTTTATTTTCTCCTTAAAATAATGTATTTGCAATATATACTATATTCATAAAAAAGTATAGTACAATTTGTATTTTTAAAAATACATTTATTGTAATAATGTAACTTATTATACTTAAAGGTATATTGTATTTATAAAAATTTAAATCGAAAATAAATAAAAATAACTGTTGAAAAATATATTAAAATCAAGCATTATATAAAGTCATGAAATTTAATAAATTATACCTTCACGGATTTAAATCATTTGTAGATAAGACAACGGTAGATTTTCCAGATGGAATAACGGCTATTGTTGGCCCTAATGGCAGTGGTAAAAGTAATATTATGGACGCTGTCAGGTGGGTATTTGGAGAGCAGAACGCAAAGGAACTGCGTGGGGCTGATATGGAAGATATTGTCTTTAACGGCTCTCAAAAACGTAAGCCTGCAGGTTTTGCTGAAGTTGGGCTTACTTTATCCGATATTGATGAGGCAGTTGCTGCAAAATATGGCACGTTTTCTGAAATTACCATTACCCGTAAATTCTATAAAACTGGTGAACGTGAATATTATATTAATAATAGAAAATGCCGTCTTAAAGATATTAAAGACATATTTATGGATACGGGGCTTGGTGCAAGAAGTATATCTATTATTGAGCAGGGCAAGGTAGATAAAATAATTAATGCAAGCCCTGAAGAGTTACGGTTTTTCTTAGAAGAAACAGCAGGTGTTACTAAATTTAAAGATAAAAAAAGGGAAGCAGAAAGAAGGCTGCAGCAAACAAGGGATAATCTTGACCGTGTTACAGATATTATAGAAGAAATAGTTACCCAAATGCAGTCTTTATCATCTCAAGTGGAACAACTTATTATATATGAAGAACTGCAGACTAATTTTAAAAGGCTGGAGCAATCATACTTATGCACTTCCTACTATTTAAAAGCAGAAGATGCATCTAAAATAAAATCAAAACTTATAGAGCAAAAGAAAAGATTAGAAAGTATGCTTACAGAGTATGCTGATATTGTCCGTGTGGAAAATTTATCTAACAACGAATATAAAGCAAGTCAGGAAGAATATGAAAAACTACAGGAAAAGCGTATATTTAAAGCTACGGAAAAAGCTAATATAGAAGGTGATATTAAGGCTTTAGAAACAAAAATATTATCAAGTGATGATATAAAGGCAGATTTAGCACAAAATATACAGCAGGAAAAAGAAAAGCTTGAAATATTATCAAATGAAATAGAATCTCTTACTGACGAACTTGATACTGCAAGAGATGCATTAGAATTTGTAGAAGAAAAGTTAGATGAATTAAATGATGCTATTGATGAGATGATTAACCAAAAAGAATCAGTAGAAGAAGAATTTCATGAAACTGATGAGCAATATATTGAATCAACTGGTATAATAACAAATAAACGTAACGAGCTTATAAGAATAGAATCTGCCCATGAACATGCTTTGCAGGATATGAAACGGTTGGAATATGAGCAGGCTAATTTAGAGAAATCTATCAAAGATTTACAAGAGAGAAAAAATGTATTTCAACAGGAACTTGACGGGCTGCAGTTTAGCATGGTTCAAGATGAGGAAAATCTAAATAATGCTAAAGATAAAGTTGCAGAATATCTTGAGCAGTATAATAAAGAGCAGGATAAATTAATAAGCTTGCAGGCAGAAATAAAAAGTTTAGAAAATAGTATTATATTTTTTCAGGAACAGCTTGAGGCTGCCTCATCATTTAATGAAGAAACTCTCATTTTAAAACCTTATATGCAGGGTTTATTAATTGATTTTATTGCTGATTTGGAGCATAAGCTTTTAATAGATATTGGCGATGTTTTTATTTTCAGTGATGAGAATAAAGATGAGATATTTGAAAAAGTATCCACATTAAAATCGTCTGTTAGGTTTGCTTTTAGGTCTGATGTAGAGAAAATAAGGTATTATCTTTTAAATACTCAAGTAGACGAAGTTTTTGAGAATATTTTTTTAAGTAAAAATATTTATAAAAAAGCAGGTCAGGAAGATAAGGGTTATCAAATAGTATCGTTAAAAGATAATATATTACAGGCAGAAACAAGTAAGGATAAAGCAGGGCTTGAAGTATTTGAAATAGAAAAAATAATGGGCTATATCCAAAATAATCTTGAAAAAAGTAAACATCATCAAGAAGAAATGCAAAACTTATATAATACATCTCGTGATAATTACTTAAAAAAAGAAACAGAATTTAAAAGTATATTACAGGAAGAAGAGCGTATTATCAAACGAAAAGATATAATAGATAAAGAAATAGAGTTAGCCAGTAAAAATATAAATGATAATGCAGAAAAAATAAGCAGAATAAAAGAAGATATAGAAATAATCAGCAGTCAGCAGGTAGAATTAGAAGATAAACGCAGTATTCTTGAAGAAAAACTTGAAACTATAAAAGATAACCTTGATGATAAAAAATCTGAACAAATGGAAGTAAAAATCCAGTTTGCACAAAAGGACGAAAAAGCCCAGTTTTTAAAGAAGGATTTAGAAAGCAAACGACATAGTAAAGAAAGTATTACAAAAAATTTAAATACATTAGAACAAAGGTTAGAACAGCTTTTAACGGTAGATGCATTAAATTGGAATAATGAGTTAGCAGCATTAAAAGAAAAATTAAATGAAATAGCAAAAGATACATTAACTTGTGAAGAGGAAGTAAAAAATGCTGCTGTAAAACTTGAGGAAATGCGCAATAGAATTGATGAACTTCGTAAAAATGCAGAAAATATAAACAGTAGTATTAAAGAATTAGATGATGAAGTTAGAAAATATGAGCTTGATTTAGCAGGTGTTACATCTGTTTTAGAAGCAAGTGCCGTAACATATATGGATAAATACGGCATAGATATATCTGCTGATTATTTAAGCCATGCAGAAAAAGATAAGGAACCAAGACGTATTAAAGAGGAAATGAATAGAATAGAAAACAAACTTGATGAGCTTGGGCCTATTAACTTAAATGCTATGAATGATTATAAAGAGGCAGAAGAACGTTATAAATTTTTAACAGAACAAAGAAGTGATTTAGAAGGCTCTATTGACGATATAAATTCATTTATTAATGAAACAGATGAAGCTACCGTTAGAATGTTTGAAGAAACATTTAATTCTGTAAAAGGTAAGTTTGTGGAAGTTTTCCATATATTATTTGGTAATGGTGAGGCGGAGTTAAAACTTACGGACCCTGATAATATGCTTACAAGTGGTGTAGAGATATATATTCAGCCACCGGGTAAGAAATTGCAGCATATGGGGCTTTTATCAGGTGGAGAAAAAGCTCTTACTGCTATGACATTATTATTTGCATTATTTTTACAAAAGCCAACACCATTTTGCTTTTTAGATGAAGTAGATGCTCCACTTGATGATGCCAATGTGGAAAGGTATGTGGGTATGGTTAAAGCATTATCAGATAAAACTCAGTTTATACTTATTACTCATAACCATAATACGATGAGTATTGCAGATTCAATTTATGGTGTTGCTATGCAGGAATATGGTGTATCTACTATATTATCGGTAACACTGGAGCAGGTAGCACGAGCAGGCAGGTAGTCCTATGGCAGAACATTTATATATTATTCTTATTTTCATATCTGGAGTTATTTTTGGAGCTGTTATTGTTGCATTAATATACAGGATAATGGCAAAAAAAAGCGATGATAAATTTAATGCAGTAATGGACGAAGCTACTAATCTTTTAAAAAGCAACTTTGCAGAAATTTCTCTTGATACATTAAGTAAAACAACAGATATGCTTTCAGGCAGGCTTCAAAGTGAGCGGGAAATATCTTCTAAAGAACTTAGTGGACAAAAGGAAGTAATAGAAAAACGCATAGAAACACTTAATAATGAGCTTTTAAAATTAACAGGGCTAATAAATAATATGGAAACTTCCCGTAATATGCAAATGGGTGAATTAAAAAGTATAATTGATGACAGCAGGGTGCGTACAAACGAATTATATAATGTTACAAATGGTTTAAGGCAAACATTATCATCTAAACAGGGTAGAGGCCAGTGGGCAGAACGTATGGCAGATGATGTGCTTCATTATGCAGGGCTAAAGGAAGGCATAAATTATGTTCGCCAAAAGAAAAGTGAAACAAGTGGTAACAGACCAGATTTTACATTTTTACTTCCCAATGGCACAATTTTAAATATGGACGTTAAATTTCCTTATGATAATTATAGAAGATATATTGAATCAGGTGAGCAGGAAAAGCCATATTATAAAAAAGAATTTATAAAAGATGTAAAAAACCATATAAAAGCTATTGCTACACGGGAATATATAGATACAGAAAATGGCACTGTAAACTGTGCTATTATGTTTATACCTAATGAAGCTATATATTCTTTTATATTTGATACAGAGCCATCGCTTTTAGATGAGGCAGCCAAAAAGGGTATTATGATTTGTTCGCCTGTCACAACCATATCAGTTTTAGCAGTTATTAGGCAGGCTGCTGAAAATTTTGTAATGGAGAAAAAAGCTAAGGAATTAATGGAGGCTATGGGGCTTTTTAGAAAAGAGTGGATAAAATATTCTGATGGCTTTTCAAAGCTTGGGGAATTAATTGGCAAAGTTTCTTCAGAATATGACAGCCTAAAAACTACAAGAAATAATAAACTTGAATCATCTATGAATAAGCTTGAAGCTTTAAAAAATGATGAGATAGAATAAAACTTCTCATATATTAGTAAGTGCTCATATTATAATACTTTATTATTCTTGACATTCCCCCCCCAATGTTATTATTTGGTGGTAAATTTATAAATATTATGAGGTGATTTTATGGCAGCCTATTCTTATACTCCCTATGAGGCACAAACTATTCAAGACCATATTATCAAGCATTATGGTAATATTTCAAGAACAGTTACGGTTAAAGAGTGTGATAGCCTTGATTTAAAGCTTTATATTATAGAGCCAACAAAAGAAAGAGATTTTTATACTGTTGTAACTTCAGGTATGGGAGCATATCAAATGGATATACCTGATGATTTTAAAGACGGTAATTTGGATAGAATAGAGCTTTTGATTTATCTAAGTTCCAATTGGAATATAGATGGTGCTTTTAAACAATCATCTGGTTCAACTACAGGGTTGATTATTGATGGTTCAGTTACACCACTTTTAGGTAATATTAATGCACAGTGGAATTACCCTATACAAATATTAAAAAATTTAGCTCAAGCACCTGTTAATAATGAAAGTTATTTTGTAATGGGCAATATTATGGACGATGAAACACCGTTTTCAGAAAGCACTCATGATTCTGGCGGTATATTAATGTTTCCAGCATATACAACAGAAGAAGGGCAAATATGTACTCTTCCCGATGGGCAAAAAGTAGGCTTTTTACAGATTATGCCTATTACATCTGATGAAATAGAACGTGCTGCAAACCTTAACAGAAATCTTATTTTTCATAAACTTATTTTCCACAACTTTATTATATATCAAGATAGATATTTATATGATTATGAAAATATTTTTGATGATGGTATGCTTCATTTACTGCCCCTTTATAAAGAAAACATTGTACAGCAGTCTGGAGAATTAAATGCATTTAACCATATGGCTATACTTTTAAGGTGGTTAATAGAGCATGATATGATGTCTGATGAGTTTATATCAAAGTATAGTGATGAGATAAATACGGTGAAAACATCGCCAGAAAGTATTGATTTAAGAAATTTTATTATAGATAAGCTTATTGGAACATTAAGGTATGAAATATTAAATGATGATATTATAGATTTTATAGAATCATACTGCTTAAATAACCCAGATGAAGGTATAGTAGGTCAGTATTATGATGATATTGCTGCTTATGCACTAGATTATTTTGAAAATAATAATATAGATACAGATGATATGTGTGATATGGAATACTGTTTTATGGAACTGACAGAACAGTATTATAAAGATATTGCAAAAATAATTGATGAAAATTATAAAGAGTGGCAGGAAGATTAATAAAAAAGGAGGTATAGTAGATTATGCAAGTTCTAAATTCATCTTTTCGTGATATATATGCTGGTGGATACGTATTTAAGCATGACAATATTGTATACAGATGTATCAATAAGGCGTATAAAGAAAATTATGATTTTTTAATTTCATCTGGATTATATGATAAATTAGTGATAGATGGAGTATTGGTATATCATGAGGAAATTTGTGATATAGACCAATTTAATATAGATAATAGAGATATTTATAAGATTATTAAACCCACTCAACTTCCATATATTTCATACCCTTATGAATGGAGTTTTCATCAATTGAAAGATGCTGCATTACTAACTTTAAAAGTGCTTCTTGAAGCTTTAAAATACAATATGATATTGAAAGATGCCACAGCATTTAATATTCAGTTTTATAATGGTAAACCAATATTTATAGATACTCTTTCATTTGAAAAATATAATGAAGGTAGTGTATGGCAGGCATATAGTCAGTTTTGTAGGCATTTTTTAGCTCCTCTTGCATTAATAGCATACACTGATTATAGAATATATCAAGCTTCAATAAATTATATTGATGGAATACCACTGGATTATGCTGCCAGATTATTACCCTTGAAATCAAAATTTAAATTAGGTATATTTATGCATTTATATTTAAATGCAAAAATCCATAAAAGTGCTGAAAAAAATTCTAATCATAATAATAAAAATTTTTCTTTAAAGAAAACAAATTTGATTAATTTAATAGAAAATTTGCTCAATACAATTAATGGAATAGAATATAATACGAAAAAAGGTCGGAGTAACTGGAATGGATATTACAGTTTTACAAATTATAATGAAGAGTCTTTTACGCAGAAAGAAAAAATATTACTAGAACTTGTTGATAAATGTGGTAACCGTAATAAAATTATAGACTTAGGTGCCAATAATGGACATTTTTCACGTTTATTGTGTAGTAAATATAGTAAAAGTATAATTATATCATCAGATATGGATTATCACGCTGTAGATGAAAATTATTTAATATTAAAAACTAATGAATATAAAAATATTTATCCAGTTATTACGGATTTAACAAATCCTACACCAAGTATAGGGTGGGCAAATAAGGAACGTGATTCGTTTATTATTAGGCTTTCAGATAGTGATATAACATTAGCACTTGCATTAATTCATCATATAACTATTACAAATAATGTCCCTTTTAATAAATTTGCTGAGTTTTTTGCTTCTTTTACAAAATATTTAATAATTGAATGGGTTCCAAAAGATGATTCTCAAACAATGAAAATATTAGATGAAAAAATTGGAGATTATTCATATTATACTATTGAAAACTTTGAAAAATCTTTTGAAAGACATTTTACTATATTAGAAAAGGTTGCCATAGAAAATACTAAAAGAACTATTTATCTAATGAAATTGAAATAGTCAGCTATTTTTTTATAAAATATTTATGCATAAAGAAATAAAATTTAATTTTATATGGTATGTCAAATAAACTTAAAGGTTTGTAATAAATCTCAATATTTGCAATATTATTTTTTGGTATTTTCATATCCATTAGTTGATTATACATTGCATCATAGTAAAGTGATGGAATTAGGACAATATATTCATCAACTTTTAACTGTTTTAAATAGTCTACTGGTTGTATGATTATATCATTATAGGAACTTCCTATTTTTTGTTTGTTATTATCAATATAGCAAATTGGAGTAATATTATATTTTTTCAGAATCTCAAGAGTAAACATGCCATCAGAGCTTGTGCCAAAAATAATTATTTTTTTATTTAAAAAATTTTTTAAACTCATAAAGTTTAGTCCTTATTAATGAATTTACTGATAATATTAGTTACATTATTATTGGTGTAATTTGTATCAGTTAAGTCGCAAAAGTAAAACTTGTTATTAAGTATAGGAATATTTGTATTAAAAATATAATTTAATAGATAAGGCATCATATTAACCAGTGTCATATTATTTTTAAAAATATCTTTATCATCATCAAATTTATATTTATATACTGCAAGCAACGTATTATAAGTTGGTTTATCTGGATTATTCATCATTAGCCCATGGTCGCCATGAACTAAAATAATGGCCTTGTGATTTTTTTCTTGTATGTTTTCTATTAATTTTGATAAAGCCTCTATAGATAATTTATTAACATATAACATGTGGTTTTTGTAAGCTTCTAAACCATCTTTATCATAAGCTGGATATTCAACCATGCTACTGTATTTTTCATTGATTGAGCCATCACTATTAAAGCAAAATGGTGGGTGTGGTGCTAAAATATGAAAAAGAGAGTAAGTAGGTGATGGCAGTTTGTGACCATTTCCTAATTCATGAAAAGCATTTAACAAATAAGATGCATGGTCTTTATTTGCTTTTTTACTAATCATAAACATGTTACTTATAATAGTTGTTTTTAAGAATGTAGAAATAGTTGCATTTGCATTAATCACATAACTTTGACTACTTTGAACATCAACCACAGTTTCACACTGGTTTTGAACTTCCTCCAAAAAAATTGTTTCACCACGTATCATAATCTTATATCCAGCTTTTTTTAATGAAAAAATTAATTTAGATTTAATTGTTCTTAAAAAACCATACTGCAATTTATCTTGTTTATATATATCACTATTTAATTCTTCTTCCTGCATATAGTTATTAAAGTAATCCATATTAAATATAGAAGGAATAGAATATGCTGTATAATTATAATTTGAATATATATTATTATATATATTAAAGCCAAGCTGTTTTAGCTGGCTGTAAAACTCATTATTATCACAATCTGTAATATCGCTTAGTGCTTCTTTGCCAAGGTAGCCATCAAGTATAATATGGTAGATATCAGGTTTTTCACTATTACATATATTAATATCTACAGTATCTTCTTTAATGTATTTAGAATCAATTTTAGAATTATTTGAAAGAATATAAATTAAATTCAAAAAAATAATTAGTGAAGAAATTATTGTTACAACTAAAGGCATAAAGTTAATATAAACAATAGCACATGTAAGAACAGCATAAATTAAATACTTAATAATATATTGATATGCATACCTTGATTTAAACCTGTTTAATTTATACCACGGAGTATAAAACCATATAAGAGTATAAAAAATAATACCTGAAATAATATTACTACGTATGTCTGTTGTCCATGTTAGAATAAACCACAGACTTAATATAACAATTACATTAACGATAAAAATATAGAATATATTTTTTTTATCTACTTCTTTAATATTACTTGATAGAAACGTAAATATTGGAATACACGAAAATAATAAAGGATATAATATCTCAAATACCATTATTTATTACCAGTAAATATAGATTTAATCTTATTAATTATATTTTTAAAAAAGGCACCAATGCTTGCAACAGCAGAAATAAGTATTTGTATTAAATCATTACCAGCACCTGGTCTAATATATGCATAAGCATCATTTATTGTGGAAACAAAAAGAAATAATAAAATAAAAAGTATTAATTTTTTTTTCATATAGTCCTCAAATTATTTATTATTCCAAGCATCATAAATATGCTTGTGAATATACTTATTATTGGTAGAGGGGCTTTTAAAAGCCCCTTTAATTTTATATTAATGCTGGTGTTGAGCAAGTTCAGTTAATACACCATTATTACCTTTTGGGTGAACAAATGCTACAAGCATATTATGAGCACCAACTTTTGGTTCATTATCAATTAATGGTATATTATCAGCTTTAAGTTCATTTAAGCATGCAGCCACATCATCTACTTCATAGCAAATGTGGTGAAGCCCTTCTCTATTTTTTTCTAAATATTTTGCAATAGGGCTGTCAGGTGAAGTAGCTTCCACAAGCTCAATAGTAGTTTCACCTATTTTAATAAAAGCAGTTTTTACTTTTTGGCTTGGAACTTCTTCTATATGGTTTACATCAGCACCCATAGCTTTGTAAAATGGCAGTGCAGCTTCAATTGATTTAACAGCAACGCCTATGTGGTCAATTTTTTTCAGTAACATATTATCCTCCATTTATACATAATTAATTATGTTTTCCATAAAATTTATGCAGGTTCTAAAAATTTAGCAATAATTTTCTTTATACCTGCCTTTTTAAAATGAACTGTAACTTTTTCATTTTCTCCACTTCCTTCACTAAAAAGCACAACACCTTCACCAAAAACTGAATGTCTTACTTTTGTAGATGAAGAAAAAGCAGCACTATTATCATTATTATACTCTTTCTTTTGAGAATTGGTAGTATTTTTTATATAATCTGCATAATTTCCATTAATATTTGTAAAAGTATTTTGTGTCTTACCTTTATTAAATTTAAAAGCAGCACCAAACTGCAGCTCCCCTAAAAACCTTGAAGCTATGCTGTGGTTATGCCTGCCTTTTCTCATTCTATTTACTGCTCTTGTAATATATAGTATTTCCATAGCACGAGTAACACCTACATAGCAAAGCCTGCGTTCTTCTTCAATATTGGCATCACCTTCTTCATTGCCTAAAGGGAAAAGCCCTTCTTCAAGACCTGTAAGAAATACTATCTTAAATTCAAGCCCTTTTGCTGCATGCATTGTCATTAATTTTACAGAATGTTCTGCATCTTCATCGCTTGATGTTACAAGGGCAGCACTTGCTAAAAAGTCAGCTAGTGAATAGCCACTGGATTCTTCAAAACGAACAGCATCAGATATAAGCTCATCTAGGTTTTCCATTTTCCTATCAATTACATCGGCTTCTTCACCACTGCTTTTTAAAATCTCTTTATAATTTACAGTATCAATAATATACTCAATTTTTTTGTGGATACTTTCAATATCTTCAATATTTTTAATAAGTGAAATATACCTTTCTACTGCCTGCCTGTGCTTTGCTAAAAATTTTAAATCAGCATTTAAAGCCTGCATTATATCAATATCGTTATCTTCAGCATATGATATAATCTTATCAATAGAAGAATTACCTATACCACGTTTTGGTGTAATAATGCTTCTCATAAATGCTTGAGCATCACGTTTATTACTGGAAAATTTCAGGTAGGATAAAATATCTTTTACTTCTTTTCTTTGGTAAAACCCTATATTTCCCACAACTTTATGAGCAATATTTGCCATTTTTAAAGCCCGTTCAAAATTTAATGACTGGGCATTAGTCCTATAAAGTATAGCAATATCTGCAGGGTTTATGCCATCTTCTTCTATTTTTTTCAAAATTGTGCTGGCTGCAAATTCTGCTTCTTCATATTCATTGTTAAACTCAAACTTTCTAACATCTGCTTCTTTTTCAGAGCTTGCTTCTAAAGTTTTACCACGTCTGTATGTATTATTTTCTATTAGTCTATTTGCAATAGATAATATACTTTTACCACTTCTGTAATTACCTTCTAACTTTATTTCTTTTACATTTTTAAATACTTTATCAAACTCTAGTATATTTCTAACTTCAGCACCACGCCAGCCGTATATGGACTGGTCATCATCACCAACAACACATAAATTACCGTCATCTCCAGCAAGCATGTATAAAAGTCTAAACTGAACAGCATTTGTATCCTGATATTCATCAACTAATATGTATTTATATAAGTCTTTATATTTTTCAAGCACATTAGGGAAGTTATTAAAAAGACGCACACATAATGATATCATATCATCAAAATCTACAAGCCTTTGAAGTTCTAATTCTTTTTGGTATGCTTGAAATACTGTTTTTAGTAAATGATAGTTTTCTTCAATTTCTTCATTTCTAGCGTAATTTTCTGTATTTTTATAAGCACTTATAGCATGCAGATATGCTTTTGGTGGAAACTGTTTTGGGTCAATATTTAGGCTTTTAGTAATCTGGCGTATTAAAGCAAGCCTGTCTTCCTGGTCTATAACAGAAAAGGATTTTGAAAGCCCCACATATTCTGATTCATTACGCAGGATATTTAAGCAAATAGAATGGAATGTTCCCATCCATACAGCATTAGAAAGCTGCCCTATTAGTCCTTGCAGCCTGCTTTTCATTTCTTCTGCTGCTTTATTTGTAAATGTTACTGCTAAAATATTACCGGAAGATACATTTTTATTAACTATTAAATGGGCTATTCTGTATGTAATAACACGAGTTTTTCCAGTGCCTGCCCCTGCTAAAACTAAAACTGGACCTTCTGTTTCTTTAACAGCTTCTGCCTGCCTTTTATTTAAATCTTCATCTACGTTAAAAATAGCCTGCCCCCTTATTTATCTGGTTCAAAATCCACCACTTTTTTATTATATGCTATAATTATATCACTTCTTCTTAAAAGACCAACTAACTTCATGCCGTTTTCTTCCATTTCCACAACTGGTAAATCGCCCACTTCTTTAATACCAAAATCACGCATTGCCTGTTCTAATGTTTCTTCAGGCGATACTGTTATTATATTTTTTCTTGCGCCAAAATCTTTTGCCAAAGTAGTTTCCACATTTTTGCCGCTAAAAATTTCTTCTTTTAAGTCATTTAATGATATAACACCTGTTAAATACCCGTTATCATCAACAACTGGGAAATAAGCATGTGGTTTTTTCTCTATGGATTTTTTAATTTCCACAAGTGGCGTATTATCATTAAAGGCAATAATATCAGTTAACATAATATTTTTTACTTTTATGGATTCTAGTATGCTTTTTTCTACCCCATGGTCAATATTAAACCCTGCACGGCTTAAGCTGTATGTAAACATACTGTCCTTTTCAATACGAGAAGAAATTAAGTTAGCTATAATACATGTTACCATAACAGGCAGCACAATATGGTAGCTTTGGGTTATTTCAAAAAGTATAAGTATGGAAGTAATAGGTGCTCTTATAACAGCAGCAAGCATGGCACCCATTCCCACAAGTGCATAAGTTTCTGGGTTTCCAGCAAACCCGGGAAATAAATAATGTAATACACCACCAAAAAAACCACCAGCAGAAGCACCAATAAAAAGGCTTGGAACAAGCTGACCACCAGAGCCGCCAGAACCTAATGTAAGTGATGTGGCTACAATTTTTAAAAATACAAAAACGATTAATATATACCATGGAATTTTATTTTGTAATATTTCTATAATTGTGCCATAGCCTACACCCATAATATTAATGCAGAATATGGCAATAATACCCATAAAAAGCCCACCAATAGCAGGTTTTAAAAATTTTGGTATCTCCATTTCCTTAAAAGCATCAGATACTTTATAATAAAACCTAATAAAAAATACACTAATAAAAGCAATGAATACTCCCATTAAAGCATAAAGTGGTAATTCCAGCGGACTTTTTAACACATATTCTGGAGCATGTATAGTTATTTCATCTCCAAAATAAGCACGGCTTACAACTGTCGCAGTAACAGCAGAAACTATTAATGGGCTGAATGTTCTCACACCATATTTACCAAGCAGCACTTCAGCAGCAAACATAGCCCCGCCCATAGGTGCATTAAATGTGGCAGCAATACCACCTGCAGCACCACAGGCAGTGGCAGAGCTCATTCTAACATGAGAAAATTTAAAAAATTGGCCAACAGCAGAGCCAAGAGATGCCCCAATCATTATAATTGGTCCTTCCCTGCCTGCAGAACCACCAGTGCCTAGTGTAATAGCTGATGTAATAGTTTTTAAAACGGCAGTAACAGGTGATAATGTTCTGTGAAGTGATATGGCTTTTATAACATCTGCCACAGAATGAACATTTGATTTAAATACTGTTGTAATAATACCAACAGCTAAACCACCTAAAGCAGGTATAACAACAATTTTCCAGTTGGAAGTATCCTGCAGATTATAGAGCATAACTTCACTTTCAATACCATATAAAGTATTTTGTAGAAAATGTATAAGGCTGCGAAATACAATATTTCCAAGCCCTGCAGCTATCCCTATGGCAACTGCCACTGTAATAATTACAACATCTTCATATTTAGTAATAAGGTAACTAAATTTTAAGCGTATGAAATTTACTAATTTCAATTTATATAACCTACTTTTTACTTTCCTTTTTAGCTTTATTAATGTCCATTATTTCCTTGCCTTTATTTTCCAAATTTTTTTGTGGAGTGCGTGATATGGCAAGGGCATTATCATCAACATCTTTTGTAACAGTGCTGCCTGCTGCAACAAGCACATTTTTACCAATTTTTACAGGTGCAACAAGCTGAGTATCACTGCCAATGAATACATTATCATCAATAATAGTTTTATATTTATTATACCCATCATAATTACATGTAATTGTGCCGCAGCCTATATTTACATTTTTACCGATTTCTGCATCACCTAAATATGTAAGGTGACTTGCTTTTGAGCCTTCACCCATTCTTGCTTTTTTCAGTTCTACAAAGTTACCAACTTTATTATCTTTTTCAAGATATGAGCCAGGTCGTAAATGAGCCATTGGACCAACTGATGAGCCAGAGCCGATAAATGAGTCTTCAATTAAGCTGTTATCTTTTATTTCTACATTTTCTTCAACTATTGCTTTATTTAAGCGGCAGCCAGAACGGATAACAACATTTTTTCCAATTTTAGAGCCATTTTCAATAAATACATTAGGGTATATAATAGTATCTCTGCCTATTTCAACTCCCTCATCAATATAACATGATTGCGGGTCAATAATTGACACACCATCTACCATATATTTTTCAGCACGATTTTTATATAATATTTTAGAAGCAGCACAAAGCTGTATTCTATCATTTACGCCCATAAATTCACTTTCATCTTCTGCTAGGTAAGCCTCTGCACCATCGCGAACAATATCAGTTAAATAAAATTCTTTTTGTGCATTATTATCATCAATTGATGAAAGACGCTTTTTAAGTTCTTTTCCATCACATAAGTAAACACCAGTATTTACTTCATTAATACGTTTTTCATATTCATTAGCATCTTTTTCTTCTACTATTTTTATAACATTATTATCAGAAGAACGCACAACTCTGCCATATCCTTTAGGCTGCTGCATTTTTACACTGATAAAAGCTATTTTTTCATTAACATTTTTTATGAAGCTATCAATAGTTTCAAATTTAATTAATGGCATATCACCACATAAAATAAGCACTTTGCCATTATAATCTATAAAATCCTGAGCTGCCATAACAGCATCTGCTGTTCCACGCTGCTGTTTTTGCAGTGCAAATTCTACAGAATAATCTTGTAAGTGTTCCTGCACAGCTTCAGCCATATTGCCAGTTACTACTACAATTTTTTCAGGATTTAATGATTTACTTAATTCAACAGTATAATCTATCATAGGTTTACCAGCAGCCTCAAAAAGCACTTTTGGTTTTTCTGATTTCATTCTTGTGCCTTTGCCTGCAGCTAAAATAATTACTGATAACATCTAACACCTCAAAAATATATAAATATATACAGGCTTATTATATACCATATGCAAAAAATATTCTAGAAAAAAGAGTAATTATGGTTGTAATATTTTCTTTAACTGATTTCTATCAATTTTACCATTGGAGTTTAATGGCATATTATCTAGTATAATATATTTATTTGGTACCATATAGCTAGGAAGCGTTTTAGATAAATCATCTTTTATTTTATTTGTATCAATATCTTTGTTGCAAACAAGAAATGCTGTTGTATTTTCATAAGTAGCAGCACCAACAGGTGTTGGAATAACAGCATTGCTAATTATACCATTTATTTTGGATATTGCATTTTCTATTTCAAAAATTTCCACTCTATAACCTTTTATCTGCACTTGAGCATCATTTCTGCCAAGAAATACAAGTTTATTATTGATAACTCTACCTAAATCTCCAGTAATATAGTGAAGTTTATTATCTATCATTATAAATTTTTCTTTTGTTTGTTCTTTATTATTAACATAACCTGTAGTAAGTTGTTTACCAGATAATACAATTTGCCCGATACTATTATCAATGATTTTATTTAGATTATTATCAAAAAGTTCCACATTCATTCCATCATAAGCATTTCCTATAGGCATAGAGCCAGAATACTCTATTAATTCTTCGGTATTTTTATCAAATTCAAAATATGTACATGCAATAGTAGCCTCTGTAGGACCATATAAATTTTCAAGCTTTGCATTAGGTGCTGCTTTGGCCATTAATATTGCATTATCAAAAGGTAGTGTTTCACCACAAAATGATAAATATTTAACGGACATAAGTGAATTATCTTTTAATACTCTCATTTTTTTCATAAACGCTATAGATGATGGAACCATTAGAATATTTGTAATACTGTAGTCATTAATAAATTTTACTGGGTTTATTCTTTCGCTGCTACTAGGTATATATAAGCATGCACCATGCAAAATAGATAAAAATAAAGAATGAACTGATAAATCAAATGTTAAATCATTCATTTGTATAAATCTATCGTTATCAGTAATTGAGTTTCTTTTAGTAAAAGCTTTTATATAGTTATATAAGTTATAATGTGATATTTTAATACCTTTCGGTATGCCAGTACTTCCTGAAGTAAATAACATATAAACAGCATCATTTTCCTCAGCTGCTATATTTTGTTTTGATTGTCCATTACATCTAACTTTATGGTTTGGAAAACGTTTGGTTATATACTCTAAATCTTTTTCTGGGCATATTATATTATAGTCGTCTATACTATCTAATATATTTTCATAATTTTTAAAATCATCTATATCTATAACTATACTCTGCGCATTTGATATTTTTATAATATCAATATTTCTTTCAATAGGGAAAGTTTCATTTAATGGAGTATAGTAAGAGCCAGCCATAACAGTACCTATTATTCCTGCATGAGTAAAAAAACTTTTTGAGCCCATAATAATTACTGGTTGTTTTTCATTTGAAATATTTAAAATCATATTTGTAATATTAGAAGCAGCAGAATACAACTGATTATATGTATAATATGTATTATAAGTATATAGTGCATTTTGTGTGCTATATCGTTTAAAAATTTGTACAAGATCTTTTTGTATTGTCATAAAATTAACCCCATGCTTTATTGCAAATATTATATTATATTTAAGTTGAAAATAAAAGTGCAATATGATAGTGTAAAAAAATACTAGGAATATAAGGTGTAGTTTTATGGAAAATCATTGGGAAAAACTATATAGTAGCCTTAATGATAGAGCTATGATGAAATATCCATTTTCTATAATTATAGAATTATTAAATTTTTATTATAAAAAATACCCTGGTGTTTTACCTTCAGAAATCAATGCATTAGAATTGGGCTGTGGTGGTGGAGCAAATATAAAATATTTAGCAGAGCAGGGATGTAATGTATATGGTATAGATATATCTCAAACAGCTATTGATTATTGTATAAGGTCATTTAATGTAAGTGGTTTACATGGTGAAATGTCAGTTGCATCGGTTGACAATCTTCCATTTAAGGATAATTTTTTTCATATGGTTATAGACCATGGTTCACTTGTATGTGTCAATGAAGATATGTATCAAAAAGCTATTGATGAAGTTCATAGAGTAACTGTTGGGGGGGGGGTAATATTACTAACTCCACAATCAGAAATCAGCACTAAAAAAATTAAGCTTTTTAGTGATGATGGTCATGCATCAGCTTCTTTTAAAGGTAATAATATATATGTAAATAATATTGGGTTGTATGGCGTGATAAAAATACTAAATGATAGATTCAAAGTGGTATTTTTAAGAAGAAATGACCGAGTATCTTATGTTATTTCAGACGATTGTAAGTTTATTGATGAAGAAATTACTAATAGTGTTTATCATATGTTTATAGAAAAATTATAAGCTGTTAATATAATCACAGAGCCCTTTTATTGAAACAATAGAGGCTAAATCAATATTTTCAAAATCTATTTCAATATTAAGAGAGTCTTCGATTTCTAATAAAATATTAACATATGTCATAGAATCTATAATACCAGATTCTATTAATGATTTATTTTCATCAATATTAGATATATCTATATTATTTGCTGTAAAAATGTCTTTAATTGTTTGTCTTATTGTATCCATTTAATCCTCAAGAGAAAAATTATATTTTATACTGAAGTCATTATAAAGTTTTTCAATACCTTTTTCAAGTTTATTTTTATTTATAAGTCTGCCTGCAAGGTATAATTTTTCCCATTTTTTCCAGAATTCTTTACCTTGTAAATTAATTAATTTATTATTTGATTTTAATGTCTCCACATAATTATCGTGTATTAAGTTACCAACCATTAAATAAAATAATGTATATGGATTTTTAAGGAGATGAATATTAGAATCTTCTTTGCTCCATAAGTCAATATATTTAGCTTTCAAATCTTTTACATAGCAGGGTGATTTTTGCCCTATAATATTGTATGTAACATCATATACTGAAATAAATTTTAAATCCAACAGATTTCCCTCTATATCAAAAACAGGTATAAAAGGATAGAGCTTACAATAAAGTGAACGTGAAAACTTTATATTACAGTTACTATCATCATTACAATGTTTATAGTATATAAAAAGTTCTTTATCAAATAATTTTGTTTTCATTTTATAGGGTGGTATTTCAGTTATTTTTCCATATTTAGAAATATATGCATATTCTTTAGGTAGATAAAAAAGAGTACCACCTTTTGGTATAATTGTTAGTGGTAAATCTGGAGTATCCCATTTACAGCAATGACTATTGCATGTGCTGTAACAGCCTTTTTCAAAAATAAATTCTGTATTAAAGATTTTTTCCCAGTATAGTTTTTCCTGCTCTGTTAATATAATATCTTCAATCATTTTTCTGTTCCAACTATATTTATTAAATTTTTTTCATTTAATTGCATAATAATTTCTAATACCTCATTAAAAGGCACATTTAATATTTCTGCAATATCAAGTATAGAGTTTTCACCGTTAAGGTATGCAATAATATTTGTAAGGCGTCTTGTATAATCAGCACTGCCTTTTTGGCTGATAGTAGGGTATAAACCATATTTGCCAAGCTGAGGCTCACCAATAGTTTTTATTTGATATAAATTATTATTTTCTAATATTTCTATACATTTTTTTACATATTCAAAGCCACCTTGCAGGCCTTTTTCAGTAACAAAATCAAGGTTATCATTTGATGTGTGGTACTCTTTAAATTTGCCAAACTTGGTGCGTGAAAGTGTGCATATTGGTAAGTTTACATTAGGAGCACAAAACTGCCTTTCATCGCTTCCTCTTTCTATATAAGAATACTCTTTTGGGGTATCTGTAATATGCTTTAAAACATGAGTAACTATTTTATCAGTATATGTATTATTATATGGAGTATGGACGCAGGAATAATCACCGTCATCGCCAATACAAGAAAGCACAAAGCCTGCTTTTACATATTTTTGTAAATGGTTTATATTTTCTTTTAAGTAAATTAAAGCCCCAATAGTTTCTGGAATAAATATAATGCGGTATGTATATTTTCTTTCTGGCAGTGCATATATATATTTTGCAATTTTAGTTGCAACAGCTATGCCTGATAGGTTATCATTAGCCATTGATGGATGGCATATGTATGTAGATATTAATATTTCATCATCTTCATAGCCATTAATAATAAGCTCACCATATGTAATAGAGCCGTTTTTATTAAAGTTAGATTTGATTACTACATGGTACAGTTTTTCAGGCTGTTTACGCAGTTCTTCCCTTTGCCTGTGAGAAAGGCAAAAGCCCCAGCGTGTTTTATAATATGATGTAACATATGGTATAGCATCAATATCATCTTCTAATGAATATAGATGTTCATCAAGTTCTGAAAATGGTATTGTAATATCCACACTTTCAGAATATCCTAGAATATGCAGGTTATTATTTTTAAAGTCTATTATAATATTTCCATTTTCATCTTCAATATATGCTTCATCAATATTCCATTCATATGGTGTTTCCCAGTCAAAAATTGTTGGGTTATCAGCAATAGAATATTCAAGTATTTTAAGTTCTCCAAGGCAGTTTTCTTTTAAATATTTTAATGTCTGTCTATTTCCATTACCAGAAATGGAGCGTGTTATAGGAAATAAATCTTTTATAATTTTATACATTCTTTCATCAGAAGATAATTTTTTATCAAACTGACCCTTAAATTGAGCCTGCATAGCAGCATTATTTTCAAGAATATCTTTTTCAATTAAAGGTATTGATTTTGCAATATCAATATATGATATTGTATGCCTGCCTATTTTTTCTTCATAAGCAGCCCCATGTTTTAAAAATTCATCATATAAAGCATCAGCATTTCCTTGAACGTCTAGTTCTAAGTATCTAACACTCATAGAATATGTTTTTCTACTAACATTTCCATGCTCATCAATATAGTCGCTTTTAAAATACTTATTATATCTATAAGGAACACCAAGCAATTGTTCTACATAATGGCATATAGTATAATGATCGCTAAAAGCAACATCAAGTACAACATTTATTGCATTATTACGATGCAAATACTCAAATACAGTGTTTCTTCCCAGCGAAATAACAGGATCTAAAGAGCATAGAAAATCTTTATCCTTTCCCCAAACAGCAAAAGAATAAAGTGCGTTTTTAGTTCGTTTAAAATCTTCTCTTTTTAATGCAGCATTTCCAAGTAAACCAGTTTTACCTACTGTTTTATTATAATTAAATGGTATTCCATGACAAAAATCCCAATTATACACAGGAAATAAAAGGGTACCTTCATTGCCAATTTTATCTTGTATGATATCTATAAATTCATTTACATTAAAGTCTATATTATTTTCTAGCGCTTCAAATGCAAGCCTAGAAATGTCTGATGATATAAAAACAGTGCTTCCAGAAGATATTTTTAAGTTTCTAGCTAACTCTAAGTATGGTATTAACATTAAACCCACCACCATTTATATCAAATATAGTTCTAATTGTTTTTGGATTGCTTTTTAAAAGAAAGTCTAAAGTAAGTTCTTTTAATTCTTTTAGTTTAATATAACCAAGAGATTGTGTTGCATTACTATCATTTTCACACATTTTATCAATATAATTATGAACTAATTCAGTTTCAATTTTTGATGATGAATAAGATAACCATCCTTTCTCATTTATTAGTGTATGAGCTAAGACTGAACCTGTACCATCTGTTACACCAATTGTTAAATAAGTGTTATTGGCTATATTCATTTTTTAATCCATAGCATCAAAAACATCTTGTATTGTTATAAAACTATCAAGCAATTCAAAAGTCAATTTTTTATCACAGTAGTCTTTAAAAATTATAATGAGCGATAATTTAGACATAGAATCCCAGTTATCTAGTGAACTAAGTTTAGTATCGCCGTTTAATTCTACATTATCATCAATTAGAAAAGTTTCTCTAAATATTTTCATTTTTTCTTCAAAAGTCATATTACCACCTTATAATCGTACCACACCATGAATATCCAACACCAAATCCCAAAATTAGAATATTCATATTATCTTTTAAATCTCCATTTTTAACTAAATTATTTATTGCTATAGGAATTGTTACACTTGCTGTATTACCAGTTTCTTCTAAATTAATATAAAATTTTTCATCTTTAATTTTCAGCCTTTTTTTTACATATTCCAGTATGGTTTTATTTGCTTGATGTAAGACTATAAAATCAATATCATCAATAGATAAATTATTAGCTTGTAGAATTTCTTTGATAATATTAGGTACATTATTTATTGCAAAATAAAAAACATCCATTCCGTCCATATAAAGATATTGTTCTTTACTTTTATCATCGTCTTTTGGTTTAATAATTAGCTTATCATACCCTGAGCTATCTGTTCCATATACAAAGTTCATTATATTACTGCATGTAGCTTTATCTATTAAAAAAGCAGATGCAGCATCGCCAACAATTGTGGTTATGCCTCTATCGTTTTTATCAAGATAGTGAGATAGAGTATCAGTATTTAACAGTGCAACATTATTAGCCATTCCAGAATTAATAAGATTGCATGCATTCATTATTCCATATGTAAAGCCTGAACATCCATGATTAATATCATATGCACCACATTTATTTGACAGCCCTACTATTTGGTGCACCTTATAAGCTGTTGCTGGAAGAAGATTATCTGGGGTTTCTGTTACACATACGATAAAATCAATACAATTTTTATCTATATTATATTTATCTATTAAATTTGAAAGTGCCGCTGCAGCCATACTGCCAGATGTTTCATTTGGGCTAGCATAATATCTTGATTTTATTCCTGTTTGACTAAAAAAGCGTTCTGAATCCCAATCATCATATATAGAAGCAAAGTGGTCATTTTCAATTTTATTTAGAGGAAGATATATTGAATGTTTAATCATATATACACCGAATTTATATTTTAGTAATACTACCATATATACTTAAAAAGTCAAGTTATATTAGTATAATAAATTTTTCTAAAGTAATCTAAATATTATCCGATAATAAAGGTAAGAAAACAGGTAATTTCATAAAAAATGAAAAAATATAAAATTTTTTCTAAAGTAATATGAAATTATTTCCGATAAATGTCTTGTAAGGTAGTTTTCTCATATAACAAAGCCGCCTTTGACCCCCAAGGGCACTGGCAGGTTTTAGAGAGCACCTTACAAGAATTAAAAAAGAAGATACTGAAACAATCAGGTCGGCATGACGAAAAGCAAATCAAATAATCTTTTAAATCGCGTGTCGGCAAAAGGCATAAGCCTTTAGGAGAAGACATTATGAGAAAAGCGATTTACAAGATTTCTATATAAAGTTGATAAAGAAATCACAAACCGACCAATTTTTTGCAAGGACAATTTTTTAAAAAACTAAAACTAAAAAAAATTAAAAAAAACTAAAAAACATGAGAAATCATGGGCAGGGAAGCCCCGCAGTAAAGCACTTACACGGAGGTAGGTCATGGCTTTATCAATTTACAATAATGTGCCAAGCATAGGTGCACAAAAATATTTAAACATAGCAAGTAATATGCAGACAAAATCTTTACAAAGATTGTCTTCTGGATTAAGAATAAATACAGCAGCTGATGATGCATCAGGTCTTGCAATATCTGAAAAATTACGTGGTCAAATAAGTGGTATGAAAAGAGCAAGTATGAACGCTCAAGATGGTATCTCTTATTTACAAACTGCAGAAGGTGCAATGGGTTCTGTTACAAGCATGCTCCAACGTATGCGTGAGCTTGCAGTTCAAGCTGGTAACGGTATATATACAACAAATGACAGAGAAATGCTCCAGCTTGAAGTAGACCAGTTAAAAGAAGAAATAAACAGAATTTCTAGAACTTCAGAATTTAACACTAAAAAACTTCTTGATGGCAGTGGCACAGCTTTATGGTCAGCAACTGAAGATTATCTTGGTGCAGTAGTTAAAGGACCTGAAGTAGCAGAAGGTAACTATAAAGTGGACAGCTCTATTAAACCTGGATTAAATGATGTATATAAATCACAAATTATGCAGGTTAAAGATGGTGTATTAGTAGCAGAAGTAACTAATACTACACAAAGCGCTTCAGTTACAAGTGTAAGAGACCCAGAAAACATATTAACTACAGATTCTGCAGGTATGACTATCACAGTAAAAGGTCAAACAGATACTATTGATAATGATACAAATGCAGCACATACATTAACAGCAATGCAAACATACCATGGCGCAGAAGGTGTTCAAACTAACTGGAGAATTTCTTCAGCAACATTTACTAATAACGGTAACTTAACAAGTGGTTATTATGAGCTTGAAATTGTTAGCACAACTAATGGCACAGTAACTGGTGGTTTTACATATCGCTATCGTTATATGGATAGTAAAACTGGCGAATTAAGCTCATGGGTAGAAGCAACAGCAGCTGTAAATAATGGAACAGCTACAATTACATTAAATTTAGGTGGAGGAAACCCAAATACAGCAGTGATGACATTAAGAATGCCTGGTGGTGGAGCTACAATTCAACCTGGAGATAAAATAGTATCAGTATTTGATGCAGCATCTGCTCAATTTAATGGTGCAGCAAGTGGTTCTGGTTCACTTCAAATTGATAATGGTCCAGTTCTTACATTCTCTGCAGCAGGAAGCCTTGTAAAAGCAGATAATGGTGACCAGGTTATAGATTTTAATAAAGTGAAATACCACATGGCAAATTTAGACCCTAAAACTGGTGTTGTAAGCTATGGCAGCATTACAGCTGAATTTAGAGAAGGCACTCCGGGTGCTGCAACTCAAACAGCAGGTGTTTTAATATCTGGAACAACTACT
This sequence comes from uncultured Mucispirillum sp., assembly GCA_944325215.1. Taxonomy (GTDB): domain Bacteria; phylum Chrysiogenota; class Deferribacteres; order Deferribacterales; family Mucispirillaceae; genus Mucispirillum. The sequence continues at coordinate 5,992 of CALUZC010000025.1, read as the reverse complement.
GTAAATGTAAGGGATTCAGGACCAGCTACAAAAGATACAAAACTTGCAGACCTTACTCAGTTTACAAATGCTGATGGTGTAAATTTACTTGCAAACACACAAGATGTTACAATATATAACATGGGTAAATCTACAACAATTTACTTAGAACAAGATGATACTATTGAAGATTTTGATAAAAAATTAACTGCAGCATTAATAGAACTTGGTTTAGGTGCAGACCCTTCTACAGAAAATGGTCAAATAGTAAATGAAAGTTTAGTAAGATATGTATCTAAAGAAGGTGTTGCAAATAGTGGTGCAAATAAAGCAACTGCAGGAACTAACGAATCTGTTCCTGGAACATTTGTAATCCAGTCTGCAGCTTTAGGTAGAGACAGCGAACTTGTTTTCACTGCAGACCAAAATATTATGAATGCTTTAGGGTTAAATACTATTCAAAAAGGTGAAAACTCAAGTATTGATGTAACAGTTACTGATGCTCACACTGGTAAATTTATAGGTAATGATAATGTAAATGATGGCAAAGCAAGAAACATTATTAATGGTATGGATATAACAATAGAACAAGATGCAGGTATTGAACCAATATGGAATGACAGCACTAAATCATTTGAATTTAGAGCAACAAATGAAGTATCTACAGCTTACCTTCACGTGGTTGATAACCGCACTGAACTTCAAATAGGTGCTAATGAAGGTCAAACTTTAAATATATCTGTAAGCCAGCTTGACACTACAGGGCTCGAAATTGATGATGTTTATGTTATGGATTTAGAATTATCTCAAAGGTCTATAACTAAAATAGACAGAGCACTTGAAATATTAACTGCAACAAGAGCAACAGTTGGTGCTCAAATGAATAGATTAGAGTACACTATTAATAATTTAGAAACTGCAAGAGAAAACTTAACAGCTGCTGAGAGCCGTATAAGAGATTTAGATATAGCAGAAGAAACAACTAACCTTACTAAAAACCAAGTATTAGTTCAGTCTGCTACAGCTATGGTTGCTCAGGCTAATAAAATCCCACAGCAGGCTTTAGCATTACTTCAAACAATAGGTTAATAATATAAAAAGCCTTCCTCAATAACTAGAGGAAGGCTTTATTTTAATACTTATACCGTCATCATTGGTATATTGATATTTTACTGCTTTAATTAGAGTTTTTCCACATCATTTTTGCAAGGGCTAAAATATCTTCTGATGGAAAAGACTGCACCACATTATCAGTTTTTTCACCCTGCAGTTCTGAAATAACGTTTTTTAACTCTCTATTGACTTCTTCCACACTTTCAAGCCTAAACTCACTGGAGCTTTTATTTATCTGTGCAGATAAAAGCCTTATGTCATAAATATCACTAAAGCTTGTTTTAGTCGCTTTAGTTTTATCCAACTTTTTCTCATCTTGAGTTCCGCGGTATGAAGAATCACTTAAATTAGTATCAATACGTGATACTTTATTGATATTATCCATAAGCATACCCGTCCTTGCCACAATAGGCTATAAGTTAATAACTTACTGCAGCAGTGTCATAGCATAAGTTGGTATTAAGTTAGCTTGAGCAAGCATGGCTGTTGCAGACTGAAGAACAACTTGCTGAGAAGCTAAATCACTTGAAGCCTGAGCAATATCTAAGTCACGGATACGGCTTTCAGAAGCTATCATATTTTCTCTTGTAATATTTAAGTTGTTAACAGTATATTCAAGCCTGTTCATTTGAGCACCCATAGTAGAGCGTGCTTTATTTATTTTTTCAAGTGCTAAATCAAGTTTACCAGTTGCTTTTTCTGCCCCTTGAATATTTGTAATATTAATATTATCAATGCCTAAAGAAACAGTATCAACTCTGCCGATAGAAATATCTAATGTTTGACCTTCATTAGCACCAATAATTGCTTTTGTAGCGTTATTTTTAATGGATAGATTAAATGTAGAATTACCTGTAAGCTTGCTAACTTTTAAGTCAACTCCATCTAAGATATTTCTAGCTATACCATCTTTTGTTGTATATGAACCTAAATTTGTGCCGCCAGCAGAAGATAAAACATTAACTGTTACTGTATCATTTGTGCCTTTAGTAGTTTGTTTAATACTTAATGCTTTAATTAAACTTTCACTGCCCACAAATGTCATTTCAGACTGTTCACCTTTTACAGCAGTAGGTGTAAATGTTATACCATTAGAATATGTTACACCTGAACTTCCCTGAGCTATCAACCCTAATTCTTCCATTGCTGTATTTAATTTTGTAACAGCAGAACTAATAGTATCACCTTGCCCTAAAAATACAGATGCTGATTTACCATTGGCATAAATAGTAAGTTCCTGTGTGTTTTGTAATATAAAACTGCCACTTGTAGCATCAATAAATGATGTAACAGCAGAAAGGCTTGCACCACCACTTGCAGTAACTGTTACGCCTGCTGAATTTACACGATTAAATGCTGCTGATTGATAAACTGAAGAAGTTCCAGATACAGAAATAGTTGCACTTACAACATAGCTTCCATCTTCAACAGAACCTGTTAATATTGCTTCAAGTTTATCAGTATTTGCAGACCAGTAGCCTGAAGCATCACCATTTAATAATTTTTTAGTATTAAATTCAGTAGTATTTGAAACCCTGTCAATTTCTTCTCTTAACTGGTCAACTTCCAGTTGTAAAACTGCACGGTCGCTTGTAGTATAAGCTGGGTTACCTGCTTGAATTGCAAGTTCTCTTATACGTTGAACCATAGAAGTCATAGAACCCATTGCACCTTCTGCAGTTTGCAGCATAGATATAGCATCTTGAGCGTTAGATGCAGCTTTTGCAAGGCCAGAAATCTGACCTCTTAATTTTTCAGAAACTGCTAAACCTGAAGCATCATCTGCAGCAGAGTTAATTCTTAAACCAGTAGAAAGTGCTTTAATTGTTTTTGTAAGAGCATTATTTGCACTGTTAACACTTCCTTGAGCGCCAATTGCTGTTGAGTTATTTACTATTGAAAGAGCCATATTAATATCCTCCGTGAATATTATCAATTATTTTTATTTACAGTATCCTTACTGTATCATTAATTTACATTTAAACGTCATACCGCCAAATATAACGTTAAAATACTTAATTTTCCTTGCACTGATATTTATAGTAATATCAAACTTAAACATAAAGTATGGTTAAATTTTTCCAACACCTCCAAAAATAATAACAAATTTATAATTTACAAATATCAATTATACCCAACAAGGCATCATCACCTTAAAAAACAGCACGTGCAACTATATCAATTATAAGTCAATTATATAATTGTGTAGTAAGTGCGTGCAAAAACACTGCACCTAATTACATAAGCACACACCAATATTCAGTTTTAATTTTTTAATTTTTGACTACCTTAAATAAAGGGCTTTGATATTCGCATTTTTTTCGCTCCTTATGTATAAACAAAATAAGCCACACTAGTATTACTAATGTGGCTCAATTGTGTTGATACATACATTATAATATTATTTTAACTAAAAAAATATTCGTATGTTCCAACAGCCCGCAAATATATTGGCTTGTTTTATACTGCAAACAAACAGGCATGGCGCATTCATGCACTGTGTTTATAAAACAAAAAAGCCGTAAGTAGATGCAATCTACCCACGGCTCAATATATTTGATACCATATTAAAATGTCATATAAGTTACACACTCACTTATAACTTACAATGCTAAGCTGTCCAAACAAACTTAGCGAAAGCACCCCCTGATTTCACTGGCAGGCACCATTTCGCTCCTATTCACATAACAGCCTGTATTTACGCACATGTACAAGCTGCTATAAAGGCATACATTACGCACATTAGTATACCTATATATAGTAATATTATATATATTTTTAAATAAATCAAGTGTTTTTTTAAAAAAAATAAAATTTGGTAAATTCTAAAAACGATTGCAAAAAATTAAATAAAAAAAAGTAGTTGTTAAAACTCATTACTTATAAAATATTTTTTTAATAATGATGATAGTATAACACTTGAATATACTAGAGATTAAAAAGAATATTTTTTAATATAACAAAACGTTATTTTGCCATAAGCAATAAAGATTTGATTATAGAATATACTATTTTATAGTTTTATTTATAATTTGTAAAATAAAACATCTTTTATTATTATATTATTTTGTTCTATTATATATTTAGCTATTAATTTATAATTATCTTGATTAAATGGAATAGTTACAATAAAGTTATATGTTAATGGACTACTGCATACAAAATTTTTAATTGGGTTAATTTCTAATGATTTTATAAATGCTCTTATCCGATAACGAACTTCAATACTGTTTTTATATGCATAAGTATTTTTTACTTTATTATTAAAATATGATATATTTGTAATGTTATACATTAAGACTATCCAACATTTTTTAAATTATTATTTTCTTTTTCCCATTGTATATCACTATCCTTTGTTTCATTATCTACAAAATATTCTAATGCTTCAACATCTACTGGCATAACTTCACCAATATTTAAACTTTCCCATAGTTTTGTATGTGTTAATTTGCTAATATCTTTTGACTTCATATGTCTTAATTTTTCTATTGTTTCATCAATATACTTAATATCATTTTTAAATAAATTAGTATCTGCTTTTTTAACTGGTGTATATAAAAGCATACTGTCTGGTGTTTCTCTTTCTATTGTTATTGCTTTATCTATTTTCTCAAGTTCTCTTAAAATTGATGGTAAATGTTTTGCAACTGGTCCATAATTTTGTTTAATGTATGTTTCACCTGTAATTGTGTATGCTTCATTTTTACATTTTTCTAAATCTGAAAACCATAATATTTTATTAAGTTTAACATTTCCTAATTCTTGTTTATTGATTTTGTTTATTATATATAATACTATTTGTTTGAAAGTGTATTTATTGTAATTCATATTGTTACCCTGTAATATTTTTTAAATTCTTTATTTCCTTATATTATTAAAATATATTACTTATATACTATTGTCAATTTATTTGTAAAATTTTTCTGTTACGGTAAATTTTTTCTAAAGTATATTTTTACTTAACCGATAAATGTATCATACAAGGATGGCAGGTTAGATAAAATAAATAAAAAAATTTAAAAAATTACTAAAGTAAATTTTAAAGCCTGCCGATATGTAGGGTGTAAAAGGAAAACTAAATATTAAATATGGTATCAAGATAATTGAGCCGATAAAGAATAACTTTATCGGCTCTTTTTTTTTGGCAGTTTTTAATTATGTTTTCTTTTTGTTAAAGTAAAATATTTAAGGTATTAAAATAATTAAGCCGGCTTTTGAGTAATCAAATAGTCGGCTTATTTTGTTTTAAGGAATATGCAGGCTTTATAACAGTTTTATTGGCATGGATTATTTGTCATAAGTGTTACTAGTCCAGCTTTATTCCTGTTTGAGCATAGCTTATATGGTGTGAGCAGCCGTGTAAGCAGGTTTTAGCAGTGGACTTATATTTTGAGTAAGCTGCAATAATATTAATGAGCATAATATATTACTCCTAGGTATCATATTTAGGTATTTAATACCACTTGCGCGAAATATGAAGTATAGGGACAAAACTATTTTAGTGAGGTGTAAATTAAATTAAAGTTAAGATTTATTAATTTTATTTTACAAGGTTAAAGGTTTACCTAAAAAACTAGTGCAAGGATTTAAATTTTTTTGCTTAAAAACTGCAGAAGAATATTCGCATATCCTAGTATGGCACAAATTATACATAATATGCCGTTACGGGTGAAGGTATGTGATAATAACTGGTGTTTAAAAGCATGAAAATGCCAATTTATAAGGCAAAATTAAAATTAAATAAGATGAAAATATGAGAACACGGATGTTCTTGTAGGCTTATTTCATTATAGTCAGGAAGGATAATGATTAAGCATATTTCACGGAGGATAAAATTATGGCTCTTTCAATAGTAAATAACTCAACAGCAATTGGCGCTCAAGGTAGCGTAAACAAT
>CALUZC010000024.1 GCA_944325215.1 uncultured Mucispirillum sp. | reverse complement strand
ATATCGTATTCTGATAATAAATTCGCTATTATTTGACGCTTACCCTCCGTCATTACTACTTTGTGTACTGGTTTCTTCATTCGTGCCATACTTAAGCTCCTTTCATATTTTATTAGTATATCATAGAAAACTTAAGTTTGCACTATTTACAGACTTTTTTTCACAGGCTCAAATATTTATTTTCGCCTTTTTTTTAAATAAAAACAATTTATTAAACGATATAAAATATTTTTACTATATATTATTGTTTCTTTTTAGGTGTAGTTTGAAAATATCTTTTATATTCTCTTGTAAACTGGCTTAAGCTTTCATACCCTACTCTATATGCAGTTTCTGAAACATTTGCATTTTCATACTGTAGTATTCTTGCAGCTTCTAATAAACGTAACGACTTTTGATACTGTATAGGGCTTAAGGTTGTAACCATTTTAAAATGCCTGTGAAATGTTGCCGGTGACATATTTACGGTATCTGCTAAATCATTAATACTAAGTTTTTTACTGTAATTTTCTTTCAAATAAGTTACTGCCTTTAAAATTTTATTATTCTGACTTGATGCAACAGCAAAAGAAACAAGCTTTTCTCTTAATGGTGTTTTTAAAAGATAATAATACATCTCTTTTATAATAAGAGGTGAAAGTATCTTTATATCATTACTATTTTGATTAAGCAGCTTTGCAAGCCTTAAAAAACAGTCTACTAAATCATCAGATACATCTATCACTCCAAGGCTTGAATAAGACTGATTAATATATGATGAATTAATATCTTCACTTGCATATATTAATTCTGTCAATATCTGCATATTTAAAGTTAACACCATAGCCACATATGGTTCTTCTACGGAAGCCTTTAATACATAGCTTGAACAAGGCATTGGAGCACCTTGAAATACTATCTGCCCCTGCCTGTAATCAATTACTTCACTTCCTGCTGCATATCTCTTTTGCCCTTGAACTGAAAATATAAAAATAGGCTGCTGCAAACAAACTTCAGATTCTATAGTTTGCTCACGTTTTACAATCAATAAGCCATCAACTAAAGTATCATAAGATTTTGATTCTGGCATTAAAGGAAGCAATGCATTTAACAAATCCTGTTTTTTTTCTTTAAAGTAATTAGTCATTATTTCACCATTAAAAAATTATATACTTTAATATTAATATTATCAACAAAACAATAGTTTTATGCAAAAAAATGATAGTATTTTATATTTTTTATTGGAAATAATAGATTTATATTATATCATAAAATACAAGTATTATAAGGTGCATTATGGAAAAAATTTCACGCAGAGATATTCTTAAGGCTTCTATTTTAACTCCGGCAGTGGCAGTGTGTTCTAACATTGATGATGTATATGCTAAAGAAACTACTTCCACAGTTTATATGACGAAAGATTTAAGCCCAGAAGGACTAAAAAAAATATATTCATATATAAATAAAAATGTTACAGGCAAAGTAGCTATTAAGCTGCACACTGGAGAGCCACATGGTCCTAACATTATCCCACCTGCATGGGTAAAAGAGTTTTTAACAGTTATTCCAAACTCTACCATTGTTGAATGTAATGTGCTTTATCCAAGCCCTAGACAACATACTGATACACACAGGGAAACTTTAAAAACAAATGGCTGGACGTTTGCTCCAATAGATATAATGGACGAAGATGGAGAAGTTAACCTGCCAGTTAAAGGCGGTAAACATTTTAAACAAATTGCTTTCGGCAAAAATATATTAAACTATGATTCTATGGTAGTTTTAACACATTTTAAAGGACATACAATGGGCGGTTTTGGTGGCTCATTAAAAAATCTTTCTATTGGCTGTGCTTCTGGAAAAACAGGAAAATCTCAGCTTCATGAAGGTATGTGGGGTGCTACTGGAGAAAAATTTATGGAAAATATGGTAGAAGGTGGAAAAGCATTAACAGACCACTTTGGTAAAAAAATCGTATATATTAATGTTTTAAGAAGAATGAGTGTAAGCTGTGACTGTGAGAGAATAAATGCAGTAGAACCTACTGTTCCAGATTATGGTATCCTTGCTTCTACCGATATTTTAGCCATAGATAAAGCAAGTGTTGATATAATATACAACATGAAAAATAATAAAGGAAAAGATTTAATAGAGCGAATTGAAAGCCGTAGTGGGCTTCGTCAGCTAACTTATATGAAAGAAATGAAAATGGGAAATAATAACTATAAGATAGTTGAAATATAATAACTATTAATAAAGATAGTAATAAAATATTGAGCATAATACTCCTGCCAAATAAATCACAGCAGGAGTATTATTTCTACTATATATTATGGAGTTGTGGTAGGAATAGTCCCAAATAAGTTTATTGCCACTGGTGCAATAATAAATCCCAATAATACTGAAAAGAAAATCATCATCAAACCTGTTACCAAAAATGAGTGGTTAAAGATATATTTCCCTATTCGTGTAGAGCCTGTATCGTCCATTTGTACAGCACCTAAAAGTGTAGGATAAGTTGGAAGTATAAATAAAGCAGAAACTGCTGCAAATGATGCTACTATTATGTATATATTTCCAGGGTTTTCCTGAGTAATACCTAAAGCAACAATTACTGTTGGCATAATTGCTTTAGCTGTTGCTGCTTGAGAATATAAAAGCATAGCAGCCAATGCCAGCACAACAGCTAAAATAAATGGAAAATCTTCAACAACTGCTTCTGCAAACTGTTTAATATTACTTTCATAGCCTTTTACAAATGTATCTCCAAGCCATGCAACACCAAGTACACATATAGCAGCAGTCATGCCTGAACGAAATGTATTTGTTTCTACAAGTTTAGATACATCAAGCTTACAAACTACTGTAATTATAGTTGCAATAGCAAGCATAAAACTAATAATTGCTTCATCTCTTTTCATGATAACAGGGTCTATCCATTTTAGACTGTCACTTATAGCACTTGCATAAAATACAACAGCAACAACACCAATTAAAAAAATAAGCACTGAAAGTTTAGCACCATTAGGGAGAACTTTTTCATGTATAGATGTGGACGGCTCTTTTATAAGACCTGCTGCCAGCCTTTCTTTATAAACAGGATCATCTGAAAGTTTTAAATTACTAAACTTATTAACTAATACTGCAGCTATCATACAACCTAAATAAGTTGTTGGTATACAAATAGCTAGTAAAAGTGGATAACTTACACCAAAAGGCTCAATAACACCACTTAAGAAAATCACAGCAGCACTAACAGGGGAAGCAGTAATTGCAATTTGTGATGATACAACAGCTAAAGCTAGCGGTGCTGAAGGCTTGATATTTTGCTCTTTGGCAACTTCCACTATAACTGGTATCATAGAAAATGCAGTATGTCCAGTGCCTGCAAAAAGTGTTAAAAGATATGTTACAGTAGGGGCAAGATAATTTATTTGTTTAGGATTTTTACGTAATATTCTTTCTGCAAGCTGAACTAAATAATCAAGCCCACCTGCTACCTGCATAGCTGTAATTGCAGCTATAACAGACATAATAATTAAAATAACGTCCCAAGGTATTGAGCCAGGTTTCATACCTAGTAAAAGCGAAAGAACAACTACGCCTAAACCACCAGCATAGCCAATAGCTATACCACCAATCTTTACACCTAAATAGATTGCTCCAAACAATACTATGATTTGTAAAATCACTATTATCATTTTACACCCCCTGTTTTTATTTAAAATATAACATATTTATATTTATTATTTTCCTTAATATTACTATATAATTTATATTATTTCAATATAAATTAAATACATATTAGTTTAATTTTATTAATTTTTAAATTATTAAAATTTTATATTATATACTATATTTTTATTTTTAATTCATATATTTATTATAGGATTTCTTATGTTTTAATTTATTTACATATTATTTCCATATATTTTCATTATTAAAATAAATTATATTTGAACATATTGGGTTTGTTTGTTGTTTTTTATTTTAAAAAATATGCTTTTTCTACTATAAATATATAGCTAATTTTATATGCTTTATAAATTCTTACAGGTTTACTGCATGATTATTTACTATTTTATCTACTTACCATAAATATTTTATTAATCATCTTTCATTTAATATAGTTTTAAAAAGTCATATACCTAAACTTATAAAGTAAATTTTAAACTATCTTTCTATATATGTAATTTAAAGTTTTTTATAAAAATAACTTAACATAATTACCTATTTTGTTAATACAATAAACATTTCTATCGAAATATACTTTATTTATCATATATTTATAAAAATTAAAAATTTTTAGCACTCACCACTTGACAGTGCTAATAATTTTTATATATTTATACTCATAAAGCGAAAGCAAACAATTAAATAAGCATATATAAAGGAGAAATTAATATGTTACCAGTAATTTTTAACAACCAGCTTTTTAGAGATTTATTAAATAATGACTTTACAAAAGATATGGAGAAAGTTTTTAGAAGAAGCGAATGCGACTTAATGAGAACAGATATTAAAGAAACAGAAAAAGGCTTTGATATTCATATTGACCTGCCAGGATTTAAAAAAGATGAAATCAATGCTGAATTAAAAGATGGCTACTTAAATGTAAGTACAAGTAAAAATGTTGAAAACACTTCAGAAGATGCTAATACTAAATATATCTTAAGAGAAAGATATTCCAGCAACTGTTCAAGAAGTTTTTATGTTGGAGAAAATATTTCTGAAGAAGATATTCAAGCTTCCTTTGAAAATGGTATATTAAGTGTTCATATACCTAAAAAAGAACCACAGGAAGAACCTAAAAAAGTGATTAATATTAAATAATTTTATATAAATCTTTTATATAAATTATATTTACTTCATACACACCTCCTACTTAAACACAGGCTGCCATAATTTATGGCAGCCTCATATTGTCGAAAAAATGAATTTTTTAGGCTAATTAAGGTGAGCTAAACTTTGATATATGCTCCAAGTTTAACTCAGGGCAGAATAATTTTTAATTTATTTAGTAATTGATATTCAAAATTTAATTAACTAATTTTTTGGTGGTATTAGCTGCCATAGTTTATGGCATTTTTTTCGTACCTAATGTTTACATTTATAATTTCCTTCACTATCTACTAAACCATATTTTTCCATTAAATAAACTGTATAGTAAAAAAGATGTGGCAGTTTTGAGTTAAAATTATCATATACCCCTGCATAATAATACATTATCTCATCATTATACTCATTTGGATATAATCCATATAATGATAATCCTAATCCTTTTTGTGCATGTTTTTCTGTAAATTTTACACCCTGCATTGAAAGCATATAATAAGACATAAAAAGCTTTTTACCTAAAATACATAAATCACCATCGTTTGCTCCAACTACCATAGGAATAAACATTAAGCCAAGCATATACGCTTTTTTCACCTGTTCCAACTCTTTATTAGTAAAAGTTCCATTATCTGATTTATATGATAAATCTCTATAAGAAATAAAATCATTAATAAGAATATCCATTTGGTTTTCAAAATATTCTTGATTTTTTACATGGCTTAATACTATCTCTTTATAGCATTTAGTAGATGAATGAAATAAGTTATCTAAATAAGATACTTCACTGTTACTGCATATGGCTTTTTCTATACTTGATGTGGCTTTTTTACAATTAAATGATGGCTTATATGAAGAAGATTTAAATTTTTCTTCCATGAAATTTTTGCCTTTTGTATATATGGAAACAGACTTCCCATTTTCATAAATATATCTGTCAAAGGTGGATATAAATGTATAGCAGTCTATTTTTTTAACTGACTTTATTTCACCATTTACAGTAATTGTTTTAGGTTTTAAGCTGTTCATGACTATTGTATCATTTCTACTGCCATAATTTTTGAATATAAGTTCTTTTATAGAATTATCATCATTTAATTCTAAGTTATCACCAGATAAGCTAAACTTATCATTATTAGTTTTATAACTTACAAACAGCTTGTAACTTATAGCTTTTTTATATTTAATCTTTTTAGCATAAATTAATCTATAATAAGCATCATCTGTTGCAAAACATTCATTAACTAGTTCTTCAGCAAAACTATAAACTGGTATAAAAAATAATAATAAAAAAACTGATAAATATTTCATAAAAAACTCTCAATATAAAATTTCTAAAATCATAAAAAAATATTATAATTTTTGCAAGTATTTTATTTATGCATACAATATATTGCTATTTATATAATATATACTTAAATTTCACTTTAAAAACTTTTCATTTTATGGTAGCCTTTTAAGGTTATATAATATTTAATGGAGAAATTTATGAAAAAAATTCTATTAATAACACTTTTATCATTACTGGCTGTTCTATTTGGCTGTAAAAAAAGTAATACATCAGGTGATAATAATACATCAGGAAGTAATGTTCCTGTAATTGGTATTGCAAAACTTTTACCCCACCCTGCTCTAAATGCTGTAGAACAGGGTATTCAAGATGAACTTAAAGAACAAAATATCAATGTTACATATGATTTGCAAAATGCAAATGCCGAAGTCAGCTTTATTAACTCTATTGCTACAAAATTTAAAACTGATAATGTGGATATTGCTGTGGGAATAGGCACGCCTATGGCTTTAGCTTTATATAATACTATACAAAACAGACCAATAGTATTTTCGGCTATTACTGACCCTGTTTCTGCTAAATTAATGCCATCAAAAGATAAAGGTGGCAAAAATATTACAGGTGTTTCTGATGCAGTAAATGTGGAAGAGCAGCTTAATAATTTCAGAAAAATTGTCCCATTTAAAAAATTAGGTTTAATTTATACAAATTCAGAAGATAATTCTATTGCAATGTATAATACAACAAAAGAAGTATGTGAAAAACTTGGTGTTGAACTTATAAGCCAGGCTATAACAAATATAAGCGAAATAAAACAAGCAGCACAAAGCCTTGTTGACAGGGTTGATGCATTTTATGTTGTTACAGATAATAACGTTTGTTCATCATTAGGTGCATTAACTGATACGGCTGCTGCTAAAAATATTCCTGTATTCTCATCAGATCCAGCATCAAGTATGCAGTTTGGTGGCGTGCTTTATACAGCAGGTGCTGATTATTATACTGTTGGCAGATTAACTGGTAAACAAATAATAGAAATATTAAACGGTAAAAAAACAGAAGATATGCCTACAAGATATGTGCAGGGTGTAGAAGAAACAAAAGTTATTATTGACGCTAATGTTGTAAAAGCATTAAATGTTACTATTCCACAAGAATTAATACCAGCTAATGCTGTATTTTTAAATCAATAGGAGCACAGCATGAAAAGATTTTTACTACTGTTAACAGCAATAATTATAATATTTAGTTTTGCTGCCTGCAAAAAAAATGCAAATTATAATCCAGACCTGCCAACAATTGGTATTGCAAAATTAATCAACCATAATTCATTAAATGATGCAGAACGTGGTATTATTGATGAATTAAATGCACAAGGAATAAAAGTAAATATACAACAGCTTGATGCTAATGGTGATTTAGGTAATGCTACAGCCATTGCTAATAAATTTAAAGCAGATAAAGTTGATGTAGCTGTTGGTATCGCTACACCAATGACTGCAGCTCTTTATAATACACTTGATAATACACCTATTGTTTTTACTGCAGTTACTGACCCTGTTATGGGTGGGTTTGCCACATCAATAACTCAGGGCAAAAAAAATATTACAGGTGTTATTGATGCTATACCTATAAAAGAACAGTTGGCAGAATTTAAAAAGTTTTATGACTTTAAACGTGTTGGGGTTATATATACTTCATCTGAAACAAACTCTATTAGTATGGTAGAAACAACAAAAAAAGCATGTGCAGAACTTGGTCTTGAACTTGTGCTTCAAAGTATTACAACACCTGCTGAATTAAAACAGGCTGCAGAAAGTATGGTAGATAGAGTTGATGCATTTTACTGTTTTACAGATAATTCCATAGCAACAGCCATGTCTGCCCTTACAGAAACTGCAGCACAGAAAAAAATACCTGTATTTGGTGGCGATATTACACCAACATTAAATGGTGGTGTTGTTTATGCTCTTGGTTACAGCTACTATGAAATGGGCAGAATGACAGGTAAGTTAATAATAGATATTTTAAATGGCAAAAAAGCTGAAGAGTTACCTATAATAGCTTTAAAAGATGATAAATATTATAATAAACTTTTTGATTTAGATACGGCTGCCCATTTAGGAATTACTGTAAATGATGAATTAATAAATAGTGCTAAATATATAATCAAAGACAAAACTCTTACACAAAAATAACACAATTTTACTTTTTTATACTGCCAAATAAATTGAATATACAGCATTTTTTGGCAGTATTTTTTTATCAGTAAAAATTATATTATTTTTAATTTTTCCCCTTGAAAAAAATTGGATTCTTCATATATTAAAATAATGGATAAATAATATCTTTTTTATCCACTTTCCCATATTTAGTTCAAATATAAATAACTTCCCCTGTTTTATATTTGAGATGAGTGGTTTCTTTTTTGAAACCACTTTTTTTTGCTTGATATAGTTTTATATATGTAATATAACTTATATAAATTTAGGAGAAGCAATGGGAATTTTAATTTTACTTTTAGTCCAAAACTTTATTTTCGGTTTATATATATCATACAGAATATATTATGCTCTTTTTCGCCAATATAAAGCATATATTATTATTCCTGTAATATTAATTATCAATAATATTTTTACTATTACACGTGTATTAAATAAATATTTAGGTATTGCTTCGCCTGACTGGTTAATTTTTCTTGCACATATTATATTTGGCATAAGTATTTATATACTTCTTATTTTTATTCTAACTGATATAATAAGAATCTTATTTAAAATTGGTAAAAAAACATATTTATCCCACAAAGGACAAGGTATTATAGTTTTATCATTATCATTTATTATATTTATATATGGATATTTGAACAGTCACTATACTAACATTACAGTATATGATATAAAACTAAGTAAACAAGTAGAGAAACCATTTAAAATTGTTGCAGTATCAGATATTCATATTGGTGCAGATATGAGCCCAAGAAGGCTTTTAAAAGAAGTGGAAATTATAAATAACCAAAATCCTGATATTATTTGTATTGCAGGTGATGTTATAGATAATGATATAAAAGATTATACAGAGCAGCATATTGAAGCATTTAAAAAATTAAAAGCAAAATATGGAGTTTATACAGTATTTGGTAACCATGAATATTATAGTGGTCCTGCAAATGAAATAACTAAATTATTTACAAAATCTAATTTTAATACATTAGTAGATAATATTACTTACATTAATGAACTTGGAATTTATATTTTAGGCAGGGACAGTTTAAGGAAAACAAATTCTGATGGAAGCGAAAGAAAACAGATAGAAGAATTTTCTTCTTTAATAGAAGATAAAACAAAACCTTTAATTATATTAGACCATGTTCCAAAAGGGCTTAATGATGGTAAAAAAATCAATGCAGATATACAAATCTCTGGTCATACTCATGACGGGCAGTTTTTCCCTATAAACTTAATTGTTCGCCATTTAAATGTGCTATCTCATGGAATAATAAGTGATAATGGATTTAATTACATAGTTTCAAGTGGGCTTGGTTTGTGGGGGCCGCCTATGAGAGTTGGTACAAAATCTGAAATTGTAGTAATTAATGTTTCTGGAAAATAAAGTATAATATATACATATTTCTCAAGCTAATAAATTATAATCAAAGTTAATTTATAATACAGCTTAGCTTTAGAAATAGCTATATTCTATTGATTATATAGTATAATAAATTAAATTTTATGTTATTTAAACAGCAGTTGCCTTACTATATAATTACAAAATAAGAACAAACACTATTTACCAATATACATGTTCATATTTTGAAGTAATGCCATAGTGTATTCCATTAATGTGGAAAGCATCCATGGAAATGTTACACCTATTAATGCCACCATTACAATAATTTTTGGAATAAAAGATAATGTCATCTCTTGGATTTGAGTAACTGCTTGGAAAATACTTACAAGTAAACCTACTGCTAAACCTGCAATTAATGTAGGTGCAGAAATAATTAGTGCAATCTCCAAGCCTTTTGAAACTAATGCTACAACTATATCTGGACTCATACCCTACCCCGCTATTGCATAACTATTTACAAGCCCTGTAATTAATAATGACCAGCCATCAACTAATACAAAAAGCAGTATCTTAAATGGAACAGATATCATAACAGGTGGAAGCATCATCATACCCATAGCTAAAAGCACACTGGAAATAACAAAATCAATAATCAAAAATGGTAAAAATAGTAAAAAACCTATTTGGAATGCCACCTGCACTTCACTCATTACAAAAGCTGCCACTAAAACCAAATCTGGTATTTCATCTATTGTTTTAGGGCGTTCTGATCGTGATAATTCAGTAAATAATATAATATCTTTTTCTCTTGTATTTGCAATTAAAAATTGACGCATGGGCTTTCTTGCTTCTTCAACTGCCTGCTTAAAAGTTATTTCTTCATTTACATATGGTGCAAAAGAATTCCTGTTTATTTCTGATAATACAGGTGTCATAATATAAAAAGTAAGCAGTAATGCCATACCAGTTAGGATTTGGTTAGGTGGCATTGTAGCTGTTCCCATTGCTGTTCTTAAAAATGAAAAAACTATAATAATTCTGGTAAAACTCGTCATTACCATAATAATAGATGGTGCAAGAGCTAATATTGTAAATATAAAAACTACCTGCAAAGAAAAAGCGACATCTTGGGGAGTTTCTGCCCCTTCTACACCGAAACGGAATGTAGGTATAGGTATGGTTTGGTTTTGAGCATAACTAACACCTGCAAAACCAAGAAATATAATACCTAAAGTAATACCAAATAATAATGATTTTTTTAATGTTTTCATTTTTATTATTCTAGTCACAGGTAATTAATCCACCTTATTTTTTCTTTTTCTCATAGAGTTTAGTTTTTCTTCAACCATAGCATTACTGGAAGATAGTTCATCATCTAACATTTCCTTTCTTTTAAAGAAATTCATATACCCTTTAAAATCATGCTTTTTAATAAAACCTGCCCTGATTTTACTAGCTTCTGCTTCATCTAAAACTTTATCTATAACATTCATACCATTTTCTGTTACACCGATAATATATATAATATCACCAATTTCATAAAAATAAAGTGATTTTCTTAATTCTAAATCTACTTTACCTAAAAGCCTGCCACTACCAGGAATATCAGAATATATTTGTTTTTTATAAAATACTTTAAGCAGCCAAAATAATACCATTATAACTATTAATACAACAGTTAAACCAAAAAGCATTCTAGCATAACTGCCTGCCCCAATTTCTGCTGGTTTAGCTGCAGGGTTTGGTGAGGCTGCCCTTTCTGCCATTGTTGTTTCCGTTTTTACAGATATAGGAAAAACAATTGATATTTCTTTTCCTGTTTTATTTACAATAGGTTCAATTGGCTTATCTTTAAATTCTACAAAAAATCTCTTTCTATCTTTTACAGTTAAATATGCACTTTTTATAGGAATATCAAAATAATTTTCACGTTCAAATGAAAGCTCTTCTGATGTATCAAATGAAAAAACAAGAGTATTGGTTGTCTCATCTAAAAGCTGCTCAAAAGCAGAATAACCTTTTTGAAATGTAAATTTAAATTCTACCTTATTACTTTCAACATTTGATTTTAATTCTGCCGCATATGTAGAAAATGAAAATAAAATAAGCATGCATAAAAAAAATAATTTTTTACCCATAAAGCCCATCTTTAAATTTTTCTACCAACTGTTCTTTTGTTAATATCTCACTAACACGGATACCAAACTTCTCATCAAGCACCATAACTTCACCATAGGCTAATGGTTTTTCATTAACTAAAAAATCAACTGGTTCACCAGAAGTTTTATTCATACGAATAATCGTTCCACTTTCCCACCTAAGCATTTCACCTATAGTGACTTTTTTTCTTCCAAGCTCAACACTAACATTAAAAAGAACTTCACCAAATATTTCTTTAATTTCTTCCCTAGTCATAATGCAACACCTAAATTATTGTCTTTGCACTGTAAAACCAGTAATATATATGTTATATAATTTTCCTTTTGCCATCATCATATTAATTCTACGCATAAACTCATTACGAAGGTTAACTTTACCTTGTGCAGTTGAGATTTCTTCATACGCTTTTGATGAAAGCACTGTTATTATCATATCCTGTATTCTTGGCATTTTTGATTCAATTTCTGTAAATAACTCTGCATTTTTAGGATCAAACTCTAATGCTAATGTTATAGAAAGATATGTAATACCTGTAGGGTCTGAAAGATTAAGATTCATTGTAGGTAAAGGATATATCTGCCCTATTTCAGTATTAGACATACCCATATCCATTGCAGGAATTGGAGCAAGCTGTTGTTGTTGCTGCATTGGTGCTGGTGCAGGAGCTTGTGCTTGTGCTGCTGGAGCTTGAGCCTGTGTTCCCTGCGCTTGTGGTGCTGCCTGTTCATTTTTTGGTGCTAATACTAGCGAATATACAACAACCAATATTAATATTATTAATATTAAAGCAACAACACCTATAATAATCAACTTTAATTTAGATGATTTTTTTGCTGTCTGCTGTTGTTCATTATTTTCATTATCTTCTGGCATTATATACCTCCTAAAACCAAATAATATATTAAAATGTACTTTTACCTGTTTCTGCAAACTCTGGTGTTACCATATTTATTTCAACCCTTCTATTCATACTTCTATTTTGTTCTGTATAATTTGGCAGTATAGGGTGATATTCTCCGTAACCTGACGCAGAAAGACGCACAGGGTTAAAATCAGCATTTACAAAATATCTAACAACAGATAAAGACCTGTCTGTTGAAAGTTTCCAGTTAAAATCAGGGTCTCCTGTATCATCTGTATGACCTTCTATATTAACATAATATGATGTATCTTTAACTATATTAATAATCTTATCCAAAATAGGACCAGCATCAGGAAGCAGTTCAGAACTGCCGGGCGTAAAAAGTGCAGAATCTAAAATACGAACACTTAAACCTTTATCTGTTTTTACAACAGAAACTAAATTATCCATATTCTGAGCCTGCATCATTGTTTTAATTTGGCTTTCCACCTGCTCTTCTGTTCTAGTGACTGTATCTTTTAATGAACGCTTTGCTACAATATTCATTTGACTTAAAGGTGTAACACTAGGATTTGTCATAATACCAGAAGAACCTGCTAAAATACCAAAAGACTGCTCCATTTTTACTTTATCAAAGTTTGCCATAGATAAAAGCAAAACGAAGAATGTTAAAAGCAAAGTTGTCATATCAGAAAATGTTGTCATCCACATTGGTGCCCCTTTTGGACATTCTGGGCATTTTTTTTTAGCCACAACACACCTCTAAAACTAATCAAATTGAGATTTACGCTGAGAAGGTGGCAGATAAGCATTAAGCTTCTGCTCAACAATCCTAGGGTTATCACCAGACTGAATTGCCATAATGCCCGCAAGCATAATTTCACGTAAGTGCTGCTCTTCCATAGAACGTATCTTCATCTTTGTAGCTATTGGAGTAGAAATCATATTGGCAATCAAAGAACCGTAAAATGTAGTAATTAAGGCAACCGCCATAGCAGGACCAATAGCTGAAGGATCACTCATGTTTAAAAGCATGGCAACAAGCCCTATAAGAGTACCAATCATACCCATTGCAGGACCAATATCTGTAAAATATGAAATAACACTTATATTTGCTTCGTGCCTTTGAACCATATTTTCAAAATCCATCTCAAGTACTGTTCTAATAACTTCAGGCTCAGTACCATCAACTGCCAAGCGAATACCTTTTTTTAGAAATTCATCTTTCATATTTTCTTCTTCAGATTCAAGAGATAATATACCATCACGGCGAGCTTTAACAGCAAAATCTACAAGCTGAGAAATAAGACTCTGCTCTGATTGTGGTATATATATAAACGCTTTTGAAGCTGCCTTTAAACCAATTATAAGCTTATCAACTGGAAATGCCGATATAACAACACCAATAGAACCACCCACAGTAATAAGAAAGGATGGAAAATCAATATAAGGAGCAATACCAGCCCCAATCACCAATGACCATATTACTAGTGCCCATGCAATGACTAAACCAACAATACTTCCTATATCCATATTTCTCAACCCTGTATAAAATTTTATGATTTAATAATATTACTATGCCATAATAAAATACGCAATATAATACTTCTACTATTAAAAACAACATTTGTCTATAATAATTTGTATATCGGCTCATATTTTTTTATCTTTAATAATAAAATATGTCATAATTGTAGTAAAATAATAAAGACAATTATCTGAGAAAAGTTAAAATAATTTATTTTTTTATTGCATTTTTATTAAATTAGATTAATATTATCCGTTAATGTATTAAAATATGGAGGATACTTGTTTTGAGTAAACATAATGATTTAGCACAAATGGCTTTAGATTATCATAACATGCCAGTTGCTGGTAAAATAGAAGTTATTCCAACAAAACCATGTGATACGCAGGAAGAATTGTCTCTTGCATATACACCGGGTGTAGCTGTCCCATGCCTTGCTATTGAAGAAAACCCAGACAATGCATACAAATACACTGCAAAAGGAAATTTAGTTGCAGTTATTACTAATGGAACAGCAGTGCTGGGACTTGGCAACATTGGTGCTATGGCAGGTAAACCTGTTATGGAAGGAAAAGGAGTTTTATTTAAAAAATTTGCTGATGTTGATGTTTTTGATATAGAGTTAAACTCTACAGATACTTCAGAAATTATAAAAGCATGTCAGTTATTAGAACCTACTTTTGGTGGTATAAATTTAGAAGACATTAAAGCTCCAGAATGTTTTATTATTGAAGAAGAGCTTAAAAAGACAATGAATATACCTGTTTTCCATGATGACCAGCACGGAACAGCTATTGTTGGTGGTGCTGCATTAATAAATGCCTTGAAAGTAGCAGGTAAGAATATAGAAAATGTAAAAGTTGTAATGAATGGAGCTGGAGCTTCTGGGCTTGCTATTGCTTCGCTTATTACAAACCTTGGTGTTAAAAAGGAAAACTTAATTTTATGTGATACAAATGGGGTTATATATAAGGGTAGAGAAAAAGGTATGAACCCTTATAAAGAAAAATTTGCAACTGAAAATTCTGCTCGCACATTGGAAGAAGCAGTTAAAGGTGCTGATGTTTTATATGGACTTTCAAAAAAAGGTGCTTTTACTGAAACTATGGTTAAAAGTATGGCAAAAAATCCTATTATTTTTGCTATGGCAAACCCTGACCCAGAAATAACACCTGAAGAAGTTGGCAAAATAAGAGATGATGTTATTATGGCTACAGGTAGAAGTGATTACCCTAACCAAATTAACAATGTTATGTGCTTTCCATTTATGTTTAGAGGTGCATTAGATGTTCGCACTACTATAATAAATGAAGAAATGAAAATGGCTGCAGCATATGCTATTGCAGAACTGGCACATTTGCCTGTTCCAGAAGTAGTTAGAAAAGCATATAATGGCAAAAATTTTACTTTTGGTAGAGATTATATTCTTCCAACACCTTTTGACCCTCGCTTACTTCCTACTGTTAGTGCTGCAGTTGCACGTGCTGCTATGGATACTGGTGTTGCTACAATGCCTATTAAAGATTTTGATGAATATAAATTATCGCTAGAAGCACGTATGAACCCTGCAATAAACATGTTACATAATGCACTAAAAAAAGCGAAGAAAAATAAAGCACGCATAGGCTTTGCTTTTGCAGATAAACCTTCTGTTTTATCTGCTGCAGTAAAATATAACGATTTAAACTTAGGAACTGCATGCTTAGTGGGTAATACCAATAAAATTAAAAAAACTGCTGAAGAGTTAAATATTAATATAAAACACATGGAAATTATTGACCCAGAAACATATAAGCATACTAGTAAAATAGTAAAGAAACACTATGAAAAATACTGGAGAACAGGCTTAACAAAAAAACAGGCAGAACAGGAAATAAAACATGGTCATTACAATAGATTTGCAGCTGCAGTTTTAGCTCATGGTGATATTGATGCTATGGTTGGCTATGCTTTAAAAAACATAGAAACTTCTTTAGCAGCTATTGTTGATATGATAGATTTAAAAGAAGACTACTACTCAGCTTCATCTGCTGTGCTTTTAGCTAATAAAACTAAAAGCTTTATTATTGCAGACCCTGAATTATATTCATCTGAAGATGATGAATTTTTATCAGAAGTTATACTACAGTCTGCTGACCTATGTGAAACACTTGATATTAAACCAAATATTGCAGTTATATCAAATGGTAATTTTGGAACATCTTGTGATACAGAAGTAATTACAAGTGCTATTGATATTGCAAAACAAACTAATTCAAAACTTCATATTGAAGGTGATATGGATTTAGAAACTGCACTAAACCCACATGCTGCAAAACATTATCCTTTATCAGAGGCAGATGGTAATGCTAATACTTTAGTATTTAGCACAGCTCAAGCAGCAAGTGCATGCATTAAATCACTTACAATGTTTGGTGGTTTTAAAGTTTGTGCAAAAACAATTCAAGGTATGTCAGAACCTGTCCAGATAGCAGAAAACACTGCTTCATCTGATGAAATATTTAATTTAGCAGTTATTGCTGCTGCAAGTATATAACATAAAAGCCCTTTTTGATGCGAACCCCATTTATTTGTCCAATAAATGGGGTTCGCATCACTTTTACTTTTTAGGTAAATTATGAGAAATATTTTAATGATTGCAACAGGTGGAACGATTGCTTCTGTGCCATCAGATGGTGGGCTTATACCTGCTTTAACTGGGGAAGATATAATAAATTTTGTTCCTAAATTAAAAGATATATGCAGTATTACTGCCATAGAAATTATGAATATAGACAGCTCTAATATTTCCCCTGAAAATTTTTTACAAATAGTTGAAACTATTGAAAAAAATTATGATTTATACGATGGTTTTGTTATAACCCATGGCACAGATACAATGGCTTATTCTTCATCTTTTTTATCTAATGCTATAAATAACCTTAATAAGCCAATTGTTTTAACTGGTTCTCAGCTGCCTGTAAAAGCACAAAATACAGATGCTTTAAAAAATATTTATGATGCTTTTTTAACTGCCTCATCTGGTGCTGGTGGAGTATTTTTAGTATTTCATGGAGATATTCATTTAGGCTCATGTGTAAAAAAAATATATAGTGAAGATTTTACAGGCTTTTTATCTATAAATAGTGATACTGCAGGTAAAATAGTAAATAACAGTATTAGGTGGAATATAAGACATAAAACTTACACTGAAAGCATTGTATTTAGTAAAGAAATATGTGAAAATATTTTTGTATTAAAAATTATCCCTACCCTAAAGCCAGATATTATTAATACTTTAGTTAATATTGGTTATAAAGGAATAATTATTGAAGGCTATGGAGCAGGCGGTGTTCCAACAATTAAAGAAAAAGATTTTATCCCTGCCATAAAATATGCCATTAAAAATGGTGTTGCAGTAGTTTGTATTACTCAATGCCTTTATAATGGAGTTCATCTTGATAAATACCCAATGGGAGTGCTGGCAGAAAAATCTGGTGCAATTAGTGCTAAAAATATGACTTTAGAAAATACTCTAGCCAAACTAATGATTGGGCTTGGAAAAAATATGGATAATAAAACGTTAAAAGAATATATTGAAAATTAAACTTTATACCCTGCCCAAGTTTAAAGGCAGGGTTTTTTACTTTACTCTACTAGTGCTAAACTAAAAAATATTTTTTCAGGTGAATTGATTACTGCATTTGTATTATTTATACCTAAAATACCATTTGTATTATCACCCCAAGTGTATAAGTTATTATCCCCCGCTAATGCAATAACTCTATCGCCACCTGCCCATACTTTCTTATAGCCTTGTGTTACCCCAGTAGGATTTGATATTTCATAAACCATATTATTTACTATATTTGCCTGCTTATTATTTGTAAGCTGACCTTTACTTTCATCGCCCCAGCCATAAAGAATACCGTCATTTGAAATAGCATAGCCTGTTGCTCTGCCTGCTGCTACTTCCACCATTTCTTTTTGTATTGGTTTAACTTTGTTTGGGTCTGTTTTCATTGGTTGATTTTGCAGGCCGTCAAATAATGGTGTTGGTCTGCTTACTGTGCTGCTGATAGAATTAAAGCCTAGCTGATTTTTATCATTATTACCCCATACATATAAAGAATATTTTTCTATTTTTGTCCAAGATGAATCTGCTTTTGTTTCTTTTTTAATAGATACAACAAAATCATCGCCTGTTGCAATTTTTCCAAAATAATTATTTTGATAATAATTTACATAGTCATCTTCTTCACCATATGGAGTATAAACATAACCTGCAGCCATATCTGTTTTATTTAAAGTTGGATTATTATCTGGGCTGTTTTTTTCTTCCTCACCTTGTGATGGATAGCCTGTTCCTGCCCCTTGTATTCTTCCTAACTGCCATTTATCATTTACACCAAAAGAAAATACATTATAACTGTTTGTTGCTCTTACAATAGAAAAATTATTTCCTGTTGCAAAAAGCACTTCATCTCTTGAGTTACTAGTTGTTAATAAATTGGCTGAACTTTGAATTTTATTCTCTTTTGTATCATCATAGCCCCAGTGATAAATTGAAATTTTTGGAGCAGCTGCTTCTAAAAACTCAATACCAGCCACAGACATATCACCACCAGAAGAAACAAATATTCTACGTATATTTGAAATTTGTGGAATACTTGAAATAGTTACAACATTATCAACCACATCAGTAGAACCTAAACCAAGCTGTCCAAAACTGTTATCTCCACAGCCGTAAATATAAGCATTGTCAGTAAAAAGCGTATGGTTATTGCCTGAAGCAACAGAAGTTATTTCACTAGTGTATGATTTTAATATTCTTGGCTCTTTTAAAGAAGTTATTGATTTTTCAATACACAGCTGACCTTTTGAATTATCACCATATACAAATAATTTTTTTTGCGTTTTATCTGAAATTATTGTATGACTTTTTCCCATATCTATTTCATATGATGGCTCAGTATTTGGTATTATTATATTACCTTTATACTCTATTCCGTCCACATTTAATGATACAAGATATGAGCCTGCTGTATTAAAATCTGCTGTAATCTGCCTGTCTTGGTTATTTGATAAATTAACACCTTCAATGCTCCATACATATGATGAGCCTTGTATATGCTCTGCTGCTTTAAATGTAACTGTACCTATTTTTGGGCTGTCATGAAGTATTGCAACATTTGATAAACCTTCACTAATTACAGGTGGTGGTGTGTTATTGCCTTTTTTATTTACTTCTTCTGCACAAGAAGATAGTAATAATACTGCACAAATGGGCAGCACAATATTACGAAGTCTTTTCATAAACTTGCTCCTAAAAATTTTAAATTAAATAAAAAAAAGTTGATTAAATAAAGTTTTGATAAAATCTAAAATCAAAGAAATGATATGTGTAAGATTTCATAGTCTTCCTCCCGAAGAATATATTTTAAGACTATGCAGCGTCTCCTGGCTTAATCATCAACCTAATTCATTCCTTCCCATTAAGCTAAACTTTTTGGTGGATATACATGAACTCGTCCGATATTACAGTTGCGGGGGGCAGCAGTGGATTTACACCACACTTCCGTTTGCATATCTTATGATTAAAACTATAAATAATTTTAAGATTTGTCAAGAAAAAAATTTTCTACTTGATTTCTTAAAATTTATAAACTATATTTTAGCTCATGTTTGAAAAGGGAATAGAGTGAAAATCTCTAACCGCTCAAGCGACTGTAATCTGGATTAAAACACATAATGCCACTGAGAAATAATCTTGGGAAGGCGTGTTTTAAGATGAAAGTTAGTCAGGAGACCTGCAAACATATTAGCCAAGTATCCACTTGAGTTATGGAGGAAGGTATGAAAAAATATTCATTACTACTATTTATCTTTTTTAATTTACTATTTACTAATAGTATTTTTGCTCAAACAGAAAATACTCAGGAAATTTTTGTAACAGGGCTTGCTGTCCCCATTGCTTCTACAAAAGCAGGTATCGGTATTGCAACAATTACACAAGAGCAAATCCAAGCCATCAACCCATCTACTTTTGATGAAGTATTAAGATACGTTCCAGGTATTGTAATACGCCAAAATTCATCAGGTAAATTAACATCTTTAAGTATGCGTGGCGGTAATAGTGGTTCTACTATGATTATGATAGATGGCAACCCTGTAAATGATGCATCAAGCATTAGCAGTGATATTGATTTATCAAGCATACCAGTTGATAATATTGAAAAAATAGAAATAATAAAAGGACCAGTAAGTGCTTCACTTGGAACATCTGCCATGAATGGTGCTATTAATATTATTACAAAAAAAGGCGGTGATAGACCAGTTCAAGCATACACTCAATTACAAAGTTCACTATTAAGTGCATACTATACTGGCAATGCATCTCTTTTTGGTTCTAAAGACAGGTTTGATTACAGGGTAAATGCAGCATTTTTATACGATGAAAATGTATCGTCTGCTGCTTATAAATATGGTAATACTGAAAATGACCCAGATGCAATGGGGCATTTTTCTACATATTTAGGTGGCAGCCCAGTTGATAATTTAAATACTTCATTTTACATAGATTATACTAATAGAAAAAGTGATTTAGATAGTGGGGGCGGAGCAAATAACGATAATCCTGACTATATGCAGGATACAAAGCGAGTAAGCACTTATTTTAAAACCAGTTACCTATATAATGATATATGGGAGCCGTCAATAAATTTAGCATATACATATCAGGATAGAATATATGGCTCATCATCTCAAATAAGAAATAATGAAAACGATATTTTTGACGGCCATACTATAAACTTAGACTTTCAAAATAATGTATATATTATTGATGAATTTATATTAAGTGCTGGCATAAATTATGAATATAACCAAATATTTACCCGCACTGGCTCACTTAAAAATAATAAAGATGTAAATAATGTTGCAGGCTACCTTCAAGGCACAATCACCCTTTTTGATAACTGGGTTACAATACTAGCCTTTCGCGGTCAAAAAGATGAAAATATGGAGTTTGTACCACTCTACAGAGTATCATCTGTATATGATATTACTGCCATTGATATGCAGATAAAAGCATCTGTTGGAAATGGTGCATTATCACCATCTCTTTACCAGTTATACGACCCTGTATTTGGCAACAGCAGTTTAAAAATGCAGGAAAGTTTTGCATATGAAGTTGGATTTTCCAACGGACTTTTAAATAGAAAAATAGTATATGGGCTTTCATGGTTTGATAATTATTATAATAATATGATTGCTTACGGCTCTTATATTGATGATACAAACAGCATAAAAACAGGATTTTATAACGAAACAAAAACCCATACAAGGGGGATTGAAGCAGATATTTCATTTGAGCCTGTAAAATATATTAATTTTGGTGCAACTTATACTTGGCTGCAAACGTTTAATATTGACGGCAACCCACTTGCAAGACGCCCAGAACATCAGGTATCTACCTATATTAATATTATACCGATAGATAGATTAAAAATTAATATAGGATTTATATACAGCGGAGAAAGTGTTGCCACAGTATATGAAAACAGCAATATAAATGATGACTATTTTCTTTTAAATGCTAATATATCTTATGATATTAATGATAATATTCAAGTTTATATAAAAGGCACAAACCTAACCAATGAAGATTATGAAGAAATTTATGGCTATGGTACAAAAGGTATAGAAATATTTGCGGGGTTAAAAGCTAAAATATAAAATGAATAAACTACCTTTTACATTTATTATATCAATTTTGATACATACTGTTTTACTATATAGTTTTAGTAAACATGAAAGTATGAAAAATAATACTGCTTTATCATCTGCTTATACATCTATAGAAATATATACTGTTCATACAGCAAACAGAGGAAGCCAAACATCAAAAGATAATATAGGAAGTGATAAAGTATCATCTAAAAGAACGAAAAATGAAAAGGTAGAAAAAAAAGAAAAAAGTGATACAGGCAAAAAGAAACAGCATGAAATAAACAGGCAGAATATAAATAAATCTGCTAAAGCTGGTATGGAAGGCTATAATAAAAATGCAAACTTTACCCAAGGATATGCAAGCTATATTCCAAGCCCTTCCTACCCTTTATCTTCCCGTAGAAATAAAGAGGAAGGAACTGTTATATTTAGAATAAATATAGATAAAAATGGTAAACTAATAAATTACAAAATAATAAAATCTTCAGGATATAAAAAACTTGATAAGCAGGCGGAAAAATCAGTAAAAAATGCTAAATTTAAGCCAGCTATAGAAAATGGAAATAAAGTTGATTCTATTTTTGAGCTAAAAATTACATTTACATTAAAGGATAAATAAGTATGAAAAAAATAAAAGAAAATTATGGGCTTTTACTGGCTATTATATTTTTAGTGCTGTTAATTTCAGCATTTTTTATCTTATACAGCCAAAAAAACTATAATATAAGTAACAATGATAGTTTAAGAATTGCAAGCCTTTCCCCTAGTATTACAGAATATATTTATGATTTAGGGTTAGATAAATATCTTATAGCTAATACTACCTACTGTAACTACCCAGAACAAGCAAAAAATAAAGAAAAAATAGGCACATTTAGTGATATAAATTATGAACAGATAGCAAAATTACAAATTAATACAGCCATAATTCATGAACATATGGCAGACCAAAAAACTCATCTGGAAAGTATGGGAATAAAAGTAGTTGTTGTAAATAATAATACTATTGATGAAATATTAACATCATATGATATTTTAGGAAAAGCATTTCATATAGAAGAAAAGGCAGATAAACGTAAAAAAGAAATAGAAAATAACATAAATAAAGTAAAAGCAAGTATTAAAAAAGGAAAAAAACATAAAGCTGTAGTATCCATATTTAGAAATTATGGTTCAAAAGTTACATCTTTGACTATTGCAGGTGGAAATAATATTTATAATGATATATTAAATATATTAAATTTAGAAAATCCGTATAAAGATTATATGCCATATACAGAAGTATCTATAGAAAGTATAATATCATCTAACCCTTATGTAATTTTTGATATGTTTCATGGCAGAGATACTACTTATGCTTATAATGACTGGAAAGATATACCATTATATGCTGAAAAAAATAATAAGATTATTATTTTAAATGATACATACTTAAGTTTACCAGGACCTAGAATTGATAAAATTATTGAAAAATTTGCTAATGAATACATAAAGGTAAATAATGATTAAAGTAGAAAATATAACATACAGTATAAAAAACCACAAAATAATAGATAATATAAGTTTCCAAATAGAACATGGTGAAATGATATCAGTAATTGGACCTAATGGTGCAGGAAAATCTACATTAGTAAATATAATAATGGATATATTAAAAGCAGATAGTGGCAGTGTTTATTTATATAATAAAAAAATAAAAGAATATAATAAAAAAGACAGGGCAAAGTTAATTAGTTTTGTGCCCCAGGAATATAATTTTACTGTGGCAGATTTAACAGTGGAAGAATTTGTTTCCACAGGACGATACCCTTATCTTGACTATTTTGGCACAATAGATAAAGAGCAAATGGATAAAATTACATACTACATGACATTAACAGATATATACCACTTAAAAAACAGACATATTTCATCATTAAGTGGTGGAGAAAAACAACGTGTTTCTATTGCAGCAGCATTAGCTCAGGAAGCAGAATTTATAATTTTTGATGAAGTTTCATCAAATTTAGACCCAAAAACAAAGTATGATATTAATAACCTTTTAATAAAACTAAATACAGAAAAAAAATATACTATCATATCTGTAACTCATGATTTAAATTACAGCCTGGAAGCAAAATCAAAATTTTTATGTATAAAAGAAGGCAGACTTCATGCATTTTTACCCCATAGTGAAATGTTTGAAAAAAAAATATTTGATTCTCTTTTTAATATGGAATTTTCGTATATAAAATATGATAATAAAGAGGTTATAATTCCAAAATGAGCAGTAAAGCAAAACTTTTTTTATTATTTTTTATAAGTTTTATAATTATATGCTTATCACCTTTTATAGGCTGGCATAAACTGGATTATGGCAATATATTAAATAAAGAAATGATAGATAATTACGTATTTTTTGGCTCACGTCTGCCAAGAGTAATAGCTGGTTTTTTAACTGGTAGTATTTTGGCTTTAAGCGGGCTTGTTTTCCAGTCTGTTTTTAAAAATCCTATTGCTACTCCATATACATTAGGTGTAGCAAGTGGAGCATCTCTAGGGGCAGCATTATTTATAGTTTCTGGCACATATTCAGTCACAATAGCTTTTTTAGGCAGCTCATTTTTTGCTATGGCTGGTGGAGTGTTATCTATTTTACTTGTATACAGCATAGCTTCTTTTACAGGTAAAATATATAGCAATACTTTACTTTTAGCAGGCGTTGCTATAAACTTTTTTTCATCGGCATTAATTATGTTTTTACAGTATTTTGCAGACCCTGCATCAAATTATAAAATAACAAGGTATATGATAGGCTCAACATCAAATATAACTATTGATAACATATTCTTTATTTTACCTGTATCATTAATATTTTTTATAACCGTTTATTCATTTCATAAAGAGTTAGATATTTTAGCAACAGGCTCCAATATTGCCCACAGCAGAGGTGTAAACGTTACAAGAACTATCACTATATTATATTTTACAGTATCATTTGCCATAGCTATAATAACATCTGCAGCTGGCCCTATTGGTTTTGTAGGCATGATGATACCCCATATTATTAGAATAACAATAAGCAGTATAAATAAAATATTAATACCTGCCACATTTTTTGCAGGTGGTGCTTTTTTAGTAATGTGTGATACTTTTGCAAGAATTATTATAGCACCAATTGAACTGCCCGTTGCTATTATTACATCACTTCTTGGTGCTCCATTTTTTATTTTTCTAATAATAAAAGGTGGTAAAATTTAAAACTCTTTTATCATAGCATCTAAATATTTTTCATAAGCCTGCTGCATACAATCTTTATCAACATTGCAGCCTGCTATCTCATCTTTAAAAGTAGTGTGGATTTTATTAAGGTTATACTTTAATTTAGGTCTATTTTTTACACTGGAATATAATGTATAATATTTTCTGCTACTTATTTTATCAAGCATTCGTAATATAAAACTTTCACATATTATAAGCTTCCTGTCGTCAATATTGCTGCTGCATACAAATGACGGATCAGCAGTTAACGGACTTACTACCCTGCCCCTTGCGTGTTGATATGACCATAATTGACGGCTTTTAACATTATTATCTTTTTTTGATACTATAACCTCTGCAAATTCTGGTTTAGATATATAACGTGGATTATAATAGTTTAACCTAAAAATATATTCATCTTCTGTTTCATCTGTAAATATTACAAAAGTTTGTTTGTTAAATGGAAAAATATAAAAATTATCTCTTATTCTTTTTAAATTATTATCATAATCCCACACTGTAAAGTAATGGTTTATATCTTTTCCTGCCATATTTAGCCTAAAATGTTCAAGGCTTACTATATCCATATATTCTGCCTTAATAAAATCAGTATAATATTCTACAAAATTTTTACCTGCTGCTATTTCATTATTATCTATTGGAATATATTCTTGAGTGTTAAATAAATCAAAATACCCTTTTTTAAAAAAAAGTTCGTTATAATAATTTTGCACAATAATATTAATAAATTCTTCCCCTGCATCTGGAGAGCTGTCCATATTTGCAATATATGTAAAAAACTTTTTTCTATTTTCTTTTTCTGATTGTGATATGTGCTTAAAATCATCACCGCCAAGCCGAAGCCATTCTTTAAATATTTTTTGCAGTTTTTCAAGCTCATAAAGACCGTCACTTTTAATATATGAAATACCTGCTGCTAAATATACTAAACTAGTTTTTTCATGTATTGGAAGCTCATTTAATATTTTTCTTGCTTTTAATAATGCTCTATTTTGTATCACTAAAATATTGGTAAGTGGATACCTTAAAAGCATACCGTTATTACCAAAATCAATATTAACTTGATAATTAATAATGAAATTAATTGCTTCCTCTCGTGCTTTTTTAGGTGGTATTTGGCTGAAATCTTTATTAATAAAATCATCATATAAAGATATATTGGTGCTTTCGCATGCAGCCTGCCAAAGCTGATTATAACCACGAATAAAATTATAATCCCTTATCATATATCGTAGTGAATTTTCTTCATCTTCAAAATATACTTTTTCATAACCATATGCATAGAAACATAAAAGAAAAATAAGTATAAAAGATGAAAACAATTTAACCATGTATTTATTCACCAATAATCTTTATTAAAAGACGTTTATTTCTTTTACCGTCATATTCTCCGTAAAATATTTGTTCCCAAGTGCCAAAATCCAGCTTTCCTTCAGTTACAGCCACCACAACTTCTCTACCCATTAACTGCCTTTTCATATGAGCATCTGCATTATCTTCATAACCATTATGCCTGTATTGGCTGTGTGGTTTTTCTGGTGCTAATTTTTCTAGCCATACTTCAAAATCTGAAAGTAAGCCCTGCTCATCATCATTTATAAATACACTTGATGTAATATGCATAGAGTTAACTAAAACAAGCCCTTCTTTTACACCACTTTCTTTTAGAGCTTTTTCAACATCTGGTGTAATATTCACATAACCCCTTCTATTTGGATAGTTAATTGTAAGTTCTTTACGGTAAGATTTCATTATATTATTTCCTCACTTTTAATTCTGCCAGCTTATTTTTTATACGTATGACTGCATCATCATATTCAATTGAATGAAAATTTGGGAATGCTTTTAAAAGCCTTTTTTCATTAAAGGAAAGCTCCCCATATTTTTCTTTTAATTTTTGGTAAAGTTTACTTTCTTCAAACTCTTCTCTAATATTTAAAAGAAGTTGAGCACGCTGCTCCTGTCTATATTTTTTATAATCTTTAATACGTGCTTCAGCCTGTATCCTGTATTCTGTAATAGCATTTTGCAGCTCTTTAAAACGCTCTTTTAAATGCAGCACTTTTCTAATGGTCAAAGTAGTATCTGTTAAAAATAAAATCATTAAAATAACTGATAATATATACAACTGATAATCTGAAAAACTGCTTACAAACTTTTCTACATAAGGTTGTATAACTTTATTGATTAATACAGCAAAAAATCCAAATAATAATGCACCATATAAACATATTCTGCCATTTAAATTAAATGGGTAATGGTGATAATCCCACCACCTTGCATGAAATAATTTCTCCATAGCCCAAGATGTAAAATACTCTAATATAGAAGCTATTACCATACCTAATAAAAATATAACAACTGGGTTTTCTATGTTTTCTAAAAGCAGCACAAAAAGCACTGCTCCCGCCCCATAAATAGGTATAACAGGACCAGATAAGAACCCACGGTTTACCCACTGCTTTTCATTGAAACTAGCCCATAAGCTTTCATAAACCCAGCCAAAAAAAGAATATATTATAAACCATACAAAAATATAACCATATGTATGTAAATGAAAAAAATCCATTACTATTCTCCCGATTTTTTAAACCATTTTACAGCTTCTTTATAATCTCTTTCAACGCCTCTGCCACTTTGATACATAAAGCCAAGATTATACATAGCAATAGTATAGCCCTGCATAGCTGCCTTTCTATACCATTCAACTGCTGCCTCATCATCTTTAGGCATACCTCTGCCACCTGCACACATAATGCCCATATTATACTGAGCTTTCATATGGCCTTTTTCAGCAGCAGGCTCAAGCCATCTTAATGCTTCAATGTCATTTTTAGGAACACCTTTACCATTTTTATAACAAAAGCCTATATTAAACTGTGCTTCTGTATGGCCAAGTTCAGCAGCTTTTAAATACCATGCAGCTGCTTTATTTATATTTTTCATAACACCTTTACCATTCTTATGGATTTCTCCAATATAAAACATAGCATCAACATTACCATTTTCAGCAGCTAACTCAAACCAGTCAAGAGCATACTTGTAATTTTTTGTAACACCTGTGCCGTGATATAAAAAGAACGCAGTTAGAAATTGAGATTGTGGATTATTATTCTGCTTTGCATCAGCTACAAAATACTTAAATGCAGTGGCAAAATCATTTCTATCTGCTGCCATAGAGCCAAGCTCATAAAGGGTATATTTTGGTTTTCTTTTAAATATTTTTTTAAAAAACTTTATCATTTTCTATATACTACATACAACTAGCAGTTCCTAACTCTATTAACTTACCACTTCTTCTTGCTCTTTCATCATAAATTGTAACATTCGATGCTGGTATTCCTTTAGCATGCAAAAGTATGCAATAATTTAACGCCTCTTCATCTTTTCGTAAACCATCATTTAAACTATATATCCAAACAGTAGGGTTTTCAACCTGTGTGGCAAGTTCAATATGTTTTATATCTGGAATTTCTGCCATAAGCTGTTGTAACTGGGAAGTATTTTGGTTTGTAATAGCTGTTTCATCAATAATTAGTGGACGGTCTGCATTTACTGCCTCACTAATGGAAGAAGGCGAGCTGCCACCATTTGCATCTGATGAAGCAGCATTATTCTGCATATCAGTTAAACTTGTTGATGCAACACCTGCAGTATTACTGCCGCTGCCATTACCTATCCCACTATTTGATAGCTGCACTATATTATTATCAGGAAAAAATTTCTTTTTAATAATTGAATACGGTATTGAAAGTAGCAACAAAATCATTACAATACTTAAAACTTTATACTCAAAACGCATTTCTTTAATAAATTTTTTAAACTTTTCCATACTTACACCTTTAATTTATAAAATATATGATTTATATGCAATTTTAATGCCGAAATACTATCCTTTCATTTGCAGCAGGTTATTTCTACGCATGTAATTCTTTACTTTAAATACTTTATCTGATAAACTTACCTTTGCTCTGTGAGGCTTAACTATCCTTTTGTATGACCAGTCAAGCATATCTAAATCAGCTTTAGAATTTTCCCTAATTTCAAGCATACTCTGACAGCTGTATTTACCTTCAAATATACTTTTTTTACCATCACTTATATAAACAAGATGCTGTCTTACACTTAAGATATCATATTTAGAAGAAGAATTATTCATAAACTTGCTGTCATCAAAAACATGGACAAATTTACTTGTTGATTTATAATCTTCATTATAAAAATGAATAAGTGATGTAATATATTCACCATTTTTATCTATAACAAAACTACTGCGTAAGTTACCTGGAATAGTTGTCTTTTCATTATGATTTGATATTTTTAAAATATATGTATTATTAATTTCAGTAATTTTACATACTCCACCTAATGCAGGATTACCCCAAGCTGTAGCACCTTTTGTGCCTACACCAAATGATATATGCTTTATAATATATTCTTTACCAGCCTGAGTAAGCTGTGTGAAAATATCCTGAATACTAAATTCATCTAAATCATTACTTAGCACTATTGTCACATCTTTTGTATCCAGTGCTTTAGAGATTCTATCATAACTTTGTAGTGCAATATATGCTAAATCACCGCTGTCTATTCTTATACCAATTTTATTCCAGCTGCCCAAATTAATTAATTTATCCTTATGTTTTTTAAATACTTTAATGGCGTTCTCCACCCCACTTTCTAAAGTATCGATAGTATCAGCCAAAAGTAATGGTTTTTCAGGGTTAATTTCAAGCCATTTATCAAATGAATCATACTCTGTTGCAAAGGATTGAATAAACTCATGCCCCATAGTTCCAGATGATGGAATACCAAAAAAATGATTAGCTTCACAATTGCTCGTTCCTGATACGCCTGCCATATAAGAATAAAGTGAAGCTTTAAGGCTGTTTTGAGCCCTTCTTCTGCCAAACTCCATAACAGAACAATTCATAGCAGCCTTTTGTATTCTATGCCATTTTGTTGCCACAAGACTTGCAAAATTCATTTCAGAAAGTAGTATGCCTTCTAATATTCTTGCATCATGGAGCGTAGTTTCTAAAATAATGATTGGTTCATTTGGAAATGCAACACTATTTTCTGGCAAAGAATATATTTTTACACTAATTTTATCCCGCATTTTTAAATAATCTATATATTCTTTTTTATATCCCTTATTTTCCAAATATGAAATAATTTGCTTATAGGAAAAATTATCAACTTTTGCAAGGAAGGCAGAAAGCCCTGCCGTTAAAATATAAGAACTGCCAAATGGTGCTGCTCTATAAAAATATGTTTTAACAGCACTTTTATTGTGTATATTAAGCAGATAATCAGACTGGGCCATAACAAGATGGTATTCATCAAAAGGCAAAAGTTCATCAAAAACTTTTTTCTTTAAAAAAATATCTTTTAAAGGTGTATTTAATAATTTACTTTCAAAATTATTCATTTAAAAATACTCCAGTATCTAATATAGTGCTTACTTTCATACCTAACCCTTTAGCTTTATCTAAAAAATTATCCCCTAAATATTCAAAACCAGACACACAGGAAACTGTATCCATTAACAATACAAATTTACTTAAATCTTTTGAAACATAAGTGGCTATATCTAAAATGGAATTTGCAACACAGTGGCTTAATGCTTCACCAGATATAAATATAACATCATTATTGTCAACAAGCTGCGATAAATATGCAATAGTCTTTGCACTGTTATTTTCACCTATCTCTACATCTGCCCTTAAAATAGAATACTGCTCTGTAAAAGAGTTCATATCTTTAAAAATATATTCTACTTTATTGTAATTTACTTTGTTATATTCTTCTATTGCATCATATAAGGGTTTATAAATATCTGCCCCAAAAGAGCCTGCAATACAATGAGGTGGCCAAATACAAAGTTCATACCTGCCATTTTTTTCAAGGTTTGTAACATATTCTTCTGCTATTGCTTGGTACTCTTTTACAGATGCTCTATATTTACCACCCATTACATCATCTTTTTTGATTATTGTAAAGGGGGCAGGATTATTATTATTTTCATCAACCCAGAAAACAGGGGAAGCAATGTGAAAACTTTTATGTAAATCAAATGTAACTGTTATTCCGCTTATTTTTGACCTGTATTTATTTATAAAATCAGCAAGCCGCTTCATATCATCATCTGCACCAGAAACATATAATGCACCAGATTTATCACAAAAATCATTCTGAGCATCTATTATTAAAAGATGAATTTTTTTCATACACTTCCCCATTAAACTTTACTTATAGTATATATTTTTCACATATAAAAATCAAGAAAATATAGTATCTGGTGGTACCCCATTTTTTTCACAACACCTTATGTCACCTTGATGCGAAGCGAAAAGTAGATATAGATGCAGTGGAGCGTTTTTTTTGCGACGCAAGGACTTTCCGACGAATAGGAAGGAATCAAAAGTCCGTAGCTGGACCGCACCGTCGCTTACCAGAGCAACAAAGAATTTATTTCTGTAGTTGCACAGTTATTGCTATTATTTATATTTTTACATATATTATAAAGTAGTTATAGCATTTTTAAACAAAAGAATGAAATACCACCAGAATATAGTATTCAACACTTATTATTATATAACTCTATTTTATTTTTACAATTTATTATTTTTTAATTGCCTTTTTTAAATTAATGTTATATGTTGATTAGGTCAGTATAATAGTATAGAATAATATACTTTTGGAGGTGTTTATGCTGGAACAAAATTTTGACGATAAAGAGGCTAAAAAAAAGAAGTTTTATAAAAGTCTTGTATTCTGGGTACTTGTTGGTTTATGTCTTGGTATTATTGTTGGTACAATAGGCAGTTTTCACAAGCCTAATGCAGAAGAATCAAATGCTGTTCTTAAATTCTTTTATGATTTTTCTGTTGTTGCAAAAGAATATACTATTGACCCTTTTATTAAAGGCTTAAAATTATTAATGGGGCCAATAATTTTCTTAACAGTTATTGTGGGGATAGTTAGACTTGAAGATATTAAAACACTTGGCACTCTTGGGGTAAAAACACTTATATACTTTGAAGTTATAAGTACTATCGCATTAATATTAGGCGTATTATTTGGCTATCTTTTACAGCCGGGTGTTGGTATGAATTTAGATGTATCAAGCCTTGATGAAAAAAGTGT
Organism: uncultured Mucispirillum sp.; assembly: GCA_944325215.1. Lineage (GTDB taxonomy): Bacteria > Chrysiogenota > Deferribacteres > Deferribacterales > Mucispirillaceae > Mucispirillum. Next base: position 4,303 of record CALUZC010000024.1, on the reverse strand, counting down.
AGCAGGCTATATTGAAAAAGGTGCATCTCAGCCTATGACAGCAGGTGATGAGCTTATTCATATATTAAAAGGTGCAATACCTCATGACCCTATTACGCCTTTTGTTGAAGGAAAAACATTACAAGTTCTTGTTTTAGCAATCATTATTGCTCTTGTCCTTTCTTTTAGCAGACCAAAATTTAAAGAATATGTACTTAATCATTTTGAAACAATGCAGGAAACTTTCTTTAAAATATTATCTGTATTAATATGGTACAGCCCACTTGCTACTTTTGGTGCTATGGCTTATCTTATTGCTAAATTTGGATTTAGCTCTATTACAGGTATGATTATGCTGTTGATTGCTATGGCAGTTACTGTGCTTGTATTTATATTTGTGGTGCTTGGCGCTATTGCAGCTGTTGCAAAAGTTAATATATTTAAACTTATGCGGTTTATTTACAAAGAAATTTTAATAGTATTTGCTACTTCAAGTAGTGAAACAGCACTTGCCCCTCTTATGCGAAAGCTTGAAAAGGCAGGTATAGATAAGGCAGCAGTTGGGCTTATTATGCCAACAGGGTATAGTTTTAATCTTGATGCAACAAATATATATTTAAGTCTTGTAGTTATCTTTTTAGCACAAGCCTTTAATATACCAATTACAATAGAACAAGTTATTACACTTTTAATTATTTTAATGGTATCATCAAAAGGTGCAGTGGGAGTAACAGGCAGTGGCTTTATTGTACTTGCAGGAACACTCTCAGCATTAACTTTACCTGATGGAAGCCATTTAATACCAGCTGTTACTGTGGCGGCAGTTTTAGGTATTGATAAATTTTTAAGTGAAATGAGAAGTGTTGGTAACTTATGCGGTAATGCAATTGCATGTGTTGTAATCAGTATATGGGATAAAAGAGTTGATATGGAAAAATTCCGCTATGCTCTTGATAATCCTGATAAATTTAATGATATATAATAACAAGGAATAATACAAATCACAAGGGGCAGTTGAAATATATCTACTGCCCTTTTTTTATTTTTTAAAAAATATAGAAATTATCTTTTTTTATACTATCAGTTTTTAAAAAAATATGTTAATATTAAATATTGTTTCAAAACATTATATTTTTTTAGCGAGGTCAGCTATGTACGAAAAATGGAAAGAACAGTATGAAAAAACAATCAGTAAATTTCCTGAGCGTAAGAAAACTTTTAAAACTACTTCAGGTTATGAAGTAAAACCTTTCTACACTCCAAACGATATTCCTGATTTTGATTACGAGAAAAAACTTGGTTATCCAGGTATTTACCCTCTTACAAGGGGTGTGCAGCCTACAATGTATCGTGGCCGTTTTTGGACAATGAGGCAATACGCAGGATTTGCTACAGCAGAAGAATCAAATAAACGTTACAGATATTTGTTAGACCAGGGCACAACAGGTCTTTCTGTTGCTTTTGACCTGCCTACTCAAATAGGTTATGATTCAGATGATGCTATGGCTTCTGGTGAAGTTGGTAAGGTGGGCGTTGCTATTGACTCTCTGGCTGATATGGAAATACTTTTTAACTCTATCCCACTTGATAAAGTTTCTACATCTATGACAATTAATGCTACAGCATCTTATCTTTTATCATGCTATATAGCAGTTGGTGAAAAACAAGGTGTTTCATCTGAAAAATTAGCAGGAACAATACAAAATGATATATTAAAAGAATACATGGCAAGAGGAACTTACCGTTTCCCACCTACTCAGTCTATGAGATTAATTACTGATATTTTCTCATTCTGTAAAGATAATGTGCCTTTATGGAATACAATTAGTATTAGTGGTTACCATATTCGTGAAGCAGGTAGTGATGCAGTGCAGGAAGTTGCATTTACATTAGCAGATGGTATTGCTTATGTTGAAGCAGCTATTAAAGCGGGCTTAGATGTTGATGATTTTGCAGGCAGGCTTTCATTCTTCTTTAACTGCCATAACAACTTTATTGAAGAAGTTGCAAAATTTAGAGCAGCAAGAAGAATGTGGGCAAAAATTATGACAGAACGTTTTAAAGCTAAAAAACCAAAATCTACAATGCTACGTTTCCACACACAAACTGCAGGCTCTACATTAACAGCACAACAGCCACAAAACAACATTGTTCGTGTTGCACTTCAAACATTAGCAGCTTGTATGGGTGGCACACAGTCATTACATACTAACTCATATGATGAAGCATTAGCATTACCTACAGAAAATTCTGTTCGTATTGCATTAAGAACTCAGCAAATAGTTGCAAACGAATCAGGTGCAGCAGATACTATTGACCCACTTGCTGGTGCTTACATGGTTGAAGCTATGACTGATGATATTGAAAAACGTGCTTTTGAATATATCCAAAAAATAGATGATTTAGGTGGTATGATGCGCGCTATTGAACAAGGTTACCCACAAAGAGAAATCCAAAATAGTGCATATGAATACCAAAAAGCTATTGAAACAGAAGACTTAATTATTGTTGGTGTAAATAAATACCATATAGAAGAACCAGCACCAACTGGGCTTTTAAAAATTGATTCTTCAGTGGAAGTTAGCCAAAAAGCTAAATTAAAACAATTAAGAGAAACTCGCGATAATATGGCAGTTAAAAAAGCATTAGAAGAACTTACAGCAGCTGCAAAAACAAGCGATAACTTAATGCCAAAAATATTAAATGCTGTTAAAACTTATGCAACACTTGGTGAGACTATTAATGCATTAAAAGAAGTTTTTGGCGAATATCAAGAAAATATTGTATTATAATATATAAGCCTTTCTGCTTTAGGCAGAAAGGCGTTTTTTTATATCAATTTATACTAATTTATCATAACTATTACATTTTCATATATACTAATTTATCAAACATTATAAAAATTAAATCAAAACAAAATAATTCTATAAATAGCTTTAAAAATAATATATACTTGCATAAAAGGAAATTTTATATTAATTAAATAGTTAAGTTAAATATTATTATAGATAATATTATTGGAGAAACAATGTCTTTCATAGAAATAATTATTGGGTTAGTGATATTAATTATAGTAAATCTTTTTGCTTCAAAAAAAGATAACGGCAAAATAAAAACTCAAAAAGAAGATACTTCAAAGTTTGAACTTAAAACTAAAAAAAATAATATTTCAAATTCTGGCAGAGAGCTTACTCAAAAAATCATTCAAGAACCAATTATGAGCTCATCTGGTGGTAAAACTTTATTTTTTATATTAGTTCTTATTATTGTAGGTGCTTTTTATGCCTTTTTTACAGGTGAAATTCCTTTAGATTTATTAAAATATTTATTCTAGGGTTTGTATGAGCGAAAAAAAGTATTATACTGTAAAAGTGGGCAGAGAAACTGGGATATTTGAAAGCTGGGAAGAATGCCAGAAACAGATTATAAATTTTAGTGGTGCAGTATATAAAAAATTTACAGATTTAAAAGCAGCTAAAGACTTTTTAAATACAAAAGAAGAAGAAAACTCATCAGATGATTTATCAGGTTTACATGCCTATGTTGATGGCAGTTTTTCAAACTCATTACAGGAAACTGGCTATGGTGCAGTAATATTATATAATGGGGAGATAAAGCACACTATTAGTGGTAAAAGTAAGAAATATATTGATATGCGTAATGTAGCAGGTGAACTTTTTGCAACAGGAATGGCAGCTAAATGGGCATTGGATAATGGGTATAAAGAGATTACAATACATCATGATTATACAGGAATTTCTGCATGGGCAAAAGGTGAATGGAAAACAAAGCAGGAAGGCACAATCAATTATAAAAACTATATAGAAAGTTTAAAAGAACAAATAGAAATCAAGTTTATAAAAGTAAAAAGTCATTCAGGTGATTTATACAATGATATGGCAGATGAGCTTGCAAAAAAAGCAATAGATATCATTGATTAAGTATTGACAAACTAATATAAATTATGTTTAATCAGTAATCTTAAAAATATGAGCCGAAGTGGCGGAATGGTAGACGCAGTGGACTCAAAATCCACCGGTTTCTAATCGTAGGGGTTCAAGTCCCCTCTTCGGTATAAAATATAAGCCAGTGATTTTTATATCACTGGCTTTATTTTTAATTATCTAGAATGTGGGGACTTGAAGCTAAATTTTGCCGACCGAATAGGGAGGAAGAAGCAGGCAGGACGCCTGCGACCAAATTTGGCTGGCTTTTTTAGAATTTTTAGGACTAAAATTTTAAAAAAGAAGTCCCCTCTTCGGTATTTAAAAATATTATTAGTTATCAATAGTTTATAAAGCTAATGAGTTGAGATACGAATCTT